>JAXDDO010000051.1:0-52263 GCA_034676805.1 Anaerolineae bacterium | reverse complement strand
TTGCGAACTGAGGTTGACAAAATCCTAGACTTGTGGTATCTTCCAGACTAGTTTGAGAAGTGCGAAAGCCACATGACAAAGACCGATCTGAAGCGACGAGCGCGAGCGATGACTGAACCAGCCTGCTGGGTCGGCGCCTTCGCGCATAGGTAGACCAGAGCTTTTACGCAAGATAAAGCCAGCCCCAGTCAGGGGCTGGCTTTTTGTGTACCATAGGGCTGTTATCCAATGTGGCGAAGATCAATCATCAAGAGGAGGTGAGCTATGGAAACCGTATTGTGCCCTGAGTGCGAGGCTGAAATCACCCTGGGACCGGATGTCGAGGAGAGTGAGATCGTCGTGTGTCCCGATTGTGGCGTTGAGCTGGAGGTCGTCTCGATCGATCCGATCGTCCTGGAGACGGCTCCCGAGGTCGAAGAGGACTGGGGCGAGTAGCTATCACGGTCGATGGGGAGGCCCAGCCAATGAAGATCGGCATCGTCTATTCGCGCAAGCGGGTTGAGGAGAAATTGATCACCGCCGCCCTCGATGAACGGGGCGTGACCTACGATCGGCTCGATCCCCGCGAGCTTTCGTTTGAACTCGACGGCGCACTACCTGGCGCGTACGACGCGGTTCTGGTACGGTGCCTGAGCCACACGAACGCCTACTACATCTCGCGCTGGCTGGAGGCGCTGAGCATTCCGGTCGTGAGCCCGCATCGGACGATCTCCGTCTGCGGCGACAAGCTGCTGACAAGCGTGGCGCTCCAGGAAGCAGGCTTGCCTATCCCGCGTACGGCAGTGGCCTTCACTCCGGAGTCGGGATTGGCGGCGATTGAGGCGCTGGGTTATCCGGTGGTGCTGAAGCCGCTGTTCGGATCGTGGGGGCGCCTCCTGGCCCGCGTCAATGACCGCGATGCGGCGGAGGCGTTGTTGGAGCACAAAACCACGCTCGGCGGATATCTCCATGGCGTCGCCTACATCCAGGAATACGTCGACAAGCCGGGGCGCGATATCCGTGTGATGGTTGCCGGCGGAGAGGTCGTCTACGCTATCTACCGCCATTCGGCGCACTGGATCACCAACACCGCGCTGGGAGGCGAGCCTGCGCCTTGCCCGGTCACCGAGGAGCTTGCACACTTCGCGGTGGCAGCGGCCCAGGCTGTCGGCGGGGGCATTGTCGCCGTGGACCTGCTCGAGGATGCCGCGGGGAAGCTGCTCGTGAACGAGGTCAATCACACACCGGAGTTTCACGGGGCCCGCGAGGCGACGGATGTCGATATCGCCGGGCGCATTGTGGACTACCTGCTCCAGGTTGCTGAAGCCGGCGCCGTGATCTAGACACGCGACCACGGGATAGGAGGAGAGGGAAATGATCAAAGCTGCTATTGTCGGCGCTTCGGGCTACGCGGGGGGCGAGCTGCTGCGCCTGCTGCTATTCCACCCCGAGGTCGAGGTGACACAAATCACGTCGGAGACCTACGCGGGACAGTTTGCCTACTTCGTGCACCCCAATCTGCGGGGCTACACCGCCCTTCAGTTCGCACCATTATCTGAACTACAGCCCTGCGACCTGCTCTTCCTGGCGCTGCCGCACGGCATGGCCTGGGATCAGATCGACAAGTTCGCCGGAATGGCTGACCGCATCATCGACCTTTCCGGCGACTTTCGTCTGAGGAACCCGGCTGACTACACACGCTGGTACGAGCACCGCCACCCGCACCCGGAGTGGTTGGAGCGCTTCGTCTATGGCCTGCCGGAACTCCACCGCGACGAAATGGCCGGCGCGAAGTACGTCAGTGGCGTTGGCTGCAACGCCACGGTTACGATCCTGGCGCTGTCACCGCTCTACCGGCGCGGCCTGATTCGGGAGACCGTGGTCGAGGTGAAGGTCGGGTCGTCGGAGGGTGGGCACCATCCCAGCCCGGCGTCGCACCATCCCGAGCGTGACAACGTGGTCCGCACCTACTCAGCCTTCGGGCACCGGCACATCGCTGAGATCATCCAGGAGCTCAACCTCGACCCGACGCACGTGGGGCTGCACTTCACCGTGACGTCGGTCGGAATCGTGCGTGGAGCACTGGCGACGTGCCATTGTCTGCTCAAGGAGCCGCTTGACGAGCGTGAGGCGTGGCGCTTCTACCGGGATGACTACGGCAATGAGCCGTTCGTGCGACTCGTGCGGTCCAAGCGCGGTATCCACCGCTTCCCGGAGCCCAAGCTGCTGTCGGGATCGAACCACTGCGATGTTGGCTTCGTGGCCGACCCGGAAGGGGGACGCCTGGTGGTGGTCTCGGCAATCGACAACCTGATGAAGGGCGCGGCGGGGAGCGCCGTGCAGTCGATGAACGTGATGTACGGCTGGGATGAGCGCGCGGGTCTGGAGTTCCCCGGGCTGCACCCGATCTAGAAACCGGTCGCAGGTCACAAGCCTGGATGCGGGTCTGCAGTTGCTCCCTGGAAGCCGTGCAGGCACTGTCCGGTGACCTTGGCTGCGGACCTGTGACTTCGAACTGATACGGAGGCGAGACATGATCGTCATCAAGGTAGGAGGCGGCGAGGGGGTTGACACGGAGTCGGTCTGCCAGGATGTCGCGGCGTTGGTGAAGCAGGGGCAGGAAGTAGTGCTTGTGCACGGGGGATCGCACGAGACCAACGTGATCTCGGAGAAGTTGGGGCACCCGCCGCAGTTTGTGACCTCTGTGTCGGGCCACAGCAGCCGCTATACCGACCGCGAGACGCTGGAGATCTTCGTGATGGTCACCGCCGGCAAGATCAACAAGCTGCTGGTGGAGCGGCTGCAGCAACTGGGTGTGAACGCCTTCGGTCTCTCGGGCGTCGATGGGCGCTTGCTCGAAGGACGGCGCAAGTCCTCTCTGCAAATCCGTGAGGGCGGCAAGCGCAAGATCCTGCGCGGGGAGTACAGCGGCGTGATCGAGAAGGTCAACGGTAGCATCTTGGCGATGTTGCTCGATGCGGGCTACGTGCCGGTTGTCGCGCCCCAGGCCATCAGCTATGAGAGCGAAGCGCTGAACGTGGATGGCGACCGCGCGGCAGCAGCGATTGCAGCGGCGCTGGAGGCCGAAACGCTGGTGATCCTCACCAACGTGCCAGGACTACTGCGCGATGTGGAAGATGAGGAGAGCCTGATCGACGAGATCCCGCAGGGCCAGGCTGAGGAGTATCTGGACCGCTTTGCCAAGGGGCGAATGAAGCGCAAAGTCCTCGGCGCGACGGAGGCACTGCAGGAGGGAGTCAAACAGGTGATCCTTGCCGACGGACGCCGCGACAAGCCAGTGTTGTCAGCGCTGTCGGGCCAGGGCACAGTCATTAAGTAGCCGGCTGCTATGTCAGGAGGAACGACACAGATGAACGAGACGATCTACGACAGGGATCAGATTCTTGCCTGGGAGAGCCAGTACGAGAGTGGCGTCTACAGCAAGCAGCCCATCGTGTTGGTGCGTGGGCAGGGCGCTCGAGTCTGGGATATGGATGGGACCGAATACATCGACTGCGTGGGCGGGCACGGCGCCGCGAATATGGGGCACGCACACCCTGCGGTGGTTGCGGCGGTCCAGGCTCAGGCCGAGCGACTCTTCCTGGCACCCAATGGCTTCTATAACGACATGCGTGCACAGCTCCTGGCGACGCTTGTTCGCGTCGGCCCGCCCGGCATAGTGCGGGCATTCCTGTGCAGTTCTGGCGCCGAGGCTGTCGAGGCGGCGCTCAAGTTCGCGCGGCTCTCCACTGGCCGGACCAAGATCATCTCAACGATGCGGGGCTTCCACGGGCGCACGATGGGGGCGCTCTCGACGACCTGGCGCAAGGAGTACCGCGACGCTTTCGAGCCACTCGTCCCCGACGTCGCGTTCGTCCCCTACAACCGGCTTGCCAAGCTCGAGGACACGATCGACGAGCAGACTGCAGCGGTCATCGTCGAGGTCGTCCAGGGGGAGGGCGGCGTCAACCCTGGCAGCGCTGAGTTCCTCCAGGGCGCTCAGGCGTTGTGCCGTGAGCGGGGCGCGATGTTCATCGTCGATGAGGTGCAGACGGGTGTGGGACGGACGGGCAAGCTCTTTGCATCCGAGCACTACGGCCTGCAGCCCGATCTTCTGGCGCTTGCCAAGAGTCTGGCAGGCGGTATTCCGATTGGTGCGACGCTCATCGGCGAGCGCGTAGGCGAGATTCCGGGTCACGTGCACGGGACCACGTTCGGGGGTAACCCGTTGGCGAGCGCCGCAGCGCTGGCGACCCTGCACGCAATGGAGGAGGAGCGCCTGCCGGAACGGGCAGCGCGTCTGGGCGCCCGGCTGCTGGAAGGTTTCTCCGCCATCGACGCCGCGGTTGTTCGCGAGGTTCGCGGACTGGGATTGATGGTCGGCATCGAACTCCGCGAGCGCTCGGGCGCCTATCTGGCAGCGTTGGCCGAGCAAGGCATTCTGGCATTGCCCGCGGGCTCCACGGTGATGCGGTTCTTGCCTCCCCTTGTGATCAGCGAAGATGATATCGAGACGGTGATCGAGAAGGTAGGCGCGGTCCTGGCTGGCTAGAGGAGATCGCTATGAAAACCGGGTATCAACCCGCTGTGCTCGTCCTTGAGGACGGTACAGTCTTTCGCGGGCGTGCTGTGGGTGCTCCAGGTGAGACGTTCGGTGAACTCGTCTTCAACACCGGGATGACAGGCTATCAGGAGGTCTTGACCGACCCTTCCTATCGTGGTCAGATCGTCGTCATGACCTACCCCGAGGTGGGGATCTACGGTGTGAACCCAGAGGACGTTGAGTCGTCGCGGGTGCAGGTCGCTGGCTACGTGGTGCATCACGCCATCCGGATGCCGTTCAACCAGCGCGCCACCCTGGCCTTCACCGATTACCTGGTTGATGCCGGGGTCGTCGCTATCGAGGGGGTCGACACGCGTGCCGTGACCCGCCATCTACGCATGCACGGCGCCATGCGCGGGACGATCGCCACACGCGACCTCGATCCCGCATCCGCGCTTGAGGGTGTGCGTCAAAGTCGCTCGATGAAGGGGTGTAACTTGGCCGCGGAAGCCGCCTGTGATGAAATGACCGTTCTGGGTAATCGGGACGGCGCCCGTTCACACGTGGTCGTCATCGATGCGGGGTACAAGGGCGGGATCGTGCGCGACCTGCTGGCGCTTGGCGCTGCGGTGACCGTTATGCCTTACGACGCCAGCATCGACGGTGTGCTGGCGCAGAGGCCCGACGGCGTGTTGGTCTCGAACGGTCCCGGCGACCCGGAGCCGCTGGTGCCGACCATCACGCTGATGCAGGCATTGCTCAGTCGCGGCGTGCCACTGGGGGGCATTTGCTTGGGCCACCAGCTTCTCGGCCTGGCGGCTGGCGGGAAGACCTACAAAATGCGCTTTGGCCACCGTGGGGCGAATCATCCCGTCAAGGATACGGCGGGAGGGCGCATCCTCATCACCACACAGAACCACGGCTTTGCGGTCGACCCCACCAGCCTTGGCATTCCCTGGGCGCCGATCGATGCGGCCTTCAGCCCGGCCAATCCAGGGCTGTGCCGTGTACCCAATCCGCACGCAGCGATGACGATGGCCGAGATGCTGCCCCCTGAGCCCCTGACAGGGACCAGCCCAGCAGGATTCGGCCCGGTCGAGGTAACACACCTGTCGCTCAACGACGGCACGGTGGAGGGGTTGCGCCTACAAGACTACCCGGCGTTGTCGGTGCAGTATCATCCCGAGGCATCACCAGGGCCACACGATGCCCGGGACTTCTTCGACCGCTTCCTGGACATGGTGGAGCGTGCGCATGCCTAAGCGCACCGATATCGAGACGATCCTGATCATCGGGTCGGGTCCGATTGTCATCGGCCAGGCCGCGGAGTTCGACTATTCCGGTACGCAGGCGCTCAAGGCTCTCCGTCGCGCGGGTTACCGCTTGATCGTTGTGAACTCGAACTCTGCCACGATCATGACCGACCCGGAGCTCTCCGATGCCGTCTACATAGAGCCCCTGACCGTCGAGTGCGTGGATGCGATCATTCAGCGAGAACGTCCGGACGCGTTGCTACCGACCTTGGGTGGACAGACAGCACTGAACCTGGCCGTGGCGCTGCATGAAGCCGGGGTCCTGGACCGCTACGGGGTCGAGTTGATAGGCGCACCATTCGCGGCAATCCAGCTCGCGGAAGATCGCGCGCTCTTCAAGCAGACGATGGAGCGCATTGGTCTGGAGGTGCCCAGGAGCCGGCAAATCGGCACTCTTACCGAAGCCCTGGAGGTGGCGCGCGAACTGGGTTATCCGTTGGTCGCCCGGCCCAGCTTCACCTTGGGCGGCACGGGCGGGGGCGTCGCCTATAACGTGGAGGAACTCACGCTGTTGGTCGCCCGTGGACTGATCGAGAGTCCCACCCACACCGTTCTGCTCGAGGAGTCGGTCATCGGCTGGAAGGAATTCGAGATGGAGGTGATGCGCGACCACGCGGACAACGCCGTCGTCGTCTGTTCAATCGAGAATTTCGACCCGATGGGGGTGCATACGGGCGACAGCATCACTGTTGCCCCGGCGCAGACGCTTACGGATCGCGAGTACCAGCGGATGCGTGATGCGGCTATCGCAGTTCTGCGGGCGATCGGTGTGGATACAGGCGGTTCGAATATCCAATTCGCGATCGATCCCGCGACGGGGCGAATGGTCGTCATCGAGATGAACCCGCGTGTCTCGCGGTCATCGGCGCTGGCCTCTAAGGCGACCGGTTATCCTATCGCGAAGGTGGCGGCGCTGTTGGCCGTGGGGTATCGCCTGGATGAAATCGCCAACGATATCACCCGTCGCACGACCGCGGCCTTCGAGCCCACGCTCGATTACGTTGTGGTCAAGTTCCCCCGCTTCCAGCTGGAGAAGTTTCCGGGCGCCGATCCCCGACTGACGACGCAGATGAAGTCGGTAGGGGAGGCGATGGCGATCGGGCGGACCTTCAAAGAGGCGCTGGGTAAGGCCGTGCGCTCGCTGGAGTTGGACGCGACGCCGAAGCTCGAGTTCGACCACATCGGGCAATATCTGGCGATCCCGACCCCTGAGCGCTTGGCGTATATCTATGCAGCGTTGCGGCGTGGCTACAGCGTCGAAGAGATCCATCTCCACTCGCATATCGACCCCTGGTTTCTCACGGAAATGGAACAGTTCATCGCGTTGGAGTCCACGCTTTGGGAGCTCTCCTGGGACGCGCTGGACGCCGAAGCGCTGACTCAGGCGAAGGCCTGGGGGTTCTCGGACCTCGAGTTGGGCGAGCTATTCGAGCGCAGCGCCGAGGAGGTAAGCCAGCGGCGCGCCGAGCTGGGCGTGCGACCCGTCTACAAGATGGTGGACACCTGCGCCGCGGAGTTCGAAGCCTATACACCGTATTTCTACTCGACGTATGGCGGGACCGAGAGCGAAGCCGTGCCCTCCACACGGCCCAAGGTCGTTATTCTCGGATCGGGGCCCAACCGCATTGGTCAAGGTGTGGAGTTCGACTATGCCAACGTCCACGCGGTGTGGGCATTGCAGGAGGAGGGGTATGAGGTGATTATGGTCAACTCCAACCCCGAGACGGTGTCCACCGATTACGATACGGCAGACCGGCTGTACTTCGAGCCCCTGACGGTCGAGGACGTGCTCAACGTTATCCAGCATGAGAACCCGGTGGGCGTTGTGGTGGGGTTCGGGGGGCAGACACCTCTGAAACTCGCCCGCACGTTCGTCGACAAGGGCATTCCCCTCCTGGGCACGGATTTCAACACGATTGAGTTGGCGGAGGACCGTGAGCAGTTCGGCGCATTGCTCGAGACGCTGGGGCTCAAGAGCCCGCCGTACGGCATCGCGACGACGGTCCCCGAGGCGCTGGCCGTGGCTGAGTCGCTGGGATATCCCGTGCTGATCCGCCCGAGTTACGTCTTGGGTGGCCGGGCGATGGAGATTGTGGGCAACAACGACGAGCTGCGTCATTTCGTGAATGAGGCTGCACGGGTCTCCGCCGGTCATCCGATCTTGATCGATCGTTTCCTGGAGGGCGCCGTTGAGCTCGATGTTGACGTTCTGAGCGACGGCACCGACGTGTGGATCGCCGGTTTGATGGAGCAGATCGAGGAGGCAGGCGTCCACTCGGGGGATTCTGCGTGTGTGCTGCCGCCTGTCAGCCTCTCGGACACGATGGTGCGGTGCATCGAAGAGGCGGTCAATCGCCTGGTGCGGGCAATGGGCGTCACGGGCCTGATCAACCTGCAGATGGCGATCCGGGGAAAGGAGCTCTTTCTGCTGGAAGCGAACCCACGCGCGTCACGGACGGTACCGTACGTCAGCAAGGCGATTGGCATTCCAGTGGCGAAGCTGGCAGCCAAGATTCTAGTTGGGCGTACGCTGCGGGAGTTGTTGCCGCCCTATTGGCCCTATGCGGCGCACACAACGCCGTCGACGAGCCTGGAGGCCTATCTGGATGCGACACATCTTGCGCCTACGCCGTGGCCGGAGCGTTCCTCGGTCAAGGAGGTCGTGCTGCCCTTTGGACGCTTCCCTGGCTGTGACGTGCTTCTGGGGCCGGAGATGCGCTCCACGGGCGAGGTCATGAGCTTCGGGGCCACCTTCCCCGAGTCGTTCGCAAAGGCGCAGACTGCCGCGGGCAACCCGCTGCCGACCTCGGGAGCGGTGCTGGTCAGCCTGTCGGATGTCGATAAGCGCGAGGGTACGTCGCTGGTCGCTCGGCTCAGCGATATGGGTTTTGAGATCGTGGCGACCCGTGGGACGGCGCAGGCGCTGCGGGCAATGGGCGTACCTGTGCGACAGGTGCTGAAGGTCGGAGAGGGGCGTCCCGATTGTGTGGACCTGATTGTCCAGGGTGAGGTCAGCCTGGTTGTGAACACGCCGTCTTCCGTCGAGAAGGGCCCACCCCGCCACGAGTCGCCGCTACCGGCGACGGCCCAAGAGCGCGGGGTGCCGCTTCCCCGGCACGCGCCCCGAACATCGGGATACCGCATCCGCATGGCTGCGCTGGAACATCACGTGCCCTACGTCACGACGTTGGTGGCGTTGCGGGCGACGGTCGCCGCGATACGATTCCTGCGCACGCAGAAGCTCACCGTGGGCCGTCTGCAGCAATAGCGTGCGAACACAGGGACATCCGGATCTGAGGATACCACGAACCGGTATGGGGGAGGATCGCTTGGACGAGCTGGAGTTTCTGGAGAAACTGCTTTCGATTCCCAGCCCATCGGGCGGTGAAGATGTCTTCGCCGACTACCTGATGATGCAGATGCGCAAGCTAGGCTTTGCCGTCCATCGAGACGAGGCCGGTAACGTCGTGGGTGCGATTGGCAACCCCACGGCGGCGCGCCAAGTTGTCCTTCTGGGACATATGGACACGGTGCCGGGCTTCATCACGGTGCGTTGGGACGATGGCAAGCTATACGGGCGCGGGGCCGTCGATGCCAAGGGTCCGCTTGCTACGTTTGTGCTGGCGGCTGCGCGCGTCGGGCCCAAGCTGCATCAGGCGCGGATCACGGTGATCGGTGCGGTTGAGGAGGAGTCGCACGGTTGGGGGGCCGCCTATCTGGCCCAGACGATGCCTGCCCCTGACTATGCCATCATCGGAGAACCGAGCGCGTGGGACAGCATAACCCTGGGATACAAGGGGATGCTGAACATGGAATACCGTTTGACGCAGCCCGGCGGGCATAGTGCCGGAGAAACCGCAGGACCGGCTGAACACGCGGTCACGTTCTGGAACCGTCTGCGACGCTACGCCTATGCCTACAACCAGAACAAGTCGGGACGTTTCAACACGCTGGACCCCGCCTTGCGGGATCTGCACACCTACAGCGATGGCCTGAATGACTACGTCGAAATGAACATCGTCGCCCGGATTCCGCCGAACTTCAACGTCGATGCTCTGCAGTCGCATATGGAGGCGTGGAGCAATGGCGCCGAGCTCAGGCTCCTCGGGTCCGATCCGGCCTACACCTCTGGAAAGAACACACCGCCGGTGCGGGCGTTGTTGCGCGCGATCCGTGCACGGGGCGGACAGCCACACTTCAAGCTCAAGACCGGGACCTCGGATATGAACACGGTCGGTCCAGTCTGGGAATGTCCGATCGTGGCGTATGGCCCCGGCGACTCCTCGCTGGACCATACGCCCAAAGAACACATCGAAGCCGATGAGTTTCATCGCTCCATAGCGGTGCTGACGCACGCGCTAGAAATCCTTGCATCCTGACCAGGAGGCATCAGACGATGGCCGATAATACGCTGTTTCGCGACCTGGGCGATGGTCTTGTCTTGCGGCAGGCAACCGCGGCCGACGTTGAGGCAGTAGCGAGCTTCAATGCTTGCGTCCACAGCGACGTGGGTTGGGATAAACCGGACGTGCACGTGGCTGCCTGGGTGCGTGATCTGATGACCCAACCGCATCCCACGTTCAAGGTCGGGGACTTCCTGGTGGTCGAGGACACTGCCAATGGCGCGATCGTCTCCAGCACCAACCTGATCTCCCAGACCTGGTCATACGGCGGCATCGAGCTTGGGGTTGGCCGTCCGGAACTGGTAGGCACCCATCCGGATTACCGTCGCCGGGGCCTGGTCCGTGCGCAGTTCGAGGTGCTCCACCAATGGAGCGCTGAGCGCGGCCATCAGCTCCAGGCGATCACAGGCATCCCCTGGTACTACCGGCAGTTCGGCTATGAGATGACCATGAATCTGCACGGTGGGCTTCGCGGTCCCGTGAGCAGCGTGCCGGCACTCAAGGACGGACAGGAAGAGGCATACCGGATACGTCGAGCCGCTGCCGGCGACCTGGCGTTCATCAGGCAGGTGGATGGGTACGCCCAACAACGTTACCTGGTGCATTGCGTGCGTGACGAAATCCTCTGGCGCTACGAGCTCGAGGGACGCTCGCCGGAGAGTGCCGGCGCACTCCGTTTCGAGGTCATCGAGACGGCTGCGGGTGAACCGGTCGGGTTCATCGCCTACATGGCGACACGCTGGGCAAACGGAGTATATCTGAGACAGTATGAGCTGGCGCCGGGCGTCTCGTGGTGGGCGGTTACGCCCGCCGTCTTGCGCCACGTCAAGAAGGCCGGCGCCGAGATCCCGCTCTATATGGAGGAGAACGGCAGCCCGCCTCTTGAGCTTATTGGCCTCAGTCTTGGACCGGAGCACCCGGTCTATCCGATTGTCGCGGACTGGTTACCGTGGGTCAGCCATCCGTATGCGTGGTACATCAGAGTTCCGGATGTACCAGGTTTTTTGACGACGATTGTGCCTGTTCTGGAACGCCGGCTGGCGGACTCGGTGTTGGTGGGGCACACCGGTAGCCTTGGCCTTGATTTCTATCGTGGCGGGGCCAGGGTGATGTTCGAGGGGGGACGCATTGTCGACATTGTCCCTTGGCCGTGGGACCAGGGCGGCGACAGCGACCGTAGGGCCGGCGGCGCATTTGCGCGCTTCCCCGACCTAACTTTTCTCCACGTGCTCTTCGGATATCGCTCGTTCGCCGAGTTGGAACGCGCCTATGCGGATTGCGGGGGCAATCTGGAGGGGCGGCTGTTGGTCAGTGTTCTATTCCCAAAGCAGGACTCGGCCATCTGGCCGGTCTCCTGAGCATCCATACCAGCATCCTATAGGAATCAACGGAGGAGTGCGATGGCAGCAAAGAAAGTCACGAAGGTGGTATTGGCCTATTCGGGTGGCCTTGATACATCCTGTATCGTCCCGTGGCTGATCGAGAACTATGATTGCGAAGTGATCACCTTCACGGCGGACCTGGGCCAGGACGAGGAACTGGATGGCCTGCCTGAGAAGGCCCGGATCAGCGGTGCGATCAAGTCATACGTCGAGGATCTACGGCAGGAGTTCCTTGAGGACTTTGTCTTCCCGACGATGCGGGCCGGTGCGATCTACGAGCGCCAGTATCTTCTGGGCACATCGTTCGCTCGCCCGCTGATCGCCAAGCGGCTGGTGGAGATCGCCGAACTCGAGGGGGCAGACGCGATCGCCCACGGTGCCACTGGCAAAGGAAACGATCAGGTCCGCTTCGAGTTGGGTGTGATGGCGCTCAATCCGCGTCTTACGGTGATTGCCCCCTGGCGCGAGTGGAGCATCCGCTCCCGCGCTGATGCCTTGGAGTACGCCACCGCGCACGGCGTACCGGTCACGGCAACAGGAAAGTCCAAGTACAGCCGCGATCGGAACATCTGGCATCTTAGCCACGAAGGCCACATTCTCGAGGATCCCTGGCAGGAGCCCGAGGAAGACATGTTTCAGTTGACGGTCGCTCCCGAAAAGGCGCCGGATCAGCCGCGGTACGTCGAGATTGATTTCCGCTCTGGGGTGCCGGTGCGGGTCGATGGTGTGGCTCACGGACCGGTCGAGTTGGTCACCTACCTCAACAAGGTCGCAGGGGAGCACGGGGTCGGGCGTGTTGATCTGGTGGAGAATCGCCTGGTTGGCATCAAGTCGCGGGGGGTCTACGAGACACCTGCCGGAACCATGCTCTACGCAGGCTTGCGAGCGTTGGAGACGCTTTGCCTGGATCGTGATACTTTGCACTACAAGGACGTGGTCGCCGAGAAGTACGCCGAACAGGTCTACTACGGTAAGTGGTTCACGCCTCTGCGCACGGCTATGGACGCCTTTGTCGACACGATCATGCAGAACGTGACTGGCTCGGTGCGGCTCAAGTTGTTCAAGGGGACGTGTACGGTGGCCGGGCGCAGATCGCCCTACTCGCTCTACCGCGAGGACTATGCAACGTTTGGGCAGGATGATGTCTACAACCAGAGCGATGCGGAGGGCTTCATTCATCTCTTCGGTCTGCCGTTGAAGGTCAAGGCGCTTCTGGACATCGAGGGGTTGGGCAAGTCAACCTATGCGCAGCCAGACTTCGCGAAGTTCAAGCGCGACTAGAGCATCGATCCGGCGAGGATTGTGAGAGAGGCCCGAACGGGCCTCTCTATATATGGCCGCCAAACGCAGCCTAGGGAGGCGTGACAATGGGCAAACTCTGGGGAGGACGGTTTGCGAAGGCAACCGATGCCGAGCTTTGGGCGTTCAACGCGTCGATCGCGTTCGACCGGCGTCTCTATGAGGCGGACATCACCGGAAGCAAGGCCTATGCGACGGCGCTCGAGCGTGTCGGTGTACTGACGGCTGAGGAGAATGTGGCGCTCCAGCAGGGCCTGGATGCCGTCCTCGCTGAGTTCGAAACCGGCAGTTTCACGCTGTTGCCGCTCGATGAGGACATCCATACTGCAGTCGAACGCCGCCTTCAGGAACTGATCGGCGATGTCGCCGGAAAACTGCACACGGGCCGCAGTCGCAACGATCAGGTCGCGACCGACGTGCGTCTGTACCTGCTGACCAGGATCGGTGAGACGCCCGACAGCGGGTTCCGCGGGCTCGTGCGCGCGCTCCAAGCGGCGCTCGTGGAGCAGGCGGAAGCACAGCGCGGCGTCATCATGCCGGGATACACGCATCTGCAACCCGCGCAGCCGATTCTCTGTTCCCACTGGCTTATGTCGTTCTTCTGGATGCTCCAGCGCGACCTGGAGCGCCTGGAGGCGCTGATTCGGCGCGTGGCTGTGCTGCCCCTGGGCAGTGCGGCTTTGGCGGGCAACACCTTCGGCATCGACCGGCGTGCCCTGGCTGAGGATCTGGGCTTCGCAGACATCAGCCGTAACAGCCTGGACGCCGTCGCCGATCGGGATTTCGTCGCCGAGTTCCTCTTTTGGGCAACGCTACTTCAGACTCACCTGAGCAAGCTGGCCGAAGACCTTATCATCTACGCCTCGGCAGAGTTCGGCTTTGTAGAGCTCGATGATGCCTACACTACGGGTTCGAGCATCATGCCGCAGAAGAAGAACCCTGATGCCCTTGAGCTGGCGCGTGGCAAGACCGGAAGGCTGCTGGGAAACCTGGTGGGGCTGCTGACGACCCTGAAGGGCATACCGAGCGCCTATGACAAGGACCTGCAGGAGGACAAGGAGCCGCTCTTTGACACGATCGACACGCTGGCGCTGGAGCTGCCCGTTCTCACCGGCGTGATCGCGACGCTGACGATTCGCGAAGAGCGGATGCGAGACGCGTTGACGGATGAACTGCTCGCGACCGATCTGGCTGACTATCTGGTGCAGCGGGGTGTCCCGTTCCGCGAGAGCCACCACATTGTTGGGCGGGTCGTCCGGGTTGCCCTTGAACAGGGAATCAGTCTGCGGGAGCTTTCCGCGCGGACCTATCAGGAGGTATCACCTCATTTCGGCCCCGACGTGGTGCTCGAGCTCGACTTTGACCAATCGGTGGCGCGGCGCAATGTGACCGGCGGGACGGCGGGTACTTCTGTGGAAGCCCAGATCACCGAAGCCTGGGCCCTGCTCAGGGGAAGCTGAGCATCGTCAGGGCGTTGCCTTCGAGGCTGTTAACGGTACAATTCACCGACGAAGAGCACTCAAAATGTCCGGAACCCCTGGACGGCAGGCGTATGCGTTGTGGTGCCTGCGTATCGGAGTAACAGCCAATGCCATCAGAGTCCAACCCATCACGCGATCGAGGTGCGCCGCGGCCCCCGGCTGACCGCCAGAACGGGCCGGCGCAACCATCTGACTGGGAGCCGGCGGAGCTGCGCCCTCGATCCGGGCACGACGCTGAGTCTACCGGCACGTCCCCGGAATATGACGCGGAGCCCGCTGTGCCCGAGGCCCACCAGCCTGCGCCACCGGATCCCGCTGCCGCTCAGCCCACGATCCCGCTTCAGTCGGGATCACATCAAGCCACCCCGGTTCCGGCTGAGCCTGATGCGGTCGGGCAGGGGGCGGCTCCCATCGCGCCCCGGGGTGAGCTGCCTGCGGAAGGGCGTTCGCTGCCTTTTGGCGAGCCAGAGCCCACGCGGCTTGTCCGCACGTGGAGCGAGTATCGCGCCGACGATGACGAGCCGACGCAACCGATTGTGCCCGTGAGAACGCCCCCAGCGACGCCTCCCCCGCCCCCGCCGGCCCGCACCCCCCCTCGCAAGCCGCCGTCTCGGCGGAAGGGCCAGGGCTCGGGTTGGGCGTCTACGCTGCTGGCCATCACTCTGGTGGGCTTCGGGCTGTTTGTACTCGCGCTTCTAGCCGGTGCCGTCGGCTACATCTATCTGGCTACGCAGCTTCCCTCGCCCGATGAGCTTCGCGAGCGGCAACCGAACTTCGCCAGCAGCCAGATCTATGACCGTGATGGGGGGCTCCTCCACGAGATCATCGACCCGACGGCGGGAAGACGCACTTACGTACCGTACAATCAGATATCGTCCCATCTGAAGTTGGCCACTGTGGCCACGGAAGATCGCAACTTCTACCAGCACGGCGGCTTCGACCCGATCGCCATCGCCCGCGCGGTCTACTACGCACTCCAGGAGCGTGAGGTCGTTTCTGGTGCCAGCACGATCACGCAACAGGTGGCGCGCAACATCCTGTTGGGACCCGATGCGGCTGCAGAGCGCACTGTCTCGCGGAAAATCAAGGAGATCATCCTCGCAGCAGAGCTGACCCGCCGGTACAGCAAAGAGGACATCCTCGAGATCTACGTCAACAACAACAACTACGGCAACCTCGCTTACGGCGTCGACGCTGCTGCCCGGACCTACTTCGGCACCAATGCAGCCAACCTCACACTGGCACAGGCGTCCTTCCTTGCCGGATTACCGCAGTCGCCCGCAACCTATGATCCGTATCACGGTGGCCTCGAGGCAGCTCTAGCCCGTCACAAGGTTGTCCTGGCCCTGATGGTCGAGGACGGCTATATCACTGTTGACCAAGCCGTTGCCGCAGCGGCCGAGATGGATACCTTCGACTTCAGGCCGATCTATACGGATCGCATCCCTGCGGCACACTTTGTGGTCTACGTGACGCAGTGGGTGGAGCAGAATGTAGGCGCCAATGCGCTCTATACTGGTCGTGGCCTCCGCATCCATACAACGCTCGACCGGCGTCTGCAGGGCATCGCGGAAGAAGAGGTGGCGCAGGGCGTCGCCGGGCTGGCTGACCGTGCCGTGACGAACGGCGCTCTGGTGGCGCTCGAGCCCTCAAGCGGGCACATCCTGGCGATGGTCGGCAGCATCGATTTCTACAATGCGGAAATCGGTGGTCAGGTCAACGTCACGCTTCGCTGCCGGCAGCCGGGCTCGGCCATCAAGCCATTGACCTACCTGGCGGCCTTCGAACGCGGCTGGACTCCGGCTACAGTCCTGTGGGATCTGCCGGTGGCGTATCCCGACTACGCGGGCAACGTCTATGAGCCGGTGAACTACGATGGGAAGTTCCGCGGGCCGGTTTCGGTGCGGACTGCGCTAGCCAACTCGCTGAACATTCCGGCGGTGAAGGCGTTGGAGTATGTGACAGTCGACGGGTTGCTGGCAATGGCCGAGCGTTTGGGCGCCACCTCACTGGTCTCGCCGCAAGTGTCCTGTCCGGATTACCCCTACGAGACTCGACCCGCTTACGGGCTGGCATTGACGCTAGGGGGTGGAGAGATCAAGCCCTTGGAGCTGGCCGGCGCCTACGCGACGATCGCCAACGGCGGGTTGAGGATGGAACCTACCCCGATTCTGTGGGTCGAAGATCAGGCCGGTAATGTGCTCATCGACAACCGCCGCAGGCAGGGTGAACAGGTCGTGGCGCCGGATCTGGCCTATCTACTCACGAGTATCTTATCCGATACGCGAGCACGGTGTCTGGTCTTTGCATGTCCGAGCGTCCTGGAGCTTGCCGACCGGCCCGTTGCGGCCAAGACCGGCAGCACCAACGATAACCGCGATGCCTGGACCGTGGGCTACACGCCTGACATCGCGGCCGGCGTTTGGGTCGGCAATAACGACAATTCCGAGATGGGGGGCGTCATCGGATCTTCAGGCGCCGGCCCCATCTGGCAGGCCTTTATGCTTCGAGCTCACGAAGGCATACCCGCACGCGACTTCGCCCGACCCGCGGGTATTGTGGAGCGTGAGGTGTGCACACTCTCGGGAACGGAAGCCTCGGCCTACTGCCCGGAGCGACGTACCGAGGTCTTCACGCTCGACAATCTGCCCCCCAAAGCGGACCAGGACTGGCTCCAGCAGGTCGAGATCGACGGCAACAGCGGTCTTCTGGCGAATGCCTATTGTCGCACCAACGTCATCTCTCGGGTTGTGGTCTATCTGAACCGGGTGGCAGATCCCAAGGGGCGGGAGTGGTTGGCGCAGTGGGCTGCCGAGCGCGACATCGCGGTCGCGCCCGATGCAGAGTGCACCAGCGCCGAGCAGCCCCCCAGGGTGGAGATCACGTCGCCTGCCGCTGGCTCCGAGGCCTATGGCTATCTCGAGATCCACGGGACGGTCGAGATGCCAGATTTCGACCGCTACGAAATCACCTATGGACTTGGCTCGAATCCGCAAGGATGGGACTGGATCAGCGGCCCGCATCTGGCAATGGTCCGCGACGGCATGCTTGGAGTGTGGCAGATTCCGTTGGAGCTGTCCCCTGCGACGTACACCCTGCGCGTGGTTGCGTACAACCAGCAAGGGGCGCGCTTTGAGGCCCGGCAGCAGGTCCAGATCGTCGGACCGACACCGACCCCGACGCCGGAGGTTACGCCAACCGAGACGCCTACTGAGACCCCGACGGTGACAATCACACCGACGACGACACCGACCGAGGCGCCCGCAACCTCAACCGCGACGCCGACCCCGACGCCCGAAGGCGATGGGGCGGAGCCGACAGCAACGCCGACGCCAACACCAACCTCAACCCCAGAGCCAACCTACACACTCCCGCCTCCGTAAGCACGAGGGCCCGACGCAGGCTTCTGGGTGTTCGGAAATTGACAGTCGTCATTTTCATGTTATGATACGGGCGGATTAGTGCCAGTCACATTTGATGTTCATACACAAGGGGGACAACTATAAGTAAGCAGGAGTATCGCGCAAACAGCCAGATTCGAGCTCGGGAAGTCCGCGTCATCGACGTGGAAGGGAATAACCTTGGCGTGATGCCAACCTTCAAGGCCATCAAGCTCGCCGAGGAAGCAAGCCTGGATTTGGTGGAAGTGGCACCAAACGCCGAGCCACCTGTGACTCGTATTATGGATTTCGGCAAGTTTCTGTACGCGCAAGCCAAGAAGGAACGTGAAGCGCGGAAATCGCAGAAACAGGTCGAAGTCAAAGAGATACGTATCCGGCCCAAGACCAATGATCATCACACGATGTTCAAGGTCAAGAATGCGCGTGGTTGGCTTGAGGACGGTAACAAGGTCAAGGTTCGCGTGCGATTCCGTGGTCGCGAGATCACGTATCCCGAAGTTGCGATGGAGCAGCTTCAGGAGATCGCTAACGGCCTGGCCGACGTTGCCACTGTAGAGCAAGCCCCCCAGATGGATGGGCACACAATGTTGATGGTGCTCGCGCCGAAAAAGAGCTAGGAGGAGGAATCACGTGCCGAAGATGAAGACGCATAAGCCAACTTCCAAGCGGTTCCGGATTTCCCGGGGCGGCAAGGGGAAGTTGATGCGCACCAGGCAGGGCAAGAGCCACTTCCGCACCAAGAAGCCGCGCCGCGTGCTGGGCGACCTCGACGAAATGTTCGTGGTCGAAAGCCGGGGCATCAAGGCCCGGGTACGCCGGTTGGCTCCTTATCTAAAAGAGCAGTCTTAGTTTATCAGAGGTGAAGTGTGAGAGTTAAGGGTGGAACCGTAACACGCCGTCGCCACAAGAAGCTGGTCCGGCAGACTAAGGGCTTCTTTGGGACGCGCCGTAAGTTGTTCCGGCGAGCCAACGAAGCATGGATGAAGTCCATGGCCTATGCCTACCGCGACCGGCGCAACCGGAAGCGGGATATGCGACGCTTGTGGATTATCCGCATCAATGCTGCGGCCCGGGAAAACGGCACGACCTATAGTCGCCTGATCCATGATCTGATCGAGGCCGACATCCGGCTGGACCGCAAGATCCTTGCCGAGCTGGCCGTCAACGAGCCGAGTGCCTTCGCCGCAGTTGTCGGAGCCGTGCAAGCGTAGATCTCTCGGACACGCTCTTTCAAGACGGGATAAGGGGCGACGCTCAGCGTCGCCCCTTTTTTGTGGGGTGAAGTTGCACTAGCCTCTGCGCCTGTGGAGCAGCTTGAACAGGCTGGAGATGGCGCCGACGATCAGGCCGAAGATGACTGCGGCCCGCACGTCGAAGATGATGGTCATGTCCTCGCCCTGGATGTCGTTGGCGGCGACGAAAAGCGCCATTGCATCGGTCATCTTGACGTGTTCGGCGGCGACGACCGCCACCCCGCCGTCTGTCACCGTGACGTTTTCGCCCTGAGCAATGCCGATACCGCCGTTCTTCACGTCGATGAACCTGGCTTCGGCTCTGGCTATGCCCCCTTGCTCGACGAAGACTTTGTCGGCCTTGACGACCTGCGCTCCGCCCTGAGAGATGTTGACGGTTTCGGCTGTAACCTCGTCGACAACGGCTTCACTGCCCTCCACGTCCGTGGCTGCAGTATCTTCGAGTTTCATAGCGCCCTCGGCATCCGGTATCTCGGTTGAGGCGTTCATCATACCCTCCTGATGGCCATTGGCCTGACTGATGGTGTATAGCTATCAGCTGCACCCCCAGTCTAGCACAAATCCATGAATCCCAAAGATAGGGTCTCTGATGAATCTGCGTTGGGAGCTACGTCATTAGAGTCATAGTCATTCGTCACTTATACCATACCTGGTGAGCCGGTATCATAGGAGGCGATGAGGTAATGATGGGACAAAATCCATCGCACCTCTCCTCCTTTCCTTGGCTGGTGGCCCCCCGGATCCCCCCTCGCCGGGGGGCCAAGCCATGGTAAGGGATTCCTCAGCTTCTTACTCCTAATGTCAGAACAGCGCTGGCTGCTGTGTGCGCCGCGCATACATTGTCGGGCATATCCGCCGTGGTATAATCTTCTGGGACATATGGACCCGCATGGAGAACTGAATGTTTGGCGGACTACTGAAGAAGATCTTTAGCGATCCCAACAGCAAAACGATTGCGCGCCTGCAGAAGACAGCCCAAGTCATCAATGCGCTGGAGGCTGACTATCGGCTGTTGTCGGACGAGAGCCTCCGGGCAAAGACAGCGGAGTTCCGTGAGCGCCTGGAGGCGGGCGCCACGCTTGAGGATGTGCTACCCGAAGCGTTCGCTGCTGTGCGCGAGGCCGGGCGCCGCACCATCGGCCACCGGCACTATGACGTGCAGCTTATCGGCGGCATGATTTTACACCAGGGACAGGTCGTCGAGATGCGAACCGGCGAGGGCAAGACCCTTGTGGCGACCCTGCCGCTCTACCTCAATGCTCTGACAGGTGGAGGTGCCCATCTCGTCACGCCGAACGACTACCTGGCCAAAGTCGGCGTTCAGTGGATGGGGCCGATTTACCACACCCTGGGCGTCTCGGTGAGCGTGATTCAGTCTGGTGCGGGCCGACCCGATGAGGCCTCGTTCCTCTATGACCCGGACTACGCTTCTGACGACGACCGGTACCAGCACCTGCGGCCGATCACGCGGCGCGAGGCCTACCAGGCCGAGATCACCTACGGGACCAACAACGAGTTTGGATTCGACTATCTGCGGGACAATATGGCCATAGACCTGGCCCAGTGCACGCAGCGCGAGCTACACTATGCCATCGTCGACGAGGTAGACAGCATCCTGATCGACGAAGCGCGGACGCCACTGATCATCTCGGGGCCGTCCGACGAATCCTCTGAGCTATATCAGCGGTTCGCGCAGCTCGTCCCCCGTCTGCAGGCCGAGGCAGATTACGAGGTGGACGCACGCTCGCAGATCGTGATTCTGACCGAAGAGGGTGTGGCCAAGGTAGAGTCCCTGGTGAGTATCCCCGAAGGTGAGAGCATCTACGACCCGCAGCACGCTGCGATGTTGCCCTACCTCGATAACGCGTTGCGCGCTAAGGAGTTCTTCCAGCGTGACAAGGAATACGTCGTGCGCGATGGCGAGATCATCATCGTGGATGAGTTCACCGGGCGCCTAATGTTCGGCCGGCGGTATTCGGAGGGTCTCCACCAGGCGATCGAGGCCAAGGAAGGGGTGACCGTCCGGCGCGAATCCCTCACCTACGCGACGATCACGTTCCAGAACTTCTTCAGGATGTACGATAAGCTGGCGGGAATGACGGGCACGGCTGCCACTGAGGACGAGGAGCTGCGCAAGATCTATGATCTTGATGTCCTGGTTCTGCCGACAAATGTGGAATACCAGGCGGAGTTTGGGAACCTTGAGCGGAAGCAGATCCAGCCCGAGGAATCGGGCGTCGCCTTCGCCGGCGTTCTCGGTGACCAGAACCACTATAGGGTGACGGTCTACGATGGTCCAAAGGGCGACGAACGTTACTACCAGCGGTTGGATCTACCCGACCAAATCTACAAGACCGAGCAGGCCAAGTTCACGGCCGTCATCGACGAGATTCAGGAGGCCTACACCGCTGGGCGGCCTGTGTTGGTGGGCACGACCGCGATCGAGACGTCCGAGCGTCTATCAAAACAACTCACCCGCCGCCACGTGCAGCATGCCGTGCTGAACGCCAAATACCACGAGCGGGAAGCGTTGATCATCGCTCAGGCCGGGCAGCCCAGCGCGGTCACAATCGCCACCAACATGGCGGGCCGAGGCGTGGACATTCTTCTGGGCGGCAATGCCGAGGGCATGGCCCGTGATGAGTTGCGCCGCGAAGGTGTCGATCTCACGACGATTCACTCCAATGATTGGGAGAACGCGCTCAAGCTCGCGCGGGAGGGGCAAGATCCCACGGGCGTCTATCCTGAGCGTTGGGCCGAGGCGCTGCGTGACAAGGTCGTCCAATGCCGCAAGGACCGTGAGCGTGTCTATGCCCTGGGCGGGCTTCACGTGATCGGCACCGAGCGTCACGAGGCTCGCCGCATTGATAACCAGCTGCGCGGTCGCGCGGGCCGCCAGGGCGATCCCGGCTCCAGCCGGTTCTACATCTCGCTCGAAGATGAGCTCATGCGCCGCTTCGGCGGCGAACGCCTCCAACCGTGGATGGATCGTGCTGGGTTCGAGGAGGCGGCGCTCGAATCGAGCATGCTCGGCAAGGTCATCGAGTCTGTCCAGGAACGTGTCGAGGGCTACAACTTCGACATCCGCAAGCACGTCCTGGAGTACGACAATGTGGTGAACAAACAGCGTGAGGTGATCTACGCGGAACGGAGAAAAGTCCTAAGCCGTGATGATCTGCACGATGACCTCATGGCGATGTTTGAGACCGAGGTTCGGCGCGTGGTCAATGCCCACGAGGCCGGAGCTCGTGACAGGTCGGAATCGGAAGCTCTCTCTGACGCGGACACTGAGGCTCTGCTGGCCGAGTTGCGTCGCTTTGTGCCTCTGCCCCGTGGCTTCGGGGTGTCAGACCTTCAGGCGCTCGATGCGGAGGCGCTGATCTCTCAAGCATGTGGCTGGGCCGACCAGGCCTACTGGGAGCTGAACCGGCGCATGGGTGAGGATCTCTACCGGTCGATGCGCCAGGACGAGCTGCCAGTCAGTGCGCTCCTGGAGAGCAGAGACCCCTTCTTTGCCCAGATACGCGACGTGTTGGAGCGGACGATCGGCATTGAAGCGCTTGAGCCTTGGCACGACCAGCCGATCCGGCGTCTGGATGAGGCGCTTGAGGGACAGGTCTGTGATGCAGTGGTCGAGGCCCACCGGCTTTTCCGCGACCGCCGGCTGATGGTGCGGCAGATTGACGACCACTGGGTCCGCCACCTGACGAGCCTGGACATGCTGCGGGAAGGGATTGGCCTGCGCGCTGTCGGACAGCAGAATCCCCTGGTGGCGTACCAGAAGGAAGCCTATGAGATGTACCAGGAGATGTTGGCTTCCGTCCAGTCCGAGGTCGTCCGGTCGCTGTTCCTGGTTCCCCAAACTGCGGCGGCGGGGGGACAGCGGCGCGTTCAACCGGAGCCGGCGCGACAGCGGCAGTTGTCCTTCCGTGCAAGCGGGGGAAGTGCAGCCGAGTCTGCGCCGGAGCCCCATAGAGCAGCCCGCAAGCCGGGACGCAATGACCCGTGTTGGTGCGGGAGTGGGAAGAAGTACAAGGACTGCCACTGGCGCGCCGATCAGCGTGCTGCCGCGGGTGCCCGGTAGGTCTCCATAGGACTATCACCGAGCACCGTAGCTGGCAACCGGTGCACTCAGCGAGGACCGTGCTGGCCGCGATGGAGGCTGGGGAGTGATCTATCGCGGTCATTCTGCATCAAGCTTCCTTGACGGATGAACTTCATGCCCAGAGAGGCCGACAAAGCGCAGCCGGATTCTGTGCCGTATGCCGAGGCTACAGGCTGGCCGTCGCCGGATTCTACGCCGGCGCAGACGGCCGCTGCCGCCGAACGTCACCTGGCGCTGATTCGCGAGATCAGCGAGATGGCCACGCAGGAGAGACCCAGCGGGCAGGTGTTTGTCAGAGCGCTCAAGATGATCGAGGAAAGCTACCGGCTGGCTCTGATTGCCTTCTATGCCGATCAGCCGCTGGCCCTGCGCGTACAGCGCGGTGGTCTCCCCGTCCAGCCCGGTACCCCGGTTCCCGATGGGCTTGCCCAGCTGGCGAGTAGGACGCAGTCTCCGCAGATCACGGACGATGTGCGAGTTGATGCTCGTTTTGAGCTGCCACCTTGGGCACCGAACGATGTGCGGTCGCAGGCGGCGCTGCCGATTACGTTCCGCAACCGGCGCATCGGCGTGCTCGATCTCTACAGCGTTGAGCCGATGGCCTTCGCCAATACGGACGTGCTGGCTCTGATGATTGTGGCCCAGCAACTCGCGGTTATGATCGGTCACGAGCACTCGGCGGAAGGGGGCGATACACGGCAGCGGCTCGAGTCTGCCTATCAGCGACTCCAGGAGTTCTCGGAGCTCAAGGATCAGATGCTTCAGAACATCTCACACGAGTTGCGTACTCCGCTGACTCTCATCAAGGGATATCTCGAACTCATGTTGATGGATGAGATGGGCAGTCTGCTGGCTGAACAGCGTGCCACGCTGGGCACCGTCCTGCGTAGGGTCGATGATGTTGTGCGAATCGTGGATCAGATTGTCTCACTGAGCCCGATCACCAGCCTCTCGCTGGATTTCCGCCCGATCCCGGTGGGGCCCCTGTTGAGTGAGATGGTCGAGGTCTTTCAACAGCGTACTGCTGGGAGCAAGGTGGCGTTGGCCTTGGAGCCCGTCCCCGAGGGCCTGTACCTCTACGGTGAACCCGAGAAGATCCGGCAGGTCTGCTACAATATCCTGGACAACTCAGTGAAGTTCAGCCCCGATGGCGGGCGGATTACGGTTCGTGCAGCTGCGGAGGACGTCTACGTCCACCTGGTCTTTCAGGACGAAGGCATCGGCATTCCCAAAGCGCGGCTGTCGTCCATCTTCGACACTTTCTACCAAGTCGATGGGTCCACGACACGTCGCTTCGGCGGGCTGGGTCTGGGTCTCGCCGTCGTCAATCGGGTGGTGGCCGCTCACAACGGCAAGGTCTGGGCCGAGAGCGAGTTGAGTCGGGGGAGTGCGTTCCACGTGCTTCTACCAAGACAGGCCCCCCACGTCCCGACGCTTCCCTCGGCTCGCCTTGGTGGCGTCTGAGTCGGTGTTGGGGAACCGGTGGCAATGGGTCGACGAGGCGCCGCGGGGATGGCAGGCGCGCACGGTCGCGTGAAAAGACATTCCGGGGGCGCCGGGGTCGCAGAGTCGCATCCTCCTACAGCCGATCCGCTGTGGGCCTGGGCTCACGACCTGCCCAAGATTGATCTGCACAGACATCTCGAGGGATCGTTGCGGCTCTCGACCATGGTTGAGCTTGCCGAAGCCCACGGGATCGCCCTACCCGGTGCCGACGTTGAATCACTGCGGCCCTACGTCCAGGTGACAGATGATCCTCCGGGGTTTCAGGGGTTCCTCGACAAGTTCCAGATCCTGCGGCGCTTCTACACCTCGCGAGAGGCGGTGCAGCGCATTGTCCGTGAGGCCATCGCGGACGCCGTGGACGACAACGTCGTTTACCTCGAATTGCGGTTCAACCCTTTGGCGCTGGCTCGCGTGCAGCAGTTCAAACTCGGCGACGTCGTAGCCTGGGTCGTAGCGGCGGCGGAAGCGGGTCAGCAGGAGACGGGTATGCGCACGTGCCTGATCCTTCAGGTGCCACGGGAGGAGCCCCTCAGCGTCGCTCACGAAATCGTCGATCTGGCCATCGCCCATTGGGGGTCCTATGTTCGGGGGATCGACCTCGCCGGCAATGAAGTGGACTACCCCCCTGAGGACTTTGCTGAGCCATTCGCACGGGCCCGTCGAGCGGGGCTCCACGTCACGGCGCATGCGGGAGAGGCACGGGGCGCAGACAGCATCCGCGCTGCGCTTGTGAGCTTGCGCCCGCAGCGCATCGGCCACGGGATTCGGGCGATAGAGGACCCCAGGGTTGTCGAGATGCTCCGCGAGCGCGGCACAACGTTGGAAGTGTGCCCGACCAGTAATGTGCATACCGGGGCGGTGCCTGCCTTTCGCCAGCATCCCCTGGTCGATCTCTTGCGTCTGCAGCTCGGAGTGACGCTGAACACTGACGACCCGAGCGTGAGCGCCACGACGTTGAGTGACGAAATCCTGGTGGCGGTCAAGGAAATGGGTTTGGCGGTTTCACTGGTCTACCGTATGCTGCGGCAGTCAGTAGAGGCGGCTTTCATACCTGAGGCTGAGCGGGCTGGCCTGCGGACGAGGCTGCGTGACGCTCTGGCAGCGCGTCCGGGTGCCTCGGAGGCGTTCGAGGCGTAGTGGGCAATCACGTTCTGAGAAAATGCCACAGGATTGCAGTCATCGCCCGTGCCCCGATGGTCAGAGCCGCCTCGTCAATGTCGTAGTCCGGTGTGTGAAGCAGGCTGGCGATCCCGCGCTCCGCGTTCGCGGTCCCCAGCCATAGCAGCGCTGTTGGTGCCTCCGACGTGTAGAGCGCGAGATCCTCGTGGGAGAAGGGGTAAGGCGCGCCGAACCTCAGGATGCTGGATGTGCCCAGCACGCGTTCAAGCACCGGGGTCACTTCATTGATCAGGTCGGGATCGTTGTGCAGCGGCGGATTGGTGAACGTGAAGGCCAAGTCGTAGGTCGCCTCGGCCCCGGCTACGATCTGGTTCAGCACCTCTCTGATCTGTGCGTGGACGGCAGCCCGTTGGCTGAAGTCAGCGATGCTGGCTAGGCCCAGCAGGTGATAGGGAGGGACGTGTCCTTCGGGATGGGGCCAACAGCTCAGAGATACTGTGCGCGCCAAAGGCGCGCCCGACAACATCTGGTTGATTACGGCGCCAACATCGTCTGCTGACTTGGGCTGATTCGCTGTGCTCAACGCTTCGAGCGCCAGTGTGGCCTTTGTGACCAGGTCATCCAGCATCTCTTCGGGCGCACAGAACCGCACGCGAAACTCATCCATCCCTGCCAGGCACAGACCGGATACGACGCCAATCGTGCCCACCGGGATCGGAAAGGCGTGGAGCGCTAACACCGCCGCAAGAGGCCATTGTTGCAGCAGACCCTCTGCCAACACGGCCCGCGCGCCATCCAGTGACTCCTCCGCCGGCTGAAAGAGAAACACGACCCGACCGTGGAGCCGCGCGCATGCCCTTGACAGGATGTCGGCGACGCCCAAGGCCACGGCCATATGAACGTCGTGCCCGCAGGCGTGCTTGACGCCCAATGTCATCGATTGGTAGGACCTGTTCAGTGAATCCTGAATGGGCAGGGCGTCCATGTCTGCGCGGTACACGATGGTCGGCCCGGACTGGGCGCCCTCGAGCACCCCGACCACCCCATGCCCGCCCACCCGGACGGTCGGCTGGATGTCCATAGCGCGCAACTCCGCGGCAATCGTTGCGGCGGTCTGGGCCTCTTCTCCCGACAGCTCCGGCTGCATAGCGAACCGGCGGCGCAGGCCGACGAGGCGGTCCTGCAACGGCTGAACCTCACGGAGCAGCTCCTCTAGCGCGTCGTCAGTACCCATCGATTGATCCCTCCCGAGTGTTTCGCCCCAATTGTACACCGAAGCCCCACACGATCGTGTGGGGCCCTGGTCATTGCAGGTCGAGAAGGTTGGCGTGAATTGTTGGCACGAACGGTCGTGCCGGGATGCTGCTGCTATGTTTCCGCCCGCCGCATACGCGCCCGAGCCGCGTCGAGAGATTCCGCCATCTCGAACAGGGTATCGAGCCGCATCATCTCGTAGAAGACGCGTATCGGGTTTCCCGGCGGGCACACTAGAGTCACATTGCCGCCCGCACCTTGTGCGCATTTGAGCAGGTGCAGGAGGGGATAGTCGCCATCGGCATCGACGATGCGCACTGCCGACAGGTCGACAATGAAATGAACAGCGCCCCCTTCGAGAAGCCGGTTGAATTCCTTCATCAGTAGGGGCGCGTTGAAGACATCCATGCGCTCGTGCAACGTGACCACGATCGTGTCTCCCATCTGCTCGGCCTGAGCAATGTCTTGCATGGTCCGCTCGGGCATGTAAGACCTTTTCCTTTCGTAAGGACGGAGGGCTGTGTACGCTGTGAATAGCATTGGCTGGGCTCCGTTCCCGGGCTGTGGAACACGTCTGGTGTGCCGGCAATGTGCAGTCCGATACTGAACACACCGGCCTCGCAGATCCATTGGTGGTTGCCAAATGGGTAGTAGAACGAAGGCCGACCGCTGGCCACCTTGTCATTCTTATGCTAGCACAGGAAGGGTGAATCCCTGTTAACGGAATGTTGCAGGTTCGTTACTCCAGGCGTTCGGGGGGCTGTGGAGTTTGACGTCGGCTGGTTCATTCCTATAATGCGGGCACAGTACCCACTGCACGAGGATCGGGATTCCGGTCTGGGAGGACTTGAGCGTGGAAGGTCGAGTACTTGTCATCGAAGACCACGAGGGAACCCGCGCGCTGATCAAACGGCGGCTGGAAGAGGAGGGTCTGCAGGTTGCTGAGGCCGATACCGGCGTCAGCGGTACTCGTGAGGCCATACGCTCGATTCCTCAGGTGATTCTGGTGAGCACGACCTTGCCGGATATGCCGGGTCTGGAGATAGTCAGGCGCCTCCGCAAGACCAACCGCACCAAGCATATCTTCCTGATGATGATTGCAGACGAGGAAAACCGCAACGAGCGGCTCCAGGGATTGGATGCCGGGGCCAATGACTTTCTCACCTTGCCGATTGATCCCGACCTTGTGATGCTCCGTGTGCGGAACGCCATCAACCGCGCGAACCTGGACAACCACACGGACCCGGTTACCGGCATGCCCGCAGGACGCCGTTTACAGGACGAGATGTCGCGGCTCCTTCGTGCACCTCAGGCCAATTGGGCGTTGATGCACGTTCGCGTCCGGCACCTGAAGCCGTTCCGCGAAGTGTATGGCTTCGTGGCTGGAGATGAGCTCCTTCGTGGAACCGCCCGGATTCTGGCCGAGGAGCTAGCCCAGGACGACATCGAGGAGGACTTTCTGGGGTATGGCGGACGGGACGACTTTATCGTCATCACCCTCCAGGAGCGGGCCAAAGCCCTGGCTGCAGAGGTTTCTGCCCAGTTCGACCACGAGATTGGCACGTATTATGGATTCCTGGACCGGCAGCAAGGATACATCGAGTCCGGCGGCGTGACCTATCCGCTTGCCTCGCTTCGCATTGACACGGTGACCCCCGACGATGGCCCGTTCTACGATATCCGATCGCTCAGCGAGGCCCTCGCCGGCTGATCTCCGCATCGCCCTGGGGCATCCTGGCGCTGGCGTCACACAGGCGCACGACCAGCTTGACTGCCCCGTCTACCTCGCATCCGTCCGTCCACCGGCGCGGAAACTGAACGCCACATGACGCCGCTCATGTTGTTTACCCTGGCGTGGGCGGCGGGTATCTGCCTTGCCCAGGGGGCTGGAGCGTCTCCTGTCTGGTTTGCGTTGTCGCTGCCACTCGCCTTGGTGCTGCTCATCGGCTGGGGCGACCGTCGCGATGCTCGGCAGGCGGCTATTATGTTGCTGGGCGCATCACTGGGCGCGGCGCGCCTCATCGCCGCGCAGCCACGCATTACGCCTGCTCACGTGGCGGCCCACTTGGGGCAGCGACAGGTCACGGTGGAGGGCGTGGTGATGGCCGAACCGGACCGGAGCCTCGACCGAGCGCGCCTGCGAGTCCATGTCGAGTCGCTAGCCCTTGGAGATGGCGATCCGTGGCATGCAGAAGGCCTTCTGCTAGTCTATGTCCCAGCCCATGCGGATATCGATTACGGCGACCGGATCGTGGCCCTTGGCGATCTGAAGGCGCCGGCGGCATACGGCGATTTCTCCTATCGCGAATATCTGGCCCGTCAAGGTGTGTACGCCACCCTGACCCCGGTGGCGATTGACGTCACAGCCACAAACCAGGCCAACCCGTTCCTTGCCGTGCTCATCCGTTTCAAAGAGCACGCCTACGGCGTGATTCAGTCACTCCTCCCCGAACCCGAAGGATCGTTGTTGGCGGGTATTCTGTTGGGGATCGAGCGGGACATGCCCCCTGACGTCGTGGATGCCTTTGAGGCCTCCGGAACCAGCCACATCGTCGCGGTTTCCGGCTTCAACCTGACGCTCGCGGCGGGCTTGGTTGCCCGCTTGGCACGTCGCGCCTTGCGACGGCGCGGCGAGACGGTACTGGCGCTGACGGTTGTGTGGATCTATGTCCTACTGGTCGGCGCCTCGGCGGCTGTCGTCCGAGCTGGCGTGATGGCTTCGCTGTTGTTCATCGGCGAGCGCTTGGGGCGTAGAGTCCATGGTCCCACCTCGTTGGCGGCGACGATCTTGCTGCTCTCCATCTGGAATCCGTTCGTCCTGTGGGACATCGGCTTCCAGCTCAGTGTTGCCGCGATGTGGGGGCTGATGTGTTACGTCGGGCCCCTTTCGGCCTGGTTGGAGGCGCAGCTCGAGAGACTGACCACCCATGAGCGCGCCGAGCGCGTCGTCGCTGCCTTGAGTGACGTGCTGATCGTGACTGTCGCCGTACAGCTCACAACGCTTCCCGTTCAGGTAGCTCACTTCCACACGATCTCGCCAATCGCGCCGGTCGCCAACCTGTTCATCCTGCCGGCTCAGCCTTTTGTGATGGCCTTCGGCGCGCTCGCGCTGGGAGCAGGTCTCGTCTGGCGGGCCTTGGGGACATTGGTCGCATACGTCGCCTGGGTGTTCCTGTCCTACTCTATCGCCATCGCGAACCTGGCAGCGCGTGTCCCTCAGGTACCGCTGGATCTTGGCCGACTGATCTCCCTCGTCGTCGCCGGCTACTACGTGCTGTTGTTGACCTTGACGTGGCTGTGCGGGCGCTCTGCTGCAGAAAGGCAAGGCCTTCTGGACCGGTTGAGGGCGATCAACCGTTGGGTAGCGGCGACAGGTGTGGCTATCCTGGTTTTGTTGATCGCCTGGGTCGCTGCGACACCTGACGGAAAGCTGCACGTTGCCTTTCTGGACGTGGGGGTGGGCGACGCTGTGTTCGTGCGCACGCCTTCCGGGCGCCAGATCCTCGTGAACGGCGGGGAGGATACCCGGCGCACGCTGGCCGAGATCGGAAGACATCTGCCATTCTGGGATCGGCAACTGGACCTTGTGCTGCTGACCTCGCCAGATGAGGCGCGGGTGACCGGGCTGAGTGCCTTGCTCGAACGTTACGAGGTGGATGCGATCGCCGTGAGTCCAGAGGTTGGCGATGGTCCATCCTATAGTCGCTGGACTGTTCTGCTCGCCGACCGCCCTCCCGGGATCGTAAGCCAGCTCATCGAGGGCGCAGTATGGGATTTCGGGGATGGCGTGTCACTGCGAGCATTATCGCCGCCTGCGGGGCAGAGTGTCCCGGTTGTGCTGCAACTCCAGTATCGCGATATCTCCGTGTTATTGATGGGAGACACGACGACCAGAGCTGAGGAAGCGCTTGTTGCGCGCTATGGCGCCGCCCTGCAGAGCCAGGTCCTGCAGCTCGGACGCTACGGACACCGGGCGTCATCAAGCGCTGCGCTGCTGCAGGCTGTCACGCCGGAGTACGCCGTCATCGGATACTGGCCGAACACCGATTTGGAGCTCCTGAAGGCCAGACTGATGACTGTGCCCCTCTATGAGACGCAGCTGCGCGGGACCGTGCGCCTCACTTCAGACGGTGAGACTGTCGACATTCGCACAGCGAACTAGCGATCTCAGACCTTCCGCGCGTTTTCCCCCCTACGCCGTTCGATGGGATGTGCTATGATGAGCTTGAGAGCCTCCACATAGAGCCAAGGACCGCGCCATGAGTTTGATCCGCCTGAACAACATTGCGAAGACCTACGGAGACGCGCCGGTGCTGCGCGATGTCTACTTCCGCCTGAGCGCCGGCGACCGCGTCGGCTTGATCGGTAAGAATGGCGCCGGAAAGACGACGATGCTGAAACTGATCCTGGGCCTCGAAGGCCCGACCAGTGGCGTGGTCGACGTTGATGAGGGTGTCCGGATCGGGTACTTCTCGCAGTTCTCGCAGCTCGACGGCGAGCCGAGTGTCACGGAAGTGCTAGATGGGGTGTTTGCTGATATCCACGCCCTGGAAGAGGCACTTCTCGAGGTCGAAGTCGCAATGGGGGTTAGCCCAGACAGCCCGACCACGGAACGCCTGATCCTCCAGCAGGCCGAGGTGCTCGAGGCACTGGAGCGGCGTGGTGGCTGGACCTATGAGAATCGGATCGACACGGTTCTGACGCGGCTTGGATTTGGCGCCTCTTACCGCACTTGCCCCATCGACGCTCTGTCGGGGGGGTGGCGCAACCGGGCGGCGTTAGCCAAGATCCTGCTGGAAGTCCCGGATGTGCTGTTGATGGACGAACCTACCAATTTCCTGGATGTGGAAGGTCTAGCGTGGTTGGAGGCCTGGCTCAACGACTTTCCAGGAGGGCTGATTGTGGTGTCACACGACCGGCACTTTCTCGACCGTGTCGCCAACCGCATCGTCGAGATCGAGGCCTACCACCTCCACGAGTATCAGGGCAGCTACACCCAGTACGTGCGCGAAAAGCCGATGCGGATCAAGTCGCTGGAGCGGCTGTACGAGCACGAGGAAGAGCTACTCGCATACGAGGCGGAGGCGATTGCCGACCGCCAGCAGGCAGCCAGGGATCCCAGCCGGGCGCTCAAACGACGACTGGCCAACATCAAGAAGCGCGCCGACCCCCGGCCCGTGGACAAGATCATCACCGATATCTACGATCGGCTGTATGTCCCTACGGACATCTGTCGAGTGGAGGCATTGACGAAGGCCTACGGCGATCAGGTGCTCTTCGACGCACTCAGCTTCGAGGTTCATCGCGGAGACCGTCTGGCGGTTCTAGGCCCTAACGGCTGCGGGAAGACCACGCTGCTCAGGACGCTCGTGGAGTCTGAATCGCCTGATGCGGGGCGCGTCGTCTGGGGCAAAGGTGTTGGGTATGCCTATTACAACCAGATCTTTGATGAGCTGGACCTGGAGGACACCGTGAGCCACGCGGTGAATGTGACGGGTCTGGCGTATCTGGCACCCCGGAGGCAGGTGCACCGCTTCCTGGCGATGATGCAGTTCACGGAGATGGACCTGACCCAGCGCCTCGGGACGCTATCCGGCGGACAGCGGGCGCGGGTCGCGCTGGCCAAGGCGCTCCTCTCGGGTGCCGCGTTGATCGTCCTTGATGAGCCCACAAACCATCTGGACATGACGAGCACCCAGGTGATGGAGCGGGCACTGGCGCACTTCCCGGGCGCCGTGATCGTGGTGAGCCACGACCGCTTCTTCATTGACAAGGTCGCGACGAGGCTGTTGGTCTTTGACGCACCGGGCCATGTTCTCTCAGTCAATGGTAACTGGACGATCTGGCAAGCGAGCCGGTCCGGTTGACCTTGTGTTCGAGTTTCGACTATCGCACTCGTGCTCCTCACGTAATGGCCGGTGGTTGTTGTGGGAATGGAACAATTGTGCTACTATGAACATGACCGGTCACGTTCCTGGCGACGAGATGGCTGACGGACGCTGACGGAGGAAGGTCTACCCCATAGAGGGAGGTGTGATGTGATGTCAACCGATCTGGATAGATTGGTCATCCGGGATGTGAGGGCGGTGGAGGTGCGCGATGTTCCCTTCAGCGTGGGGCTTGTGCCGCCGTGGAATCCTGCAGAACGGATTACGACGCGAGATTACTTGGTCGTGCGGGTGGAGACCAATGCCGGGGTCTTCGGCATCTCGATGGACGGCGACTACACGCCCGCGCTGCCGGCGCGTGCCGAAAGGGTCAGGGACCTGGTCGCGCCCTACTTCGTAGGGAAGCGGGTGATGGATATGGAGGCGCATACGGCGTTCCTGCACAGCATCCGCGCCACGGGGCGCTGGTATTTCATCGCCGTTGCCCTCTGGGATATTGTTGGCAAGATGGCGGGGCTGCCGCTCTACCGTCTATGGGGCGGCGCCCGAGATAGGGTCCGCGTCTATGCCAGTACCGTGCACCACGGGCGCGCACCTGAGGCGCGGGCTGAGGACTGTCGACGTTACCTGGAGCAGGGGTATCGCGCTGTGAAGCTGCGGCTGTCGGCCGACACGATCGATGGTGACATTGCCCTGATCGCGGCGTGTCGCGAGGCCGTAGGAGACCAGATGGACATCATGGTCGATGCTAATCAGGCGGGCAAGGGTCCGGGCTCCAACGCGCCCGGGGTACATTGGGATCTGCGGCGCGCGCAGGAGACAGCGCGCCTTCTGGGCGAGCTGGGTGTGGCGTACCTGGAGGAGCCCCTTCCCTACGTCCTGGAGGATAACGGACGCCGACTGCGCGAGGCGTCCCCGATCCCAATTGCGGGGGGCGAGGGCAAGCAGGGCCTGCAGCCCTTCTGGCATCTTCTCAACGCCGGCGTCTACGACATCATCCAGCCCGACCCGATCACGGGCGGCACGCCTACAGATATGCTAAAGATCCGCGCTCTGGCTGAGGCCGCCGAAACCGCGGTGGTCTATCACCACGGCAAGAGCGGCGTGGGCTTTATGATCGGGCTCCATCTGGCCGCGGCGTTTGGAGACTCTCCCTGGTTGGAGTATATGGATGACGGGCCGTTCTGGCAGCCCGCAGGTTTCCAGGTGGGGTTCGCGCATACGGTGCCGGTCGTCGACGGCTACGTTCACTGCCCGGACGTGCCCGGCCTGGGCATTCCCTGGGATGAGGACTGGCTGCGCGCGATCGGCCTGGGTGATTGAGAGATCCGGGCCCTTTTGCCTGCTTGGGAAGGGGTCCTGCTTCGCGAACTGTGTCACATCTGCCCTAGCACGCGAGCCGCTCGCGCGAGCGGCAGGCTCGTTCGCTGAGGATGCCGACGCCTTGGACGCGAGTGCCCCCTTCATTGGTTGGGAGGCACCGCAAGAGGTCGATCCGGGCTGGTACGCCCAGGCTGCGGCACTGGTGACGCGGGCGCGCGACGCCTATGTCCGGGGCATTGAGGCAGTCGAAGCCGCGGTGTCGCGTCTCCAGTAAGGCACAGGGTGTTGCGTATCAATACAGCGGGAGTACACGAGGGTACGCCATCGCCCCCACGGGGTATCCGGGAGGCCGTGGATACCCGGCTGATCCATCACAGCGTCTAGGCAGAGGAGGTGCAGATGGGCAAGCGACCGGAGGTTGGTGCGTTTGTGTCCTATGAGCAGGTGCCTGCGGGGTTCGAGGCGATCTACACGGGCGAGACTGATCTGAGCCAGCCTGACGTGCCTGAGCTGGGCCTGCGCTATTCCGTTGACGCAGGGGGCAATGTCACGAGGCAGTATTCGCTCTGGGGATTCGGCAGAGCGCGTGAGGATCAGTGGGATGATGAGATCCGGGCTATCAACGCGATGCAGGTCGACCTCGGCCCACTCAGCGACCCAATCCGGCGAATCCGGCAGCACATCGGCAGCCTGGTGGGATGTGACAACGGGGTTCCGGTGACGATCGACGAAGTGCTGAACGCTATCGGCACCGGCAGCTTACCCGAACTACCCCTTCACGCGGGATGCTGGATGCCTTCCGGACCCGAACGCACGACACAGCCCCTTCAGCACGAGAGCATGGCTGCGATCGAGACGGTGCTACGGGGTTATCTCGATGGCGTGCCGCAGGACGAGGCGATCGCGATCTACCCTTACGCGGCAGGGTTCATTGACCGAACCTATGCTTGGCTTGGCCCTGTTGACGATCTGACCGCGCTGCAGCGGCTGATGCTGTCGCGTGTATTGCTGCCTTTCGAGTACTTCGCAGGCCATAATCCCGATCCATGCGAGGTGTTGCGTACCTGCTTTGACGAAGGCGAAAAAGGGAAAGCCCTGGACGCTGAGATCTCCGCCCTGGCACAGATCCCGGCGATCTACCCCAACTACCGTGAAGAGTATCGCGAAGCGCTGGCATCGATCGAGGACCCGGAGAAGGCCGTGATCTATACGATCTGTGGCCATATCGCTGATTGCGTATCGGAGCTGTCAGACTGTCACCATGCCACGTTCCGCCGGATCGAACGCTGGATCCACGGCATCGGAACCCTTACGTGGGAGATGGAATCGCGGAAGCCGCACGTTGAGAGTCAGCGATTAGGGTGGCTCCTCTTCGGATATGCCCTGGCCTTGGATCGCTGGTTACAGGATGTGCCAGTGCAGTTTCTGTTGCTGGATATGGGCCACGTGGACCTCGGCTTCGATCCGAAGAACGAGATCCTGCGGGTCTACGCCTACTTGGGCGAGCCGACGCCGGTCAAGCGCTGGCTGGCAGCCTGCCTTTGGTATAAGTGCGTCCTGGAGCCACCGGCATGTCTCTATCGCTCGAGCTGGCATCATAAAGATCTCCTGGCACGTGCTGAGGATGCCGGTGTGAGCATTCGGACCTGGATGGACGGTGTCCTGGCAGCGTCGCGGACGCCGTCGCTTGGGTCAGGAGCGGGGGATGCGGGGTCCTGACCACCGGCCACTGCCCCTGGAGTCGGAGATCGTCTACGGTCCGCTCTTCTCACGCCGGTTGGGCATCTCCCTGGGGATCAACTTGCTGCCCAAGTGCAACAAGGTCTGCTCCTTCGACTGTGTCTATTGCCACTACGGGCCTACCGACGTGTGGCTTGCCCCGCCGGGAGCTGCGGATCGAGCCGCGTGCGTTGCCCACGGGCGGGCGACGGCGTCTGACGCCGATTTCCCATCCGTGCACGAGGTCGTTCGCGCGCTGGAGCCGGCGCTGCGGCGCCACGCAGACATCACGTCGCTGACGTTTTCGGGGAATGGCGAGCCAACGCTGCATCCCTACTTCGCGGAGGTGGTCTTCGAAGTTCGTCGCCTGCGCGACCGGCTGCGTCCGGGGGCCCGGCTGACCCTCTTCTCGAACGCGTCCACCGTGGTGTGTCCCGCGATCCGTGCCGTGCTCCAGACGATCGAGCAACCCGTTCTCAAGCTTGATGCCGGCGATCCCGTGACATTTGCGAATGTGAACCGCCCGGCGCCCGGCATCGACCTTGACGCGATCATCGCCCAGATGGCGATGATTGCTCACCTGACGCTGCAGACAGTGTTCATCGATGGTCTGGTCAGCAACGTCCGCGGCGATGCCTTTGAGGCGTGGCTCGCCGCACTTGCCGCGATCCGCCCGGTTCAGGCACAGATCTACAGCACTGACTATCCAGTGCCCGACGGAAGTCTGCAGCGGGTGCCGCCCTTTGTGCTGCGCGAGCTGGCCTCCAGGGCAAAGGCGCGCACCGGCGTCGAGGTACAAGCCTATTGGATCTCGTGACGCTTCTCAAGAGGCGGGCCGCACACGCAACCCATTCGATCGCCTGGGGCGTGCGTTCATCCGCTGATTGTGTTTGTGCCGAAGGAGGTGGCCCTTGACGACGGATATCCGCATCGGTATCCCGCGCCCGCTCGACGATCGGGCCCGAGCTGCTGCGCCAGGGCAGTTCGCCAGGTTGTCCGATGGGTGGACACACTATGAGGTGCAGGGCCCCGAGCGCGGAACACCCGTCGTGCTCGTGCACGGCTTTTCCGTTCCCGCTTTCATCTGGGATCCCACATTCGAGGCGTTGGCCGGTGCCGGCTTCCGTGTGTTGCGTTATGACTTGGTCGGTAGGGGCTACTCCGATCGACCACGAGGCGCTTACGATCTCGATCGCTTCGACCGGCAACTGGTTGAGTTAGTCGATGCAGTGGGACTTGACCTGCCAGTCGATTTGGTGGGTCTTTCGATGGGGGGCGCCCTCGCTATTGGCGTAACCGACCGGCACCCGGGGTTGGTTCGCAAGTTGGTTCTGGTCGATCCGGTAGGATTCCCGATGGCGATGTCGCCGGGCATGAGCCTGCTGCGGGTGCCGTTGCTGGGCGAAATCCTGATGTTCACGGTGGGGCGCCGGGTGCTCGTCTCCGGGCTCACACGGGATTTCAGCATGCCGGAAAAGCTACCCGAGCTGGCACGCCGGTATCGAGTGCAGATGACGTACCGGGGCTTCATGCGTGCGCTCCTGTCGACGCATCGCCATGGGGTGGTGACGTCAATGGGGGACGCTTATGCGCGGGTGGGGCGCCAGCCACGCCAGGTCCTGCTGATCTGGGGACGCGAGGATCGGACCGCCCCCTTCAGCCTTAGCACACAAGTCCGTGCGGCGCTGCCGCAGGCCGAGTTCCACCCCATCGAAGGCGCCGGGCACGTACCGCACCTGGAACGGCCCGAGGTCGTTCATCCGATCTTGATCGAGTTCCTCCACAGGAAACTGGTACAATGAACCAATGAGGAACAACTCGTTTGATCGGCTCTATGATGAGATCTCTGAAGGGCTGTTGTCACTTTTCGGCCCCTGGTCAGAGGAGGTGGAATCGCTCGAATGGACGTTCGACGGGGAGCTCACGCTGTTGCAGGCGCGCAATATGACCGGCTCCATTGTGGTCCGTGGTGGCGACGTCGACACAATCTTCATCAGCGCCGTTAAGACTGTGCGGGGACCGACCGAGGACGCTGCAACGCATTTCGCGCGGCGCGTTCGGGTCCAGGCCGGTCGCCGGGATACGGCGGCCTACACGTATGCTGCCTATCCCCGTCCGTTCCTGGGCTGCGGTGTGTTTGTGCGCTATGAGATCACGGTGCCGCGTGCCATCGATGTCCAGCTTTACACGCAGAGTGGGGGACTGGCGATTGCCGGCATCGAAGGCGCGGTGGAGGCCGAGACGCGCGGAGGCAACATCGAACTGACCGATACGGTGGGGCCTGCGCAACTCTACACCGCCGCTGGTGCCATTCGCATTTCGGGCGTTGAGGGGAGCGTTGATGCCGAGAGTGGCAACGGCAGCGTGTTGCTGAGAAGATCGAAGGGGCGCTCCCGCTTGCGTACGACGAGCGGCGCCGTTACGATTTCCGAGAGCATGGGCATCATCGAGGCGCGCAACTACAGCGGGGATATCAACCTGTACCGGGGTCGAGGCGGGGCGCAGATTGAAACCGTTGAGGGAGACATCCGCGCGGCTTTTCAGCGGATCGTGGAGCCGGTTTCCCTGCTCACGCATACAGGATCGGTGTTGATGGACGTCCTCATCAGCGATGCGCAGATCGAGGCAGAGTCCTATGAGGGCGATGTCCAGATCGCGCTCTCTTCCGACTTCTCCGGCAGGCTTGATGCCGGGACGGCTGAGGGCGGTGTCGTCTGCGGACTACCCTTCGTTGCGACGGGGGCGCTCCCTGAGGCCATGCCAGGTGATACAGACCTGTTGGCGGAGGAAAGTTCGTCCGACGCGCGTCCCGGCAGCAGGGCGCTTGTGGGCAGGCTCGGGTCCGGTGGGCCAACGCTTGTGAAGCTACGCAGTCTTCGTGGTGACATATCCGTTACCGCGCGGGATGTCTAGATAGCTCAACCAGAGTGAGAGGCTAGGGGGGGGACGGATGGCCTATGAGTGGCTTTTGCTCGACGCGGATGGCACGCTCTTTGATTACGACGCTGCCGAGCGCCAGGCTCTGACGAAGACATGGAATGAGTTCGGGCTGCGCTTCGCGCCAGAAGTGCTGACGACGTATCGACAGATCAACGCGCGGCTCTGGCGTGAGTTCGAGCGTGGTGAAATCGCGTCTGAGCAGCTCAAGGTGGAGCGATTCACCCGACTGTTCGATTCTCGAGAGATCCCGATATGGGGAGACGAGCCTGAGCGCTTCGCGGTGCAGTACTTGCACAACCTCGGAATGTGCACCGACCTGATTGACGGAGCGGAGGTCGTGTTGCGAGCCCTGGCTCCGCGCGTGAATCTGGCGCTGATCACTAACGGACTGACCCTTGTGCAGCGCTCACGGCTGGTCAAGTCAGGGCTTGCGCCCCTCTTTCGGGCTGTGGTGATCTCCGAGGAGGAGGGGGTTGCCAAGCCCGATCCGCGGATCTTTGAAATCGCGCTGGCACGTATGGGCCACCCCGACAAGGAAACCGTGTTGATGGTTGGAGATAGCCTGTCATCCGACATGCTGGGCGCAGCCTGTTCGGGCATTGACACGTGCTGGTTCAACCCTGTTGGGCGCCCGCGCGACCCACAGATCGATGTCACCTACGAAATTCGCACTCTCGACGAGTTGCTGCAAGTGGTGAACTCTCCCGCATCCTACCCCACGGAGGCGTAGACCATGAAGGTCGACCGGCAGAGCTCTCTGCAGGGGGCCGCGCACTACGGCCTGGATCTCGACACCCTGAGGTTTCTTGGGGGCGAGGATGGTGATGTATACGAAGGCGTCGACGCCACCGGGCCGTTCATCTTCAAGCTGGTGCCTGTTACCGAAGGGCAAGTACCACGGCTCCTGGACAAGCTCGCATTTGCCCGCTACTTGGGCGAGCACGGTGTGCGGGTCGCGCTGCCGCTTCCCTCACCTCAGGGAGCGTGGGTGGAAGTTCTGCAACGAGGTGAGGCAATGGTAGCCGCCACCAAGGTTGCCAAGGTACCGGGGCGTCATCCCAGTACGTCCGACCCGCGCGAGTGGAACACCGCGCTGTTCTCCAAGTGGGGACGTGTGGTGGGGCGGATGCACGCGCTGGCGCAGCGCTATGAGGGCGGTGCAGACATCGGTGACTGGGAGGGTGAGCTAATCTCGATGGTGGATTGGTGCCACGATCCAGAGGTCAAGGTGCGGTGGGAACGGATGCACGACCATCTGGCGTCCCTTCCCCGGCCCCCGATTGCCTACGGCCTGATCCACAACGATCTCCATATGTTCAACTTCATGGTCCATCTGGGTGAGATCTATGTCTTCGACTTCGACGTCTGTAACCACCATTGGTTCATGACGGACATCGGAATCGCTGTCTTCCACGCGCTTTGGGCGGAGGAAGGCGGACGATCTATGAGCCGGAAAGACTTTGCTCGCGGTTTCCTGGACAGCTTCATGGAGGGTTACGAACAGGAGAATCACCTCGATGAGGTGTGGCTACGAGAGCTGCCGACGTTTCTGAAGTACCGGCAGTTGCTGCTCCACACGGTCTTCGCCGACAGCTGGGGCGGCGCGGACGGTCAGGCCTGGCAGCGGCGGTGGGTGCGCGACACGCGCGAGAGGATCGTGCGCGACGAGCCTGTGGCCGACCTGTGACTCTCGCGCTGAACAAGGTGCGCTCGCCGTCGCCGCCTGCGATGTCGCGTTCCTTGGGGATGGAACCTTCGTGCTCTTGTGGATCTGAGTTTCTGCTGGCCGAAGGGAGGATGGACGTGCAATCAGAATCATCCGCAACCACAGGCGCTGAGCAATTGGTCGTGTGGGCTACGCAGCCTCGCGGGCAACCCGCCCTGGAGTTAGCGGGGCTGGGCATCGAACTACGGGCGATCGAGGACGATGAGGGGCCTGTCGACCGCTACGTCTTCGGTCCGCAGCTTGCGGCGGAGCGCCGTACTCCCAGCACCTTCCTCCTCGGAATTCAAGACAAGACACTCTTCACTTCCGCGATCTATCTCCGCGAGCAGTTCGAGACGGCAGTCCTGATTGTGGAAGGGCGTTTTGACTACGAGGCGACCGGCTTCCACCCACAGGCCATTCGAGGGGCGCTCTCGGCCATGGTCGTGGCCTATGGGATCAGCGTCCTATCCGCAGTGGACGTTGAGGAGACCGTTCAACTGCTGGCGATGTTCGCGCGGCATACCCAAATCGGGGTGCCCGAGATCTCGTTGGTGCCGAAGCGCAAAGCAGTCGATCCTGCGGACTTGCAGCGTCGCGTGGTCGAGATGCTACCCGGCTGCGGGCGGGTGGCGGCCCGCGACCTATTGCAGCACTTTGGCAGTGTGCGGCGCATCGTTGAGGCCACACCGGCGGAGCTGCAACAGGTCCGGGGCATCGGAAAGCAACGCGCCGAGGAGATCCATGCCGTCCTGCAGGATGATTACGAGGCCGTTGACACCGAACAGAATCTAGAGGATGCCATCGAAGCAGACCCACACCTGCTTCTCCCTGGGCCGGTGATGCTCGTTGCCCGCCAACATCGCTTCGCGACCGCGACGGGTGACCGAAACGTTGTCGACCTGGTCTTTTTCGACTCGGCAGCGAACGCGTTGGTGCTGGTCGAGCTGAAGCACGGTACGTTAACGGTGGAGCATGAGGCACAGGTGCGCCGTTACCTCGACACTGCGCGTGAATCGCCGCTGCTTGCCGGTTATCTCGATCGTGGCGCTGGCCTTCGCGGCGTCCTGGCGACAGCCTCGGCATGCGTCTATGTTCCAACCTCGCCGGATATCCAGGCTGTGGTGGTCAACCGGCGTGCCGTCATCGAAGTGCTGAAGCGCCTTCGCGCACAGCGGCTGGCCCGTTGACGCCCGGTGCACAGCGCACGATACTATAGCGCTCCCTGGTATGGCATAGGCGGGTACTGATACGCGTGCGTCCCGGACACAGGTCGATGACAAGCGCGGGCAACAAAGGAGCCAACATGGAAATACCACGCACGACAGCTCGCCGCCTGGCGGTCTGGTGCCAAGGGCTCGATGGTCTCTGCGGACCGGCGGTCGACCCACCCGATGGACTGGATGGGGCCCGCGAGGACACTGCTCGGGCCATCGAGCGGATCGGGTACGTGCAGATTGACACGATCTCGGTCATCGAGCGGGCGCACCACCACGTACTGTGGACGCGTTGTCCTGAGTATCATCCGCCGGTGCTCGATGACCTGCTTGCGCGGCGCATGGTCTTTGAGTGGTGGACTCATGCGGCATCCTATATTCCCCTGACCGATTTCCGCTTCTACGCACCCCGCATGGGCGTGCGTGCCCTCTCCGATAGCCAGAAAGCGTGGGCCGCCGAGAACCAGGAAGTCGTTGACTACGTACTCGCGAGGATCCGGGAGGAAGGACCGTTGGGCTCAGGGGACTTTGATGCGCCCGAGGGGTGGGCAGGCGGCTCCTGGTGGAGCGGGTGGAAACCGGCTAAGCGCGCGCTCGAGGTGCTGTTCAACACGGGCGTTGTGATGGTGAGCGAGCGGCGCAACTTCCAGCGCCTCTACGATCTCTCAGAGCGCGTCGTGCCGGACGAGGCTCGCGGGCCGCAGCCTGACGAGGCTGAACTTCACGACTTTGTGATACGCCGGAGCGTGGGTGCGCTGGGCGTGCTGCCGGTGTCAGAGATCCGCTGGTGGTGGCGGACTACGCCTTCGGAAGGGAGCTTGCGGCGGGCCGAGGATGCTGGGCTCATCACGCCGGTGACCGTGGCCGGCAACGATGGCGAGCCATGGGTTGCGTGGACCGTGGCACTGGATGCGGTGAACGCTCTGCCGGAAACCGAGCCGCATCTGTACGTGCTGTCGCCGTTCGACAATCTGATCATCCGCCGGCGTTGGATGGAACGGGTCTTCGGCTTTCGCTACAGCCTGGAGGCTTACCTGCCGAAGGAGAAGCGCACGTATGGCTACTTCGTCCTTCCAATTCTGTGGGGCGACCGCTTTATCGGTCGGATGGACGCGAAGGCCGACCGCAGGTCGGGGACGTTGCTGGTACACCGGCTGACGTTCGAGCCCGACTTTGATGCCTACGAAGCCGTGTTGGGCCCGCTGGTGGAGAAACTGACGGCCTTTGCCGCCTTCAACGGGTGCGATGCGATCGAGGTGGTCGACGTGGAACCGGCTTGCATGATGGCGCCCTTGTCTCGGTGCCTGGGATAGGGTGGGTCGCGTGGTCCAGCTTCCTCAAGGCAGCATCCACCGCCACGATGGGTGTGTTCTCTGGCGTAGCGTACTGACCGGGCCGCCATTGAGCCACCGGCCCCGGACGGTATAATACCGTGCAGGCTTGGACTGGTTGGAGGCGTAGCTATACGATGGAAACAGGAAGTAGGCTATGACATTGACTGACCATACCGGTATGGATGATGCCGATTCCGATCTGGCAGGCCCGAAGGAGACCAGGCATGACCCCCTGGCGTTCAGAGATCAGGTCAGGGACCTGATTCTCGACGAGGATGCTTTTGTGCAGGCGACCTTCAGTGGGCGGCGGCGCGGCTATGAGCTGCCTTGGCGCCGGGTCACGGTTCGCCCTGTCGCGATCCGTGGCGAGAGACACGTGCAGATATCGTACATCGACGAACGGCAAGACGTCACAAAGAATTTCACCGGTGAGGCGGTGGTGGGCAAGATCGACGAGCTGTTGGCCCTGCCTTTCTCCCAAATCCACGTAGTCACGACGACCGGAGAGGTGCAGGTGCGGATCTCGCGCAAGGGGATCGCCAGGGTACATCAGACGCAGACATCGGGAGTGCGTGAGGCGCCGCGGCTTGCCCACGACCGGCGCAAAGAGCGGCTCTTGCCCGCCGATGAGCCTGATCCGTTCCTCCAGGCGATTGGCATCCAAACCGAAGCCGGTCACCTGCGCGCTGATAAGCGCCGCAAATACCGCCAGATCGATGAATTCCTGCGGCTAGTGGTGGGGACTGCGGAACTGGAGGATCTGCAGCCGCCAGTGCGGATCGTTGACTGTGGCTGTGGCAGCGCCGACCTCACCTTCGCCGCCTTTCACTATCTCAACCACATCCGTGGCGTTCCCGCAGAAGCTGTGGGCGTTGACATCAAGGCGGATCTGGTAGCCAGGCACAATGCGCTTGCCGGCGCACTGGGTTGGCAGGACACGCTCCACTTTGAGGTGAGCCGCATTGTCGATTACCAACCGGTGGCGCCCCCGGACATCGTCCTGGCACTCCACGCGTGCGATACTGCCACGGACGAAGCACTGGCGCAGGCAGTTGGATGGAACGCGAAACTGATCTTCAGCGCGCCCTGTTGTCATCACGATCTACAAGCCCAGATGAGCGAGCATCCGATGCCTCCCGTCTTCACGCCTGTGCTACGCCACGGGATTCTCAAAGAGCGTCTGGGCGATGTGCTGACCGACAGCTTCCGCGCACAGATCCTGCGCATTCTCGGTTACCGTACGGATGTGGTGCAATTCGTCTCGTCCGAGCACACTGCCAGGAACTTGATGATTCGCGCTGTCAAGACACTGCCGTTGGGCGAGCCACAACAAGTGGCAGAATACCATGCGCTCGCCAGCTACTGGGAGGTCAAGCCCTATCTGGCACATCTGCTGGCGGCGCAGCTTGCCGCGGTGGGCGTGGAAATATGAATGAGACCCGCGGTGTGCTACGCCGCATGCGCTATCTTGCCCTGGTGCTCGCTGCGTGCACGGGCCTGGCGGCGATCGATGCTTTTCTGATCGAGCCTCGCTGGCTGAAGGTGAGCCGGATCACGATCACTTCGAGAAAGGTGCAGGACCCAGTACGGCTGGTCCTGGTTGCCGATGTCCAAACCGATCGACCTGGGCGATACGAGGCGCGGGCCTTCAAAAAGGTGATGGCCGAGCGTCCCGACCTGATCCTCTTCGCCGGTGACTATATACACCTTGGTCCCCGTAGCCGCAGCTACGAGGCTGAAGCCAGAGCGTTGCGTGATCTGATGATCGAGGCGGGACTATCAGCTCCGTTGGGGATGTATGCCGTCGCCGGCAACATTGACCGGCATAACGGCTGGCGCGTGGCTTTCGACGACGTGCCGGCAGTGCTGGTTGATGCGACGACGCGCTATGATCTTGGGCCCGTGGCCCTGACGGCGCTAGGGGTCGAGCATTCCTTTAGGGCAGAGGCAGTTGTGCCCGCGACCGCGGCTGGGTCTGACGTCGTGAACGACACGTTCCACATCGTGCTGGGACACAGCCCCAACTTCAGCCTTGGAGAGGTAGAGGCCGACTTGCTCCTCGCCGGGCATACCCATGGTGGCCAGGTACAGCTTCCCTTGATCGGACCACTGGTAACCTTGTCGGCGGTGCCGCGGGCGTGGGCCTCCGGTGTTTCCGAGATCGCGCCGGGGAAGACTCTGATCGTCTCGCGCGGGGTCGGGATGGAGCGGGGACATGCGCCCCGTGTGCGGTTCCTCTGTAGGCCCGAGATTGTCGTTGTGGATTTGGTTCCGGAACAACAATGAAGATCCGTATCGAGGGTGCGCGCGAGCACAACCTAAAAGATGTCGATCTGGAGATCGGGGATGGCCTAACAGTCGTAACCGGGGTCTCGGGATCGGGGAAGACCTCGCTCGTCTTCGATACACTCTACCACGAGGCTCGGAGGCGCTTCCTGGAGATCTTCTCGCTGGGCGAGCGCCTCTCGCCGGCTGACGTCCGCAGGATCAGCGGGTTGGGCCCTGCGGTGGCAGTGGGCCAGAACCTGCTCAACCGCAACCCGGCGTCGACCCTGGCGACGGCCTCCGGTTTACACCCGTTCCTGCGCTTGCTCTACGCGCACTTCGGCGAGCGCGCATGCCCCCGCTGCGGAGCGCCTCAACTCGTGCAGGCTGAAGACACCATTGTTGAGCGGGTCGTGGCAGCGGCCGATGCAGCTCCGTTGACGATCCTTGCGCCGTTGTTGCACGGGACTCCCGGCAGCCATCGAACCTTGTTGTCGTTCTTGGCGAGAGCAGTTGGCCTGGGGGCCCTGCGCATCGATGGCGCCATTGCCGACCGTGGCGGGATGCCGGCCGAGGGCTTTCTGGACCCAGAAGCACCCCATGATCTGGACGTTGTGGTAGCGCGCCTGGAACGTGGAGCAGGCGCCGGTGAGGTGCGCGAGGCGGTGCAGCGGGCCTGGGCGCTGGGATCCACAGCCGTGCTGGCCTATCTCGGCGAGAGCTCTCCGGAGCCGGCGTTGACCCTCTCACGTGCGCCGGTGTGCGTGCAGTGCGGCACGTGGTCCGGTGAGCTCACAGCCGTGTACTTTCACCAGCCTTGCCCACACTGTGCGGGGGGCGGCTGCGCACGGTGCGGCGACACAGGCCTTCATCCGGAGGCGGCCGCCGTCCGGTGGCAGGGTATGCGCCTGCCGGATCTTTTGTCCCTGTCGGTCACAGAGCTGATCCGACGCTTCGCAGAAGCAGCGCTACCCCGCAGCGCCTCCCGCCTGGAAGCGGAGATCACGCGGCGGCTGACGGCGCTGGATCGCGTGGGCCTGGGCTACGTCGCGCTGGATCGGCCGTCGCCCACGCTCTCACGTGGAGAGTCGCAGCGCGTGCGCCTGGCCGTGGCGTTGACCAGCCGCCTCGAGGATGTGCTGCACGTCCTGGATGAACCCACCATTGGGCAACACCCGGCCGACGTGATGCGCCTGATGCCCGCATTCAAGGAGCTGGGTGGCCCGGTTGTCTACGTGGAGCACGATCGTGTGGCCGCCGCGGCAGCCGATCATGCGATCGACCTCGGGCCTGGGGCCGGGCGAGCCGGTGGTCAGGTCACGTTTACGGGTGCGCCCGCGGATCTCTGGGCTTCAGATACGCCGACGGGCCGCTACTTCAGCCTCCGCGAGCGGGTCCAGATGCCTCAGCTACGGCCTGCTCCCGACCGCTCCCTTACGGTACGCGGTGCGCGGCTGCGCAATCTGCGTGGCATCGATGTGGCGATTCCGTTGGGCCGTCTGACCGTTGTGACCGGCGTGTCGGGATCGGGCAAGAGCACGTTTGTCGAGGATGTGCTGGCGGCGTCGCTCCGCAAACGGCAGCCCGTCGGGTGTGATCGCGTCGAAGGTCCGGATGGTCAGGATTGGCCCACGCTGCAGGTGGTCGTGGTCGATCAGAGCCCCATTGGCCGCAATCCGCGCTCGAACCCGGCGACGTACACAAAGCTTTCCGATATCATCCGCGATGGCTTCGCTGCGGCCACAGGGTTGTCGGCATCGCATTTCTCCTTCAACCGGCCCGAGGGGGCGTGCTCCGAGTGCAAGGGTATCGGGGCGGTCGAGGTGCAGATGCGGTACCTCCCCTCCACATGGATCCCCTGCGCAGCGTGCGACGGGCAGCGCTTCTCGGACGAGGTGTTGGCTGCCACCGTTGCCTTTGGCAGCGGTGAGGACGGTTCTGGGCCCCCGTCGGCGCTGTCGATCGCCGACTTCTACAAGTTGCCTATCGCCGAGGTGGGCCCGCTGCTGCGTACGTCCGAGTACCTTGGACCAGAGCAGAAGCGAGCGGCGCGACACATCCTGCGCGCCTTGCGCGACATTGGCCTGGGATACCTGACGCTTGGGCAGCCCTCCCCGACGCTCTCGGGTGGCGAGGCCCAGAGGGTCAAGTTGGCCAAGTTCCTGGGGCGGCGCCGACTCGCTGACCGCGTGCTGATCCTTGATGAGCCATCGACAGGCCTTCATCCTCAAGACGTTTCGGGCCTGCTGACGGTGCTCGACCGTCTGGTGCGCGCTGGCGCCACCGTCGTCGTCGTCGAGCACAATACTGACGTCGTCCGCGCGGCAGACTGGATCGTCGACCTTGGACCGGGCGCCGGCCCTGAGGGGGGCAATCTGATCTACGCCGGGCCGCCTGAGGGACTCCTCAGCGCTGTGGGATCGGTCACCGGCAAGGCTCTGCGTGACGAAGGGCTGATCGTGCCGCACAGTGCGGTGCCGCAGTCTGCGGTGCCGCACAGTGCGAACTCGAGGCCGGATCCGGCGCAAGGACCGGAGGCCGTCGGGGAGATCAGCATCGTGGGCGCCTCTGCCAACAACCTCAAACACGTCAACGTGTCTTTCCCCAAGGGCCGCTTGACCGTGGTAACCGGGGTCTCGGGGTCCGGTAAGTCTAGCCTTGTGGGCGATGTCCTCGAGTCTGAGGCGCGCCGGCGCTTCTTGGAGACGCTCTCGATGTACGAACGGCAAGGCACCCGCGAGGGCCCGGAGGCGGCCGTCGACGCGGTGACCGGCCTGGGCGTGACCGTGACCGTGGGTGAGGGCGGTCGCGGTGTTTTCGGTCGCCGGCACACGGTAGGCGTAGCGACGGAGATCGCCCACCATCTGGCGGTGCTTCTCTCTTGGCTGGGGGATCGCGACTGCCCGGTCTGCGGTACCCCGCTGGCCCGTGTCTGGGCTAGCCGGCAGACGGCGGAGCGGGGGCGTGCTGCGAATTGGCGTTGCCCGGCGTGTGGCGAGTCCTACCCGGCCGCCGCACCGCGGCATTTTTCCCCATCGGTCTATGCTGCGGCGTGCACGACGTGCCACGGTGTAGGCACACTACGGGTGCCCAACCCTGGCAAGCTGGTGATTCACCCCGAGAAGCCGCTCTGCGGCGGAGCCATGCATTCGCCGGGCTTCTTCCCGAAGGGCTATCTGTGCAAGCCAATGAACGGCGGCTACGAGGTGCTGCAGGCCTTGGCGCGTCATCTCGGCTTCGATCCCGAGACGACGCCCTGGTACGAGATGAGTGACGAAGCCCAACATGCATTCCTCTTCGGCTATCCCGACGAGCTTGATGTGATCCATCAGAGTCGCAGTGGATCCACGAGCATACACCGGTGGCGCTATCCCGGGTTCTACGGCTGGGTGCGTGATTGGGATACAGGGGGGACCTACACCGACACAGAGGTCTGCCCCGGGTGCAACGGTGCCCGCCTACGTCCCGAGTACGCCTCCGTCAAGCTGGTGGGCGCCACGGTACATGCGCTGTATGAGATGCCGCTAGGCCGACTCGCGGAGGTGATGGCGGATGTCGACGCCGGTTCGCTGGAGAGGGGCGAGCGCACGGGCTCTGGTTCATCGCCCGGCCCTCAGGTCATGGCGACTGTGGCCGCCAGCCTGGAGACGGTGCGCAAGCGCCTCCACTTTCTCTTGCAGGTTGGCCTGGGGTATCTGCATCTGAACCGGGACACGGCGACGCTCTCGGCGGGCGAGGCTCAGCGCGTTAAGCTCGCCGGGCTGCTGGGGAGCAGCTTGACGTCTTTGACCGTGCTCGTTGACGAGCCGACCCGGGGTATGCACCCTTCGGAAGTCGAGGCTCTGGTGGCGGCGCTGATGGATCTGCGCTCTGAAGGCAATACGATCGTGGTCGTGGAGCACGATCCCGGCATCATTCGCGCCGCTGACTATCTCATCGACGTGGGGCCCGGCGCCGGAGCCGCAGGCGGGGAGATTGTCGCCGCGGGTCCGCCGGCGGAGGTGCTGCGGTCGAACACGCTGACCGCCCGTTGGCTCACCGGCGCGCGACAGCCCGACGTGGTCCGTCCGCGTCGGGCGCCCAAGAGCTGGCTCACGATCCGCGGGGCACGCGCTCACAATTTGCGCGGCGAAGACGTGCGCCTGCCCAAAGGGCTTCTCCTGGGCGTGTGCGGGGTCTCCGGGTCGGGGAAGAGCACGCTGCTGATCGACACCCTGGGCCGTGCCCTGGCGCCGAAGAAGCATACCACATCCGTGGCCTTCGAGCCGATCGAGCCTGGCCCGCACGATGCAATCGAGGGCGCACCAAAGCGTACGCTGCTGGTCGACCAGGTAAGGGCCGGCGTGACCAGCCCTGCCGTCTTTCTTGGGTTAGTCGAGCCACTGCACAAGCACTATGCCGAGACCGAGGACGCGCGCATCCTGGGCCTGGATGCACGGACGCTGGGTCAGCACTGCTCTGCGTGCCACGGTCGGGGCGCACTCACGCTGGACATGAGCTTCTTGCCGAGTGTTCACGTGCCGTGCGAGACGTGCCGGGGGACCGGCTATCGCCCGGAAGCATGGCAGGTTCATCTCCGGGGCGTAGCGTTGCCCGACTGCTTCGGGCTGACACTGGACGAGGTCTGGGAGCGCTTCGGGGACCTCTTTGGCGCCGACTCGGCCTACGGGCGCAAGCTCCAGGCGGCGCGGGATGTGGGCTTGGGCTACCTGGTACTGCGGCAGCCCGGGTATGCGCTCTCCGGCGGCGAGGCGCAACGGCTCAAGATCGCCGACGAACTGGCGCGCGCATCGCGCGCCAGTACCCTGTATATCCTGGACGAGCCAACTCTGGGCCAGCATCTGGAGGATGTCGCCCGGTTGAGTGGTGTGCTGCATCGTCTGGTCGACGAAGGCCACTCCGTGTGTGTCGTGGAGCACCACCCACATATGCTGGCGGCGTGTGACTGGTTGGTTGAGCTCGGCCCGGGCGGCGGTCCCGATGGTGGACGTGTGATTGCTCAGGGAACGCCTGAGATGGTCGCAGCGGGCAACACGCCGACGGCACCCTATCTACGCGAGCTCCTGGCGGTCTAGGGGCCTGGTGCAAGTTCCCGTCTGCATGGCGTACGTTGTAGGGGTGTGATCGATGACCTGGATTCCCTTGCTTCTCGCTGACCCTTCGCCGTGTTTGCGCTGGCTGGTGCTGCGCGAGCTGCTCGAGCATGCGGACGACGGCTCTGAGGTTCGAGAGTTGGCAGCCCAACGCGAGCGCGACCCCTTGGTTGCGCCGTTGCTCGCCAGATTGGGGCCAGATGGCGAGGATGCCTCGCGCGGCGGAGAAGAAGCCTCGGCCCAAGAGGGTAGGGCAGAAGGCGACGATGAGCTGCAACCGGCTGACCTGATGCGCCCAACGATGCTGGCGTTGATGCGGCTCGGGTATCTGGGCTTTGACGGCACACATCCTGTGGTGGCGCGCGGCGCGGCCCATCTCTTCTCTCTCCAGCGTGCGGATGGTGCCTGGGAGAGGCCCGGTGGCTACGGGGACTCTGGCGAGGGCGAAGGATACTCGATGATTCCACTGCAGACGGCGCTGCCCCTGCGCGCGCTGGCGATGTGCGGCTACGCGACCGATCCACGTGCCGAACGCGGCTACGACTGGTTGCTGGCTCAACGGCTGAGCGACGGCGCCTGGCCTACCGGCATCGCCGGCGGCGGCACCTACGGTCGCGTCGCAGGCTATCGCAGGATGCCACGCTCGCGTTGGGGATGCCGTTCCAACACGACCGGCGCCCTGCTGTGCCTGGCGCACCACCCCGAGCGACGTCATAGCCCCGAGGCGCAGCGGGCGCTCGATCTGGTCTTGGGCCGGGAGACCCGCGAGGCCAGCACACTGGGTTTCGAGGTAGCCCGGCTTATCGGAGCCGAGCCGGCACGCGGTTTCCTGACGTTCTACGCCCGGTTCGATCTCGCCCAGATCCTCGACCTCTGCTGGCGGGTCGGCGCAACGCCGGACGATGCGCGCGTTGCGGGCATGGTGACCTTTGTCGAGGGGTTGTTGGGACCGTATGGCCTATGGGACATCGAGCCACCGCAGGCGTCACGCTGGGTGACCTTTGATCTGCTGCGATCGCTCTCGCGGCTGGATCGTGCGGGCGAGTGGGTCAGCCAGGAGCCACGGACCCCGTTCCAGACCTATCCCAGGTCGTCGCGACGGTACTAGCTTGCCGTCGTGCCCGGCTTCACGGGCCAAGCACAGCGACAATCGTCGACGGTGCGCCATCCTCGCCCGGCACCAGGATCAGGTCTCGATACGCCCCCGGTGCGCTGCGCCACATCAGGCTAAAGCCCCAACCGTGCCAGCGCCAAACGGAGACGGTAAGGTCGCTGTCTTCGGCGTAATCAAGGACGACGAGGTCGTCCTCGCCGTCGCCGTCTACGTCGCCTAGCGCCAGCTCGCTGATGGCTTCAGCGACAGGCGAGCCGCCCCAGAGGGTGCGGTAGATGCCCCCGCGATAGCCAATGATGAAGGGGTGGCTGCGCGCGATTCCCTCCGAATCATCCTTCCAGAACGCTACCAGGAGCTCGCCCCGCCCGTCATGGTTGGGATCGCCAAGGGCGACATCGACCACGGTCCATTCCGGAGGACTCTCCCAGACGCGTGCGCCGTTTTCATCGATGCTGACTTGGGTGCCCGACAGTGTGACGCGTTCCAGCAAGCCATCGCCGGTCAGGTCGGCTTCGCCGGCGGTGAAACGCCCGGGGGCTGTGGTTGGGGCTGCGTCTATGGCGCGACACGTGTCGGTGTCACAGGCGAAACCTACAGTGCCGGCGCGCGGTGTGCCGGACTCCGGGT
>JAXDDO010000035.1:0-14763 GCA_034676805.1 Anaerolineae bacterium | reverse complement strand
ACGGGAAATCCGACAGCAGGACGGGCGTGTAGTCTGCACGCTTTTCCCAAACCGCTTTGCGGACATTGTGACCGATAAACAGCACATTGGAGCGCAGGTGACCGTCCAACTCCGGTGAGCACCAGGGAGCCTCACCGACCGTCAGAGGCTGGGGGACCTCCACATCCTCGACGTTCGGGCCGTGAGCGACCAGCGCCTCGACCAATGCGCGCGGCACGCTGCAGTTGCCGGTCAGGAAGACCTGCGACCCTGAGTGAACCGCCGCCGCAATCGCCTCGGGGCCCGAGACCAGTTTCGATGCATAACGACGTTCCCAATCCATAGCGCCTCCTGTGCCTTAGCGTGTCCCGTAGGATGTCGGTGTGAACGGTTCTTCGATGATCTCACCGCTCCGGATAGCCAGGCCACGCCGCAGCGCCTCGTTCTGGGCCAATGCGGAGGCCGGGCCCATCGCCGCGACGTGGCGGATATAGGACCAGGCTGCGTTGTTGAACGCGTGTGTCGATGTACGCGGCACTGCGCCGGGTACGTTGGTGACGCAGTAGTGCACCACGTCTTCCTCGATGAAGGTGGGGCAGTCGAACGTTGTGGGCCGGCTCGTCTCTGCGCAGCCGCCGTGGTCGATCGCGAAGTCGATGATGACCGCGCCCTTGCGCATCGTGCGCAGCATCTCGCGGGTGATGACCACCGGGGCACGTTTGCCCGGGTTGCGCACCGCGCCCACCACAACGTCGGCGAACCGTGTGACGTAGGCGACGTTGAAGTCGTGATCGATCATCGTGTTTACGCGTCCCTGGAACTGGTTATCGAGGTCGCGCAGACGATCGAGCGACCGGCTCAGGATAAAGACCTTAGCGCCCAATCCCAGGAAGGCGCGAGCCGCGTTCTGGCCCACGGTGCCAGACCCCAGAATGACCACTTCACTGGCGGAGACACCAGGCACACCATTCAGCAAGACGCCGCGACCTCCGTGCTGGCGCATCAGCAGGTTCCCGGCGATGTAGGGCGCCATACGCCCCGCTACTTCGCTAACGGTCTTGAGGATCGGGAAGTCGTACCGCTCTTTTCTGATCATTTCGTAGGCGAAGGCGGTGATGCGGCGCTCCTGCATTGCCTTCACCTCCTCAGCCGGAATCTGTGGCAGCCCCAGAAAGCACATAAGGGTCTGTCCGCTCGTCATCCAGCGGATCTCTTCCAGGGTCGGTCGAAGGGCCTTTAGGATGAGGGATACCTGTGCATACAGCGCTTCACCTTCACCGACCAAGGTGGCGCCCATGCGCTCGTAGTCATAGTCGTCAAACCCGGCCCCGGTCCCGGCTCCGGTCTCCACGAAGCATTTGTGACCATCTTTCACCAGCAAACCGACGAGGGCGGGGGTCAAGCCCACACGCTCTTCACCCGGAAGCCTCTCCTTGGGAATGCCGATATTCATCTCATGCTCCTTTCGGGACGCTACGTGCTCAGCTAGCTCACGACCGTGACACCATCATCAGGGCGCGTTACGTAGACGGTGGGGCGCTTGCCGTGTCGGGCTTCGTAGACCTCGGTCAGGTGTTCCTCGACGTCCGACACAACGCTTTCGTCGGCGAGAGCGATGATACAGCCCCCGAAGCCGGCGCCTGTCAGCCGGGCGCCATAGCAGCCGCGGACCTCAGTTGCGGCCTCGACCAGGGTATCCAGTTCGGGAATACTGACCTCGTAATCGTCGCGCAGGCTGCGGTGTCCCTCGACGAGCAACTGGCCCACATAGTCGAGCTTGCCCTCGTAAAGAGCGCGTGAAAGTTGGATGACACGTTGGTCCTCCGTCACCACGTGACGGGCTCTGTGGTAGACGATCTCCGGCATTTCGTCACGAAAGCGCTCGAGCTGCGCGGGGGTCACGTCGCGCAGGGCTTTCACATCCGGGAGGCGAGGTTGCAGGATGCTGACTGCCTGCTCGCACTGTGCCCGCCGCACGTTGTACTCGGAGCCGGACAGTGCCCGGCGTACCATAGTATCGGCCACGACGATCGCGACGCCGTCGGGCATCCGGAAGTAGGCGCGCTCCAGCGTTCGCGAATCCAGCATCATCGCATGGCCAGCGCGTCCGCACGCGCTGATCATCTGGTCCATGATTCCGCAGTTGACGCCGACATACTGGTTTTCGGCTTTCTGGCACAGGAGTGCCAGCTCCGAGAGGCTCAGACCAAAGTTTCCCAACTGATCCCAAGCGTAGCCAAATACCACCTCGACGGCGGCAGAGGATGACATCCCTGCGCCTACCGGGACATCGGAGGTCAGCACGCAATTGATGCCCTGAGGCTGGAGGTTCTGTTCCAACAGCGCCCACGCAACGCCCTTGGGGTAGTCTGCCCAGCCTCCGCTTGAGGACGGGGTGCGGTCCACCGGGAAGGTAACCTCGTCGTTTTTCATATCAACGGCGCGGGCCGTGACCCATGGATCGTCGCGAGGGGCTAGGGCGAGCCAGGCGGCCCGGTCCACGGCGACAGGGAGCACGAATCCGTCGTTGTAGTCTGTGTGTTCTCCAATCAGGTTGACGCGGCCTGGCGCGCGGATTACCATTGAGGGGGCCTCGTGAAACCGAGACCGGAACGCTTCGACGACTTTCTTATGCAGCGCATCTGCGGGCATGGAAACCTCCTGAGTACCGGGACAGATTATAACGTTATACACCGAATCCACAACGGCTGCGGATCATCCCCTTTCCCAGCACCGTACTGGGCGGTTCATGCTCAGCCGCAGACGCGATCCGACGATGTGGGAGCGCCGAGCGGCTCAGTCGCGCTCGACGATATCGGCCAGAATCCCATGGTCGGCGAGCACCTGTAGTAGCCGCTCGCGCCGGTCACCGCGCACAATGGCCATGTTGGGCCCGATGACCTGATCGACCAACGCCTGAACGGTCGGGATTTTCAAGTGCTGGGGATCCTGCACGCGAAGTACCCACAGGTGCTCCAGGCTTGCCCGAGCTTCGCCTTGATAGGCGCGCTGTATCGCGCCCCTGATCGGTGCGGGTAGGGGCGCTCCGCCGCTGGCTTCTTCTAGAAATGTCACGATGCGGGCGTAGGGGATGCGTTGTTGTTTAGCCCGGTCAAGCGAGGAGGGCGACAGCCGGTAAGCGTAGCCCTTGTCCCGTGGCACGCTGTCGGCGATCCGGCTCAACTGGAAGCGTTCGTAGCGCCGGCGGGGAGGAGCGACGAACTCACCATGCGCGCCGGCCTGCAATGGGGGCGGTTCGGGAAGCTCGGGTGGAGGGGCACCCAAGAGCAGCGCAGCTCCAGCCTGGGTCAACCTGAACGCCGCCGGGGCCACCTCTGGGCTCAAGCTGCCGAGATCGACCAGCCCCAGCCACGCGAGCGGCCCGCTCAGGATGTACGCGATCAGGGCTCCTTCCACAGCCGTCCAGGCTTCGAAGCCGCGCAACGGTACGCCGGACTGCACATCGCGCGGCGCCCAGGATTGATAGTCACCGGTGGGGCGAAGGAAATCCGGGGAATGCGTGTGGACATAGCTGATAAACGCCTGAATGTCATACCACTTGGCGAGCTCACAGAGGCGCAGGCAGCCTATCAAGCCCTGTCGCGTTGAGACGGGATCGTTTGGCCAAGCCTGGACTGGGTCGGGCGCGAGCGTGGGGACGTACGCGAGGTCATTCCACGCTGCACTTGTGACCCACGCCTGGGCCAGGCTGGCCCATTGGCGCCATGGCGTATCACGCAGCCACGCCACGATAGCCGAAGGAACCGGGCGTAACGCGCCAGCATCGCGGCGTAGCCAGGATTGCTCGATGCACAACGTCTCGAGAAGCGCGATCCGTGGCTGCGCCGATACGACCGGCGGTTCGCTGTGGGCGTCGTCCGAACGCTGAAGCCCTATCCATAGGGTCACAAGATCGTCCGCCAACGCGTCTGTTCCAGGGATCACATAGGGCGGTGTAGCTGTCTGGGGAGGCGCCGGGGTCACGATCGGTGCTGGATCGGGCATGTAGAGCCTCAACTCGCCAGGGACGAAAGCCATCTCTGCCGAGAGGGCGTCCTGCTCCAGGAACGCCCTCTGTACCACGCCAAGGAACCATAGGGCTTCTGCCGGAGAGACCGGCGCTTGCCAAAGCGCCTCCCTTTCCACTCTGCCAGGTCCGGCGGGGCGAATCTCGCCCCAGCGTCGCACGAAGATAGCCCAGGGAAGCGTGCCGCCGCGGCGGAGCAGGTCATCGAGGGCGGCGCGCTGGTCGGGGGTCAGTCTGTCCAGCAGGCCCGCGATGGTATCGGCGGAGGCCATGGCATCGGCCAACTCGGCCGCCATGTCGGTCTTGCGCGTTGCCTGCAGAGCGATGTCCCACTGCTGCGCGATCACGCGCAGCCGCGCCGGATCACTGTCCAACAAGGTTTGGTATAGAGTCCGCAGAACCACGGTTCAGCCCCGGTCGATTCTGAGCGACGACGTAAGTCCGCAAACGAAACGTGAAACGTCACGACCGTTTCACGTTGGATTCTCATCGCATTATATGCCCGGAGCCAAGCGCGACAACCCATGCGTTGACAGAGCGGCCCCGAACACTATAATCCCTCTGAGGCCCATCCACGAGGAGGTGTTGATGAAGGTACTACTCTCTGGGAACGAAGCGATCGCCCTGGGAGCTTGGGAAGCTGGCGTGCAATACGCATCCGCGTATCCGGGCACACCTTCGACCGAGATACTCGAGAACCTGGCGCGCTATCCCGGTGTGCGAGCCGAATGGGGCAGCAATGAGAAAGTCGCGCTGGATAACGCCGTCGGTGCTTCATTCGGGGGCGCCCGAGCGTTGGCTGCCATGAAGCACGTGGGGGTCAATGTGGCAGCCGATAGCTTGATGTCTGTCTCCTATATCGGCGTAAAGGGCGGCTTGATTCTAGTTAGCGCCGACGACCCAGGCGCGTTTTCGTCACAAAACGAGCAGGACAATCGTCAGTATGCCCGCTTCGGGAAGTTCCCGTGCATCGATCCCGCAGATAGCGAGGATGCCCGGCAGTTTGTGAAGATTGCCTTCGAACTGAGTGAGCGCTTCGAGACGCCCGTCATGTTGCGATCGACGACGCGGCTGTCCCATACCAAATCGGCGGTCGAGGCCCTGGTGCCGGAGGCGCGGTCACTCCAACCCTTGCCCCCCTTCGTGCGCGATCCATCCACCAGTCGGGTCGTCTTGCCGGCGATCGCACGCCGGCGGCATCCAGAGATCGAACAACGCTTGATCGAAGTCGCTGCGTGGTCTGCGACAGATGGCTTCGAGTGTGGCCTCAATCGCATCAGTTGGGGTGACCGTTCTGTTGGTGTGGTGACGACGGGCATAGCCTACCAGTACGTCCGCGAGGTTCTGCCCGGCGTTTCTATCCTTAAGTTGGGCATGTCCTACCCTCTGCCGCTGGCCGCGATTCGTGAGTTCGCGGACGCGGTTGAGACGCTCGTTGTGGTTGAGGAACTGGATGGCTTTATCGAGGAACAGATCAGAGCTGCCGGCATTGAGGTCTCGCACGGTAAGGATGTCTTCCCGCTGTGCGGTGAGCTGACGTTGGCCGCGGTGCGCGAAGGCGCGGGGAAAGCCGGGTTGCTCGACGCAGATGGCGCTCCGGCAACGCAAACTGCCACCATGACACCCGAGTTGCTTTCGAGCGTCACCGTTCCCCCGCGGTCCCCGGCCCTGTGCCCCGGTTGTCCTCATCGTGCATTCTTCTACAACCTGCGCCGCCACAAGCGCAAGGCTGTGATCGCCGGCGATATCGGGTGCTACTCAATGGGCGTCCTGCCGCCTTTCGAGGCGATGGATATGCTGATCTCGATGGGAGCCAGCATCGGTATGGCGCACGGCTTTCAACGTGCCGGCGGGCAGGAATCCGCCATTGCCGTGATTGGAGACAGCACGTTCTTCCATTCGGGGCTTGGCCCGCTGGCATCTGCGATATACAACCGCGCCAGGATCGCCGTGATTATCTTGGACAACCGCATCACGGCGATGACGGGCCAGCAGCAGCACCCCGGTACCGGGATCACGCTCCAGGGAGAGCACGGCAAGGAGATTGACATTGCCGCAGTCTGCCGCGCTATGGGTGTGACCTCCGTGGAGGAGGTGGATGCCTGGAACGTGGATGCCATCAACAAGACGTTGCGCCGTGCCCTGGATTATGAGGACGGTCCTGCCGTCGTCGTGGTGCGCGGCGCGTGCGTGTTCACGCCCTATTTCCACCTTCAGCCCCGAATGCGTGTGGATCCGGCTAAGTGTGTAACGTGCGGATCCTGTTTCCGGGTGGGCTGCCCTGCCATCATCAAGAGCGATGAGATCTATCCGACGAGTGGCAAGCAGAAAGCCGCTATTGATCCGCTGCTGTGCACCGGGTGTACCGTTTGTATGCAGGTATGCCCTGTCCAGGCCATCGCGCCGATAGAATAGCCCGGGATGCGGCGTCAGGAGGCAAGATGATCGAGAAACTCAACATGCTTTTCGTCGGCGTAGGAGGACAGGGGATCCTGACTGCGTCGGACATCGCAGCTCAGGTGGGGCTGGACCTGGGGTTGGACGCGAAAAAGTCTGAGGTCCACGGGTTCGCACAGCGCGGGGGCGTCGTGGAAAGCCACGTTCGCTGGGCCCGGTCGGTGGGTTCGCCGACATGCGAAAAGGGCACCGTGGACATTCTGATGTCCTTCGAACTGCTGGAAGCCGCGCGCTGGCTTGACTGGCTGAAGGCAGGCGGGATCGTCCTGGTCAATCGTCAGAAGCTCATACCTATGTCGGTGAGCCTGGGGGATATCTTCTATCCTGAGGAAGAAGCCATCCTCGCGGCCCTGAGGGAGCACGCCGGCAGGGTTGTCGTTGTGGATGCGCTGCCGTTGGCCGAAGAGGCCGGCAACGCCCGCACAGTGAATACGGTGATGCTTGCGGCGCTCTCGGCGCTGCTGGACACAGATCCCCAGATTTGGGAGACTGCGGTGCTGCGCCGGGTTCCGGAAAAGTACCGCGAGGTCAACCGGGTCGCCTTTCGGTTGGGGCGCGAGGCCGCTGCCTAACGCTGACTACAGGCCTGCAGACACCAGGAGGGAGCGTGATGCGTTCGCACTACGCTCCCTTTCCTTTGCCCCTTGAGAGGCGTGGGCAGGTGCCGTCAGGACGTTTGCCCGTTCCTCTGAGTCAGCAGGGCCGCGCGGGCGTTATCTGAGAGGAACGCCACTTTCAGACCATTCCGCTGAACTCGCCGGATCTCATCCGGGGTCAGCCCGGCCGCAGGCGCGGCGAATTCGTACTCGTGCGCCAGCGTGATGCGGCTGACTGCGGGATCGTCGGTGTTCAGCGTCACTGCCATTCCACGCTCGACGTAGGTCTTGATCGGATGGCTGGCGTAGTCGGGCACGGCGCTGATCTGGACGTTGCTGGTGAGGCTGACCTCCAAACCGATCTGGCGCTCCGCCATATAGTCCATAAGCGCCGGATCCTCGTAGGCGTGCAGGGCGTGGCCGATGCGCTCGGCGCCCAGGCGGCGCAATGCCGTCCAGATGCTCTCCGGACCGGCAGTCTCACCGGCGTGAACCGTGATGTGCCAGCCAAGCTCTCGCGCCTTTCGGAAATGCTCTTCGAACAGGCGTGCGGGCCACGCTGCTTCGTCGCCCGCCAGGTCCATGGCCGTGATGTGCTCCGCATGCGGGCGTAGGGCCTCGAACTCGTCCCAGCATGCATCGATTCCAAAGGTGCGGCTCAGGATTCCGATCAGGCCTGCCTCGATTCCCACGCCACGGCTTGCGGCGCCCACACCGTCGACGACGGCTTCCACAACGCCCGCCGGGCTCAGGTTGTGGGGGCGAGCCATATAGCCGGGGCTAAACCGGATCTCCACGTAGTCGATGCCTTCACGGGCAGCGTCCTCGACGCACTCATAGGCCACGCGGCGGCAGGCGTCCAGGTCCGCCAGAACCGTGATGCTGCGGTCCATCTTGCCGATGAAGGCCATCAGGCCCGGTTGTGGGACCGTGGCCTGCAAGTGCGGCCGAAGCGCCTCCGGGCTATGGGCCGGCAGCGGAATGCCGTGTTGCTCACCGAGCGCCAGGATAGTCTCCAGGCGCATGCTCCCCTCGAGGTGGCGATGGAGATCCACGAGCGGATAGCCGAAATCGATGGTACTTGGCTCACCGGCCATCATTGGCCTCCTGCACGGCGCCGGGCGGTTAGGAGCCCGGATGACTTGTGGATATGAAACGCGCCCACCGACTTGATCTGCGCGGTAGCTCGCTGGCGGATCTTCTGCAAGCAAACGTCGTTCGCCAACGCGCCAAACGTCATCGTCGACTTGAGATACGCGATGATGGGCTCGACTTCGGTCACCTCGAGGTCGTCCACGTAGTCGTAGCGCTGCACGTCGTCGAATACCGTGCTCAATTGAGCGATGCCGTTCTCAAGGGTGAAGGGACGCGATGCCGTGTTGGATCGCGCAGAGATCCCAGGCACGAAAGGCTCGACGAGCGCCCACAACTCCTGCATATGCGTCTCGCCCACAGTCGTAGCGAACAGAGCACCGCCTCGCTTGAGCACCCGCGCGATCTCCTCGAGCGCCTGTCTGCGGTCGCGTACGTGGTAGAGCATGTGGTTGGCGATAGCGACATCGAAGACTGCGCAGTCGAAGGGGATGGCCTGCGCGTCGGCGACCGCGAATCGCAGACATCCGCTGGGCGCTTGGAGGTTTCTGCGCGCGGCCTGCACCATGCCGGGTGAGAAGTCGGTCAGGGTGATGTCGCAGGTCGTGGGGATGCGCTGGTGGTTAGCGCTCCAGAGCGTGCCCGGGCCACACCCCAACTCCAGCACGCGCGCGTCATCGACCGGCGCGATTGCGTCGAAGATCCAGCGCTGCCAGCCGTAGGGGTTGGTGCTGAACCGCGCGTGGAGCGCTATGCGCGCGTTGAGATTGCCGTCATCGTGATATTGGGTCCGGGTGCCCTGCTCTCCATGCCGCGGGGGCCCCGAGGTCGTACGCTCGTCTGTGCTACTGCAGGTCATCTTCGAACCATTTGGGGGGCGTGCTGGTCGGGGCGTACGCATCGAGGTACGTGAACGCGCCTTCTATGGTGCTGGCGATATGGTAAAGATCGCGCCACGGCTTGGCAAAGCGCTGGCGATAGTAGTGCTCGAAGAGCGCGATGAGCGGATCGTAGAACCCGTCGATGTTGAGGATGACGATCGGCTTCACGTGCGCTCCGATCTGGCGTAGGGTGAGCGTCTCGGACAGCTCCTCCAGCGTGCCGAAGCCGCCGGGTAGGATCACAAAGGCATCTGCGCGTGCTTCCATCGCAGCCTTGCGGGTACGGAGGTCTTCGGTAACGACGATCTCATCGGCCTCGGCAAACGTGAGACGCCGGTCCTGGAAGGTGGTCGGCATCACGCCGATAACATAGCCCCCGCCTGTCTTGACAGCCATAGCCAGCGCCCCCATCAGACCGACGCTAGCCCCACCGTAGACCAGTGTGTCTCCGCGCTCGGCGATTCGGCGGCCCAGCGTTCGCGCGGCGTCGAAGTAGCCGGGTGCCACCGCGCTGCTCGATGCGCAATAAACACAGATTCTCATCCCGTGTTCCTTTCGTTGAGTAGCGCTGCGCACGTTTCGACGGCCAACCAGAAGAGCTTCTCACGGTCCGAGGCACGCCGGTGCCAGTTGCGCGTGTCCCAGGTGTCGCCGCTCACATCATCACCCCCATAGAGGATCTGGCCGAATGCGACACCGCGGAAGCGGGCCACGGCGAAGAACGCTGCGGCTTCCATCTCAACGGTGAGGCAGCCCTCCTCGCGGCGCAACTGCACCTTGTTTGGGGTTTCGCGATAGAAGGCGTCCGTGGTCCAGGTCTTGCCGAGGACATAGGGGACGTGGTGGTGCGCCAATACCCGCTCGATGGCCGATACGACCTCAGCGGAAGCCTGGACCTCACGCTCCGGGGGTAGATAGTGATACGACGTGCCTTCATCACGGATAGCGGCGATGGGAACGACCAGATGCCCCACCGCGATGTCGCGATTGAGCACGCCGGCTGCGCCGCACGCGACGAAGGTGCGGCACCCCTTGGCGATGGCTTCTTCCAGCAGGCCGGCTGCCAACGGTGCGCCAACGCCAGGGTGAAAGACCGTCAGGCGCTGTCCGTCCATCTCCACTTCGTAGAAAGGATGTTCGCCAATCTCCGACTTGGTGCTAGCCACCTTACGCAGGATGCCGGCTCCCACCAACGCCGTGAGCACCTCCTGGAAGAAGCAGACGACGCAGTGGTCGGAGATGTCGGCCGGCTTGATCTGCTCCGCGGGTTCAATGACCGCTCTGCGTGTGGGGTCGTACTCCAGAATAGGGAAGTCTTGACGCATGAATCACCTCAGTATGCAGGCATCGGCCGACACTGTATCGCGTATCCCCGACCGCGTCCGAGAAGGGGCCCGTTGCGGCGTGGGTGGCCATGTGGCACCATTATAGTATGGAGAGCTGGGTTGGGCCAGGTGAGATCACCGCATCTGCTCGGTGCTCTTATGGTATACTGTGCCAGAGCGCCTCTGGCGCCGCTAGAGCAATGAACGAGAGGGATCAGCAGTTGACCGCCTTAGCACGGCCCCAAGAATCCGAGGAAACGCGCGCGTCCACGGCGTCGTTGACGCAAGCCGCCGTGGTGACGATCGCTGCGTACATCGGAGCGCAGATGATCGCCGACATTGGCAGCTTGAAGATCGCGTGGGTCGCCGGCTTCAGCATCGATGGCGGCACGTTTATCTATCCCTTTACTTTCACGCTCCGAGACATGGTCCACAAGCTGCTGGGACGCCAGGCAGCGCGAACCCTGGTCGTTGCGGCTGCAGCCATCAACCTGGTCATGGCGGGATTCTTCGCTTTCCTCGCGCTCCTGCCCGCTGATCCCTCGTGGCCTCTCCAGGAGGCCTTTGCAGGCGTGTTGAGTCCGGTGTGGCGGATCGTCCTTGCCAGTATCGTTGCCGAAGTCGTGAGCGAGTTGCTCGACACTGAGCTGTACCATCTCTGGGTCACACGGATCACCCGACGCTTCCAGTGGGCACGTGTGTTGGTCAGCAACAGTGTCAGTGTCCCGGTGGATAGCCTCATCTTCGTGGCGATTGCCTTCGGCGGCGCGTTGCCCGCAGCCGTGGTTTGGTCCATCTTCTGGGCCAACGTTCTGGTCAAGGGCCTCACCACTCTGGTGAGCCTCCCGGCGATCTATCTGGTGAAGGGAACATAGCTATGGGCCGATCTGACGGTGAACCGCACGTAGAGCAACCGGCTGTGGAGCCCGATGGTGCAGGTGCCAACGAACAAGAACGCTCCGAATCAGAGGCACTGATCGAGCAGTTCCTTGCGGATACCGGCGGCGCAGTCGTGCGCGAGCCGGAGGTTGAAATAGGTGAGGATTGGCATACTGCACCCTTGCCAGAGGGGCACAGATCGGGCTTCGTGGCGCTGATCGGACGTCCGAATGTCGGGAAGTCTACGCTGGTCAACGCCCTGGTTGGCCACAAGGTCGCAATCGTATCACCCAGACCGCAGACTACCCGCAATCGGATCACGGGGATTCGCACCGAACCAGGCTACCAACTTATCTTCATCGACACGCCCGGCATACACAACCGGTTATCCCATCGTCTCAATGAGATCATGGTCAGGGAGGCCAAGGCTGCAATTCCTGACGCTGATGTGATTCTGTTTGTGGTCGACGTCTCGTCCTCGCCGCACGATGATGACCGAACGATCGCACATCTGCTTCGAGGCAGAGAGCGCCCCACGCTCTTCGTGCTCAACAAAATGGACGCGCTTCCGCTTGAGACAGCCGAAGGGCGTATCCAGGCCTACTGGTCCCTGTTCCCGGAGTATACGGACTCGATGCCCACAAGCGCGCTTAGGGGCACCAATGTCGACCGTCTGCTGGAACACATCCTGGATTACATCCCCGAGGGCCCGCGTTATTATCCCAGCGACCAGATTACGGACCAAACGGAGCACCAGATCGCGGCGGAGTTGATCCGCGAGGCGCTGTTCGGATATACCCGCGAGGAGATCCCACACTCCGCCGCGGTGCTCATCGAGGACTATCACCCGCGCGAGAACGGCATTTTCTATGTCAGCGCACGGATCTGGGTAGAGCGTGATTCGCAGAAAGCGATCGTCATCGGCCAGGGCGGCCGGCGGCTGAAGCAGATAGGGAGTGCGGCGCGGCAGGAGCTGGAGCGCTTCATCGGCGGTCAGGTCTATCTCGACCTGTGGGTGAAGACCCAGCCCAAGTGGCGGGACCATGCCGCGCGTCTGCGCGAGCTAGGATTCTGATCCCCATCTTTCCCCCGTCTTCCAGGAGTGGACTATGCCTATTGGTTCTGTTGTCAATGCTGCGACAGTCGTCGCCGGAAGCCTCCTGGGCATGCTGGTGCGGCAACGCCTGCCCGAACGGATCAAGGCCATCATCTTCCAGGCCGTTGGCCTTGCGACACTGGTGCTGGCGATGCAGATGGCCCTGCAAGTGGAGGGCGATTTCCTCATTCTCATCTTCAGCCTTATCTTCGGCGGGATTGTGGGCGAGCTGATTCGGCTGGATTCACGTCTGGAGGCTTTCGGAGATGCTCTCAAGCGGCGCATCCGCATCAAGAATGATCGTTTCACCGAGGGACTGGTTACCGCGTTCCTGATCTTCTGTGTAGGGTCGATGACCTTTGTGGGCGCGCTCAACGAGGGGCTTAGCGGTGACAGGACGTTGATTCTGAGCAAGGCGATCCTCGACGGCTTCACCTCGATTGTGCTAGCCTCGGTCTATGGCGTCGGCGTGCTATTCTCGGCGGTGCCGCTCTTCGTGGTTCAGGCCAGCCTGACGCTGTTGGCGGCCCAGTTCCAGACGCTCTTCCCGGAAATCCTCATCGGCCAGCTCACCGCCGTCGGGGGTGTGCTGATCCTGGGCATTGGGCTGAACCTGCTAGAGATCAAGCTGATCAAGACCGTCAACCTGCTCCCGGCGCTGGTGGTCGTCGTGGTCTTGACCGCCATCTTCCTTATGTGACCCGCAGGCCAACAGTAGGCGATAAGTCAACCGTGGGATTCCGTCTCGGTAGTTGGGGTGAAACCCGTGGCCTGCCAGGGCGAGCCTGGCGACACAGTGACTCAGCATACACGACAAAAAGAGGCCATTACCCGCGGTAATGGCCTCTCCGTACTCAGTGGACCTGGAGGGATTCGAACCCTCGACCCCCACAATGCCATTGTGGTGCGCTCCCAGCTGCGCTACAGGCCCTTGTTTCACTTTTTCACGTTCGTCTCGGGGTGTTCCCCCGCAATGGAGCTGAGGGGATTCGAACCCCTGACCTCTACAGTGCGATTGTAGCGCTCTCCCAGCTGAGCTACAGCCCCTCTCACACCGCAGCGGGCATTATACCATAAGGGTCGATCTTGGCAAGGCCGGTGCAGATGAAGGCCGGGTGCATCGCCAGGCAGAGCCACGGGTCCGTTGCGATGCACCCGACCGAGTGTCCGCTTGTGCGTTCCCGAGGCTCAGGTCAGGCGACGCTGTCCGTTATCGGAAGCGTGATCTGCCCGAGTTCTGGCGCGTTGGCGGTTAGGGCAAGGGTGTGCTCGCCAGGTTCGAGTGCCCCCGGAACGTAGATCTTGAGGACCGCCCCATAGCCCACGTACAGCGATGCTGCCCACGACAGGCTGTTCACCTGGCGCACCTTGCCGCCCAACTCGACGGTCGCACCGTCAAGCGATCGCTCCTCGCCGTCCACGGTCAGCTTGCTGATTCCGCTGACGCTCCCTGAGTCGATCAAGTTCTTGATCTCGAAACAAAAGCCATCACCTTCGTTCTTGAGACTGCCCTTGACATACAACCTCTGCAGCGCATCCGGAGTCATACCGTAGACCATTGTCGCCTCCTTAGGGGGTGAATAGGTTGGACAAGATGGGATGACCGAACTTACACCACTTCGCCGAACTTCCCGCTGAAGCGGCGAAAGACCCAATAGCCAAACACCAGAACCACGAGTGCCGTCACGGCGGTTCTGGCCAGGAAATCAAGCGTTGTCAGGGTGCCGTAGTAAAGGACATCCTGGTAGGTGTTGATGATTGACGCCATCGGGTTCAGACGAAAGAGCCATAGCTGTGGGTTGAACGTCACGCCGAGCAAGGTAACCTGCTCAGGTAGGGACGTCATCGGGTAGATGACGGGCGTGAGAAAAAACCACGCCTGCATACCCACATCCATAAGCATGTGTGTATCCCTGTAGAAGACCTCCAGCGTTGAGAGGATGAGCACGATGCCTATGGCAAAGGCCACCTGAATCAGGATTGGCAGCGGCAGGAAGAGCACGTATCGCGTGGGAACCACGCCCGAGATCAGTGCCAGGGCAAAGAAGACCGGGAGCGCGACAAGGAAGTTGACCAGGTTGGAGAGCACGGCCGAGATGGGCAGTACCTCACGCGGGAAGTAGACCTTCTTGATGAGATTGGCGTTGCTGACCACGCTGGGAATCCCGCCCAGGATCGACCCGGCGAAGAAGTTCCAGGGAAGCAGCGCGCTGAGGAACAGTACGTGATAGTTGGGGATTTTGACGCGCTCGTAAAGCACCCCGAACATAAAGCTGAAGATGAGCATCATCAGCAAGGGGTTGAGCCAGGACCAGACCACGCCGAGTACAGAGTTCTTGTAGCGGACCTTCAGGTCACGGGCGACCAGGTTGACGATCAGGTCCCGGTAGGTCCAGAGTTCTTGTAGCCACTTGCGCATAGATTCCCGCTT
>JAXDDO010000050.1:0-49457 GCA_034676805.1 Anaerolineae bacterium | reverse complement strand
AAGAAAAGCCGTCTGGGTGACCAGACGGCTTCGGTTTCCTACTTGTGTGGGTTGTATTGCTATATTGCTATGACCTCGCTCGCCTGGAGTCCCTTGGGGGTCTCTTCGAGCGAGAACTCAACGCGCTGACCTTCGACGAGCTTCCTGAAACCATCCGACTGAATCGCCGAATAGTGGACGAACACGTCCTCCTCGTTCTCCCGGGAAATAAAACCGTATCCCTTGGCCGCATTAAACCACTTGACGACACCCACTTCTCGCTGACTCATCGCTATGAACTTCCTTTCAACTGCGTGAATTTGGGGGATGCTGCCTGGGTATTCCCCGATCCACACAAAACGCCTGGATTTGGTGAAGCAAATCCAGGCGCCCTTTCGACTCAGGATTTGGCTGCATCCCGCTGAACCGATTTATACCAGATTCGCGTTTTCTGTCAACCCTGATGGCAGAGCGTGATGGGGCGTAGCCGGACGTGTGAGTGCGGTAAAGGATTCCTTCGGATTTTGGGGGCTGCGCGCCAAACCCGTTCCTCCAGAGGTTGAAAGATCGTCGAAAATGGTGTTAAATGGGGAGGTGTGCCAAGTATACCTATAGGCTGATTGAGGAGTGAACTACCGTGGCGAATTATGACCTGTCCGGCAAGGCATTGTTGCTGAGCACGTTGCGACACGAGATGACTGATGCGATTCCGTGGGTCCCCTTTGCCGGGGTGCACGCGGGTGCACTGGTGGGCTATTCTGCCCGCGAAGTCCTGACCGACGGGGATAAGCTTTTCGAGGCGCTGCTCGCGGTCAACCGCACCTATGGACCAGACGGGCAGCCGGTCGTCTTCGACCTGCAGGTCGAGGCCGAGATCTTGGGCTGTGATCTGCTGTGGGCCGACAAGGCGCCCCCCACCGTGGCCTCACACCCCCTGGCTACCGTGATGCAGGTCCCCGGTGCTCTCCCCGGGCCTGACGATGGGCGATTGCCGATGATCCTCGACGTGATGCGGCGGATGAAGGCGGCCGTCGGGGAGCAGACGGCGCTCTACGGTCTCGTCACAGGAACGCTTACTCTGGCTTCGCACCTGCGAGGCACAGAAGTCTTCATGGATATGTTCGACCAGCCCGCCTTTCTGAGCGACTTGCTGGCCTACGCCGTAGACGTGGTCAAGCGCATGGCGGCGCTGTATATGGAGGCAGGGATGGACGTGATCGCCGTGGTCGATCCCCTGGTCTCGCAGATTTCAGCGCGCCATTTCCAGAAGCTGCTGTCCGCGGGCTACCAGGATATCTTCACCTTCATCCGCGAGCAGGGCGCGTTCTCTTCCTTCTTTGTCTGCGGTGACGCGACGAAGAACATCGAGGTCATGTGTCAGACCGACCCCGACTCGATCTCGATCGACGAGAATATCGACCTGGCAGCGGCGAAGGCCATCACCGACCGCTATAACATCACGATCGGTGGGAATATCCCGCTGACCACGCATATGCTGCTGGGTAACCAGCAGGACAATATGAAGTTCGTTGTCGACCTGCTCGACCGCATCGTGCCGCCGCAGGGAGAGCCACTGCGCAACTTCATCCTGGCGCCCGGCTGTGACATGCCCTATGATGTGCCGGCGGAGAACGTTGTTGGCATTGTGCAGGCCGTGCGCGACCGCGAGAGCACCCGTGCGATGCTGGCCAACTACGAGGCTGCGGGGTTCGACCTGGACGCCGTGGTCCTGCCCGACTACGCCGCGCTGGAGACGCCGCTCATGGAGGTCTTCACGCTGGACTCTGACACCTGCGCCGCGTGCAGTTATATGAAGGATGCAGCGCTGCGCGCGGTGGAAGAGTTGGGCGGACAGGTGCAGATGGTGGAGTACAAGTTTACCGAGCGCGAGAATGTGGCCCGGGTGATGAAGATGGGGGTGAAGAACCTGCCCAGCATCTACATCAACGGAGAACTGAAGTACTCGTCGCTCATCCCCAGCAATCGCGAGCTGGTCGACGAACTCCGGCACAAGCTCGAGGACTAGCGGGCATTGGATCTACACATCGTCGGCGGCTTCCTGGGCAGTGGCAAGACCACGGCCATCATCGGTGCGGCCAAACACCTGATGGCGCGGGGCAAGCGGGTGGGCGTCGTCACCAATGACCAGGGTAAGTATCTGGTCGATACGGCCTTCTTTGTGAGCGCTGCTGTGCCCGCGGTTGAGGTGACGGGAGGCTGCTTCTGCTGCAACTACGACGACCTCGACGCCCGGCTGGCACAGCTTAGCGAGGAGGCCAGCCCCGATGTGATCTTCGCCGAATCGGTGGGCTCGTGCGCCGACATTGTCGCGACGGTGGTGAAGCCGCTGCTGGCACTCCGCGCCCCGGGGAGCAGCACGCCCGCAAGCTTCTCTGTCTTTGCCGATGCTCGCCTCCTGCGCCGGCGGCTGCTCGGGCAGCCGATGCCATTCAGCGACGATGTGGTCTACCTCTTCGACAAGCAGATCGAAGAGGCGGGCTTGCTCGTCATCAACAAGCGCGACCTGCTAACCGACGCGGATGCTGCTGAGCTCTATGCCATGGCCCGGGCGCAGTTTCCCACCCAGACAGTACGCCTGCAGAACTCGCTCGACCCGGCAGCCGTCGCCGAGTGGCTGGCAGATCTGGAGCAGGGGCTCGCGACGCCCCCCGTTGAGTCCCTGGAGATCGACTACCAGCGGTACGGCGCCGGTGAGGCCGACCTGGCCTGGCTGGACGAACGGCTCGAGTTCCACCTGCCGGCGGGGCAAGGACAGGCCTTAGTCACGCGCCTGATGGAGGGTGTGCTGGCAGAGCTGGCGCGTCGCAGCCTTGCGATTGGACACCTCAAGGTCATGGTACGCGGCGACGGTGTCGAGGCCAAGATCAGCTTCCCAACGCTGGAGGTGGAGGGCTGGCAGGAGGAGATCCCGCCGTTCCCCGGCACGACGGTCACGATGCTGATCAACGCGCGGGTCGAGGCTGGCGCCGACGAGCTGCGCACCCTGGTGGGCGAGGTCGTGACGGCGACGGCGCACCGGATGGGCGCGACGGTCGAGGTGGAGGACGTCGCGGCGTTCCATCCGTCGTTCCCGAATCCGACGCATCGCCTGGCCTGACTTGCAGGTTTTGGCATTGTGGGGATGTGGGTTATAATCTCCTGCCAGTGCCGGTTCGCATTGAAGGTGTAGCTGGCTATAATGGCGAGCTGATGCAGTTCGTCCCAAACACATCGGTATCCTAGGAGGAAGCAGTATGGAGAACAAGCTAGAGGTCATCCGGCAAGGCATTATGGACGGGGACATGCACCTGGTCGAGGACAACGTCAAGGCCGCTCTGGCCGAAGGCGTGGGCGCTCCCGAAATCCTCAACCAGGGCCTCATCAAGGCGATGGCCGAGGTCGGCAAGCTCTTCGAGGAGGGTGAGTACTTCGTTCCCGAGATGCTCATTGCCGCGCGCGCGATGAAGGCCGGCCTGGCGATCCTCAAGCCCAAGCTGGTCGACGCTGACGTCAAGCCCGTCGGTAAGGTCGCGGCCGGCACTGTCAAGGGTGACCTTCACGACATCGGCAAGAACCTCGTCTGTATGATGCTCGAGGGCGCCGGGTTCGAGATCGTGGACCTGGGCACCGACGTCTCGCCCGAGCAGTTCGTGGATGCGGTCAAGAACCAGGGCGTGGGCGTCATCGCGATGTCGGCCCTGCTCACGACGACGATGCCGAACATGAAGAACACGATCGACGCGCTGGTGGAAGCCGGTGTGCGCGACGGCGTCAAGGTCATGATCGGTGGCGCGCCGGTGACCCAGGCTTACGCTGACGAGATCGGCGCCGATGGCTATGCCCCTGACGCCAGCCGCGCCGCAACCCTGGCGAAGGATCTCGTCGTCGCCTAGGTCCGCGTGCAAGACGGGGTCGATCCCCGTCGCAACAGCTCAGATATTCAGCGTCTCAGTCGCGCCGGTCTCCGGCGCGACTGAGACGCTTTTTTGTTGGCGGTGAGACCTTTGAGCTTTTCCTGCTGGTGAGGTGCCCTGGCGAGCCGAAAAGCTCACAGGTCTTTAGAAGTGTCAAGCTGCGACGCTACGCTGAGGGTGGCTTCTGGTAGAGCTCGATCAGAACGCCGTGGGCGCTTTTCGGGTGGACGAAGACATAGCGCGTGCCGTCGGGGTGGCTGCGGACCTCTCCCGCCATCCGCGCGCCCTGGGCCTCCAGCCGCGCCACTGCCGCTTCGATGTCGTCGACCAGCATGCAGATGTGGTGGATGCCCTCGCCGCGCTTCTCGAGGAAGCGCCCGATGGCATTACCGGGGTCGAGCGGGCGCATCAGCTCCAGCTCCGCGTCGCCCATAGGCAAGAAGGCGATCTCCACACCCTCGGCGGGCACCTCGCGGCGTTCGCCCACCGCAAGGCCCAGCGCGTCGCGATAGAAGGCGAGCGCTGCGTCCAGGTCCTCTACGGCGATCGCGATATGGTGAATGTGCATAGGGTCGCTCCTCAGTCCGTGTATGGTGTGGGTATTATACACGCGCTCTCCACGGCGCTCACGGCAGCCCACACTCCGCCGCCAGCGCTGTGGGGGATTCGCTCCTGTGCCGGCAGAACCCGCCAGCAAAGCTCTGGCGTCCAGCCCGCTGGATGGCGACCGGGCACAGATAGACCGTGGATAGCTGCGTAGCGAGTGAGCGCACCGGGATCGCGCGGGCTCCAGCAGAGGAGGACGCAGAGGGGCGGACAGCGGTCCGCCCAAAGCGCGCGTGGCGGGGTCGTGGGGGACAGAGGCTTGGGCGCTCGGTAGCGAAAGATGCGGAGGGGTGGGCAGCGGACGCTTGACTTGCGCATGCGGGCTCTTATACTTTCGTTTAGCTCTGGAGTTGGGGAGGTGAGCGCATGTTTCATGCCGCAGATCGCGTCCTGGTGGGCGTGATGACCGGGCCCCGCGATTTCCGCATCGCGCAGGACGAAGGGTGGTACAGGATCCCTGTGGCCCACGCGCCCGACACGCTGATGGACGCTGCGGCGCTGGCGTTCTATTTCACCGCGGCTTTCGGCGACGACCGGTGGGCCATCCATTGGTACGCCGAGGTCCGGGGCCACGAGTTGGCGCGGCGTCGCGACCTCCTGCCCGACGAAGCCGACCATCCCCGGGCCGATCAGCCCTACTATATGGTGCAGATCGGTCCCCTGATCCGGCGCGAGCCAGCCATCCCCAGCCTCCGCTGGCGCCGCATCAGCTTCATCAGCACCACCTGGGATCGCTTTCAGGCGGCTGAGGAGATCAACGACCTCTACCTCTCGGGCGCCGACGGGCTCTATGTGACGCTCAAAGAGAGCGGTTTCTTTCCCGAACGCGACTACTTCATCCGCGAGGGCGGGACGGCACTGCGGGCCGATCTGGCGATCCCGTGCCGGGATGGCGTCGTGACCGTCGTATGCGGCGAGGCCGCCTGCGACGCCGTTGACGCGCCACGGGCGACCCTGCGAAACCCCGATCCCCAGGCGGTGCGCGCGGCGGTCGAGCGTCTGGGGGGACCGCTGGCGCCCAACGCAAGGCGTTAGCGATGGCGGCGCGCTCCCCGGGCCGGGCTTTTCGCCGGCTGTCGACCACCTGTTGGGCTGTCCAAAGTCCCACCTTTGCTACGAACAGCGGGGTCTTCATCAACCACGATATCGCCTACCTGGTCGATCCCGGCATGTCGCCGGCGGAGTTGGATGAGATTGCGGGCTTCGTCACTACAGCCGGCGCCACGGTTCGCGGCATCGTTCTGACGCACGCGCACTGGGATCATCTCCTGGGCCCGCGACGCTTTCCCGGTGTGCCGGTCATCGCGCACCGGGCCTACGGCGCCGTTGTGCGTGCACACAGCGCAGACCTGGTGCGGCAGGTGGCAGCCTGGGAGCGTGAGATGGGCTACGCCGCTGATAGCGGGCCGGCGTTCTCACCACCCCGCCCGTCGCTGACTTTTAGCGACCGGTTCGTCCTGTCGACCGGGGACCTGACGTTGCACCTGATCGCCGCGCCGGGGCACGCGTCCGACCAGATCGTGGTCTTTGACCCCGCCACCGGCCTGCTGTGGGCGGGCGACATGCTGAGCGATCTGGAGATTCCGATGGCGATGAGCGGGGTAGCCGCGTATCGAGAGACGTTGGCAAGGCTTGTGGCGCTGGAGGTACGGGTGTTGGTGCCGGGGCATGGCAGCGCGACCGCGGATATCGACGCGATCCGCACGCGATTCGCCCAGGATCAGGATTATCTAGCGCGTGTTGCCCACTGCGTAGCCGGTGCGCTCGCAGAGTCCGCGTCGCCGGGCGCGGCGGTGGCGCGTTGCGAGGGGCTGCCCTTTGCTCAACCTGACAGCTACGCCCATGCCCACCGGCGCAATATCGAGCAGGCCTATCTCGAGCTGGGCGGTCAGCCTGAGGGCGTGATGGGCTGGGCCGAGGATTGGCTCTAGGCAACGATCGTGCCCCGGAAGCCCGCTTTGGCCGCCGGGGCCATTGAGAGGAGTGTGTATGCTGACATTGGAGCGGATCAACGCACATCGCGCGCAGACCTTTCGCACGCGCGAGGATCTGCGCATTCACACCAAGGAAGCCGCGATCGAGCACGTTAACGATCGCGGGTTTGTGATGTTCTGGCCCATCAAGGGCGTGTTGATGCCCAGCCTGTGGCACGCCGTCGCCGGAGACCGCCCGGTTGCAGATGCCCACGACGACCCAGGGCACGTTACCTGGGGTTGGAAGGACTCGCTGTTGGGCCAGCGCGTCTGGTACTATGCCAAGGTGCTGCGCCGCAAGGCGACGATCATCTCGCTGTCGGTGGCGCCCTATTACTACGCGCTCAGCGAGAACTTCGGCGAGCCCGAGGAGGACTACCTCTACCAGTATCGCGACGGCACGATGACGCTGGAGGCGAAGCAGATCTACGAAGCCCTGCTGGAAAGCGGTCCCTTGCACGCCGTGGCGCTGCGCCGGGCGGTGTCGATGACGGACAACGCGTCGAAATACCGTTTCAACCGTGGGCTGGAGCTGCTGCAGGCCGACTTCAAGGTGTTGCCCATCGGGGTCGCCGAGGCGGGTGCCTGGAACTACGCGTTCATCTACGAGTGCGTCCACCGGCACCATCCCGAAATCCTGGAGCGCGCCCGCGAGATCCAGATCGGTGAGGCGCAACGCACGCTCTTGGCGCTCTATATCCGGTCTGTCGGAGCGGCACGGCTCGAAGATATGGCGAAGGTCTTCCAGTGGCCCGCCCACGAAGTCGAGCGCGCGATAGACGCACTCGCGGCTGAGGGGACGGTGGTGAGCGGGTTGGAGGTCGCCGGGCAGAAGGGACCGTGGATCGCGCAGCCCGAGTTGGCGGCGTAGCTTTCGCAGCGTTGCCAATCTGCGTTGACGGTTTATAATCGCTTACACTTCATCGTGGGCGTGAAGCGCCGAATCCTGCCGCAGCAGAGGCTGCGGTCCGGTCGACCGGGGGAGGTGACCGATGGACGAGCGAGTGGATGACGAGGGAACGGCGGAGGCCGGTGCCCCTGAGCGCCCGGCGTTGCCGCGTGAGGACGAGCCGGAAGAGAGGGCCGCTGTTGCGGATCGAGCAGCGGTGGGGCGCCGCTCGGCGAATCTCGACGCCGTCATCTGGGCGGCTGCCTTGATCTGGGCGGGTGGGGTGCTGCTGGCCGAGAACCTGGGTTATCTGCATTGGTTCGCGCCCGGCACATCCGGTAGTATCTGGGGCCTGCCGTACCGCGGCGCGGTCTGGACGTTGATCTTCCTCGGGGTTGCGGCCCTGATAGGTGTCGAGATCCTCTTGCGGCTCGTGCTCCCCGCGTACCGGCGCAACGTGCTGGGCTACGTGATTCTGATGATTGTGTTTGTCGGTCTGGGCCTCGGACGGATCGGCGTGATCTGGCCGCTCATTCTAATTGTGCTGGGTGTGACGCTGCTAGTGTGGCGGCGGCGCCGGCGGTAGGGCCCACACGCGTTAGCGGCCCTGCTATGGTGTTACTGTGCGGCGGGCCGGCCTGGTTGCGGTGACTGTTGTGGTCACGAAAGGGGAGGCTGTAGGGTTGAAGAAGCATATTGTGGTCATCGGAGCGGGTCTGGGCGGCATAGCGGCGGCGGGACGGCTGGCGCGTGCCGGCTATGAGGTCACGGTGTTGGAGAAGAACGCGACGCCCGGCGGGCGTTGTGGGCAGTTGGTGCGCGACGGGCATCGTTTCGATACCGGCGCGACGCTCTTTCTGATGCCAGAGATCTTCGCGGAGACGTACGCCGCCCTGGGCGAGCGGATGGAGGATCACCTGGATCTGCGGCGCATCGATCCCACGTATCGGGTGCGGTTCGACGATGGCTTCGAGCTGCTGCTGACGTCGGACATGAACGCGATGCAGGATCAGCTCGAACCGCGGGAGCCCGGCAGCTTCCGGGCGCTGATGCGCTATCTGGCGGAGGGCTACAACAACTACCACAAATCGATCCGCTACTTCGTGGGGCGCAACTTCCACAACATCCTGGAGTACTTCAGCCCGGCGAACTTCCCGCTGCTCTTCGAGCTCAAAGCTCTGGTGAAGCACTACGACAGCGTGGCCCGCTACTTCGACGACCCGCATCTGCGCGCGGCTTTCACCTTCCAGGATATGTATCTTGGATTGAGCCCCTATGATGCTCTGGCGACCTACTCGTTGCTGCAATACACCGAGATGGTCAACGGCGTCTGGTTCCCTATCGGGGGGCTCTACCGCGCCGTTGAGTCGCTGGCGGACATTGCGGCGGCGCAGGGCGTGGTCTTCCGGTACAGGGCGCCGGTGGCCAAGATCCTGGTCGATGGACGGCGGGCCGAGGGGGTCGTGCTGGAGGACGGCGAGCGCATCGCGGCTGACTTCGTGGTCGCCAATGCGGACCTGCCGTACGTCTACGACCGCCTGCTGCCCGAGGATGGCACCGCGGCACGGCTCGATCGCCTGAAGTACACGTGTTCGGCGCTGATGTTCTTCTGGGGTGTGGACAAGGTCTATCCGCAGATCGAGCATCACAATGTCTTCCTCGCGGGCGACTATCGGGCCAGCTTCGATCGCATCTTCAACGACCATTCGTTGCCCGACGACATCAGCTTCTACGTCCACGCCCCTTCGCGGACCGACCCGGCAGCGGCGCCCCCAGGCCAGGATACGTTGCTGGTCCTGGTCCCTATCGGGCACATCGCCGATGGGGTGGCGCAGGATTGGGGCGCCTTGCAGGCGCGTGCACGCGCCACAGTGCTCAGGCGCCTGCGTGAGCTGAACGTGACCGACCTGGACGATCACCTGAAGTTCGAGGTGGTCTATACGCCCAAGACTTGGGAAGGGCTCTACAACCTTGCCAAGGGCTCGGCGTTTGGCCTGAGCCACAACTTCTGGCAGGTCGGTTACCTGCGCCCGCGGAACCGCCACCGCCGCTATGGGAACGTTTATTTTGTAGGCGGCAGTACCCACCCCGGCACGGGCCTGCCGATGGTGTTGCTCTCTGCTCGATTGACGGTCGAGCGACTGATGGCTGGCCGGTGATGGCTGCCGGCTCTGTGCACGATATCATCATTGCCGGCGGTGGGCTGGCGGGCTTGAGCCTTGCCTGCCACATGGTCCGGAGCCCGCTTCGCGATCGCTCGATTCTCATCGTCGATCGCGATCCCAAGAAGCAGAACGACCGCACATGGGGGTTCTGGTCGAACACGCCGACGCTGTTCGACAGTGTGATCTGGCGTTCGTGGGACCAGATGCAGGTCGCCGGCACGACTGAAGAGCCGCATCTGATCCCGCTGGCGGAGTATCGCTACCACGTTATCCGGGGGCTCGACTTCTATGACGAGGCTCGCCGGCAATTGGCACCCTTTGCCAACGTGTCCTTTCTGGAAGGGCATATCGAGAGCATCGAGGACGGGCGGGACGCAGCCCGTGTTGTCGTTGATGGCAAGCCATACCGTGCCCATTGGGTCTTCGACAGTCTGCCTGTGCGCCCGCCGGAAGACACAGCCTTCCAGTATCTGAAGATGCACTTCCGTGGATGGGAGATCGGCACGCCGGCGCCCGCTTTCGACCCCCAGACCATGACGTTCATGGACTTTCGCACCCCGCAGGCCGGTGAGACGCGCTTCTTCTACGTCCTGCCGTTTGCCGAGGACCGGGCGCTCGTGGAGTACACGGTCTTCTCGAAACAGGTCCTGCGGCGCAGCGACTATGAGGAAGCGCTGCAGGCGTACCTCGCCCAGGTGCTGAAGCTCGAGACCTATCGCGTCATCAGTGAGGAGGGAGGCGCGTTGCCGATCACCGACGATCCCCTCCTACGCGCCATTGGGCGACGCATCATGGGGATCGGCGCGCGCGCCGGACGCGTCAAACCGTCCACCGGCTACGCCTTCACGCGTATCCAGAAGGATAGCGAACAGATCGTCAACTCTCTGCTCCTTCACGGACACCCCTTCGACGTGCCCGATGATCCCGACCTCTACGATGTGCTCGATGCGGTGCTGCTCAAGGTCATTGCGGAGCAGGGCGCGCACCTCAAATCCGCCTTTGGCGACATGTTCAAGCGAAACCCCATCGATCTCATCCTGCGCTTCCTCGATGAGGGCGCCTCCCCGTGGGACAATCTTATGCTGATTGCCTCGATGCCACCCCAGCAGTTCCTGAGAGCCTTCATCCAGGTGGCAGCCCAGGAAAACCTCTTCGACATCGCAAAGGGTTAGCACGAGTTTCCTGATCCCCTATTGACTCGCTGGGGCGTCTGTGGTATTCTGTTTTTAGGTTAAACTAAATAATGAACATAGAAATACCTAAAAATGGAACTCAGTCCGCAGATCGAGGATTACCTTAAGGGCATCTACATGCTCCAGACCCGGGACCGCCAGGTCTCAACGACGGCGCTTGCCGGCCGTTTGGGCATTACGGCCCCGTCGGTCACGGCGATGGTGCACAAGCTCGTAGAGCTAGAGCTGCTGGTGCACGAGCCGTACCGCGGCGTGTCGCTCACACCCAAGGGAGAAACGCTGGCGCTCAGGATCGTCCGGGCACATCGTCTCTGGGAAGCCTACCTGGTCGAGTCCCTGGGGTTGCCCTGGGACGAGGCCCACATCGAGGCCGAACGCCTGGAGCACGTGCTGTCAGACCTCCTGGCCGAGCGAATCGACGAGGCGCTGGGCTTCCCCACCATCGATCCCCATGGCCATCCGATCCCCAGCCCCACAGGCCACGTCCAGCCTGTGACCGGGGTGGCGTTGGCCGAGTTGACCGTGGGCGACGTGGGCGTCGTTGTGCAGATTCGGGACGAGACACCCGAACTGCTGCGCTATCTGGGCGAGTTTGGCGTCTACCCCGGTGAGGTAATCCTCGTGCTCGACGTGGCGCCGTTCAACGGGCCCATGCACCTGCGCGTGGCGGGGAAGACCCAGGTGCTCGGACGAGAAGTGGCGAACCACGTCGTGGTGCAGCCTGAGGTGGCGATAGAAGGGGGGACTTGATGAAGAGCAGAGTTACCCGGCGGGAGTTTTTCCGTGCGGGCATCTTTACGGTCTTGGGGACGGCAGGTGCCGCCACATTGGCCCAGCTTGGGCTGAAAAAGCCGGCGCGGGCTGCGGTGTTGGCCCATGAAGGCGAGCATGCGGGGGCGATGCCGTCGACGGTCGGTGAGGTGGATCACGTCCGTAATGGTTTCGACCCCACCGACATCCTGACGGACTTCGACTATGGGACCGTGTCGACGCTGCCCGACGGGCAGACACTGCGGGAATATTCGCTGGTGGCGACGGACAAGACGATTGAGGTAGCGCCGGGCATCGACTTCCCGGCGTGGGTCTACAACGGGCGCATTCCGGGCCCGACGCTGCGCTGTGTTGAGGGGGATCGCATCCGTGTCCACTTCTTCAATGCGAGCAGCCACCCCCACACGATTCACTTCCACGGCATTCACCCGTTCGAGGTGGACGGCGTCCCGGGCGCCGGTCCTGGCGTCATCCCGACGGGCGAGAGCTTCACCTATGAGTTCGATGCCGAGCCCTTCGGCTTGCACCTCTACCACTGCCACGTCTTCCCGCTCGCCCGGCACATTGCCAAGGGGCTCTATGGCACGTTCATTGTGGACCCGCAAGGGGGATGGCCTCCCGTGGATCACGAGTACGTGATGGTGATGAACGGCATCGACGTGGACTTCGATGATGAGAACGACTTCTACGCCGTCAACACAATCCCGTTCCATTACCAGCTCCACCCGATCCCGATCAAGGTGGGCGAAACAGTGCGCATCTTCCTGGTCAACTTGCTGGAGTTCGATCCGATCAACTCCTTCCACCTCCACGCGAACTTCTTTCATTACTACCCCACCGGTACCAGCCTCGAGCCTAGCGAATACACCGATACGATCATGCAGGCGCAGGCGCAGCGCGGCATCCTGGAGTTCGCCTACAAGTATCCTGGGCTGTTCATGTTCCACGCCCACAAGACCGAGTTCGCGGAGCTGGGATGGACCGGTAACTTTGAGGTAACCGTGGCGGAAGGAGCAGGCGATGGCCACGCAGAGTGAATCGAAACCGGGCGTGCGCCCAAGCAAGGGCGTGCGCCCAACACAGGGCGCTCGTTCGTTTAGCGTTGGGACGGCGGTGCTGTTGATCCTGCCGCTTGTGCTTCTGGGGGGCATCATTGCGCTCTTCCTGACGACCGGCGGGGGACTGCAGCTGGCGTCGCCGGTGCCGGTGGAGGCACTGACGGTCGAGCGGACGGTGATGGCCCCGGGTACGATTGAGATCGCCGTGCGCAACGGCGGACCGGAGCCGTTGACCATCGCCCAGGTCATCATCAACGATGCCGTCTGGCCGATGGATGTCGTACCCCGCCGGACCATTCCGAGGCTGGGACGCGCTACCGTCCGGCTGGATTACGAATGGGTCGAGGGCGAGGCGTATGCGATCCGGCTGCTCACGGGCAACGCCATTGCCTTCGATGTCGAGATACCGGTGGCCTTCACGACGCCCACGCCGACGGGCCGCACTTTCCTCAGCTTCACGCTGATCGGGCTCTACGTGGGGGTGATTCCGATCTATCTGGGCATCCTGTGGTTCCCGGCATTGCGCGCGCTGGAGCGGCGCTGGATGGTCTTCCTGCTCGCGCTGACGGTGGGGTTGCTGCTCTTCCTCGGCGTTGACACAGTCGTCGAGGCGCTGGAACAGGCGGCGAGTGTCCCGGCGCCTTTCCAGGCGATTGGGCTCGTGGCCATCGGGGCAACGGCGACCTTCGTGCTGCTGATGGCGATCACGCGCCGCCAGCAGGCGATCGGTCGCGACGAAGCGGATCGGCGGCTGGCGCTGGCCTATATGATCGCGGCGGGCATCGGGCTGCACAACCTGGGTGAGGGTCTGGCGATCGGCGCCGCCTACAACCTGGGCGAGATCGCGCTCGGTGCCTTCCTGGTGGTGGGTTTCATCATCCAGAACATCACCGAGGGACTGGGCATCATCGCACCGGTGCTGCGCGATCGGCCTAGCCTGCGCAATCTGGCGCTGATGGGCCTGATTGGCGGCGTGCCCGCTGTTGTGGGCGCGTGGATCGGTGGCTTCGCGCCATCGGCGACGCTCTCCGTGCTCTTCTTCGGGATCGGTACCGGCGCTATCTTCGAGGTGGCGTACGAGATCGCCGGGATGCTGCGCAAAGATATGGCCAAGGAATCGATGCCGTTGGTGATCTTCGCGGGCGTCTTTGCCGGTATGGTGCTGCTTTGGGTGACCGGGATGTTGATCAAGTAGCGACGACGCTGCGACGATACGAGACTTGACATCTGTGGGGTAGTCCCTATAATCTAGGCTAATCTATAGAAGATCGTAGGCGGACAGACTCTCACAGGAGACGCGCGCACAATGGCCATGCGAAACCAGCAGAACCAGAATAATAACCCCGGCGTGCGCCTGTGGAAGGGTCAAGCCTAAGGTCATCAGAACCCAGACCAAGCGAGATCTAAGCCACGGGCGCACGTTCTGCCCGTGGCTTTTCATATCCACACCAAGCCGCGGGCAAGTGCAAGAGCCCGTGGCTTTTTCGTTAGCGATGGGAAGCCGAGGGGGAGGTTGTGGATGGCGAAGCGGACACATAGTTGCGGGGCGTTGCGACCTGACGACGTAGGCCGGCAGGTGACGCTGATGGGATGGGTGCGCGCGCGCCGCGATCACGGGCGGCTGGTTTTCCTGGACCTGTGGGACCGCGAGGGGGTCACCCAGATCGTGATCGATGCGCGGGTGACACCGGAGGCTGCTGCAGTGGCGCACAGCGTGCGTGATGAGTACGTGGTCGCCATCCAGGGCGTCGTGAGAGCGCGCCCCGGCGGCACCGAGAACGCTGCGCTGGCGACGGGCCAGGTGGAGGTGGCGGCTGCACAGATCGAGGTGCTCAATCCGGCAAGCCCACTGCCCTTTCCCCCTGATGACGCCGCCGCGGTTGATGAGGCGCTGCGCCAGCGGTACCGCTACCTGGATCTACGGCGCCAACCATTGCTCGACAATCTGCGCTTGCGCCACCGGGTTGTGAAAAGCATACGCGATGCCCTCGATGCGGAAGGCTTCCTCGAGGTCGAGACGCCGGTGCTGACAAGGAGCACGCCGGAGGGTGCGCGCGACTACCTGGTTCCGAGCCGGGTGCACCCGGGCGAGTTCTATGCCCTGCCCCAGTCTCCCCAGCAGATGAAGCAGTTGTTGATGGTCGGCGGCGTGGATCGATACTACCAGATAGCGCGTTGCTTTCGCGATGAGGATCTGCGGGCCGACCGGCAGCCGGAGTTTACGCAGCTAGACCTGGAGATGAGCTTCGTGACACAGGAAGACATCCTGCGTCTGGTGGAGGCGCTCGTCGTGCGGGTGATCCGCGAGGTACGGCCCGACCTGCGGTTCGAGGTGCCCTTTCCGCGGCTGACCTATCGGGAGGCGCTGACCCGCTACGGGTCCGACAAGCCGGATCTGCGCTGGGACATGGCGTTCGTGGACTGCACGGCGCTTTTGGGAAGCAGCGGCGCCCAGATCTTCCGCGACGCTGTTGCGGCGGGCGGGGTGATCAAGGGCATCCGCGTTCCGGGACACGGAGACGTAAGCCACAGCGACCTCGACGCACTGGACGCCTTGAGCCAGGCCTTGGGCGCTGGAGGTGTCGTCTGGATGCGCGCCAACGAGGCGACGGTGGTCGCGCCGGTGTCTCAGCACCTCGCGCCGGAGGTCCAGCAGGCGCTGCTGCGCGCTTTTGGGGCCGAGCCGGGCGACCTGCTGCTTATCGTCGCCGGCGACCCCAACACGGTCAGCGGTGCGCTCGACGGCGTGCGCCGGGAGGTGGGCCGGCGGCTGGATCCGGCGGACCCAGACAGGCTGGCATGCGCCTGGGTCGTGGATTTCCCCCTGCTGCATTGGAACTCTGATGCCGGGCGCTGGGACGCGGAGCACCACCCGTTTACCAGCCCGCGACCTGAGGACATTCCGCTGTTGGCATCGGAGCCGGGCAGCGTACGGGCCAGTTGTTACGACCTTGTCTGCAATGGGTGGGAGGTGGGGTCAGGGTCGATCCGCATACACCGCCGCGAGTTGCAGACGCAGGTACTGGGGGTTCTGGGGTACACTGAGGAAGAGGCGCAGGCGAGCTTCGGGCACCTGCTGGAGGCGTTCGAGTATGGGGCGCCGCCCCACGGTGGGATTGCCCTGGGCGTGGACCGGCTCGCCGCGATTCTTGCTGGCACGGACACGATCCGTGACGTGATCGCCTTTCCCAAGACGCGCCAGGCGGTCGATGCAACGATGCAGGCGCCGGCGCCGGTGACCAAGGCACAGCTCGACGAGATTCACATTCGGGTGGCCCCTTTCAGGGGGCACGCGAGCCGGGCAGGAACAGAGGGCGGAGCGCACGACCGCGGGCCGTCCCACTAGGGCAAGGAGGCCGAAGATGACACCTGAAGAGACCACACGACCGGTAAGCCCCCAGCAAGAGCGCCTGATCGATCAGGATCAGGTCAGGCACATCGCCTACTTGATTCGCCTCGCGTTGACGGACGAAGAGGCGGACACGTTCAGCCGGCAGCTCAGCACAATCGTAGATTACTTCGATCGTCTGGCAGAGGTGGACGTAGCGGGAGTGCCTGCCTATCACCAGCAGCCGATGCGGCGGGCACAGCTTCGCCCGGATGTGGCGCAGCCCTCGATGGCGCGCGACGATTTTCTGGCCAATGCGCCGCAGCACCAGGATGGCTACATTCGGGTTCCGGTCGTTCTGGACGTGGCCGATGATGGGGGAGAGACCCTCTCCGCAGCCACCGATGAGGGGAGGTCGGGCGATGAATCTGCATGAACTCACGGTGCACGAGGCGCACGTGCTGCTTCAGGGGGGCGAGATCACGGCGGTCGAGCTGACCCAAGCGGTCCTGGATCGTATTCGGGAGGTCGACCCCCAGATCCGGGCCTATGTGACCGTCTGCGAGGAAGACGCCTTGCGCGAGGCAGCCGCGGCTGATGATCGGCTCCGATCCGGGGACGGCGTCACGCCGCTGACGGGCGTGCCCTACGGCGTCAAGGACTGCCTCTCGACAAACGGGGTGCGCACTACCTGTTCGTCGCGCATCCTGGAGGACTACGTGCCCCGCTATGACGCCACGGTCATCCAGCGGCTGCGCGATGCCGGCGCCGTTCTGGTGGGGAAGCACAACATGGATGAGTTCGGGATGGGGTCGTCGTGCGAGAACTCCGCGTTCTTCGCCACCCACAACCCGTGGGATCTCGACTGTGTACCGGGCGGGTCGAGCGGGGGATCCGCGGCAGCGGTGGCAGCCGAGATGGGGCTGTTTGCGTTGGGCGAAGACACAGGGGGCTCGGTGCGGATGCCCGCCGGGTTCTGCGGCGTAACGGGGCTCAAGCCCACCTATGGGCGTGTTTCGCGCTATGGTCTCATTGCCCTCGCCTCATCCTTTGACAGCATTGGGCCGTTCACGCATGACGTGCGCGATGCCGCATTGGTGCTGAACGCCATCGCCGGACGCGACCCGCGCGATAGCACCAGCGTCGCTGCACCCGTGCCCGATTACGCGGTAGCCCTGAGGACGGATCTGCGCGGGGTGAAGCTCGGCCTGCCCGTGGAGTACTTTGCGCGCGGCCTGGAGCCGGGCGTCGAGGCTGCGCTACGGCAGGCGGTGGCTGAGCTGGAGGGGCTGGGCGCAGAGGTGCATGAGGTCTCGTTGCCGCATACCGCGTACGCAATACCCATCTACTACCTGATCCTGACGGCGGAGGCAAGCGCCAACCTGGCGCGCTTCGATGGGGTGCGCTTTGGGCTGTCCTATCCTCCTTTGGACTCACCGGAGGTCGTGGACATCATCGAGCGTTACCTCCAGACGCGCGAACGGGGCTTTGGCGATGAGGTCAAGCGGCGGATCATGCTCGGCACCTTCGCGCTCTCTGCCGGCTACTATGACGCTTACTATCTGCAAGCACAGCGCGTCCGCACGCTCCTGCGGCAGGACTTCGAGCGCGCTTTCGAGCAGGTCGATGCGTTGATCGCGCCGATCAGCCCGACCCCGGCGTTCAGGCTGGGCGAAAAGATCGACGATCCGCTGCAGATGTACCTATCCGACATCCACGTCGTCGCGGCGAACCCGGGAGGCGTCTGCTCGCTCGCGGTACCTTGCGGCCTCTCGGAAGGGCTTCCGGTGGGCATGCAGATCGTCGGGCCGCCGCTGGCGGAGGCCGAGATCTTTGGCATAGGCGCGGCCTACCAGGCGGCGACGGAGTGGCATACGGCACGACCGGCCATAGGGGCCGCCCGGTGAAGGGGGACGCGATGAACACGACGACTTATGAACCCGTCATTGGTATGGAGATCCACGCAGAGCTGCGGACCGCGTCCAAGATGTTCTGCGGTTGCCCGGTGGTGGATACCACGGTGGCGCCCCCCAATACCGCGATCTGCCCGGTCTGCACCGGCCTGCCCGGCGCAATGCCGGTTGTGAATCAGCGCGCGGTGGAGCAGGCGATGATGGTGGGGTTGGCACTGGGGTGCACGATCAACGCCCACACGAGCTTCTCGCGCAAGAACTACTTCTATCCCGATCTTCCAAAGGGATACCAGATCTCCCAATACGACGAACCGATCGCCGTCAACGGCTGGCTGGATGTCGTCGATGACGCGGGACGGACCATACGTGTGGGCATCCGCCGCGCGCATATGGAAGAGGACACCGCGAAGCTCTTCCACCTCCCTGCCACCCATGTGGAAGGCGCGGCCTACACGCTCATCGACTTCAACCGCTCGAGCGTGCCGCTCCTCGAGATCGTCTCGGAGCCGGACATGCATTCCGTCTCCGCGGCGTACGCATACGCTAACAAGATTCGCGAGATCCTGCGCTATCTGGGCGTCAACTCCGGCGACATGGAGAAGGGGGTGTTGCGCTTCGAGGCCAACGTCTCCGTACGCCCGGCCGGTACGACGACGCTGGGCACGCGCACCGAGATCAAGAACCTCAACAGCTTCCGCACTCTGGTGCGCGCCGTCGAGTACGAGATCGACCGCCAGATCCGTGTCCTGGAAGCGGGCGGCACGATCCTGCAGGAGACGTTGGGCTGGGATGAGCTGAACGGCACCACTTACTCGCAGCGCAGCAAGGAGCACGCACACGACTACCGCTACTTCCCGGAGCCCGACCTGCCGCCTCTGGCGATCGATGACGCGTGGATCGAGGAGGTGCGCGCAACGCTGCCCGAGCTGCCCGACGCCAAGGCCAGCCGTTTCGCCGAGGTGCTGGGCCTGCCCGAGAACGACACACGTATCTTGGTGGGCGATCGCGCACTGGCAGACTATTTCGAAGCCGCAACCGCAGCCTACGCTGGCCTGCCCGCGGCGATCAGCAAGTGGGTGGTGGGGGAGCTTTCCTATCTGATGAACCGCGATGGCGTGACCGTGGATGCAGTGCGCGTCGAGCCTGCCGCCCTGGCCGGGCTGGTGAAGCTCCTGGATAAGGGAGTCATCAATCAGAATAGCGCCAAGGACGTGCTGGGAACGATGTTCGAAACCGGGAAGCAGCCCGACGAGATCGTGAAAGAGCGCGGGCTGGTGCAGATTGCCGATCAGGATGCGTTGAGCCTCATCGCCGATCAGGTGCTGGCCGAGCACCCCGATGAGGTGCAGGCCTATCTTGAGGGTAAGGAGACGCTCCTGCAGTGGTTTATGGGACAGGTTATGCGGGCAACGCGGGGCCGCGCGCAACCGCAGACAGTGCTGCAGCTTCTCCGTGAGAAGCTGGAGGGCCGCCGCTGAGGATGAGCTCGCGCGCGGGTCCTGTCGGCCCGCCCGTTCTCCGGCAGGTGGCTTGCGTGGGGTTGCTCCGAAGGCTCGCGCGCCTCCTCCCCGCGTCCGGCTTCTGTTGCGGCCGCGTCTCCGACCGAACCGCTCCGGGAAGTGCGGCAGCGTTCGGGCGCGGTCGGGAGACACGGCCCGAACGGCGGAGCAGAGGCGGAGGCAGCGGGTAGGGATGATCGCCGCGAACCATGCTCCGCCAACCACTTCGACGATGAACATACGTACAAGCCCCGGGGATCTCCCCGGGGCTTGTGGTTTGTCTGGCGATTCGGCTAGCCCTTCTTCTGCTTCATCTTGCGGACGATCAGGAAGACCGTCAGCACGACAGCAGCGGCGACGACCGGCGGCAGCCACGGCGGCACGGTGGGGAGTGCCTCGGGTAGCTGTGCGGGCGGCACCTTGGCCTGCGACCAGTCCACGCCCCCGGAACGAGCCCCCGTGGTGTCAACGTTGGTGAAGTCGGCCCCGGTGACGTCGATCCGGCGTAGGGTCGCGGCGGTCAGGTCGGCACTGGTGAAGTCGGCATCCCTGAAGTTGCTGCCCATCACCTTGACGGCCGTCAAATTGGCGTTCTTGACGGTCGTGCCGGCGAGGTTGGTGCCCATCAGCTTGGCGTCGGTCAGATCGGCGTTCGATAGGTCGGCCTGCTCCAGATTGGCGCCGAACACCTTGGCGGCTGCAAGCTGGGCGTTCTTGAAGATCGCTCCGAACAGGTTCGCGCCCATGACGACCACGCCGCTCATATTGGTGTTGGAGAAATCGGCCTCCGCGGCATCGGCTCCCGCGACCACGGCGCCGGACAGGTCCGCATTGGCCAAGCTGGTCTTCTGCATCTTGACGCCCGTGAACTTCGCGCCAGCCAGGTCCATACCGCTCATATCGACACCGGAGATATCGTGATCCGTGGCCATCTTCCTCATGATCTCGGACTTGGTCTTGGGCAGACCTGCGCCTGGCAGGTCGGTGGACTCAGGCGTCACTTCCATCATTGTGATCTCCTCGCTCATCTGTCGCTCCTTTCAGGCTTCTATGCGCGCAGCTGCCGTCGCCGCCCGCCACCGGGCCGCTGGCCCACAGCGGAGGGCTTCCGCACCGCGAGCGTCGATGACTGTCTGGTCGCGGCGCGCTGTGCCGCGACCCATCATTCATTAATACGAACGCGCGGACGCGAAGTTGCAGGGACTGGATGTTATCCTTACCAGACGTGGGCGCTGCCGGGGCTTGTCTCGACGTGCTCTGTGTCCTCGCCTGCAAGGCGGTACCTGCGGACTGGATGGATCGTGAGTGCAAGCTCTTCACCGGCTGCCCAGTGCGCCAGCGCGCCTAACTCGCGCAATCCGAGCTCCATCGCGTGACCCTCGAAAGGACCGAAACGGTAGGTGAAGAACCCCGGGTTGTCGGCTGAAAGATAGCCCAGGATGGCGTCCAGGGCCATAGCGAGTTCGGACGGCGCCGGGGCTACGTCCAGGTGCTGCAGGGGTGCGACCGGCAGGTGGAGGTCTTTGGCGAAGATGCGCAGAATGGCGGGCCGGTAGAGGATTTTGCACAGCGCCTCGGCGTGGACGATCGCGTAGTCGGCGGGGATGTCGACCGCACGGCCTGTCCCGTTGTGGACCAGGACCGTCAGCTCGAAGCGCTCGTCGACGATGTCGGGGCGAGTCTCGTGAGCATCCGGCGGGATCAGGCGCTCGACAGCCGCCATGATGTCCTGGGCGGCCTGTTGGAGCGCTGCTTTTCGGGGGATCCCTGGAGGCACGATGACAGGTGGGAGCAACGTGCCCACGTTCATCGTCAAGGGAGGACGCTGCAACTTGAATGCCCTCGCCAGAGCGCCTTCGAGGCCCGCGAATCCAATCGGCAAGATCGGGGCCCCGGCATGGTGGCTCAACCAGGCCACGCCGCGTTTTGCCTCCATAGCCCCTGGATCCCAGATGCCGCCCTCAGGGAATATACCCAGGATACCGCCCTGGCGCAACACGTCGAGCGCCTCGTTTAGTGCCCTGCGGTCGAGGTTCCCGCGGTTGACGGGGATGAAGCCGTGAAGACGGGCGATCGCGTTCATCAGGGGAGGCGGCGCAATGTCACCCGGCCCGAGGAGCTCCATCTGCCACGGCGCATAGACAACCATCAACACCACTTCCATAGCGGCGATATGGTTGCCGACGACCAACAGCGGCCCGTGGGCCGGGAAGTGTCCCAGCCCCGTTGTCTGGGTGCGCGTCAGCAGCGGCACGAGAACTCGCCCCAGTCCCCTCAACAGACCGCGGGCCAGCCGCCGTCGGGGGTAGGAGATAGAGACAACCTCATCACGGTGCATCGCTTCGACTTCCTTGGCCATACACTTGTGGGCGGGTAGATGTCAGATGCTCTCGTTGTATCGCAAACCGCGTACGCGGCAAGGAGCGCTTGTCACCGCGAGCACGGGTGATACACTCTCCTGGTCGCTGAAGTGTTCGTGCGGCAATCCACTAAGGATGGTCCTATGTCGGCCACACTTGAGGCATCCACGTTACCCGTGTCGCGTCGCTTGCGCTTTCTGGACTACATCACCATCAACATCTACTGGTTTGCGCTGACCGTTCGCTCGCAAGTCCTGACGCCTCTGATCGTCCCGGTCCTGGTGCAGAGGTTCGTCGGTGAGGCGGTGAAGGGAGCCTACGTCGGCAGGATGCGGCTCTGGTCGCTGATGGTGGCGGTGCTGGTTCAGGCGCTTATGGGGCTTTTGTCCGACCGCAGTACGTTGCGCTGGGGACGGCGGCGCCCCTTCATCGTTATCGGAACGATAGCGGAGGTGGTGGTCTTCGTCCTGTTGGGCACAATCGCCAATATGCAGGGCCTGGCGGGCTACACGGCGCTGTTCGGGCTGTATATCCTATCGATGGTCGCCTCCAACACGGCGCACGCCGCGACACAAGGCCTGATTCCAGATCTCGTCCCGGAATCGCTCCGCGGGCGGTTCTCGGGTGTCAAAGCCCTCCTGGAGCTGCCTGTGCCGCTGATCTTCACCTCGTTTGTGGTGGCCAATATGGTAGCGCAGGGCAACCTCTGGGCTGCGCTCGTGACCTTGAGCGTGGTGCTGCTGGTCTGTATGGCGCTGTCGATGCTGATCCGGGAACAACCGATCGACCGTCCTCAGAGGGCGCTGGACTGGCGGCCTATTGCTCGCCTCGCCTTGATGACCGGTGCGTTTACCGTAGTGATCCTCGGCGCGGGTGCGGGCGTCAACCTCATTATGGCCTGGGTCGCGTCGCTCACTGGCTCGTTGGTGCCGGTGTTGACCGTTGTCTTTGGTGTCGTGGGAATGGGCATTGCCGTCCTGATCGGCGTCTGGCTCAGCGTCAGCCTCAGTTTGGGGAAAGACGTCCGGCACCACGCGTCGTTCACCTGGTGGGTCACCTCACGGCTGGCGTTTCTTGTGGGTTCGATGAACCTGGCCAGCTTCATGCTCTACTTCATGCAGGAGCGCTTTGTCGAGCTCGCCGGCGAGCGGGCCGCCGGGCCTTCCGCGCGCGTGATGATGTTCGTCGGGGTCTTTATCATGGTCACGGCGTTGCCAAGCGGCTGGCTCGCGGACCGTTTTGGCAAACGACTGTTGGTGGCGGTTAGCGCCGTGCTTGCGGCTGGGGGCACGTTCTTCATCCTGCTTGTGCCGACGATGCCGGCCATGTACGTGGGAGGCAGTATGATCGGCGCGGCCATGGGCCTGTTCTACTCAGCCAACTGGGCGCTGGGCACGGAGATTGTGCCCCAGGATCGGGCCGGGCAGTTTCTGGGTATCTCCAACCTGGCCGGCGCTGGCGCTGGCGCGATTGGAGCGTACATCGGCGGCCCGATCGCCGATGCCAACGGCTATGTGTTGCTGTTCGTGATCTATGGCCTGATGTTCTTGCTCTCGATACTGGCCCTGATGGGCGTCAAGGAGCAACGTGGCTATGCGTCTGCCTGACGGCTTGACCTCGCGCCCCGCTACATTGGCAGACGCCGAAGCAGTGACAGAGCTCGGCAATCTGTGCAGCTTGGCAGACTTTGGTTACCTGGCTAGCGATGTGTCTGAGACGCTGAACGACTGGCAGAGCCCCTACTGCAATCCTACGACCAACATTTGTCTGGTCTTCGATGGCGCGCGGCTTGTGGGATGCGTTGGGGCCTGGATCGAGCCGCCATGCGCGGCCGTCTCCGTCTGGGCCCGGGTGCATCCCAACTACCGGGGACGAGGGGTGGGAACGTACCTGGCGCAGTGGGTAGAGGCGCGCTGCCGCGAAGCCGCGCCACAGCAGGCGCCGCCCAACACCCGCATCGCGTTGCAGCAGATGGCCCAGGTCTCAGACGGTGCGCGTGTCGCTCTGCTCGAGGGACAGGGCTACGTGCCCGTGCGTCGCATCTACCGGATGCTGATCGATCTGGATGGCCCGGTTCCGGAGCCAGTGCTGCCTGAGGGTGTCAGGATGCAGGCGTTCGACCGCGCCAGCCAGATGCGCGCGCTGGCTGCCGCCGAGCAGGACATCTTCCGCGATCATTGGGGATTTGTGAAGATGGATCTGGATCAGGATACGGCGGCGTGGGAGCTATGGATCGACAACGATCCGCACCACGATCGGTCGCTTTGGTTCCTGGCCATGGTCGATCCCGCTGCTGCTGTAGACGGGATTGCCGGGGTCTGTCTGTGCAACGGGCACGTGGCTGAGGATCCCGAGATGGGTTATGTCCAGTCACTCGGGGTGCGGCGAGACTGGCGGCACAAGGGCCTGGGTCTGGCCTTGCTGCGCCACGCGTTCCGCGTGTTTCAGGAACGAGGCAAACGGCGCGTAACGCTAGACGTGGATTCGCAGAGCCTCACCGGCGCCACCCGGCTCTACGAACGTGCGGGGATGCGCCTGCAGCGTGAAAGCGTGATCTACCAACTGGTGCTGCGCGACGGAGAGGCGCTTGCCACGCAGACTCTGGATGGCTAGCCGGCCGTGTTAGCCGTTCGTGGGCGAGGGCCCACCCGGCCTGTGGCGGTTGCGGCGCTCGGGGTCTTGCGGTCTTGGTCGTGAACCCTGGGCCGTTATTTCTGGTACAATATGTGATGAGATGCGGAGCCCGCTGTCGGCGGGCCTCGCCAGGAGGTCGATTGTCCCCAAGAATTGGTGTTGTTGTCCTGATTGTGCTGCTGCTAGCCGGGTGCCGGCAGGCCGGCTCTCAGCGAGGGCCTTTGGATGCCGTAGCCCAGGCAGCGCGGTTGGGGCGAGGGGTCAATCTGGGCAACGCGCTCGAGGCTCCCGAAGAAGGGGCCTGGGGCATGGTGATCGAGCCTGCGTTCTTCTCCCTGATCCACGATGCCGGCTTCGACACGGTCCGGGTGCCGATTCGCTGGTCGGCGCATACCCTACCGGAAGCACCCTATACGATCGACACTGCTTTCTTCGCGCGGATCGACGCGGTGATCGATGCGGCTCAGGGCCAGGATCTCAACGTTGTCATCAACATGCACCACTACGACGAGATCTTTGAGGACCCGCAGGCGCATGCCGGCCGCTTCGTGGCTATGTGGGTGCAGATCGCGCGACGATACGCCAGCCGGTCTGCTACCGTCTACTTCGAACTCCTCAACGAACCCCACGGCGAGCTGGATGCTACAGCGTGGAACGACCTGTTGGCCAGGACGGTCGAGGCAGTGCGCGAAATCGACGGCTACCATACGTTGGTGGTCGGCGGCGCGGAGTGGAATAGCATCTCCGGTCTGACCTATCTCGTACTTCCGGAAGGGGAGGAGAACGTCATCGCGACGTTTCACTACTACGAGCCGTTCCTGTTCACCCACCAGGGCGCCGAGTGGGGCGGACAGGAAGTTGGGACCCTGGGCCTGACGTGGCCTGGTCCGCCGGCCATGCCGGTGACACCGGTCCCCGCGGCGCGCGACGTGGAATGGGTGCGCTTGTGGTTCATGCGCTACAATCAGAATCGAGGCAACGACAATCCCGCCAGCGTGGCACAGATCGATCGGGCCTTTGACCAGGCTGCGGCGTGGCGCGAGAAGACCGGGGTGCCGCTGTGGTTGGGGGAGTTTGGCGCATACAGCACGGCTGATATGGACTCTCGCGTTCGCTGGACCCAGGCGATACGTGCGGCTGCAGAGGAGCGTGGATTCGGCTGGGCCTATTGGGAGTTCGGGGCTGGGTTTGGTGTCTACGACCGCAATGCCGGAGCATGGCGAACCGATCTGCTCGGGGCGCTGATTCCCTGAAGTGACGAATGTCACCTAACCTTTGGGTTGGGCTGTGGTAAGCTGCAGGTGCGCCCCTTCCTTTCTCTGACAGGGTGTGATCATCCTGCTGCGCAATCTGTTCGCATCGTGAGACTAATACTGGAGGAGAGCTATGACCTCAAAGCGTGAAGACGATAAGTCGTGGGAGGCCGGGACGACGCGTCGTTGGTCGCGGCGGCGCTTCCTGGAAGTTGCCGGGGCTGCGGCTGCTGGCCTGTTGATCTCGGGCTGTATACCTCAAGCCGAAGGTCCTACTGGGTGGGACGTGCCTGCCGAAGATACCCCGGAGCCAACCGCGGCGTTGTCCTCGAGCCCCGTCGCGGAAGCTACTGCCCAGCCGACATCGGCACCTGCTGCAGTCGAAGAGAGTAGCGCTGTTGGGCCGGGCGTGCGCAGTAAGGTCGCCGTCGCGTCCGCGCGGGACTACGATCGCCAGACGATCGAGAACGCGCTGCGCGACATGCTGGATGATCTGGGGGGTCTCAGCGATGTCGTGCGGCCCGGTGACCGGGTCGCCATCAAGGTCAACCTTACGGGCGGACTTGGCAATCAGGGTCCCCCCGGTTTCTCGCCAATGGAGTCCTTTGTGACCCATCCCGAGACCATACGCGCCCTGGGTGGATTCGTGCGTGACGCCGGTGCCAAAGAGGTCTACATTGTCGAGGCCGTCTACCAATGGGGGTCGTACGTCGAGTGGGGTCTTGACGATATCGTGGGGGACATCGACGCGCAGCTCATTGACCTGAACGCCACCGACCCCTACACAGAGTTCCTGGATGCGCCGGTGCCCGGCGGCAGTGAGATGTACCAGACCTACAAGATCAACCCGCTGTTGCTGGAAGTCGATGCGTTCATGTCAGTGGCCAAGATGAAGTGCCACAATGTGGCGGGCGTAACGCACTCTCTCAAGAACCTCTTCGGGCTTGTGCCTGCCCGTTTCTACCAACTCAGCTCGCAGCACAGCCACCGCTCGGCATTCCACGGTCCCACGGCCGAGACGGCCGGGCAGCGTGTCCCCCGGATCATTGTCGAGCTCAATCGACTGCGACCGGTCAACTTCGCATTGGTCGACGGCATCATGACGAGCGAAGGGGGAGAAGGTCCGTGGATCAACGGGTTCCACTCCATCACGCCAGGCGTGCTCTTCGCAGGCAAAGATCCTGTGGCGACGGATGCGGTTGCTACCGCGGCGCAGGGCTTCGATCCCGCGGCTCCGGGATATTCTGAGCCTTTCGTCAATGGGGATAACCACCTGGCACTCGCTGCCGCCGCCGGTCTCGGTACCAACCGGCTGAGCGACATCGAGGTGCTTGGGCCGTCGATCGACGACATCGCGACCAAGTTCAGGCCGTCATACTAGCATTGGGTCGGGAGGGGGCGGGGACGGGTGGTGGCCTCCGCCCCCCACGTTCGATGCTTGAACTGGCCTAGAATCTGCTTCGGTGCAGGATTGCCATATCGGTGATATCAAGTAGAATGCGTGCGTTCTCGGCTATCCAAGTCCCAGGTTCCCGTCTATATGCGTCCGTGTCGCTTCTGTGAGGGTCCCGGCAAAGATACCCGAGGTTCTGTAGCTTTCTTCACACCGATGCTTCGCCTGTCCGGCGCCCATGCCTTGGCTGGGTCCATGGAGTTGCCGGCGGCGCGCAGAGCGGGTCCCTGGTGATATGCTGGGCTCGCATTGCCTAAGATGTGTTCGAGGAGACGTTTTTCCCACCATGGCGACACCCTATCTCGAGTACAGTCTGCAGAACGGTTACATTCACAATTGGTTGGTTGTGGGCCCGGTTGAGACGGCAGTTGAGGTAGCGCCCGGGGACGGTGCTTCCGAAGCAGAACGAAAACTCAGTATTGTCCAGGCAAGATACAGCGCCACGCCCGACATCGACGGCGAGGCCGTAGAGCGGGCCGACGCGCAGGTCGATGGCAATGAGCTTCGCTGGGGCTACTATCGTTGCCAAGACGACCATTTCGTCGATTTCTCCCTGTTCCGCCATACCTGGACGTACCTGCGTGCATGGGCCTACACCCGCATCAGCCTCTTTGAGGCCGCAGACGTCACCTTTGAGCTCACCACGAATGGCCCTGCCGATGTATGGATCAATGGCGAGCATGTGCATCGCCACGAGCATTTCCACCACCAGGACCCCGCGACCGTCACGTTCACGGCTTCGCTGGCCGAAGATGACAATGAGATCCTGGTCCGCTTCGAGGAAGTCGCCGCACGCGAGTGCCCCTATGCGATGGCTCTCAGAGTCGCCGGGGTCGATCCTGATGATGTCGAGGTCAGGATCCCCTCTGCCACAGAGCGTACGGTTCGCCATATGATGCTGGAGCGTGTCTTCGAGCAGGCTTCCATCGAGAGCACGGCCAACTACCGCGGTCGGGTGGTCAATCTTCACTGGGCTGACGATCTCGAGACCAACTTCAACTACGAGTACAGCATCCAGGGGCCAGCTAGCCGCATCTATGTGAGTGGACAGACTGAGGCAAAGCCCAATGAGGTCGCCGATATCGGCCACGGCTTTCGCATCAAGCAGGGCCCATTCCGCGTGGTGCTCCGCCCGGTCTGGCAGGAGTATCTTGAGTACAAGATCCGCTATCAGTGGGACATTCCGTTCTACGTCCTGGACAATGAGTTCTCGGAAGAGCCCTATGGAACGCTGGAGACGCGGAGCCGCGAAGCGTTGGAGTACGCGGTAACCCAGCCGAATCACCTCTATGCCGAGATCGCGAAGTTCAAACTGGGGCTGTGGGATCAGGTGGACCACGATGTAGTCCTCAGTGCCGTTGCGTCGATCAACGCGCGTGGCGATTGCAGCGACTTCGACCTGATCGGGCTTCTGGGCGCCGTGTGTCGCTTTGGGGACGATGAGCAGTTTCCTCCCGATCTGAAGGCGGCGATCAAGGAATGCGCACTCAACTTCAAGTACTGGCATGACGAGCCCGGCAGCGACGCCATGTGTTACACCACAGAGAACCATAGCATCCTTTTCCACACGTGTGAGATCCTGGCGGGGCAGCTCTATCCTGATGACCTGTTTGCTAACGCCGGGGAGACCGGACGTTGGCATCGCGAGAAGGGCGAACGCCTGGCATTGGCGTGGCTCAAGAGACGCGGGGCAACCGGATTCTGGGAGTGGGACTCCAACTGCTATTTCGAAGAAGACCTGCTGGCGCTGTCTCACCTGACCGGGCTGGCGGAATCCGAGGACATCATCGGGCTGGCTGCGGTGCTTGTCGACAAGATACTCTTCACCATTGCGGTCAACTCCTACAAGGGCATCTTCGGCTCGACGCATGGTCGCACCTACGCCCCGATGATCCGTTCCGGCCAATTGGAGCCGACGTCAGGCATAAGTCGCCTGATGTGGGGCATGGGGATCTACAATCAGCATATCCGTGGCCTGGTGGGCATGGCGTGCTCTGAGTACGAGTTCCCTCTGCTGATCGGAGATATCGCCGCTCACCTGCCTGACGAGCTCTGGAATCGCGAGCGACACGTGATCGACGACGCGGGCGGGGAAGTCAACAAGGTCACCTACAAGACTCCGGACTACATGCTATCCTCGGCGCAGGACTACCGGCCTGGCCAGAAGGGCTATCAACAACATATCTGGCAGGCGACGCTGAGCCCTGATGCTGTCGTTTTCACAAACCACCCGCCGTGCGTGAGCCAGAATGGCGCGCATCGCCCGAACTTCTGGGCCGGCAACTATGTCCTGCCGCGGGTTGCGCAGTGGAAGGACGTTCTGATCGCGCTCTACCAGCTTCCGGAGGATGACTGGATGGGCTTCACGCACGCTCACTTCCCAGTCTACCAGTTTGACGAATATGCCATCCGGGGCACGTGGGTGTTTGCGCGCAAGGGCGATGGCTACGTGGCACTGGGCGCCTCGCAAGGGGTGTCGCTGATCAAGCGCGGTCCGGCTGCGTACCAGGAAGTGCGCTCCTATGGGCAACAGAATGTCTGGGTCTGCCAGATGGGGCGAGCCGCGTTGGATGGCGACTTCAATGCATTTCAGGATCGCGTATTGGGGTTGCCGCTCGAGACGCAAGGTCTCGATGTGCGCTTCACATCGCTGCGCGGCGAGACGCTGGCGTTCGGATGGCAGGGGCCGCTGCTGCGCGATGGCCAGGCGCAGCCAATCACGGGCTTTGGCCACTACGAGAACCCTTACTGCGCCGCCGACCTGCCTGCCGAACAGATGGATATCCAGTTCGGCGACCTGGTGATGCGCCTGGAGTTCTAGTTCTACGCTCTGTCACCCTGTGAGCGTTCAGTAGATCGTGGGCCGATCGATCGACCCACAGCGCTTGCGGGCATTTGGTACATTAACAGATCAACACGATATCTCATGTAAGGTCACACGAGTGAATGTGACGTGTCACACCGCTTGCGAGCCTTGTGACCGTTCGGTCGGGCCATTCCAGGGCTGTTTGGGCCGGTGAAAGCGGCGCGTACGGTGTGATCATGTGACAAATGGGGGAGAAATTGTAACGAGGTGGCTTGCTTTCTGGTATAACATACTGTATAATGACACTGTGTCCGTGTGACGTGTCACAATCCCAAGAGGTTAAGGCCCCCTCCATGCCTGTGTCACAGACCAAGCAAACAACTTTGCGAGACGTGGCCGAGCTGGCCGGGGTCTCATACCAGACGGTATGGAGAGTTGTGAACGAACGCCCCAATGTTGCAGAGCACACACGGACGCGCGTGCTCCGGGCAGTAAGGGAGTTGGACTACCACCCACCCAGGACGGTAGAGGCAGAGACAACTGGACGCTCGTACATTCTGCAAATTGTGACGTTCGAACACGGATATGGTGACCCACTTCCCTCTCTGCTGCGATGGGCGCGCGAGCTTGGTTATGCCGCAATCGTGACCGAACTGCGCGATCCGTCATCACAGCAGGCCGTGCGGGAGATACTCGATGAGACGGGGCACATGGTGGATGGATTGCTGATGGTGATGCCCTACCCGCATCTCTGCTACGAGCGGCTTGTCGATGTCTGTCACGGACGTCCCTTTGTCGTCTCCAATACCGAACTGGGGGCCAAGATGCCCTCGGTCGTGTTCGATCAGCGTCACGGGACGCGGCTGGCGCTAGGGCATCTGCATGCTCTCGGCCACCGGCAGATCGCTGAGATTTCGGGCCCTTTGGAGAACTTCGATGCACGTGTGCGGCATGAGACATGGCAGGCAACGTTACGGGAGTGGGGGCTGACTCCCGGTCCCTGGGTCGTGGGTGACTTCGAGGTTCCCAGTGGCTACGAAGCCGCTAAGCAGCTCCTACGGACGCGGCAGCCCTTCACAGCGCTGCTGGCAGGCAATGACAGGATGGCTCTGGGTGCGATCCGGGCGCTACGCGATGCAGGCCTTCGTGTCCCTGACGATGTCTCGGTAGTGGGCTTCGACGACGTGGAGGAGTCTGCTTTCTTCGACCCTCCCCTGACAACGGTCAGACAAGATTTCGATATGTTGGGCAGAGAGTGCGTGAACTACCTGGTTTCCCTCATCGAGGACCCGAACACGCCACTTCAGCAGCGGGTGCTTTATCCCGAGCTCGTGGTACGGAACAGCGCCCAGAAATGCCTTATCTGAAGGTTCCCTCTATCAAAGGGAAAGGAGGTGGAGCAGCGGACATGACCTTGGTTAGCAGTTCCCGGATTACGTTTGTATCGGTGGAAACTCTCTAATCTCTGTAGGAGGAAGAACGATGAGTAAGATTTCACGTCGGCAGTTCCTGCGGCTCTCGGCTGTGGCCGGGGCAGGTGCTGTGCTTGCTGCCTGTGGGCAGCCGGCCCCCACAGAAGCCCCCACTGAGGAGGCGGCGCCTGCTGAGGCGACCGCAGTCCCCAAGGCTGAAGAGCCTACAGCCGTCCCAGAAGCGGAACGCACGTGGCCCCGCGCAGACGTCCCCCGCGAGCGCCAGTTGGTCTATGCCTTCGGGGATGTGAACCTGGCTGGTGTCGAAATCGGCAACATGTATGCCAACAACTGGCACCAGATGGCCGGCTCGGCGATGCTCGAGTTCCCGTTCTACTACTGCGCTCTCAACGACAAGACCTATCCGTGGCTTGCCGAGAGCTATGAGTACAACGACGACTACACCGAGATGACTCTCTACATGCGCAAGGGCGTCAAGTGGGCGGATGGTGAGGCCCTCGATGCCAATGATATCGTCTTCACGTACAACGCCCTCAAGGCGGCAGCCCCCGACTACGAGAACTCCGGATTCGTGGATCAGTACGTGGAGTCGGTTGAGGCTGTCGACGATCACACCGTCAAGTTCGTGCTTTCGCAACCCAATCCCCGCTGGCACTTCACCGGCTGCACCGGGCGCTTCGACCGCGGCATCATCTTGGTGCCTGAGCACATCTTCTCGACGGTCGAGGGCGACTGGCGCGAGTTCGCCTACTACGATCTGGAGAAGCAGTGGCCCGTCTACTCCGGGCCCTACGCGATATCGCGGTTCGACGTCCAGGTGAAGCACATGGACCTGCGCTACGACTGGTGGGCCGCCGAAGTAGGCCTGGTGGACGCCATGCCGGAGGTCGAGCGCATCGTGCAGTTTGGCTGGCCCGGTGAGGAAGTGGGTAGCCAGATGCTGATCAACGACGAGGTGGACGTGACGTTGGATCTGCGCCCCGCCTCCATCGAGGCGATCCTGGCCCAGGCGGGAGACCACATCACAACCCACACCTTCGGCGACAAGCCCTATGGCTACATGGACTGGTGGCCCACCTCGCTGTTCTTCAACACCCTCGAGGCGCCTTACGACAACGCGGATGTCCGGTGGGCGATCGCCTACGCCATTGACCATCAGCAGGTGATGGACGTTGGCTACGGTGGCGCCGGTGTCAAGACCAACCTCCCGTTCCCGGGATACCCCGGCCTGACCAAGTACCGCGACAACTCCACACCGGAGGTCCGCGAGATGGCTGAAGCCATCTACACCCGCGACGTCGCGAAGGTCGAGGAGCGGATGACCGCAGCCGGCTTCACGAAGAACGATGACGGCTTCTTCGCGGACGCGAACGGCGAGGTCTTCAAGCCCGAAGTCCTGACCGTCGACATCTATGGTGACATCGGCCCGGTGGTCGTGGAGCAGATGCGGCAGGCTGGCTTCGATGCCACGATGATCAACCCGCCCGATGCGTGGACGATCATGGGTGACGGCAATGCCAAGGCATTCTTCCGTGGCCACGGCGGCAGCGTCAAGGACCCCTGGATCACCATGGATATGTACACGGAGAAGAACTCCGTCCCGACGGGCACCAACGTCGTTAACGAGAGCCACACGCGGTGGTGGGATCCCGAGTACGAGACGTACGTCAATGAGATGGCCGTCACGTCGCCTGATGACGAAGCGAAGATGCAGGAGCTGTTCGACAAGGCGATGCAGATCTGGTACACGGCTCTGCCCGAGGTCCCGATCTCGGAGTGGTTCCACCGGCTGGCGATGAACACGACCTACTGGACCGGCTGGCCCAACAAGGACGACGCCTATAACACGGCGCCGTGGCACTACTGCTTCGTGATCACGCTGTCCCGTCTGAAGGCCGTGCAGTAAGTTCGCACCGGCGTGCGAGGGGGCCGGCGCTGGCCCCCTCGCAACTTCCCGATGCACTATGGCGGAGGCCTGGAGAGATCAGGGCACTGGGGTGTGGTCTGGGCGTAGAGGCGATCTGACGTCAGGGCGCTGCCCTCTCCAGGCGTTCGTGGTAGGGATGGCCCCGGTGAAGGTGTCTTAGGGGCCCGCTCCGGGGGCGAGGTCTGATCTCATCTTGATATCGGAGGTCTTTGATGCGCATACCACTTAGTTACGTACTCAGGAGAATCGGCTTTCTTGTGGCGGTGCTGTTCACTGCGGCCACAATCAACTTCCTGATTCCGAAGCTGGCCCCGCGTGACCCCGTGACAGAGCTGATCAACCGCAAGATCGCCAGCGGAGGGCTCACGTCTGAGGGCGCGGCGGAGTTCGGGGATTCGCTCAGGGAGCTCTATGGTCTGGATCGGCCGCTGTGGGAGCAGTACTTGAAGTACATCTGGAACACCATGCGCTTCGACCTGGGCTACTCCATCGTCAACTACCCACAGAGGGTCGATGAGATCATCGGTCAAACGGTCTTCTGGACCTTAGGCTTTGTCGCCACGTCGACGCTGCTCGCGTTTCTGATAGGCACGGTCGTCGGTGCCTTGGTGGGGTGGTCCAAGACGTCGAAGTGGCTGTCTTGGCTCATGCCACCGTTAGCGATGTTCTCGGCTGTCCCGGCCTTTATCATCGCGTTGTTGCTGATCTACTTCCTGGCCTTCAAGGCCAAGGCCTTTCCCCTACGAGGCGGCTACTCCGCAACAGTCGTGAAGGACTGGACGAGCATGGAGTTTCTGCTCGACGTGGCCCATCACGCGATCCTGCCCGGGCTGTCTATGCTGGTTGTCTCCGTTGGCGGCTGGTCGCTGGGGATGCGCGCGATGATGGTGACCGTGGAAGGGGCGGACTACATCACCTTTGCCGATGCGAAAGGACTCAAGGGCTCGCGCCTCTTCTTCCGTTACGCATTGCGTAACACGCTGCTTCCCCAGGTCACCGCGCTGGCGATGCAGTTGGGCCTCATCGTATCGGGCGCCACACTGGTAGAGACCATGTTCAGCTATCCCGGCATTGGCAACCGTCTGGGCGGTGCCATTGCCGCTCTCGACTATCCTGTCATCTACGGAATCGTCTTCTTCATGGTGGTCGGGATCGCGATAGCTACGCTCGTCGTGGACTTGATCTATCCACTCCTCGATCCACGTATCTCGTACTCAGGAGGCTAGACGATGCAGAGAGGCCAAGGGTTCAAGGGTTTCCTGAACTACATTCGCCGCAACCCGGCCTTCGGTGGCGGGATGGTGATCCTCGTGGTCTTGTTGCTCTTCGCGACGGTGACCACCATCTGGATTCCTAGGGAGGGTGCCTACCCGCTGGCTACGATGCCCAAGCAGCCACCCTCTGCGGAGCATCCCTTCGGAACGGATTCCGTGGGCCGCGACCTGCTTCCCACCCTGATCTACGGGACGCAGATGACGCTCTCGATTGGGATGATCTCGGGTTGCATTGGCTTGGGTGTCGGGACTGTGCTGGGCTTTATGACCGGCTACTTCGGTGGCGTGTTCGACACGGTCGTCAAGTTCCTGGTTGACGTGCTTATGACGATTCCGTCCTTTCTGTTGCTGGTCACGATCGCATCATCGGTGCCTGATCCGGAGGAGATGGGGATTCTCAGGATGGCCCTGATTCTCTCCATCGTCGCTTGGGTGCAGCCTACCCGGGCGATCCGTGCCCAGGTGCTGAGCATGCGTGAGCGTGCGTTCGTGATGATGGCCAAGCTCTCCGGGATGAGCGGTATGGAGATCATCATCAAGGAGCTGATGCCCAACCTGATGCCCTACCTTGCCATCAGCCTGGCGGGTGCGGTGAACGGCGGTGTCCTGGGCTCGCTGGGGCTGCAGACGCTGGGTATCGGCAACCTGCGCGAGCCGTCCTTGGGGATGACCATCTACTGGCTGCGGTACTACAATGCCTTCTTGCAGGGTTATTGGTGGTGGATCATCGAACCGGTGATCGTGATTGCCCTGATCTTCATCGCTTTCCTGTTGCTCTCCATCGGGCTGGACGAGTTTGCGAATCCCCGCACGCGGAGGACCGTATGAGCGCGCCCCTACTGCAGGTCAAAAACCTTAAGGTGTACTATTACGTCGAGGCTGGGGCCGTGAAGGCGGTCGACGACGTCAGCTTCGATCTGGAATCCGGCATCAAGATGGGCCTAGTGGGCGAATCCGGGTCGGGCAAGTCGACCATGGCCCAGGCGATGATGCGGATGATCAAGCCGCCGGGCAAGATAGAGAGCGGGCATATGATTCTGGATGGCATCGATCTCGTCTCGTTGAGCGAGGAGCAGATGCGCCAGACCAAGCTGCGCAAGCTGGCCATGATCCCGCAGGGCGCGATGAACGCGCTGAATCCGGTGATGCGCATTGACCGGCAGTTGATCGATGGCATGCTCGACCACGGCGTGGTGATGTCCAAGGACGAACGTGAGCAGCGCGTGACGGAACTGCTGGAGATGGTGGATCTGCCTCCCAAGGTCGCGATGATGTATCCGCACGAGTTGAGTGGTGGGATGCAGCAGCGCGTAACGGTGGCGCAGTCGATCTCCATGGAGCCCGATCTGATTATCGCTGACGAGCCGACGAGCGCTTTGGACGTTGTGATTCAGCGCCAGGTGATGGAGACGATTAACCGGCTGCAGGAGCGGTTGGGGATCTCCGTGATTCTGATCGGCCACGACATGGGCTTGATGGCTCAAACCGTGAACAGGCTAGCGGTGATGTATGCCGGCAGAATGATGGAGATCGGCGAGACACGCAAGATGTTCCACGACCCGCTCCATCCCTACACGCAACTCCTGATTGAGAGTCTGCCTGTTCTCGAGAACAAGGGTGTGTTTAGCGGTATCCCTGGGATCACGCCTTCCCTGCTCAGTCCACCGGAAGGATGTGTCTTCCATACCCGCTGTCCCAAGGCCTGGGAACGGTGCCGAGAGGAGATCCCTCAGTTCGTCGAGGCACAGCCAGGGCGTTGGGTCGCCTGCCACCTTCATACGGCTTAAGACCAGGATGAGGCCATGAGCACACCACTACTTGAGCTAAAGAACGTAACCAAGATCTTCGGCAGCAAATCAGACTACACCGTGGCGCTGGACGGTATGACGTTCGCGCTTGACGAGGACTTCCCAAAGATCGTCACCATTGCCGGAGAGAGCGGCAGTGGCAAGACGACGATGGGGATGCTGATGCTCGGGTTCTATGGGCCGACCATGGGGGAGGTCCTTTTCCGTGGTCAGCCGTTGTCCACGCTCAAAGGGCCGGAGCTCTACAAGTTCCGGCGACAGATCCAAGCCGTCTTCCAGGACCCCTTTGCCGTCTACAATCCCTTCTACAAGGTCGACAACCTGCTGAGCATTCCGATCAAGAACTACAAGCTGGCTGGCTCCAGATCCGAAGCTCGCGAGATGATGGAGAATGCGCTGGAGCGAGTCGGTCTGCGTCCCGAGGAGACGCTCGGACGCTATCCACACCAGTTGAGTGGTGGCCAGCGACAGCGCATCGCTGTTGCCCGGGCCCTCCTTCTGGCGCCCAAGCTGCTAATCACCGATGAACCGGTTTCAATGGTCGATGCTTCGCTGCGCTCGACGATTCTCAAGAGCCTGCGCGCCATGAATCAGGACTTTGGGATCCCAATCCTCTACATCACCCACGACCTGACGACCGCTTACCACGTCAGCGACTATATCATCATCCTCTACCGGGGTTCTGTCATGGAGGCCGGCAATGTGGACAAGATCATCCGGGACCCCCAGCACCCCTATACGAAGCTGCTGGTCTCGTCGATCCCGTGGCCGGATCCCGATCTGTCGTGGGGCGGCAGCGAGGAGATGATCCAGAAGAGCCAGGTCGCCTTCAAGGAGATCACCGGCTGCAAGTTCGAGCCGCGGTGTCCGTATAGTATGGATATCTGTCGGACGAAGGTACCGGAGCTCTTCATGACCAACGGCGATCGTGTGGTCGCCTGCTATCTGCAGAAGGACAACCCGGCCTTGCCGCGGGAGGAGCTAAGTAGGGTCTTCACCGAGGCGTAGCTGGCCGTCGGGATGACGATGGTGGCCTGGCTGGCTGCTGGGAAAGCGTAATGGCGCGACTAGAGACACTGCAGGGTGCTCTGCACCTTGCAGTGTCTTGTCTATAGATCTCTGTGACGATGGGAGAACCATAGCGTGACTGTCAGGAGTGTGGGGCGTAACGATCCGTGTCCTTGTGGCAGCGGAAAGAAGTATAAGCACTGCTGTGGCCAGCCCAAGCCACCTGCCGCTGTATTGTATGTGCATCCGGCCAAGCAGGATCCGGACTTCTTTGCGCAGCGGCAGGCGGCGCGAGACGCACAGTTGGGGCGTCCTTACGGGCTGATCCCCATGGGGGTACCGGCGCTGGTCAATGTGCTTCGGACAGCCGGGATCGAGGTGCGGGGCGTCAACTACCCCCTGGAGCGCGAACTCAACCCCGGCTTTGACCTTCGCCGGTGGTTACGGGCACAGCCCCAGGCGCAGGTCGTTCTGATCGATCTGCATTGGTACGAGCACAGTTATGGGGCCATCAGTACCGCCGATGTATGCAAAGAGGTGTTGCCGAATGCCTGGGTGGTATTGGGTGGGCTGACTGCCTCCGCGTTTGCCCGCGAGATCCTGGAGCGCTTTCCATCGGTCGACTTCGTGGTTCGTGGCGACGCGGAGCAGCCACTGCGCGAGCTCGTCGAGCACTGTCTCAGCGCGTCCGACCTCTCACGTGCGGCGCTCTCGGACATCCCCAATCTAGCCTACCGGGATGAGGGTGCGGTGGTCGAGAACGCCATCGCCTACTGCGCCGCTACAGGGGACCTCGATTGCCTCGACTACGCAGACTTGAGGTTCTTGGATCACTCCACGGAGTACTTCGTCCACGAATATCTGGTCACCGACCTGCCCAAGGCTCGCGCGGCGCTGGAGACGAATCCCTTCCTGGGAAGATGGGTAGCGACGGCGCGGGGCTGCAAATACGAGTGCTCTTATTGCGGTGGATGCAAGAGCGCCCATAAGGTGCTCGCCAACCGTGATGGCATTGTGCCGCGGTCGCCGGAGGCTGTCGTCGATGAACTGGAGCGGCTGGCATCCGGCGGCGTGGTTCAGGCCTCCCTCTCGTATGACATCGCAGAGCTGGGCGACGACTACTGGCGCACCCTCTTCGCATTGATGCGCCAGCGCAAGGTCCGAATTGGGTTGTACAACGAGTGTTTTCAGCTCCCGACCTCGGCCTTCGTCAAGCGCTTCGCCCAGGTGGCGGACCTCGAGCACTCCTGTCTGGCCTTTAGCCCGCTCTCGGGCTCCGAACGCGTTAGGCGGCTCAATGGCAAGATCTTCACCAATGGTGAGTTGATCAACATCCTGGACTCGCTCAATCTCTATGACATCTTTGCGCTGGTCTATTTCTCGCTCAACTTGCCTGGGGAGACTGAGGAGACGCTCAAAGACTCGATCGCGTTGGCAGAGGAGCTTTGCCGGCTCTATCCTGCGTCGCGTATCCGCATTATGAACTCGTGCCATACCTTGGATCCCCTGTCACCGATGGCGGTCTACCCCGAGAAATTCGCGATCAATGTGACGATGCGTACGTTCGATGACTGGTATACTTACTGTCGTGATACCCAATTAGGGGGACCCGCCGCACGCACCGAGGCACACCGCGGCTTCGCGTTGCACGACCCGGCGGGGCGCTCTCTCGAGGCGATGGCCGACGCCTGGGACGCGGCACAGAAGGGGCACGAGACGTGTTGGTGGCCCATACCGCCAAGCTGGTAATTGGATCTTCGGCCCTATAGGAGGATTTCGTGGATCAAGCTCCCGTAGCTCTTTACATTCACCCTGCGAAGCAGGCGGTGGAGCTCTATGACACGCCCGCTCGCCACAGATTTGGTCGTCCCTACGGGCTGATTCCGATGGGCGTGCCTGCCTTGATGAACTTGCTGGTGGACAACGGCATTGGCGTGAGGGGCATCAACTTCCCGATGGAGAAGAAGCTAGATTCCAACTTCAGCCTGGCAAAGTGGTTGTCGGACCACCGGCAGGCACGGTTGGTGCTGATTGACCTGCACTGGTATGAGCATAGCTACGGCGCCATCAGTGTTGCCGAGACTGTGAAGCGTGTTTTGCCCGATGCATGGGTCATTGTGGGCGGGTTGACGGCGTCGGCTTTTGCAGGCGAGATCGTGCGTGATTTCCCTGCCGTCGATTTCGTGATACGGGGCGACGCCGAACGCCCGCTTCTCGCGTTGGCCCAAGCGCTTCTCAACGAGACGCAAGCCGGCGTCCTGCCGGACCTGGCGGGTGTCCCCAACCTCACGTATCGCAGGGAGGGGCGGGTCATCGAGAACCCCAGGACATACTGCGCAGCTCCAGAGGATTTCGCGGACTTCAACTTCATCGATCTGGCATGGCTCGAGCACGAGGACGATTACTTCGTCCATGAGTATCTGGTCATCGACATGAAGCTCGTCGAGGCTGCGCGTCAGGGCGCGGATATCAGCAAGTACCGGGGCAGGTGGATCACCACGGCGCGCGGGTGTGACTTCGAATGCTCTTACTGTGGGGGTGCCCGGAGTGCACACAAGGCCATCGCGGGGCGCAATGGTATCGTGCCCGTGCCGGTTGACACGGTCGTCAACGAGATCAAGCAGCTACTGGAGCACGATGTCATTCAGGTCTGCTTCTCCTACGACCTAGCAGCGATGGGCGAGCACTATTGGAAGACGCTCTTCAGGACCATTCGCAAAGAGGGCATCAAGATCGGGCTCTACAACGAGTTCTTCCAGCTTCCACCGTCTGGCTTTATGAAGGAGTTTGTTCGGACTGCAGATATGGAGCACTCCGAAGTCGCGCTGAACCCGTATTCGGGCTCGGAGCGGGTGCGACGCCTCAACGGCAAGCGCTATAACGACGTCCAGTTGCTGAATGCGCTCGATGAGGTCAACCTCTACAACGTCCCGATCATCGTCTACTTCTCTCTCAACCTGCCCGGCGAAGATGAGGCGGCAGTCCAGGAGTCCATAAAGCTGGCGCAGACGATCTACGATATGTATCCCCACACGAAGCTCAAGATCCTCAATTCCTGCCACACGGTGGAACCTCTGTCGCCAATGGAGCAGCGACCGGGCCGTTACGGCGTCGAGGTGCAGTGGCATACCTTCAGGGACTGGTACGAGTATTGCCGCAACACCCAGTTGCAGTTGCCCGGGGCGCGTACAGGCGAGTGGCGGGGATTCGACCTGTTGCCGCCCGCCGATCGCTCGGTGGAAGCGATGGCGGATGCGTGGGATCAGGCAGCCAAGGGCCGCGAGGCTTGCTGGTGGCCGATTCCCCCTAGCTGGTGATGAGGCGGCGATGAGGATTCCGCTCCGGTACATCGCCGGGCGGGTGTTCAACCTGGTTGTTGTGGTATGGTTTGCAGCCACGATTAATTTCCTGGTCCCGCGCATTACGTCCTACAATCCAGTCCTAGAGTATCTGATGGAGGCCACCACGCGACGAGGAGGGACCGGGGATGGGGTTGAGAGCTTGCTGGAGTTCTACACGAACTGGGCGGGGCTGAACCAGCCACTGTGGCGCCAATACCTCACGTATCTGGACAACATGCTGCGGTTCGACTTCGGGCGGTCGTTCCGCTATTACTGGCCGGTGACCCACCTCGTGATGCGCGGGCTACCCTACACCGTGGCGTTGCTCGGTGCCGCCACGATCCTGGCCTTTGTCATCGGTACGGCGCTCGGTGCGTGGGCCGGCTGGCGGCGTGAAGCCAAGGTTCTCAAGGCGTTGGTGCCGGTCTTCATGGTCCTCTCGTCAATACCTCCCTTTCTCATTGCGCTGGTCGTTCTGTATTTCTTCGCGTTCCGCCTCGATCTCTTCCCGTCGCGCGGCTCCTACGGCGTTACGATCGCGGTCGACTGGACGAGCGCGGAGTTCCTCCTGGACGTGCTCCGTCATGCGGTGCTGCCGGTCTTGACGATGATCCTGGTGTCGGGAGGGACGTGGGCGCTCTGGATGCGGGGGATGATTGTCACAGTTGTCGGTGAGGATTACATGCTCTACGCCGACGCCAAAGGCCTGAAGCCGCGCCGGAAGTTCCTCCGCTATGCCGTGCGGAATGTGATGCTCCCTCAGGTGACGCAGTTGGCCCTGTCTCTGGGAACCCTGGTCTCGGGCTATGCCCTGGTCGAGATCATGTTCAGCTATCCAGGTGTGGGGCTTCTGCTGTACGACGCGATCCTTGCGAACGACTATGCGATGATCCAGGGTGTCGTCTTCTTCCTGATCGTGTCGATCGCCCTGGCAACGTTCATCCTCGATCTGGCGTATCCGCTCCTCGATCCGCGGATCACCTACAACCGGCGTTCTTAGCAGCGGCCAATCCGAGCGTATACGCGACAGAGGCGTGGAGCGTTTGTTTTCTCCGCGCCTCTGTGCTGTAATACAGATCGAGTTGAACCGCGATTCGAGAAGGGGGTGCTTATGGACGTCGACGATCATCGATGGCCGGCGCTGATCTTCGCCAGTGCCAATGCCTCAGCGCGCTATGCGCTGACCTGTGTGGAGCCTGTGCCCGCGCCGGCCGGCGCAGACCCGGCCACGCGTGCGCCCTCGCGCTTGCGGGCCAAATCGACCTTTGTTGACCCGCAGGGACGGGCCATGCACTGGCACGACTTTGGCGATCTGGAAGGCCCGGGTTGGGCGGCGAACGCCATCGGCGGAAGCGTGCTTCTGTACCGCTGGGGGCGCTACACCGGCAGCCGCGAGCTATGTATGCAGGCGCTCGCTTTGGCCGATCACGTCCTGGAGGATGGCTTCATCCGCTCCGATGGATTCGTCTATCCCTATTGGGATCTGGCAGCGGGTCGCTTCTGCCTCAACTACACGCACAACGACGCCTGGTTGTGCCCGGGCTCCCTGGCTAAGGTCGGGACACAGATGCTGGATCTGGCCACCGCGGTCGAGGACGACCCTGCTGCAGGGCAACGGGGGGCGGCGCTGCGCCAGGCAGCAGCGGAGCTCTATGCCTGGCTGGTGGCCCACACCCCTGTGCTGCCCAACGGCTGGGTGCCCCGGCGCATCACACCGGCGGGCGATCAATATCCCCTCACGCCTGAGGGGGGCGCAGACCCGATCTTTGACCACAGCGCCGACGGGCTCTTTCTGCTCGACCTCGGCGTGCGGCTGGGTGACCGTCAGCGTGCGCTGACGCTGGGCGAGGCGTTCGTGACCGCGGGTGGTTTCTGGGGCAGCATCAACCATGACACCTACGACGATCACGAGAACGTCGCTTATGCTGTGGCATTCCGCGTCTTGCGCCGGGCCGCCGGGATACTGGAGCGACCGGCCTGGCACCGTTTTGCCTATGAGGTGGCGCTCCCTGCGATGGCCGCGTTCCGCATGGCGGATGATCTCCACGGCGTAGTGACCCGCGGGCTCTTCTGGATGGAGAAGAGCTGGGACACGGCCTATCTCTGGGAGAATGCCGAGGTGGCGCAGGCTCACCTCGAGGCGTGGTTGGAGCGGGACGACAGGGCGGCGCGTGATGTGGCGCTGGCAACCCTTGGCGCCATCGCCCATCACCACTATGGCCCGCTGGGGTTCCTTACCGAGGGCGTCGACTGGAACAACCACGTTAGCCAGCGCCATCACATCGACCAGGCCTATTACGGGGCGATTCGCTATACCGAGCCGCTGCTCAATAACCTGCATCTGGTTGAGGCCACGCTCACCTACCTGGAAGCTGAGGGCGTCTCACCGCCTGTTGATACGGAGCTGGGTGCGAGTCTCGACATACTGGCGACGCTTCCGCAGGTGCCGCACGCCGTGCAGGTGCTTCGCGATACGGGTGGACGCTACCTCCTGCGCCTGTACCATCCGGCTATCGCGACAGACGCCGGCGTCGAGGCAGTGTTGGCGTTCGCCCGCGCTGCAGGGATCGATGGCGTGCTGCTCTTTGAGGCCAGCTACGACACGGACGCGGCGCTGCTTCCGTTAGCGGTGTTGGAGGGCCGGTTTGCCCGGCTCAAGGCAATCGTTCCGCGCTTCCGCGAGGCGGGCCTGGGCGTGCACATCAACGTGATGATCACGATGGGACACGTGGATGGTGGTGGCGCGCAGCCCGAGGCGTTCGACTTCCAGTACCTGGTCGATTCCGCGGGGCATGTGTCGCGCTCCACAGCCTGTCCGCTCGATCCCACGTTTCTGGACTACGTCGAGCAGATCTATCGCTGGGCGGCCGCGTGCAGCGCAGATGCCGTCTGGGTAGATGATGATGTGCGGTTCCTGTGGCACGACGTTCGCGAGATGGCCTGCTTCTGCCCGCTGCATCTGGCGGCAATGGAAGCCCGTACCGGGCGACGGTGGACGCGCGAGGCGCTGGTGGCTGCGCTGGGCGATGACACGGCCGATCCCTCCGTGCGGGGTGCCTGGTTCGACATAGCGGAGGAGGCGATGTTGGGGCTGGCGGGCCGGGTCGAGGCAGCGGTTCACGGGGAGGGCGGTCCGAGCTCTGGCATGCCCGAATCACGAGACCGGCACGTGCGGGCGGGGCTTGCCGTGGCTACGCAGGACATCGGGTTGATGAGTGTGGGCACCACGGCGCACAACGCCGAAGGGCGCCGAACGGATCGGCTACTCCGCGTTCTTTCGGGAGCGGGTGGGCATCCGATGGTGCGACCCGGGTCGGGTTTCTGGCACGACTGGGAGCCGGCCGCGGTTCTGGCCAAGACCGAGGACGTCGCGCGCCAGATTGCCTATCTGGGCGCGGACGTCCGCACCGTGGCGGAGATCGAGAACCATCCCTACTCGCCCTTTGGGAAATCTCTGCGCGTCCTCTCTCTGGAGATGGCCCTGAATGCCTTGGCCGGGGTTCAGGACCTGAGCCTGAATCTCTTCAGCAGCACGATGCCTTTTGGCGAGGGCGAGACTCCGGCATCGCTTGATCGCTATGCCGCCTTTCTGCGCGAACAACGCCCGTTCCTGCAGGCCCTGGTCCAGGCTAGGGCGGGCAAGCGGCGCGTGGGTGTGGGGGTCGAGGCGCGCGAGGACGTGGCCCGGCAGATGCGACTGGCGGGCCGGTCGCTGTTGGCTTGGGTGGAGCCCCGCCCGTGGGAGCTGGCGCTGGCGCGTCTGGGACTGCCTGTGGGCCAGCCATACGACTCGCCACACCTCTTGACGCGCGACGTCGTCTTCACCGACCGCTACGCGCTGGGTAGCGGCTTTCAGGATGGCGTGGTGCTCACGCCTGGAGCGCTGGAAGGTCTGCTGGCGCAGGGATGGGGCGACAGGCTGGGGGTCGCAGGGGTGCACGCGGCTCCGCCGGACGCGAACGAGGTGCTGACCGCCGATGAGTTCAACGGCACCGGAGCGGGTACGTGCCTGCAGGTACGCCATTACTCGGGTCTGCTGCACCCGCACATGTGTGACTTCGCCCCGGGAACTGCGGTGCGGGCGCTATCGCGATGGGTAGACCTTCAGCAACGGATCCAGGGGCCTGCGACAGCCGCATGGGAGCTGGTGGACGGGGCGCGGGTGGGGTTCATCCCCTTCGAGATCGAAACGATGACACCGGCGCTCCTGCATCCGGCGCGTCGCGAGCAATGGGCGGCCATGTTGGCTTGGGTAGCGCGCGCTCCATTGCCCGTGCGCGTGGTGGAGGGCGTCAATGTGGCACCGCAGTACTTTCTTGCACCCGACGGCGTTGAGATCCTCGTAGCGCTGGCCAACCTTTCGGCCGATGAGCAGCGTGTGCGGATCGCGGGTCCGCTGCTGGATCGCCACTGCGCCGTGGAGAGGCTGGCGCTGAGCGGCCAATGGGAAGCTGTTGCGGATGCTACGGACGCTGACGTGGCGCCCTGGTCGGTGGCGGTGCTGCGGCTGCGGTAACTAGGGTATGCGCTGAATCCTCCACGACGTGCCGCGGCGTCGCGAGGCTCGTGATGTGGTGCGTAGGACGTGGCGCATGCCGGCGTTGGGCGCCGGTGCGCTCAGCCGTCTCGCGGTTCGAGAACTGCGATTAGGTTTCGAAGGAGCTGCAGGTTCTCCTGCTTGCCGCGCCCGCGAAGGGATTGTGCTTCGGGGGTGAAGTAAACGTGGGCTGCGAGGAAATCGATCTGGCGGCGATACCACGTTCCGAGGGCAACGGGCTTTCCGTTGGCCACATGTTCGTGCCACAGCGCCAAGCTGGTCTCCAGATAGTCCTCACGTCCCAGGGAATCCAGGTCGGCGTCGCAGAGCAATGCCGCCAGGCGGCCGTCCGGCACATGCGGCATGCGGGTCGCCATAATAAGGTGGGCAATCGTAGAGATCTGGTCGGGCGTATAGTGAAAGGACGGGAGCGTCGCCGAGGCGACGCGGACCGCGATGGCTTCGTTGTCGTGGTACTGGTAGAGGTATCCCGCATCGTGGTACAGCGCCGCCGTCCGCAGCAGCAGGTGGGACTCGGAGTCGAGGCGAGCCAGGGCTGCCAGGCGGTCGGCTGCCGGCAAAACGTCGTCACGGGTATGGTGCACTCCGTGATAGAATAGAGTGCTGGGCAGCTCCTGCGCCAGCTTGTCTAGCAGGAACTCTCGGGCAGCATGCCAGTCGGGGCCTCTGGGCCTGGTTTCTGGATGGTGTCCGGGCGGGCGATGGGTCGGTTCCATAGGCCCAGTATAATGCATAATCGAACAGGTGGGGAGATGGAGGAGCGCAGGCAGGTCGAAGATGCCATTGCGGCGTTGATGGCGCAGCGCGCGACGCTGGGCGACGCCGTCGTCGATGCAGCTGTGGCGGCGCTTCGCGAGAAGTTGGCCGCGATGGGTGAGGGGGCAGCCGACGAGCGAAAGACCGTAACCGTCGTCATGGTCGACGTTCAGGGCTCCACTGACCTGGCGGAGCATCTCAGTGTGGAAGCCTGGGTCGCGCTGATGGATCGCCTCTTTCAGGTCCTGCAGGCCGAGATCTATCGCTATGGGGGCGAGGTAAGCCAGTTCCGCGGTGACGGTCTGCTGGCCTTCTTCGGCGCGACACGCGCACACGAGGATGATCCTCAACGCGCCATCCTTGCGTCTCTCGCGATGCAGGAAGCCATCAAGACTCACGCCGGTGAGCTAACGCCCGGCGGGGGCATCGATCTGCGCGTGCGCATCGGGGTCAACACCGGTCAGGTGATCGTGACACAGATTGGCGATCGCCGACGTCACAGCGAGGAGACTGCCATGGGGCGGGCCATTGCTGTGGCGGCGCGCCTGGAGGCAGCTGCCGAGGCTGGAACGGTTCTGGTCTCTGAGAGTGCCTACACCCTGGCGCGTCCCGATTTCGAGTGGGTGCCCATCGGGCCGATCAGGGCCAAGGGGATCGAGCGTCCGCTGCAGGCCTATCGGCCCCAGCGCATCCGCTCGGGTGCAGCCATTGTGCAGCGGCTCCCGGGTCTGGCATCTCCTCTGGTCGGTCGCGAGGCCGAACTCCAGGCGCTGCAACAAGCTGTGCGGCGATTGCGGGCCGGCGTTGGTGGTGTTGTCACTGTGGTCGGGGATGCCGGGTTAGGCAAGTCGCGGCTGGTTGCGGAGCTCTATCAATGGGTCGATCGCCAGATGCGCGAGCTGGATGGCGAGGATTCGCCGGTCCCCGGAGGATCCGGGCAACTCGCCATCCGCTGGGTGGAAGGACGGTGTGTCTCGTACGCCTCGGGCAGTGCCTATTGGCTGTGGGCCGATGTAGTGCGCGTGATGCTGGCGTTGCCTGCCCACGGCGCACTACCACAGACGACGGATGACCTGGATGCCTGGATCAGCGAGGCGTATCCTGAGGGCCCGGAGCACCTTCAGAGAGGCTTGCATCGTCTGCTGCGACAGCAGCTCGAATCCTCCTCGCGCGAGGCAAAGGACGAGGTCTGGAGCAGCGATGTCGACACCGGCGCCGACGACGAGATCGACGATGTGCGGACGATTCCTCAGGCCATATTCGAGTTTGTCGAGGGAACTAGCCGGCGGACGCCGCTGCTCATCGTGTGCGAAGACCTTCACTGGGCTGATCCAAGCTCTCTCATCTTGCTGGAGCACCTCCTGCCGATGACGCAGATCGCTCCCTTGCTGCTCATCGTGGTGATGCGCCCTCACGAGAACCCCATATCCGACGAACTGATAGCGGTAGCCGAGCGCTACAGGCACGTGGGGATTACGCTCGAGCCACTGACGACGGATGAGAGCGCGACCCTTGTGCGGCGGTTGCTGCGCGTCGATGCCCTGCCGGCGGCCCTGATGGCACGCGTCCTCGAATTGGGTGAGGGAAACCCCTTTTACCTGGAGGAGACGCTGCGCGCCTTGATGGATAGCGATGCCATCGCCTATGACGCGGAGAGCCAGCGCTGGCGGGCGACACGCGATGTAGCGGATATCGCGATCCCCGACACACTCCAGGGCGTCCTGCAGTCGCGTATCGACCGGCTGGCCCCAAGCGTAAAGCAGGTTCTCCAGCTGGCATCGGTGATCGGGCGAATCTTTCAGTTCGGTGTGCTTGAGGCGCTTGTCTCACCAGAGGAGCCGCTTGAAGCGCACCTGGAGGCGCTGCAAGACGCGGCACTGATCCGTGAGCAGCAGCGGGTTGTCGAGTCGGCGAAGTCGCCATGGCTCTCAGCCGCGCAGAGGCGGACATACATCTTCAAGCACTACCTTACCCAACAGGCTGCCTATGGGAGCCTGCTGGAGCGTGAGCGCCGCCGTGTCCATCGCGAGGTCGCCGAGGCTCTGAAAAAGCTGTATACCGACAATCTCTGGGGCAATGCCGACGTCCTGGCCTACCACTGGGAGAGGACTGCTGAGCCCAGCCGGGCCATCCCGCACTTGATCCGCGCGGCCAGCAGCGCTGTGGGTCGCTCTGCCTATGGTGAGGCGACCGGCTACCTGCACCGCGCGCTGGCACTGGCGCGGGCCGCCAAGCTCATCTTGCCCGAAGCGGACGCCTTGACGCGCCTCGGCAGTATCGCGCGGCACCAGGGGGAATATCTGGCCGCTCAGCAGGCCTTCGAGGCCGCGCTGGCTATCCAACAGCGCTTTGGCAACCAGCGGAGGGTCGCGTGGCTGCTCACTGATCTGGCAAATGTCGCCCGGCGCCGCGGTGCCTACGCCGAAGCCGCCGCCTACCTGGAGCGCGTTTTGGAGATCAGTCGTCTGGTGCGGAACCCACGCGACCAGATCCTGGCACTGGTGAACTTGGGGTGGCTTTGCCGTGAACGCGGTATGGGCTCTCCGGCGTGCGGGTATGACGAGGATGCGCTGCGGATGTCGCAGGCAGTGGGCTTCCCGAATGGTGAGGTTCAGGCACTGCATGGCCTGGGAGCTGCGCTCAGCGCCCTGGGCGACTATGAGGCAGCCCGTGACCACCTGGAGAGGGCGCTTGGGCGCTACAGGGCGAATGAGGACCCGCGGGGCGAGGCGGACGTGCTTGTGGAGCGGGCTTGGATTGCCGCAAACATAGGCGATGCACGCGAAGCCGCCGCCGACGGCGCGCAGGCGCTAGAGCTTGCAGAAGAGATTCGTTCTCGTCCCCGCCAGGCCGAGGCCGCGCTGGTTCTGGGGCGGTCGTTGGCTGCGGCAGCGCACTTCGACCAGGCCGAGGCAGCGTATCAGCATGCTCTGATGATGCGCCGTGAGTTGGGCCAGGAGCATTTGGCGGTCGAAGCCCAGGCGGGTCTGGCGCAGGTGGCTCTGGCACGCGGCCACTACGTCGAGGCGCTGAACCTGCTAGGTCCTGTGTTGGAGGCGCTCAAGCGACGCCCGGGCCTCGAGGGAACGCGGCAGCCTTTCGCAGTCTTCCTAACGTGCTATGATGTGCTCACGGCGGTGCGCGACCCGCGCGCTGAGGCGGTCTTGACGGACGCCTACGAGTTGTTGCTGGCACGTGCGGAGCAGATTGCTGACGTTGCAGCTCGCAGGCGCTTCCTCGAGCGCGTGCCGGCCCACAGGCGGGTTGTGGAGCTTGGCGCCCGGGCTGCGCCGCACGGAACCGACGTAGATCTATAGCAGGTTGAGAGGAGTGAGATGAGGATACAGCCCTGGTTGCAGCGATGTGTGGCAGTATTGGTGCTTATCGGGACGGTGGCGGTCATAGCGGCTTGTGGTGGCGGCGCCGCAGATCCCGGTGATACGATCGATCCGCAGGCTCTCATGGAGGAGCGCTGTTCAGAGTGTCACGGGCTGGCGCAGGTCACCGAGGCGCGCAAGACCGAGGCCGAATGGGAGGCGACGGTCACCAACATGGTCT
>JAXDDO010000048.1:0-59342 GCA_034676805.1 Anaerolineae bacterium | reverse complement strand
AATCGCGGCTCAACTCCGCGTGGACGTTGTAGATCGAGTTCTCACCGTGCCCAAACAGCACCAACGCCGCAGGCTCACAGCGCGCGATCTGGCGGCACAACTCCGACCCAATCGAGCCCCCCGCCCCCGTCACCAGAACCACCTGCCCTGCCAAGAGCGCGCGAACTTGGGCCAGATCAATCGTGACAGGCTCTCGTGAGAGCAGATCCTCCACCTGGACGGGGCGGAAGCGCTGTATGCACACGTCTCCAGCGATGAGCTCAAACACGCCGGGGAGCGTCTGAGCTTCGATCTTGGCCTCGCGACAGCGGTCGACAATGCGTCGCATTTGATTACCTGTTGCAGTCGGAATCGCAATAAGCACCCGTTGCACGCGGTATTGCCGCACAAGCTGTGGAATCTCATCGACGCGCCCAAGTATCTGCGTGTCCGCGATACGCAGACCCTGCTTCGCTGGATCATCGTCTACAAAGCCAACTACCTCAAGGCCCAACTGAGGATTGCGGTTGATCTCACGCAGGACTACATAGCCGCCATCGCCCGCACCCACTATCAAGACACGCCAGGAGACTTCGCGCGCGCCCACACGCCTGCTCGCGAATGCGTTGAGCAGGCGGATCGCTATTCTGGGCACCGCGAATGCCGTCACCGTCAAGAAGACTGCGATGAAGGGGATCGATCGGGGCAGAGACACTAGGCCGAATGCACGCTCGAGCGCCAGGGTCGCCCCCGCACACGCCAGTTCACCCACGGCAGCGGACGTCACAATGACCTGAAGCTCTGGCAGACTGGCGAAGGGCCAATAGCGTCCATAGCCGCCGAACAGCATCATTATCGGGATTTTGATCAGAGGTGACAACAGCACGTAGATCAACACTATATCACTGTAATAGCTCAGTAAGTCCAGCGCCTCAAGCCGCAGCGCAAATGCCACGTAGGCTGCCAAAGGCAACGTCACGAGATCAACGCAGAGAAGATAGCGGTTGCGCAACCGTGATAAGTACCGACTGACGTCGGTGGCGATTCGCATATCAACTCCTTCAGCTCTGAGAGTCTACAGACCAACGATCTCTGGGCCTGGCATTTCGAGGATCCGGTCTTGAGGACCCTGGCAAACACCCTCTGTGGGCGGCCTCTATTATAGCAGAAGCCACCATTAACGGGCAGCGCAAACCCCATACGGAGAGTCAGCTACTATAGCACCATCGCCTTCGGAAATCCCAATCGAGCGCCTCTGCCTCCATCGAGAGCGATGCCGACGAAACCCACTGCGAAATACTCTTCACAGTTCCATAGTCATAGCCGGAGCGCGACCAGAGTCCGGAAGATCACCCCGATGTCGCGCCAAACGGATGCACGTTTGGCATAGGCAAGATTCGCCTCAATCTTCGCCGGCATGATATCCATAATGTAGGTTTCCTCAGGGTCAACTGAGGCGGCGAGCATATCGCTCTCGTTACGATAGGCAATCGATGCCTCATCGGTAATTCCCGGCACCAGATCCAGTACCTGCCGCTGGGCAGGAGTATAGAGAGCGACGTATTGCGGCACCTCGGGACGCGGCCCTACAAAGCTCATCTGGCCCACCAAGACATTCACCAATTGTGGCAACTCATCCAGCTTAGCCTTCCTCAGCCAATGGCCGACTCGCGTTATCCTTGGGTCTCGCCCGACTGTCAGGCGCCTGCCTAGTCGCTCCGCGTCAACCACCATCGTTCGGAACTTCCAGATCGTGAAAGGGCGACCTCTGTAGCCAATCCGTTCCTGGCGGAAGATGACAGGCCCTCCGTCTTCCAGCTTAATGGCCAGTGCGATGGCCACAAACAGCGGCCACAGCACCAACAGCCCGACACTGGACCAGAATATGTCAAAAAGCCTCTTGCTGAGTCTCATCGACGATACATCATCGCTACTTCTGTGACAGCCTCAATCACATCATCGACATCCTTGTCAGTCATCGTTAGGTTCAGGGGGAGCGAGATTACACGTTGGTACTCACGGTAAGCGATGGGGAAATCGTCTGGCCTATACCCATATCGATCTCGGTAATAGGGTTGGACATGGTTCGGGATGAAATGCACGCTCGTACCGATATTCCGCATCTTCAACTCCTCGATGAACCTACCACGGTCAACCGTTAGCTGATCGAGGCACAGCCGAATGACGAAGAGGTGCCACGCCGATTGGACGTCAGGCCGCTCGGTCGGAAGTTGCACCGATTCGATTCGCGATAGTGCCGCGTAGTACCGCTGGACGATCTCGCTACGACGCCTCTGGAAGTCCGGCAACTTACGCAGCTGATGAATACCGATGGCGGCCTGAATGTCTGTCATGTTGCACTTGAAGCCGGGACGGATCACCTCGTAGTACCAGGAGCCATGTGCATCGTAACGCTTCCAAGCATCACGGCTCATCCCGTGCAAACTCCAAATGCGAGCCTCATCGATCAGGTCTTGAGCGCCTGTGAGCATTCCCCCTTCAGCGGTCGTCAGATTCTTGGTGGCATAGAAACTGAAAGCCGTAAGGTCACCCAGGGTCCCGATCATCCGCCCTTTATACGTTGCAGGAAGCGCATGTGCCGCGTCTTCCAGAACTCGAAGATGGTGCCGTTTCGCAATGTCGAGGATCGGATCCATCTCACTGGGGTGCCCATAGAGATGAACCGGCATAATCGCCCGTGTGCGTTGAGTGATTGCCTGCGCGATATGAACGGGATCGATATTGAGTGTATCAGGTTCGACGTCAACGAATATCGGTCTCGCACCAACGTGTTCGATGACGTGAACTGTGGAACAGAACGTCATCGGCGTTGTGATGATCTCGTCACCCGGGCCAATGCCAAGGGCAGCCAGCCCTACCAGCATCGCATCGGTGGCAGAGGAGAGCGCCAGTGCCGCAGGGACTCCAAGATAGTGCGCAAAGGCCTGTTCAAAGCGGCTAGTCTTGGGCCCAGTCGTAATCCAGCCAGACTCCAGCGTGTCCACGACTTCACTGACCTCTTCCTCACCAATGAACGGGGGTGAAAAAGGAAGAAAAGCGTCACGCATCGCCCCTCCTGACAAGTTCCCTGTGAAGTGCCGAACCGACACCAACTGCCTCGGTGCTAGTAACATATTCATTCATCACCCGGCCCTCGGGTGTCGAGTAGACTCGTTCGCGGACAAAACCGAGGTTCTGGTAGAAACGGTTAACGGCTTCGTTCCCATCATGATCGGTCGTTAGATCTACCTGACTAGCTCCGTATGAATATGCCGCCTGTAGGAAGGCCACTACCAGAGCCTTTCCGATGCCGCGCCCCTGCATTTGGGGGTCAACAGCAATCGACATCAAGGTGCCGCGATCTCCACGCTCTGCCGCCTGTTCCGGCATAGCAAGTGCTCGCGCTAGCCGACGCAGAATCCATGGGCGCCGCAGGAGGGCTGGCATTGACGCCAGTGCAAACCGCCACCAGCGTCGCCGTATCAGACGGCGATAGAAGCCAGCAGACTGGCTAGTTCCAGCAACGAAGCCAAGCACTTCGTCCTCGCGCACAGCCACAAATTCGATCCCGGTCGGGTCCTGCAAGATTGCCGCATACAGCTGATGCAAGAAGGCCGGCCCCATGGAAGAGAGAAAGAAACCGCGAAAGGACCTCAAATGAACTGCAACTATCCTCCCTACGTCAGCCGGTACAGCCCAGCGGACTTGGGGATTCCCGCCTAGTTGCTCCATGCTTACCATCCTCTATCTACCGGCGACAATCTTCTGGAAAAGAACTTCGTACTTACCGACAGTGGTGCTTCGGCTAAACCGCGTCACAGAAGCGTGCCTGCCCTTACGCCCCATCGCCTCACGAGCCGATTCGGGAAGTTCATAGAGAGTAGTCACGGAGCGCGCCAATTCCGCAGGATTCTCTGGTGAGCATACCAGACCCACTCCGATCTCCTGCACTAGGTTGGCCACATCGCCCTCGGCAGCAGCAACAATGGGCCTACCTGCGCTCAAGTAGGTGTACGTCTTGGAAGGGATCGTGATTGCATAGGCGGGGTTCCTCTTTAGGTGGAGAAGCAAAGCGTCGGCACAGACTAAATAGCCGGGCATCTGATCTGGACGGCGGCTGCCAAGGAATCTGACATTAGCGAGGCCCCTCTCAAGAGCTTGATCTCTGAGGGGTTCGAGCTCAACCCCATCGCCAATCATAACGAACTGAATGGCCGAGTACTCACGGAGCATCTCGGCAGCGTCCAGAACAACACCCAAGCCCTGCGCTGTCCCGATGTTGCCTCCATAGATGATGTTGAAACGCCCCGTGAGAGCTTCACGCGCCGCAAATGCGGTGTCTCTCACCCCCGTAGGGCAAATCTGCTCATTAGCCCAATTCGGAAGCACCGTGATCTTCTCTTGCGGGACCCCCTTGGCTACGAGAGTCTGCCGGAAGCCATCCGAGATTGTGGTAATCGCGCTTGCTTGCCTATAGATGCTCCGCTCCTCAGCATCGAGCACACTATAGATGAGCCCGCCGATGCCCATATGGCCGGTCTGACTCCACTCAGGCCAGAGATCCTGAACCTCGTGGACCACCGGCACTCTCAGCAGTCTGCCAAGCAGAATGCCTGGCAGACCAATCTGGTAGCTCCATACCAGGTCTGGTCGGTGCCCCACCTTCCATCGCGAGGCGGCAACCATGAGGGCGTACGACATATAGGAGACGGTACGGCGTGCTCCGGAGCGGCTATGGTCAATCACCATAGGCACCCGGATAACGCTCACTCCATCGATTGTTTCCTGTTGTCGCCAACGCATCCGATACCCTGGATAAAGCTTGCCCTGAGGGTAATTCGGGAAGCCAGTTATTACTGTCACCTGATGCCCTCGCTCGACCATAGCTGTAGCAAAACTGTGCGGCTTGGAGACAGGCTCAGGATAATACCAATAGCTCGTGAATAGTATTCGCACGGCTTCATACCTCTCGCCAACTACGACTTGTGCCAGACAGTCCTGTTCACGTAGTCGGTATAGCTGAGGATAATCCGCAGGACTATCTCAGACACGTTCGGGACGCTGTAATCTCCCACGATGCACAAGCCTCGTTCAGCGCCACGTGGCTGAGCGGCCAGCACAGCTAGGCCTTCGAGGATCCTCATCCACTCGAGACCCACCATCATCACGGCGCCCTCCTCCATCCCCTCGGGCCGCTCATGCGCCTGGCGGATGTTCAGAGCAGGGAAGTTCAGGATCGAGGATTCCTCCGTGATGGTGCCGCTGTCGGAGAGCACGGCGCGCGCCATCATCTGGAGCTTGACGTAGTCGGAGAAACCGAATGGCTTGAGCAACCGGATTTCTGGCGGAAGCACAACACCCTCGGCCGCGATGCGCTTGCGGGTGCGCGGATGGGTGGAGACAATCACGGGCTCGTTGAAGTGCTCCACAAGACGGGTCAGGACCTCCACAAGACGCTCGAACTGCGCCGGAGCGTCGATGTTCTCCTCACGGTGCGCGCTGACCAGGAAGTAGTGCCCGGCCTCCAAACCCAATCGCTCTGGGGCGTCGGACGCCGTGATCTTGGGCATGTAGTGATGCAGCACCTCATACAACGGGCTGCCGGTCTTGATGATACGATCCGGCGGGAGTCCCTCCCGCAGAAGATACTCACGAGCGATGGCTGAGTAGGGCAGGTTCACGTCACTGATGTGATCGATGATCCGGCGGTTGATCTCCTCGGGGACGCGCTGGTCGAAGCAGCGGTTGCCGGCCTCCATGTGAAAAACGGGAATCTTGAGACGCTTGGCCGAGATCGCCGCAAGACAACTGTTCGTATCGCCCAGAACCAGCACCGCATCCGGGCGCACCTCGCGTAGCACAGCATCCGCCTTAGCGATCACCAGGCCGATGGTCTCGGCAGCAGAGGTCCCAGCAGCTTCCAGATAGTAGTCGGGGGGCCGCAGTTCCAGATCCTCGAAAAAGACCTGGTTCAGTTCATAGTCGTAGTTCTGACCGGTGTGAATGACGACGTGGTCGGTGTAACGATCGAGAGCCGCCATCACGCGGGATAGGCGGATAATCTCAGGACGGGTACCGATGATTGTCGCAACTCTCATAGCCGCACTCTCGTGAGGGGCATTGAAGTAACGAACACAAACGACGAATCGCCCAATTCTCCCCCTACCGCCATAGCGACTTGGCTAATCAACCTGGACATCTGCATACACCGTATCCGGACGATCGGAGTCGAAGACCTCACTGGCCCAGAACAGCGTGATCAGATCGGTGGTGCCGGTGTTCTCAATCGAGTGGGTGTAGCCCGGGGGGATATCGATCACGCGGAAGTCCTCGCCGCGAACGGGGTAAGCGAGCACCTCACCACTCTCGATATGGCGAAACCTGATGACCGCCTCCCCCTGAATGACCAAGAATTTCTCCGTCTTGGTGTCGTGATAGTGGTTGCCCCGTGTGACACCTGGCTTGGTGCTGGAGACGAAAATCTGCCCGGCTGCGGGCGACTTGAGAAACTCGGCCAGGCACCCGCGCGGATCGCAACGCTGTTGCAGGTCATAGGCAAAATCACCCGTCTCTAGATAGCTCAAGTAAGTGCCATACAGCTTGCGGGTCAAGGCGTCGCCAAGATCAGGCAAGATCAAGATCTCGCGCATCTGCCGGAAGCTACGCAGGCGTTCGGCCAGTCGCCCAAGCGTGATATGGTGGACCGGGGTCACATCTCGCAAGTAAACGCCACTCGGCTCAGCCTTCTGGGTCTCCTCCCAGAGGTGGCGGACAACATCGTCGATGTGGATCAGCTCAAGCATATGGTTGGGATCTGAAATCGTGATCGGCAAGTCGCGCGCGATATTGTGGCAGAACGTCGCCACCACCGAGTTGTAGTTAGGACGGCACCACTTGCCAAAGACGTTCTTGAAGCGGTAGATAACGCCGCGCGCCCCAGCCGTCTCGGCGTAACGGGATACGAGGTCCTCGGCCTGTCGCTTGCTCTTGCCATACGGATTGTCCAGCTCTGCCTGAATCGACGAGGCGAGCACTAACGGCACCGACCGCCCAAGCGACAAAAGATGGTCGCACACCGTTTCCGTCAGGTCAACGTTCCCCCTGACAAACTCCTCCTCAGTCTTCGGACGGTTGACGCCGGCCAGATGAAAGACAAAGTCGGCCTTGGCCAGGGCGCCAAGGAGTTCTTGCGCAGTGTTCTCCACATCAAACCCAATGACGTGCACACCGGCCTGCCGCCCAAGGTGGATGAGCAGGTTCCGGCCGATAAAGCCCCTAGAACCAGTGACCAGGACATTCACGACGATCCTTCCCTTCGACTAGCTTTCACGCTGCCAGGTAGCCAGTTCCTCACGCACATAGTCCAGTTGCAGTAGCATCTCAGCCATAGTGTGTACATCCATACGGGCAGCATTGCTCGAGTTGTACTCCTCGACGTTCATCGCCCGGCCTTCGGTGAAATACGCGTCATAGTTCAGATCGCGGTTGTCGGCCGGTACACGGTAGTACGTCCCGAGATCCTCGGCCCCCCCCATCTCCTCGCGCGTGAGCAGAGTTTCGTGGCGCTTCTCTCCATGGCGAGTGCCGATGATCTGAATCTGCCGTTCCACACCGAACACGCGCAGCAGCGCGTGAGCGAGGGTTTCGATTGTCGCCGCCGGTGCCTTCTGCACGAAGAGATCACCGGATTGCGCGTGTTCGAATGCATAGACGACAAGATCAACGGCATCACCAATGCTCATCATAAAGCGGGTCATCGTTGGGTCCGTCACGGTCAACGGTTTCCCGGCCTTGATCTGCTCCACAAACAGCGGGATCACGGAGCCGCGCGACGCCATAACGTTGCCGTAACGCGTCACGCTGATCACGCAGCCGCGGTCAACCGCAATCCGCGACTTTGCCACAGCCAGCTTCTCCATCATCGCTTTGGAGATGCCCATAGCGTTGATGGGGTAAGCCGCTTTGTCCGTACTCAGCACGACGACGCGCCTGACGCCAGCCGCAATCGCTGCGTTCATGACATTCTCCGCTCCTACTGCGTTGGTAAGGAGCGCCTCCATCGGGTAGAACTCGCAAGAAGGGACTTGCTTGAGGGCTGCGGCATGGAAGACGAAATCTACCCCCGTCATCGCATCGAGCAAGCTCTCCGGTCTGCGCACATCGCCGATATAGAACTTCAGCTTGCGATTGTTGTAGGCTAGCCGCATATCGTGCTGCTTCTTCTCGTCTCGGGAGAAGATGCGAATCTCGGCAATGTCAGTATTCAGAAAGCGGTCCAGCACCGCGTTACCGAAAGTGCCGGTGCCGCCGGTGATCAGTAAGGTGTGGTTGGCAAAGTCCATTATGTCTACCCTCAGCTATGCTCGTTTCCGCAGTAGCGCATCGGCGAAGAGGTCACGATTGGCCTGGATGCTGCTGGGGTTGCCAGCTGCCTGCTCTCCGTAAGCACGGGCGCCCTCCGCCCACTGTTGGAACGTCTCATTATCCATCTCCACGATCGTGTTCAGCACTTCTCCGAAGCGCTCCGGCTGCGACAAGGGAATCACCCAGCCAGCCTTGTTCGGCTCCAGCTGTTGCCAGGGCGTCTGATCGCTAATCAGAACCGGACAACCTGCCCGCAATGCTTCGGAGATGACGTGGCCGAAGTTCTCGCCTCTGGTTGGAAGCAGAAGAAGGTGATAACCTGCGAGAACGGTCTCTACTCGGTCTGGGGAAACTTCGCCCCGATAGGCAACCTGTATGTCAGACGGTAACTCGGCCACTATCGACTGGCAGGTTCGCCAGTAGGCATCATCCTCCAAAGGTCCGTACACGTCGAATAGGACACTTCCCTGAACCGAGTGCAGGATCCGCAATGCATAGTCGAGGTTCTTCATAGGAGCAATACGCGACAGGAAAGCCAGTCTCAGAGAGCCGCTCGTCTTTTCGACTGCCGACGACTGCATCGTTGGCTTTTCCTCGACCAGGTTCGGCGCGACCATAACTCGGGCGTCCCTGTCTCCCAGTGTCTTGATGATATCCTGTCGTTCATAATCACTTGAGGCCTGCCAGGTGAGATCTCTGTACAGGTTCAGCCTTCTGGACACCGTCAGATAGAGCTTCTTCTTTGCCGTTTTCAGACCTAGTGCGCCAGCCGAGAACTCACCTCGAGGCGCTAATATTACCGGCCTGTCCGGAACCAATCCCAAGCGGCGCAGAACCAGGGTTCGTATAGTCGATCTCGAGAAACACCCGTTGAGGTACATCACATCGTATTTGAGGCACCTCAACCACCTGCACCATCGCCAGAGGCGCTTCTCCGCAGGAGGAAGGTACATCACGTGCGCCTTGCCCACCACATGCCACCTGGATGGCTTGACATCCGGGTACGGAGACTGTGCCTTGAGGTCCCGGTCCAAGGTCAAGATCCGGAAATCGAACTCGTCGCCGAGGCGCGATACCAGGCTGGCAATGGTGCGAACAGGGCCACCCGCCTTGTAACCCGGTAGATAGTACTCTGTCACAACAAGGATCGTCATTTCTCACCGAAGACGATACGGAGGCTCCTGAAATTGACGGCTATACACGCGCCTTATCCCGTGGTAATCCCAGAATACCGGCAACGTGGCTTACCAAGGCCCTTACATCGCGACGTCTCGGAATCATCGCTGATACAGGGGACACTTTCACTTTCCACGCCAGGACCGACAGAAAAACGAGCAAAACCAGTGTATAGCTGACCAGCGACGCAATGGCCGCTCCTATCAACCCAAACCGTGGCAGCAGAGCGGGCAACAGACACACGGTGGACACCAGCCCGACAACTTCTGCGACCATAGGCCACTTGGGCATCCCCATACCACGAAATGACTCCTGAATGACATTGTTGAGACTGGACAGGAAACCAGCACCCACCAGAATGAGTGCTGCGGGCACTGCAGTGACGAAGTCCTGCCCGTACACCAGAGGGATGAGCAATGGCGCCATCACAATGGCACCCAGCCCCAACACCATCCCTATCAGGACGCTCATCCGAAGCGTCAGCTGCAGGTACGCCCTCTGCTGCTCCGGATCCTGTAGCGCCGCGAGACGAGGAAAGGCCAACTGCGCAAAGGAGCTTGTGACTAGGCCTGGCAATCCCCCCCAAGCGACGGCCACCACATAGAGCCCGAGGGTCTGGGGCGCCAGAAATGCGGCCATCACCAACTGGTTTGCCCGCGTGTTCAACTCCCGTGGAACGCTGCTGAGCATAGAGGGCAGCCCGTAACGGAGAAGGGAGGGTGAAATCGCGAGTTCCGGCCGGTACGGGCCCCTTATTGACAGAAACATCACCGCCATCCAGACAGCGCTGTGGAACGCCATTGCAGCCAAGTAGCCCTTCACCGCAAATAGCGGGCTAAGCTTGCCCGTGAGATAGCCTACGGCAAACACGGCGAGCCACAGGAGTGAGAACTGCACACGAATGGCATTCCAGATACCCAGTCTCCCCAATCCCCGCAGCACATAGTAAGGTAGATATCCGCCGAACTGAATGAACACGATCAACAGGAAAGTGCGAGCTCCTGCGATCACACTCTCACTCTGGGCGGCCAACAGCCTTGGCATGAGTATGTATGTTATGCCATACACTGGGACGGCAAGAAGCAAAAGCAATACTTGGGCAGTCGCATAGACGACGGGTGTTCGCCGGGGATCTCGGCCTGCATAGTAAGCAGCTGCAATAGGAATACCAAGGGTGCCGAATGATACCGCAAGCAGCCCCCAGCTCTGCATAGCAGCAAGCTCACCACGTCCATCTGGACCCAAGAGCCTGGCGGAGATGATGGAAGCCAGTACGTTGAATCCAAACGATACGATATTGACCCCGATGGCTCCCTCGAGTCGTCCCAAGCGTAGGAGATGGGCGACTCTGTGACGGGTCTCGTTGAGCCGGCTAAGATGACTTGCCATCGAGTATCATCATCCTGGCCAACCTCACCCTGCCTGTTTCACGATGCCGCTCCAGTAACGTGTGGGGTAGGTGAAGCACATTCCACAAAATCGCCCCAACCAGCAATAGGAAGCTTAGCGCACGCCCTCCCGTGCCTATTTTGCGTCGCAGTGCCTGATCAGCCTCTCTGCGGCGAATAGGGAATGGGCTGCATAACAGGTCGAAGATCAGAAACGGCCGAAGTAGAGCTTTCCACAGAGGTTCCTGCTTTATTGAAAAGCGTAACCAATTCCTGATATACAGGAATGCATGCCGCATGGGATACTTCGAGAAAGAGCCACTGCCCTTGTGGTACACAGGGATGTTGACCTGCCGAAGTCGGTAGCCAGCTCTCATGGCACGTACTTCCAAATCACTCTCCTCACCGTACGCGAAGTAGGCCTGATCGAAATACCCCACTGTCTGCAGAACATCGCTTTTGATCAACAACGCACACCCAGAGATACGCTCTACATCGCTGATGACCACTTCGTCAGGTGGAGTTCTTGAATCATCGACCGTGAGGTCGAAACCCACCATTCCCGTTCTGAAGTCGTCTTCGGCTACCTCAACTGCACGTCTCAACCAGTTTGGGTCGAGGATAGCCGTATCATCGTTTAGGAGCACAACGTATCGTGCTCCTTCAGCAACCGACTGCCGCATCGCGACGTTATTGCCTTCAGCAAAACCAAGATTTCTCTCGTTTCTCATGATCCTCACGCTTGGAAAGCTATCCATCACGTATTTAGATGATCCGTCTTCCGAAGCGTTGTCCACCAATAGGACACGATAGTTGTCGTAATCGGTCATCAACAATGTGGGAATACAACGTTCGAGGTGGTGCTTGCCATTGAACGTGATAACAATGACATGTACCAACGGGTCAGCTACACTTTCGCTCATGCGGATAGCCTCCGTCCCCCCCACACATATCTCTTGCGAGTTAGGATCCATAGCGCGAATAGGGCCCAGAAGGCAGAAAAACCTTCACCACTGTTGACAACCCAGTTCACGGTTGGCACTGTAATCAGCAGTATGGAGAGCTGAGCAAACATAGTCACAGCGAATGGATTATCTCCACGGAGAGTATCGAGCCAAGTCAGCGCCAACATGCGCCCAATGAGATACATCACCACGACGACCCCCGGAAATGACACGTCGGAGGCGATCCATGGGTAAATGGTTGTGTAGTTCGCGTATGAGTTCCATCCATCCTCAAGCATTATCCTGTCTGGATAAGATCTTTTTGTCAGATCGTCGAGGCCCGTCACTCTGGCCGCCTGCCGGATGGTGAACATGGAGTGTCCCACGCCAAACATCGGCAGAAAGGTTTTCGCAAGCGACAAGTCGAGCGCGTAGTATCCCTGAGTCAGATAGCTAGACACGCCAAGCACACCCAGCTTGGCACTGTACGGAAGCGGACGCACAATCGGATTCTCGAGGTCTGCATAGATCCCCAGTGGGGAGAAGTAGTAGGCACTCAGACTGCTCTTTCTGGTCAGCATCGCATTCGAGAAGAACACAAAGAACACGGCTAGCGCGAGCAGACTTGCTACAACATATCGCAAACGCGGCAACCTAAGCTTCTTCAGCCTGGAGAAATGGCTCGCGAGGTACAACCATACCGCGAGGAATACGTGCATAAACAGATCTCTGTTCACACCCATTGCAATGCCGATGGATAGGTTGGCCAGAATGCTTGCCAGTGCCAACATCCTGGTGCGACGCCTAAGCCGCTTCCAGTAGAATACGGTAAGGGGCAGCATCAGGAAAACCAGTGGGCCGAAAAGGGCCCTAATGTACTCGACAACGGGGGTCTGGCTTTGCCTCAACAAACGGGAGCTGTAATAGGCTGCGCCGAGATCAGAGAGTGATGCCTGCAGGTTCGGCACCAGACTACCGGTGCGGAAGAGCATAGTAGGGAAGAAAAGCACAAGGTTAGCGACGATGCTCACCGTCACAAGCCGCGGGGCCCTGAGTCGTCCGGAATAGCCTCGTGGCTTGCCAAATGCGGCGCTGAGATATCCCGCACACAACGCTAGATGCGCGAAAACGAGAAAAACATACAGCAGCACATCATTATGCACCGGATACGGCCAAGGACCAAACGCAAACAACAGCACAGTGAAGCTGAGATAGAGCAGAAAACAGACGACAGGAACCAGACGTAGAGCCGCCGACCATCTGACGACCCGAACGTGCCCAGCAACCCCTTCAGGGGTATGGGAGGTAAACCCATGCGAAGTCAAGTCTTGTGGCCCAACTCGAGGCCCATGACGCTTGAACGCGTTGTGCTCGACCATCGCTCTCACGGGCTTGACTTCTCCGGCAAGATCTGTCTGATCATCGCCTCATCCACCCATATCTGCCCCTCACCCCAGTTCCTAATAAGCGTCCAGATCGTCGTCGCCTCAGCTGGACCGCCAAAAACAACGTGCTTTGTTATCCACCGTCCGTTCGTACTCGGCAGACCAGCATGAACAAGAACGACGCCATCGGCCCGGGCATATTCGCCCAGATAGAGCAAGTCAACGCCATCGGAGTCTTGAGAAGCATACCGGACAGAGACAACGTACGTACCATTCGTCATCAAGACGGGGTCTGCGACATATTCGGCGTGTGTCGTCGTTCCATCAGGCAGATTTCCACCCCAGAACCCAATGATCCTCGCCGTGCTTCCAACAGCAGCAAAAGTGTCCTCATCGGCGAAGTACAGCCCCATTTCCCTGCTCCGCCCAAGATAAGTGCCTAGTCTCCAGTTCTCCGGTTGGGGGCCGATCCAACGTTCGAATGTCCCGTTGTTCAGCAGGTTCTCACCTAACCTTACATGCGCGACTGGCACCCCCAGCACCTCTGCCACAACAAGGCGACCATCAGCGCGTGCCTCCGCTTCCTCTTTGATCGCTTGAGCATCCAGACAGTGCTGACTGTCCAACTCGAGCTCCTGCAACTCGGTGCATACCTCTATCAAGAGCCGAACCCCTACCAGGTCATCCGAAGCCAGAGTGTAATAGTGTCTGTAGTAGGCTGCAGCTTGCTGCAATGGCTGCCGAGCGCCTGTCCCGCTAGCGTGCCGACCCAACGCCTGGCTCACCAGCCCTAACCGCAGATAGATTGGCGCATGGCTAGGATCAATCATCAGCGCTCGATGATAGGCTTGCTCGGCCTCCACCAAGTCGCCTCCGCGGTGATAGGCCTCGCCCAGGTAGAACGGCCATTCCCACTGCAGCGGATAGGAGATAGCCAACTTCTGAATCAGTACGCGGACACTGACAGCCTCGCTATGTTTCCACACCAGATATGCCGCTACATTGCCGGCGTCGCGCCGATCCCAAAAGCCGTCTTCGAGTAGTAGAGGAATGACCTGAACCGCATAGTCCAGCAGGCGATCATCAGTGGGAGTCAGCGCCTCCGCTGGGAAATGAGTCAGCGCCTCGCTGTAAGCCTCCGCGGCCTGCCACCTCCCGTCCTTCACAGTTGCACGCCAAAGGTAGTAGTTGACGTACAGATCCCCCGGCCGTAGCCGTACCATCTCGTCAAGATCGTGCTTCTGTGTGCGACCTTCTTGGAGGTAGGCCAGGGCAACCGAATCACTCATTGCTTGAGTGGGTTCAGGCAGCTTTGCGCTGTCGTACAGTGCGACAACGGCATCCGGCCTGGCGCTTTGACTAAAGGCCCTGAGCGCATCATGGTACAGTAGAGGATTATGGGCGACGTGGCCAAGCAACGGTTGCATAGACTCAGCCGCAGCCTCCCCATTGCCCATCCCTAACCACGCGCGCCCCATCGCCCAGCGAGGCGCCACAGCAGCTTGATCCCAGGCTACTGCGTGGCGCAAGCGTGCGACAGCGCGGCTGCCGTATCGGTTGTAACCCAGTACATCGTACAGGGGATAGCTTCGGTCGGTCTCAGCCGCCAGAAATCCGTCGCGCAAAGGCAGCATCCCTAGATTCGCCCAGGCCGCGCTGACCAGACTCGGTCCGCACAACAGCGTCGCGAGCACAATGATAGCGAAGCCCGCCCAGGGCCTTAGGGAAGGCAAACTCACACCTCGGCGGTTGCGTCAGCCAGATCCCTGCTCATCGTCAGACCGCGACGGCCCACGGCATTGCGGGTGTCGACAAACACCTTCGCCAGGCCTCGTATCACATCCCAGTCATACCCCGCGTGGTCCGTGACAATAACGACGCAGTCCGCCTCGTCGATGGCCGGTTCCAGCCTTTCCACCGACACAATCTCCAGGCCATCGTAGCTCAGCACCGGCACCAGCGGATCGTGATACGCGACCTCCGCACCCTTCTCCTGCAACAGGTGGATGATGTCCAACGCGGGCGACTCGCGGACGTCGCTCGTGTTGGGCTTGTACGCCACACCCAGCACCAACACCTTGCTCCCCTTAAGTGGCTTGCCGGCGTCGTTGAGCGCGTCCTGCACCTTGCCCACCCAGTAGGCGGGCATACTGCTGTTCACCGATTCGGCCAGCTCTATGAAGCGCGCGGTATATTTGAGCGTCTTGAGCTTCCACGCCAGGTAGAGCGGGTCCTTGGGGATGCAGTGGCCCCCGATGCCCGGACCGGGCGTGAACTTCATGAAGCCAAAAGGCTTGGTCGCCGCGGCGTCGATCACCTCCCACACGTCCAGGCCCAGCGTCTCGCACATCAGCAGCACCTCGTTGGCCAGACCGATGTTCACAGCCCGGAATGTGTTCTCCAAGAGCTTCACCATCTCCGCCGCGTCGGTCGACGAGACCGGCACCAGCCGGTCGAGCGCGGCGCCGTAGAGCGCCTGGCCCATCGCCAGGCACGCAGGCGTCACCCCGCCGATCACTTTCGGCGTCGTCTTGGTTGTCCAGTCTGTACGTCCAGGGTCGACGCGCTCGGGCGAGAAACACAGGAAGAAGTCCTCGCCCACGTTCAGCTGCATCCCGTTGCCCAGCAGCCGCGGCAGCACCACCTCGGTCGTCGTGCCGGGGTAGGTCGTGGACTCCAGCACGACGAGCATCCCCGGATGCAGGTAGTGCGCGATCTGCTCCGCAGCGGCAACGATGTAGGAGATATCGGGGTCGCCGGTCTTGCTCAACGGCGTGGGCACACAGATGGAGACAGCGTCGCAATCAGCCAGCACTGCGAAGTCGGTGAAGGCCTCGATGCGGTGCGGCAAGCTGGCCAGACGCTCGGAGGTGACATCCTCGATGTAGGACTCGCAGCGGTTGACGCCGTCGACGCGCGCGCTGTTGAGGTCGATGCCGCGGACGCGGAAGCCGGCCTCAGCGAAAACAACGGCCAGCGGCAGGCCCACGTAGCCCAGACCCACAATACCGATGACGGCGCTACGGTCCGCAATCTTGTTGGTCAGTATGTTCATAGACGATCCTTGGCACGTGATGAAGTGCTAACGTAGAGACGGCAATGGGCGGGCAGTTGCAGCAAAGACCCGGGCACAGGATCTGCTAGAGCCAACTCGGCTTTCAGGTCTCTCAGATGGTCACGGGTGGTCATGTCAAGCATCTCGTCTCGAGGCCCGGCTCGGCAGAGGGCATCATGCGCACCCACTCCAGACACCGCGACCCGGTATGCCTCAACCAAGTAGATGGCATAAGCTGCTCCCAATCCTACCACACCCACGCTGCCCGTCAACCACCCCCAGACACCACCCGTCCGCAAAAGCCATTGCACACCTCACGAACAAAAAGCCCGGCGTGTAGCCGGGCTTCGTCCTCAAGTGACCCGCACAGGACTCGAACCTGTAACCAAGGGATTAAGAGTCCCCTGCTCTCCCAATTGAGCTAGCGGGCCGCTCAGGAACCGGCATGATCTTACCACATTCCGCCGTTTTGGCAAGGTTCAGCGGCCTTGCCCGGGAACTGTGCTACAATAGCGCTGGCGCCCGGCGGCTGTGACACAGCCCGGTGTGGAGCCGACGTAGTCCGGCCCCAGTCCGGCCGGCAACGGATAATGACGATGAACCAATACCTCTCTGCCCCAGAACACGATGCAGTCTCGAACAGCCGCGCGCAGCTCGATGCCCCTGAGTTGCCCACGGCTGCGACCAACGCTCCCTACGAGTTCGCCCAGATGGCCAGTGCTCTGACCACCATCAGCCAGCAGGTCCTGGACGTCTCCGATTCGCCCGAGCAGGCCGTGCGCACGATTCTGGCGCAGGCGCTGGCTCTGGTCCATGCCCCGGCCGGGGTCATTGTCGTTGCGCCCAGAGGTCAGGCTCCTGAATTCATCCACTGCCAGGGACTGTCCGACGCAGCTCGAACCCGGGAGCTGATCTGCGCCCACTGGGAGGACGAGAGCCGTATCTACCGCGACAAAGGCGACCAATGGTGCTGCGCGCTGGATTCCGTGACCGACACGCTGCCCCATGTTGGGGCATGGGCCAGAAGCGAGGGCGTGGGCGCCATCCTCAGCGCGCCGCTGTGGCTCTCCGAACGTCTTGTCGGGCATCTGTCGCTGCTGCACACCGCGCCCCACCGCTGGACCGACGTAGAGGTGCAGACTGCACGCCTGCTCGCCGGCCAGGCCGCCATCGCCGTGGACAGAGTGCTGCTGGCACGACGGCTTCGCGAACGACTGGGGCAGGCCGAGGTGCTTAACCGCGTCTTCCAGGCTGCGAGCTCCGTGCTCGATCCGGCCGACATCCTGCAGAACGTCTGCGCCGAGCTGAAACATGCCTTGGGCGCCCCCCTCATCACGGCCTGGCTGCTCCAGCAGGACCTTCTACGCCGCGTCGCCGAAGCACGCGATGCCGACTACGCGCCATCCTCCGATGCGGCCCTCTCCCCTGCTTCGCTGCCCGCACTGCAGTGGGCACTGCGGCAGAACGAGGCAACCCATTGGTCAGATCTGCAGGCCGAAGCATCTGAGCTGATCGGATCGTTCTTCACCTCTGCCGCCGGAAGCGCCTTGGTCGTTCCGCTTCTGGTGCGCGATGCCGTGGTTGGCGTGTTGCAGGTAGAGCGACCCGTCCAGCGCGAATTCCCGCGAGACCAGGTGACCCTTGTGGAACTGACCGTTGCAGCGATTACCCCCACCCTGGAGAACGGGTGGCTCTTCGAGCAAGTGCAAGAGGCGCGCGCCGAAGCCGAGAACGCCTATGCTGACCTGCGGCGTCTCAACCTGCTGAAGAGCCAGTTCATCCAGAACGTCTCACACGAGTTCCGCACGCCGCTGGCGATCGTCAAGGGCTACGTCGACCTGATAGCCGACGGTATCTTCGGCAACCCCACGGATCCGGGAATGGCTCAGGCACTGCAGGCAGTGCACACGCACACCGACAACCTCGTGCGCATCGTAGAATCGATTACGACATTGGAGGAGGCCGAGGTCGGGCACCTCTATCTCACCCCTCAGGTCATCCAGCCTGTCTGCCGCGCTGCTCTCAAAGCCAACTGGCAGAAGGCCCTCCGCCGCAACATAGAGATCGCCGCCGACATCCCCGAGAACCTCCCTCTCCTCAGGCTCGACTCCGAGGCCATGCTGCGTGCACTCAACCACATCCTCGACAACGCCGTGAAGTTCAGCCACGAAGGTGGGCAGATCCGCCTGGCGGTGTTCGTCCGTGAGGGCATGCTCTGGATCACGGTTGGGGACGACGGCATCGGAATAGCTCAGGAGGAGTTGGGCCACATCTTCGAACGCTTCTACCAGGTCAACGGCGTTACCACCCGTCGCTACGGCGGCATAGGACTCGGGCTCTCGCTGGCCCAGGAGATCGTCGTCTACCATCGCGGCGAAATCTGGGCTGACAGCGCGGGCGAAGGACTCGGCACGACGATCACCATCCGTCTGCCGCTCATCGCTACCAGGGAGGAACCTGATGCGGCACCAGGATAGGGGGACAGTGCGAGCCAGACCGGACTCCGTCAGGACCACCCGCGCACGAGGGTCACTGGGCGCCCGCACCTATGAAGCGGGGCGCACGGTGTTGCATCGTGTATCGGCCGTTTGGCTTGTGATTCTGGGCATCCTGGGCCTCGTTTCCTCAAGCTGCGGCGGCCCCACGCCCGCGAGCCCCCCCATGCCCCTGCCAGACTCCTACATCCTGGCCGACGACTTCTCGCATCCCAGTCCACGTTGGGCCCGATTCGATACCGAGGAGAGCGCGGTCTACGCGTTGGCGGGCGAGCTCTACCTCGAGGACCGCGGCCAGGGCACCGCTGTCTACAGCCCTCTGGTCGGGAAGACCTACGCCGATGTCGCGATCGACGTCGATATCCGGCACGTCCAGGGCACGGTCAACAACTGGATGGGCGTGTTGTGCAGACAACAAGACGACGACAACTACTACCTACTGGCGATCAGCGCCGATGGTTACTATCTGATCCTGCGCGTGATCGATGGCGAGGCGACACCCTTGGTTGGGCCTGAATACAACGAGGCGATCCGCCAGGGCAAGGCCGGCAACGCCCTGCGAGCCGTATGCCAGGGCACGCGCCTTTCGCTCTACGCCAACGACACGCGGCTGGCGTCGGTGACCGACACCCGGCTCGGCGAGCCGGGGCAGGTTGCGCTGGTGGCCGACGCCGTACAGCGAGGCGAGATCGTCGTGGTGGCCTTCGACAACTTCGTGTTGGCCACACCGTAAGGAGCGGGCAGGAGAGTGGGCCACACCGAGATCACCGAAACGCACCGTCACCGGTGGGGGGCGCGGCTGGCCATGGCGGCCCTCTGGTGTCTGGCCCTCACCGGCTATTTCTCCCCCTGGATCGGCCGGCGGCCTATGACAGCCGCCCTGGCGTGGAACGGCTACGACCTCTTCGATATGCTGCGGCTGCTCCCGGAGATCGAGTCGGGCGCTTTGAGCGTCAACTTGCAGGCCCTACGACTGCCCCTGCTGGCATTGGCCCTGCTGGCACCCTTGCTGGCCCACCGGGCTGCCCCCTGGGTACGGATCGGCGCTGCCGCCGCCGGCGCAGTGCTCGCGCTCGTCACCCTGCCGCCCTATCCCCAGATCCTCACTGCGTGGCGGACGCCCGGCTGGCGGGTCCCCTTCTGGTGGGGGATAGGGGCAGCAGGAAGCGCTGCAACTGCCTGGTGGTGGGGACCCAGGTTGGGCCGCTACCTTCCCTGGCTGGCGATTGGCATCATCGCGCTCGCGCTGGTGCCCGCAGCGTCCACGCTCGGCCGGCTGCTTCCCGCGCTGCGGACCCTACACGCGGCACCGGTCAGACCGGCTTGGGGCTTCTGGTGTTGCCTGGGCAGCCTCGTTGCGATCGGCCTGGTCCATTGGGGACGCGCAGTGAGGAGGACCTATGAACCAGTCTGAGATCCGAAGCCAGATCGAGCACATTCATGCCGTCAAGGCCCGCTACGAAGCCGAGTTACTCGAGAAGGAAAACGTCGTGAGCGTCGGCATCGGCTTTCCGCTTCGCGAGGGCCAGCCCGTAGGCGAGCCCGGCATCATCGTCAGCGTCACCCGCAAAGTGGCCGCCCACGAGCTCGCGCCCGAAGACCTGATCCCGCGCCAACTGGAGGGAGTACGCGTATGGGTCGAGGAGATCGGCCAACCCCGCGCCCGCTCCAGAAATCGCGGCTCGCAGGGCACCTCTGCGCAAGGGAGGCAACCATAGACTACAGCATTCTCGACAACGCCCGCACGGTCTATCAGGAAGTCGTGGACGAACTGCTTGTCCGCAGGAACGTGGTGGCCTGTGGGCTGGGGTACAAGGTGACCAACGGCCGGCAGACGGATGAGTTGAGCCTGATGGTATCTGTGACCCGCAAGGTTCCCCGTGCCGAGCTCTCGCCGCAGGACGTGATCCCGCAAGCAGTCTCGGGCCTGCCCACCGACGTGGTCGAGACGGGGCGCATCCGCGCGCTCGCCCTTGAGGACCCCCGCGCGCGCTGGCGCCCCGCGCCGCCCGGCGTCTCGATCGGGCATCGCGACATCACCGCCGGAACGTTCGGGCTGCTCGTATTCCGCGAAGGCCGCTCCTACATCCTCAGCAACAACCACATCCTGGCGGACAGCAACGCAGCGAAGACCGGCGATCCAATCTACCAGCCCAGCCCAGCCGACGGCGGCACGGCCAATGAGCGCATCGCCACGCTGGTGGAGTTCGAGCCGCTCGACTTCGGCGACTCGCCCGCGGAGTGTGCCGTTGCCCGAACGCTGGCCGACATCCTCAACTGGATCGCGAGCCACTCGGGGTCCCAACACCGGTTGGAGCCGATCCGGCAGACCACCGGCACTAATCTGATGGACGCCGCGTTGGCCCTTCCCGACCAGCCCGACCTGGTCAAACCCGAAATCCTGGGTGTAGGCATACCCGTCGGGATCGCGGAACCAGAGCTGGGCCAGGTTGTACAGAAGATGGGGCGTACCTCCGGCCTGACCCAGGGAACCGTGACGCAGATCAGCGTCACGGTCGATGTCGACTATGGGGGACGCACTGCACGCTTTACCGACCAGGTCTTCGCCGGCCCTATGAGCAGCCCGGGAGACTCCGGCTCCAGCGTTCTCACGCTGGACCGGCACGTGGTGGGGTTGCTCTTCGCAGGTTCCGAACAGGTGACGATCTTCACACCGATCCGCCGCATCCTGGACCGGTTCGACATCACGCTGCTTGCGGCGGACTGAAGCAGGTGGGCCTCTAGTCCAGCTCGTGCAGGACCGCCAGTGCCCGGACCGTGATCCACGGGTTGGCCTCCCCGACGCACCCCGCGTCGAACCACAGGCGTCCGGGCACGTGTTCCAGCGACCAGAAGCCATCGTGCCTGCGCCGTCCCTGCAGCGAGGCGAGCGCCGCTGAGGGAATCAGCGCTGCATACCCCAACTCGACCAGGGCCTGCATCCAGCCCAACACGTCGGGCCGATGGGTCAACGGAAAGCTCAACGCCGGCAAAAGCCCCTGTGGGCCTGCGGCCTGGAGGCGCTGTGCCAGCGCCCCCGCGCCGCCCAGTTGTTCCTCGCGCCTCCAGATGGCGCTCGCTCGCGCCAACCAGACCAGGGCCGCGGGCGGCAGGGGGTCGCCAGCCGCCAACTGGAGCGCAAGCCAGTCCCAGGTCTGCTGCCACGTGCCTGCATCGGCCAACCCCAGCATCCCCACGGCCCACAGGATCGCCGCCGTCAATGCCGGTGAGCGTCCACCAGGACCCTTGCGTACCCTCAGCGCGCCTTCCGCGTCCCGGTTCTCACTGCACACCGTCGTCAAGGCGCACTCGACTTCGGGGACCGAGCCAACGCCCAACTGCGCGAGGAAGAGCACCTGCCAGACGGTGGCCCGGTAGCGCGGTGAGATCCCCAGCCCGCGGTGCATCCAATAGCCAGCGGGGTACTGGGCATCCAGGATGTCGCGAACGGGTGATGTGCCGGGAACCAAAGCGCGGTCGGCTCGCACCAGGGGGTCGTCGAACGATCGCCCTTCCAGTGCTATCCGACCGCGCACACGCACCCCAGGCAAGGGGTGCGCCGTCAAAGCCGCCAGCGCAGGGTTATTCGTCTTCGAGGAACTCGCCGCCCTCGTCGTCATCGGCGGTGCCCACCTCAAGCGGCAGACCGTCGAGTGAGCCCAGCTTTTCACGGATGAGCCCTTCGATCTTCTCCATCAGATCGGGGCGTTCCTGGAGATAGGTCTTGGCGTTCTCGCGCCCCTGGGCAAAGTTCTCTTCCTCGAAGTAGAAGTAGGAACCGCGCTTGCTCAGAATCCCCAACTCCAGACCCACATCGAGCAGATCACCGGAGCGGCTGATCCCTTCGCCGAACATGATGTCGAACTCGGCGACCCGGAAAGGCGCCGCTACTTTGTTCTTGGTCACCCGGACGCGGGTCGTATGTCCCACGACCTCGCCCTGGACCTTGATCGAACTGGCCCGCCTCACGTCTAGCCGCACCGAGGCGTAGAACTTCAACGCCCGCCCGCCGCTCGTGGTCTCGGGAGAGCCAAACAGGACACCGATCTTCATCCGCAATTGGTTGGTGAAGATCATGACCGTATTGCTCTGCTTGATCGCCCCGGATAGCTTGCGCAGCGCCTGGCTCATCAGACGCGCCTGCAGACCGGGGTGGGAGTCGCCCATCTCGCCCTCGATCTCTGCCCGCGGAACGAGCGCTGCCACCGAGTCGATGACGATGACGTCCACAGCGCCGCTGCGCACCAGGGCCTCAGCGATCTCCAGCGCCTGCTCGCCCGTGTCGGGCTGCGAGATGTAGAGGCTTTCGATGTCCACGCCGCACTGGGCCGCGTAGCGCGGATCCAACGCGTGTTCCATGTCGATGAACGCCGCGACGCCACCAAGACGCTGAACCTCTGCCACAATGTGCTGGCAGATTGTCGTCTTGCCCGAGCCCTCGGGACCGTAGACCTCGGTGATGCGCCCCCGCGGCACCCCTCCCACGCCCAAAGCGATGTCGAGCGCCAGCGACCCGGTGGGCACCGTTTCGACGTTGAGGTGTGAGGCATCGCCCAGGCGCATGAGCGCCCCATCGCCAAAGCGCCGCTTGATCTGCGCCACTGCCTGCTCCAGTGCCTTTTCGCGTCCGTCTGCCATCTTGTGCCTCCCTAACTTACACCCTCATCCTTACCGGAACGATCGGCTCAACTCACGCCCCGGAGACCTGTCTGTCTGTCGCCATCGGTACAGCTCGCATGGTCAATAATAGCACAAAAGTTCTAAAAACACAATGACCAAAAAGGGGGTTGGCGCTCCAATGATGCGCCGCGCTCACCTCACAGCAGCCCACCGCCGCTGCCCTACTTGCGGCGACGATGGACCTTGGACGGGCCCTGCATTGCCCCGGTTCCCCCAAGGTAGGGCGGCACCTCGACGCGAAAGATGGTGCACCGCGAGACGTCCATGAAACGAATGCCGATCTTGGGATCAAGCTCCTTGATCGCCATCACTGTGGTGACAACCGTTGGCATCCGGGCCACATAGCGGAAATTGAGGAGTTGAAAGAGCTTCTCCTTGGCCCACGGGGTTGCGCTCTCGGTGCCCAGGTCGTCCAGGACCAGCAGCGGGGCGCGCCGCACCTCCTCGAACCGCCGGTCCAGCGAGGCACCGCTCTGTGGGCTGAAGGTAGCGCGCAGATAGTCCAGCAGGTCTGGCACCACCACGAGCAGCGCCGGATAGCCCAACCGCACGCGCTCATTGGCGATGGCAGCAGCCAGATGGGTCTTGCCGCAGCCATAGCTGCCGGTGAAGATGAGCCAGCCTTGAGGATCAGACGCATACGTACGCGCCAGGGACAGTGCCCGCGAGAGGTTCTCCGCCTCTGGCGGCTCCAGCTCATGGCGGCGCAGATCGAACGTGCCAAACGACATATCCGAGTAATAGGAGAGCGTGTTGAGTTCCGACGCCGAGCGCTCCGCCCCCCCCAACCGGAAGTCCGGCGCCAGGATCGTCACAATCTCCACCAGCTCCGGATCGGCCAGGCGAGACCGCAGCCGGGCGTCAATCCGTTCCAGCTCCTGGTTCGTCGTGATCACCGTGGCCAGCCGCGCCAGGTAACGGTAGTTGAGGAGTTGAAACAGCTTCTCCAATGCCCACGGCGTGGTGTTCTCGGTACCCAGGTCGTCGAGGATGAGCAGCGGCGCGGTGCGGATCTCATCGAAGCGTTCGCTATAGGGCTGTGCTGCATTGGACGCGAAGGACGCGCGGATGTGGTCGAGAAGGTCGGGCACCGTCACAAAGAGCGGAAGCGTGCCCCGCTCCACGGCATAGTTTGCGATCGAAGCAGCCAGGTGAGTCTTGCCACAGCCATAGCCACCGATGAGCAGCAACCACCCCTCGGGGCGCCGTGCGAAGCTGCGTGCCGTCTCATAGGCGTGGCGGAGATTGGCCTGGCGCTCCGGAGAGAGCCCGTGCCCCTCGGGGTTGAAGCTCTCGAACGTATAGCGCTCCAACGCACTGAGATTGCCCAGAGTGCGCAGCGTCTCGTTGCGTTGCACCTCGAGCTGCGGGAGCCGACACGTACACGGAAAGAGCCTGCCGAAGTTGGGATGGCCGACTGGCACATCCAGGCGGACGTAGCCCATCCCATGGCAAAACGGACAGTCGGGATCGCCCACGGTCGCGCCCCGGACGCCGACGCCGGACACCGCTTCAGTGTCGGACGAGGCGGTCGTAGCGTTCTTCGATGTAGCGTCGGGCTTCGGCTTCTCGCTCCCGCTGTCCTGCTTCGCGACCAGCCCCCTCGCCAATTCCTCTATCGATTTCATCTTTCCCTTCGGCTCGCCATCGTTCGAGGATGGCCAAAATGTACTTCCAGTTGCGTTTGTTCATCCGCGCCGCCTCGCGGAAGGCCTCTTCGATCCATGCAGCGGGGTACGTCGCCTCTGCCTCCATCAACTCCTCGCTCAACAGCGCCGTCAATGGGCCAACCGTCTGCTCATAGAGCGTGAAGATATCCGGACGCGCCTCCAACGCGGCGCGTTCGGGACTGACGCCGCGCCCCATTGCCGCGACCGACGCCCGCCCGCGCGGGCTATTCGCGAAGTAGCGCATCTCGCTGCCCTCCGCCGCCTGCCATTCAGCGACCAGCAGGACGCCCCGGTCGACCGCAGCGCTCAGGGCTGTCTGCAGACGACGCTCGAAGTCGCCTCCATCCAGCGCAACACGCAGTACCGGGTCAGCCCGCAACTCGACGTCGGTCACCCACGGGGCCAGATTGGCCCGCATCTTGGCCAACCGCCAGAGCACAACGAGGGTCACCTTGAGCTCATCCGGATCATCGATCGACGGGAGCAACTCGCCGAAGATCGATTCCGGCAACATCACCGTGGGAACGGTGCCCTCCGGGAATCCGGAGAAGCGGGGCAGGTCTCGCCGGCTCACAGCATACCCACGGGCGGCACGACCGCACCGTAGTCCTCGGGCGCCACCTGGGTATAGACGTCGGCGAACTGTGTCAGGCGCTTGTTGAAGAAGAGCTGCACGGTCCCGGTCGGGCCACTGCGATGCTTGGCGATCATGATATCGGCAACGTTGGGGTTCTCCGTGTTCTCCTTATACAGCTCTTCACGATAGATGAACATCACGATGTCGGCATCCTGCTCCAGCGATCCCGATTCGCGCAGATCTGAGAGCACGGGACGCCTGTCCTGCCGCTGCTCGACGGCGCGCGAAAGCTGCGACGCCGCTATCAGGGGCACGTCGATCTCACGCGCCAAGCCCTTGAGCGATCTGGAGATGTAGGAGACCTCCTGCACGCGATTGTCCGAGCGGAGATCGGAATCCATCAGTTGCAGGTAGTCGATCAAGAGCATGTCGAGTCCGCGCTCTGAGGCCAGACGACGCGCCTTCGTGCGCACCTGCAAGACCGTGATCGAGGGCGTATCATCGATGTAGATGGGCAGCTCCGACAGGTGCCCGATGGCCTCGGCGAAGGCCGGCCACTCCTCGTCTTGCAGCTGACCCAGCCGCAGGCGTTGCGCATCGATCCCGCTGACCTGCGACACCATGCGCTGTACCAGTTGCTCGGCCGACATCTCCAGGTTGAAGATGGCGATAACCTTGCCCTTCTCGGCGGCCTTCAGCGCGAAGGTCAACATCAGCGACGTCTTGCCCACGCCGGGACGCGCAGCGAGGATCAACAGATCCGAGTTCTGAAAACCACCCAACACCCGGTCCAGATCGCGGAAGCCAGATGGCACCCCCATGATCTCGCCCCGGTGGGCATAGAGGTTCTCGATGTGGTCGTAATAGCGCGGCACGATCTCGTGAATGGGTTGGAGATCACGCGTCGAGCGTTTCTGAGAGACACCGAACAGCGCCTTCTCGGACCGGTCAACGACCTGGTCGACCGGCGTAGCCTCATCGTAAGCATACCGCGCGATCTCGCTGGCAGCATCCAGCAGGCGGCGCCGCACGGCAGTCTGCTCCACAAGCCGCCCATACGACTCCACGCTGACCGCGGAGGGCACGGCGTTGATCATCTGCGAGATGTAGCTGTCGCCGCCGACGGCATCCAGGCGATTCTGTTGCGCCAGTTCGGTCGTCAGCGTCAGGAAATCAATCGGATCGCGCCGCTCGTGGACGCGGATCATCGCCTCGTAGATCCAGCGGTGCTTCTGGAGGTAGAAGTCATCCGCCTGCAGGAAGGGCAGCACGCGATAGATGGCCTCAGGATCGATCAGAAGCGCGCCCAGGACGGCTTCTTCTGCCTCGATGTTATTGGGGACTGTCTTGTCCGGTACTGCCACCAGCCCTCCTATCGAGCGGCTATCCGGTCTCGTGAGAATCGTCGAGGTCTAGCGAACTGAGAAAGTCCCGGAAGACTCCCAGGTTCTCGGAACCCGGCGTGCCCTGACGCAACAGGTCCTGCTCGGGCTCGATACCCGCTTCGGCAAGCACGTTCTCAGAAACATAGATGGGCACGCCCGTTCTCACAGCAATCGCGATCGCGTCGCTCGGGCGCGCGTCGATCTCGACATCGACGCCGCCCGCCTCGACCAGCAGGGTAGCGAAGAAGGTGTTGTCTGCCAGATCGTTGATATAGACGTACGACAACCGTGCGTCCAGCGCATCGAGGATGTTGACCATCAGGTCGTGCGTCAGCGGGCGCGGTGTGTCAATGCCCTTCACGCCTACGGAGATGGACTCGGCCTCACACGGCCCGATCCAGATCGGCAGATAGCGCTCCGACTCGGGTTCCTTCAAGACCACAATGCGATGAGACGAGACCAAACTGATTTGGATGGTCTCCAGCGTAACCTCAATCATCATGCCCTCCCCAGGCAGCACCGGATGGTGCAACGAAGGTCGCCTCTAGAGGTATTATACCCCCGGAGTCGCGAAGTCAATCATCGCGGGCCGCTCGCTAGCGCAGATCGCGCTCCGACAGGCTCGACGGCCCGGATGTCGCGCCACGCCATGGCGAGCGCGCACACCCCCACACCAACAGGACACAGACTGCCGGAATCGCCGGCGCATACAAGCGATCGTGCGAGATCGGGCCAGGGAGCAGGAGGTGGTATGCCGTGACCCCCGCGAGGAGGAGGCTCACATTGGGCTGCCCGCGCAGGCGCCAGGCGCCCCGCACCGCCAACGCCCACAGGGCTAAGCGTGCCGCCGCGAGCCCCCACCAGATCGCTGCTGCCACTGCCGGGATCTCGCGTACCCGTTGGGTCCAGAAGGCCTGCAGCGCATCGCCCACGGCGCCCCGCTGCAAAGACCACACCATGCGCTCGCCGATCAGCGCAACGACGCCGGTCTCGGACCAATCCCGCCCGGTGATCGTGCTGTACCAGAACCGGTGCCCGGGATCGAGCGCGGCCCGCGCCACGCCACCCAGATGTGCCCGGATGTACGCTCCCAGATGGCCCACCACCAGGCGCCGCGCGGACGCCGTCGCCCGGGCCTGCCACCGGTACAACTGCGGGCAGTCGGCCCGCACCCACAGGGGCGGGCAAGACTCGGAGAGCGCCGCGCCCGCGCCCGTGCACCCCACCACGCGGCGATACAGATGCTCCCAGGTCTCAGTCCACGGTTCTGCGCGGACACCTTCCAACTCGGCGAGCGTCGCCACCGCGCTTACGCGCGCCAAGTTCTCCTCAAAGACTGTCGAGATCATCCAGCGCCCGATGACCAGCCGGTTACGCACGACCCAGGGCAGGATCACGACTACGAGCGCTCCCGAAAATGCGACTATCGCACCGCGGGCGGCGGCGCCGCCTCGGCGCCGGTCGGGACACAGACCCCATCCCCGCGCCAGCACGAGGCACCCCGTCGCGAGAGCCAGGTATTGGACATTCGGCTTGGTCAGCACCGCCAACCCCCACACCAGGCCCGCCGGCAGGGCACGGCGCCAGGTTGGGGCCACAAGCGTGCGGCTGGTCAGGTCGAGCGCAGCCGCCACCAGCGACAACAGCAATGTCTCGGAGAGCAGCGCGCCCGTGAACCGCTGCGTGGTGCCGTTCAGCGCATAGAGCGCGCCGGCTGCCAATCCCCAGCCATAGGCTGCAGCCGCCCCGGACCGAAGCGTTGTGACACGCCTCGCCAGACGCACGACCCAGGCCGCAGTCAGCACCTCCAGCAGAACTTGTGCATAGACCACTCGCGCGGGATCTCGGCCCAGCAGCGTATAGCTGCCGGCGAGCAAGAGCGGATAGAGCGGCGTGCGGATCGCGGTAGGGCAGAAGGGCGGCGTCCATCCGATGGCGAACCCCGTGCCATCCAGCAGATTAGCCGCCAACAGATGAAACCCTTCGGCATCTACAGGCCCAACTGGATCAGGCGGAATGGCCCTGATCCAGGAAACGCGCACCAGGGCAACGAGGAGCAATGGCAGCCAGGCCCAGGCACGGTTCGGGCGATTGGAAGGAGCGTCAGGGTAGGTTCCGCTCACCAATGATGCGGATGCCATCCAGCGTAAGCCACGGGTCCACCGCCGAGAAGCGGTTCGTCAGCGGAGAGATGAGGCTAGAGAGCCCGCCGGTCGCGATCACAGGCGCCGTAGTGCCCATCTCGGCCCGGAACCGGTCGATGATGCCCTCTACCAACCCCACGTAGCCGAACATCACGCCGGACTGGATCGCGCGCACGGTGTTGGTCCCGATGACCTGGGTGGGCGAGGAAAGCCGCACCTGCGGCAGTTGCGCCGTCCCTCCGGCGAGCGCCGACGCAGCCAGGTTCATCCCCGGGGCGATCGCCACGCCGAGGAACGTGGCATCGACCGACACGGCAGTGAAGGTGGCAGCGGTACCGAAGTCGACCACGATACAGGCGCCCCGCACCCTCTGATAGGCGGCGACCGCGTTTGCGATGAGGTCGGCCCCCACCTCAGCGGGATTGTCCACCGCGAACGTGAGCCCGGTGTCGGTCGTGTGGTTGATGACCAACGGATCAGCGGCACTTTCGTCGGCGATCATCTCCTCAATCCGCCCGGTGAGCGGCGGGACCACGCTGGCGATCACAATGCGTTCGAAGTCCCGCATCGCCAGCCCGCGCTCACCCAACAGCCCCCGAAAGAGCACGCCATACTCGTCCGCCATCTTTTCACGGACCGTGCGGACGCGCCAATGGTGGCGCCAGCCGGTGCCGTCGAACACGCCAAAGACCACGTTCGTGTTGCCGATGTCTACAGCCAACAGCATCGCCGGCGTCGACAGCGGACGCCCGTCTGCGGGCAGAGCCTCTGAAACCATCGTAACCTCCTGACATCCAGCGCTCACCGGGGCGGCGCGATCAACGCACAGACACCGCGCGTTCGCAACGCATCCAGACCCGGCAGGGCTGTAGTCTAGCCCCTTACCCGGCCTGAGCAAGCCATGTCGCTGGCGCGCTCAACAAATCCAGGCAAGTGACCTTGTGGTATAATGACGTCGTGAAGAAGAGAGCCGTCCAGATCGCCTTGACGTTGCTGCTCAGTGCCCTGGCCCTCTACATCGCGTTGCGTGGGATCAACTTCGGCGACGTTGGTGCAGCGCTTGCGAGGGTCGATTGGGTATGGCTAAGCCTGACGCTGCTGCTCATTCTCGCCACTCTCGGCATCCGGGCGGAGCGGTGGCGCATCCTCCTTGGACGCACAGTATCCCTGCGAGACACCTTCGGCCTCACGGGCATTGGCTATCTGATCAGCGGGGTGCTTCCATTCCGGGCGGGAGATCCGGCGCGCGCAGTGGGGGCCAGCCTGCGCGGGCCTGTGAGCGCCCTTGCGGCACTCTCGACCGTTGTGGTCGAGCGCGTGCTGGACATGCTGCTGATCGTGCTGATCCTGGTTGCGACACTGCCCTTCGTCCCTGGCCTGCGCGAGTACCTGACCGTCGGCGGCGTGGGCTCGGGCGGCGCTGGAGGAGCAGAGGGTGCTACCGGTCAGCTCCTATCGTTCAATGTGCTGTTGATCCTCAGCGGGGTCCTGGCATTCGCGATCCTGCTCGTCTTCGTGCTGATCGCGGTCTTTCCCGAGACGACCGAGGCCCTGGCACAGCGCCTTCTGAAAGCTCTGGGGATTGCCAAGCCAGATCGCTGGTTGCAACCCGTACACAGCATCGTCCAGGGACTGAGCGCCCTCCGGTCGCCCAGAGAGGGTCTCGCGATAGGGCTGTGGTCACTGGCCCTGTGGGCCGTCACCGCGGGCTTCTTCGGCAGCGCTATGTGGGCCTGCCGCGCCTTCATCCCCGGGGCCTCAACGCTGCGCGCCCTCGTGGCGATGTGGTCGAGCGCGTTTGGCATGGTCTTCCCCGCAACAGGTGGCATTGGCTCATTCCACTTTGCCGTGCGAGAGGCCCTCTATTGGGGCTTCGATGTCCCCAGAGACCTGGGGTTTGCCTATGCCGTCGTGGTTCACGCCCTACCCTACGTGACCGGCATCGTAGTGGGAGCCGTGACCTTGCTCTCCTGGGGGATGTCAGTGAAGGGACTTGTGAGCCGCGGTCAGAAGATTGAGTCACAGTAGATAGCGATACTGCACCCGCCGTCAGCGAACTGCGCGGCGTGCGGTCGATGCTCTAGCGGAGGACCGATACATGCATTACCTGATCACAGGTGGGGCCGGCTTTATCGGCTCCAACTACGTCCACCGGCTGGTGCAGCGTGGCGAACAGGTGACGGTATTCGACAACCTGTCACGACGCGGCGCCGAAGCCAACCTCAGGTGGCTGCAATCCGAGTTCGGGCGCGATGCCTTCAGATTCATCCGCGGCGACATTCGTAATGCCGCGCTGATGACCGCCATGGCGATCGATGTCGACGTCATCGTGCACCTGGCCGCCCAGGTCGCCGTCACCACGTCGGTCGAGCACCCCCGTGAGGATATCGAGATCAACGCGATGGGCACCTTCAACGTGCTAGAGGGGGCACGCCTATCGCCCAACCGGCCGATGGTCCTCTACGCGTCGACCAACAAGGTCTACGGAAGCATGGAAGGCCTGATCGTCGAAGAGACCCCTTCTCGTTACGTCTACCGGGATTACGCCAACGGTATCCCGGAAAGCTATCCCATCGACTTCCACTCCCCCTACGGCTGCTCAAAAGGCGCCGGGGACCAGTACGTGCGCGACTACGCCCGCATCTACGACCTTCCCACGGTGGTTTTCCGGCAAAGCTGCATCTATGGACCGCGGCAGTTCGGCGTCGAAGATCAGGGCTGGCTCGCATGGTTCCTCATCGCCGCCACCTTTGGCTACCCCATCACCATCTATGGCAACGGCAAGCAAGTCCGCGACGTGCTGTACGTCGCAGATCTGCTTGACGCGTACGACAAAGCCGTGGCGCAGGTCGACAGGATTTCGGGGCAGATCTACAACCTCGGTGGCGGGCCGGAGAACCAGATGTCGGTCTGGCACGAGTTCGGTCCCACCCTGGAGAGACTGCTCGGACGTCCGGTGCCGGTGAACTGGGACGACTGGCGCCCGGGTGACCAGCGTATCTTCGTGGCAGATATCCGCAGGGCCGAACGCGATCTTGGCTGGCGCCCACGGGTGGGCGTCGAGCAGGGCATCGAGCGTCTGTTCCACTGGGTCGTGGAAAACGAGGACATGCTCAGAGCCTACACCGGCTCGCAGCGCAGCGCCTTCCTCAAGCACAGCTAACGTCAGATGGAGCGACCTTGACAGACATCCACACTACCCAGCGTCCCCTCAAAGTCCTGATTGTCCTAACCTATTACCGTCCCCACACCAGCGGCCTCACGATCTATGCCGAGCGGCTGGCGCGCGGATTGGCAGCGCGCGGACACGAGGTAACCGTCCTCACTTCGCAGTATGACCCGTACCTCCCCGCCCGCGAGGAGCTCAACGGCGTCAACGTGGTCCGGGTTCCCGTGCTGTTCCGCGTCAGCAAGGGCGTGATCATGCCGACGTTCGGATTCCTGGCGTGGAAGTACGTGCGTCAGGCCGATGTCCTGAGCCTGCACCTCCCGCAGTTCGATGCCGCGGGCGTAGCCCTCCGCGGACGCCTTCTGCGCAAACCAACCGTCCTCACCTACCACTGCGACCTGCAACTGCCGCCGGGCCTTTTCAACCGCGTTGTCGACCGCGTGGTGGCGACGATGAACACCCTGGCAGGGCGTTCCAGCCACAGCATCGTGGCCTACACGCAGGACTTCGCCGATCATTCGCCCTTCTTGCAGCGCTTCATCCACAAGCTGCACGTCATCCCGCCCCCGGTCGAGGTGCCCGAGATGACTGCGTCAGGCATCGCAGCGTTCGCCCACATGCACAATCCGGAGGACCGGCACCCGGTCATCGGCATGGCCGCCAGGCTGGCAGCAGAGAAGGGCGTCGAGGTCCTGGTGCAGGCGCTTCCGCGCATACTGGAGCGCTATCCCCACGCCCGGGTGCTCTTTGCAGGCCAGTACAAGGACGTTCTGGCGGAAGAGGCCTATGCCCAAAGGATCATGCCCCGCATCCGGATGTACCAGGAGTCGGGGCAATGGAGATTCCTGGGTGTTCTCGACCCGGTGCAGATGGCCGCCTTCTACCCCAACCTTGACGTGGTGACCGTACCCAGCCTGAACTCTACAGAGTCGTTCGGCCTGGTGCAGGTGGAGGCCATGCTCTGCGGCACGCCCAGCGTCGCGAGCGACCTTCCGGGCGTGCGCCAACCCGTCCTCCAGACGGGGATGGGCGAGATCGCCCCAGTGGGCGATGCCGCAGGATTGGCCGAGGCACTGCTCAAGGTCATCGATCACCCAGAAGCCTATGCCCGGCCAAGTGAGGAGATCGCAGCGCGCTTCTCTACCGACCGTACCGTGTCTGCCTACGAGGCCCTGTTCGAGCGTCTACTCACCGAGGTGGGCTAGGACCGGGCGAGAGGCATTGGAGCTAAGAAGAAGCGGGTGGGGCATCTGGCCCCACCCGCTTTAGCTATCACTCACTGACCGGGTCGCGTAGATCCCGTCAAGGGCATTCATACCTCATTAGCGAGCTGCCCGTCCTTCAACTGCAGGATGGTATCCACGTAGTCATCGACCAGAGGATCGTGCGACGCCATCAGCATCGTGATCTTCTCTTCGTAGACGATCCGCTGAAACAGCCCCAGGATCTCCCGGGCCGTCTCGCTGTCGAGCTCTCCTGTTGGCTCATCAGCAAGGACGAGGAGGGGCTCGTTGGCGAGAGCCCGGGCAATCGCCACGCGCTGCTGCTGACCACCCGAGAGCTCGTACGGACGATGATCCATCCACTTGCGTAGCCCCACCAATTCCAGGCAGTATAGCGACCGCTCGTGCCGCTCGCGCGCGCCCGCGCCCTTGATACGCAGCATCAGCTCCACGTTCTCGTAGGCTGAGAGCGTGGGCAAAAGGCCAAAAGACTGAAAGATGAAACCCAACTGCTCACGGCGCCACTGCGTAAGCTGCCGGTCGTTGAGTGACGCCAGATCTTGCCCCAGCACCGTGGCCACGCCAGCGGTCGGTCGATCCAGGCCGCTCAGACAGTTCAGCAGCGTCGTCTTGCCGCTGCCGGAACGCCCCTTAAGCGCAACAAAGCGCCCCGCCTCGATCTGAAGCGTCAGACCGCGCAGCGCAGGGACCTCAATGTTGTTGCCAATCTTGTAGACTCGCCATAGATCTTCCGTCACAATGGCGTGGTCGAAATCCGCTACCGGTAGCCTGGATGCCATACTCTATTCTCCGCTTTTCCGTCTGAGCTCGCCACGTGTCAAGCGGTTCAGGAAGCCGCTCAACCCGCGGGCCTTCTTCGCTTCCTCGAGACCTGTTGCCAGCTTCTCGGCATCGTGAACGTGCTCGAGGTCCACGCCGTCCACCGGAAGCACCAGAATGCCATCTTCGGTGATCTCCAGGCGCGCTCGACCCTTGATGCCGAACTGCTGCAGGTATTCCTTGGGAATCTGCAGTCGCCCGGCAGAGTCCAGCACCGTCAACTCCTCAAAGATGTCCTCAAGCGCCCCGTCGTGATGCATCTCCGCTCCGCCCCCGGGACGGACCGCAGGCGTGCCATTGCTCTTGGATCGCACAGTTTCAGTGGCCAATCTGCCGTCGCGGATGGCCACGACCCGGTGAACGTGGCGCGCAATCGAGGGATCGTGACTCACGATCAGGGTCGTCAAACCGAACTCGCGATTCAGGTCGTTGAAAAGCTTGTAGATCGTCAACGCCGTGACCGAGTCTAGCTCGCCCGTGGGCTCATCGGCCAGCACCAGCTTGGGGTCGTTGGCCAGCGCCACCGCAATGGCGACCCGCTGCTGCTCACCACCGGACAACTCGCCCAGCTTATGATGCAGGCGATCGCCCAACCCCACAAACCCCAGTAGCTCCTTAGCACGCAGGTTCACCCGGCGTCCGGCCTGCCCGGCTAAGGTCATGGGCAACTTGACGTTCTCCAGGGCATTGAGGTAGGGGATCAGGTTGCGGGCGCCATGCTGCCAGACGAATCCCACCTCGGCGCGCCGGTACTGGTTGAGATCGCGGTTCGACAGCTTCAACAGGTCCTTACCGTCCACCCAAGCCCGCCCGGCCGAAGGGCGGTCCAAACCGCCCAGGACGTTCATGAGCGTCGATTTCCCGCTGCCGCTGGCGCCCACGATACCCAGAAGCTCGCCTCGCTGCACGACCAGGTCAAGGCCCTGCAGCGCCACCACCTCGAGGTCCGCGACCTTGTAGATTTTGACCAGATTGTCGCAGACGATGAAAGCGGACGGCGTGCCTCCGTTTATGGAAGTGGTCTCGATTCGCTCTGCCATAGATATCATCCCTCGATAGTACTCTGAAGATAGCCCGTGGCCCTGCAAGTGGATGCCTGAACGATCCTTGCGGCACCACGCTGGTCCAGAACTGCCCTTACGTTAGGCGGTCTCCCCGAGCTTAACAGCTTCGAAGATCTTCATCCTTCGCAACATGACGATCAACGTGATCAGTGCCACCACAAACAGCACCGCGAACAACGCGTAGATGCGGAAGATAGCCGACCATGCGATGTCCACAACATAGGGCGGAATCAGCGACTGCTCGTCCGCACCCACCTGGAGAAAGGGGATGAAGAACGAACTCACCCACCCACCCAGGAACGTGCCAAGACCGCCGCCCATCAGGATCAGGAACGCCAACTCCCAGGCGAGAAACGCTGACATCTGTTTGGACGACAGCCCGACAGCGCGCAGTACACCGAACTCGATGAACCGTCGCCGGAACGAAAACAGTGCATACAGCAGGAACCCTACCACAGTGAGCACAGCGGCGGCGCCGAACCCCACCGATAGCAGGCCGAACAACCCCTGCCGCTCCGGCAACTCCTGCTCTGTACTGATGACCAGCCGGGGCGCGTCCCAGTCGCTGGCGGCCAACAGAGTCAATTCCTCGCTCGCCAGTTGTTGAATGTCGGCGTCGTCGGCCAGGTTCATCCACACGCCATACGGGAACTGCATGCCGGCCTCTTCGAAGAAGAGGTCGATGTCGGCGACAAACAGCGGTCCCTCTGAAGGATACCACGTTGGGAAATATCGGAAAGCTCCCACGATCTTGAAGTCCGCGACCGTGCGCACGCCATAGGCGGCAATGTCCAGGCGGATCGTATCTCCGACCGCGAGCAAGTTGTCGACCAGGAAGTCCTCCGATACCAATACGCCCCGCCGCTCTAGCGCAAGCGCGTTCATCATCGCCCCGAGGCTGTCTGAAGCGAAGTCCTCGCGCCAGTAGCTGATCGACGGGAAACTGGCGCGATCAAGCCCCATGAATACACCGGTCTCGCGCCCGGCCGCGGTCGTAGTCACCACCGGATATCTGACTACACGAGTAACGGCCTGGACGCCTGGTAGGCTCAAATACTCCGTCACCGGCAGGAAGATCCAGCGTGGACCCTCATCCTCCTCCTCTGTCGCTGTGTCCTGGCCCGAGCCGCCGCCAAACAGGGCGCCAAGGCCCGAACTCGCACTCCCCTCACCGCGCTCAAGGAAGCGCATATCCGCGCCGCCCAGGTAGTAGGTCTTGTCATAGAGATGCCGGTCCAGCGTGTAGGCGAGTGAAGCTGTAAACGCCGACAGGCTCAGCGTGAGCACCAACAAGATCAAGGGGGTGTTGTAGAAGCTGGGACTACGGGCCAGATGCCGCGCTGCCATCAACAGGCCCACCGCTCGCGTGCGGGCGGCGATCCAGGCGACTGCTGACATAATCACGGGCATCAAGCGTAGGAAGAAGAGCGTCAGTGCGAAGATGCCGAGCGCAGGTACCAAGAAGAGCAGCGGGTTCTCAAACGGTGAGCCGCTCAGAGTATCAGACATCTCGATCAGGGTGCCCTGATTCCGCAGGATGTACGCGCCATACCCAGCAGGAATCAGCAACAGGATATCGAGCCAAGCTCGCTGCCACCACGGCTTGCGCAACATCCGGGCGACTTCGCGTTTGTACGAGACCACCGTATGCCCTGCCGCGCCCAGTGTCGGCAGGACCTGCGCCACCATACCAATGGCTACAGCGACCATACCAAGGCGCAGCGTGCTCATGGTCACCGAAACACGCAGCGCATCGAGCCGGGCAGAGAAGTCCAGGAAGCTGCGCGCCTGACCGATCAACTGGGCGATTCCCATGCCTATCGGCGAGCTCACCGCGAGCGCCACGGCGCCCAGCAAAAGGCTTTCCAGTGCAGCGATGCCGACCATCTGCGCCGCCATCGCCCCGCGGCTGCGCAACACCGCGACCTCGTTGCGCCTTCGCTCCGTCGATAGCCCAGCGGTCAGGGTGATGAAGGCCAGCAGCAGACCCAGAATCGGGATGCTGAAGGCATACAGCAGAATGGTCAGCAGATTCGCCGAACGCCGATAGTCCACCAGCGCGTCCAGCGGTGACCTGCCGAGGGCCGTGTTGGGGAGCAAGGTCGCAGCGCGCTGCTGGACGGTCAACGTACGCCGGATCAGCGACCCCGCGTCGTTGTGAGAGATCTCCTGACCGTCCATCACCAGATACCAAACGGCAGTATAGACCTCGCCGTCCAGTGGGCCACCAATCGCCTGGCTGAACGTCTCCTCGGGCACAAGCATGCGCTCTCTGAAGGCCCTCGGACGGAAGAACCAGTATGGATCGTATTCGTCAGTGGGGACCCAGACCCCGGCGAAGCGCACCGGGAGCTCGACATTCCTCACGAATCCATCCGCTGACGTAGTCCTGACGTAAGAGATGAACGTTTCGCCCACCTGGGCGCCCAACTCCACCGCCATCTCCTCGCTGATCATCACGTCGATCGGTCCCCCAGCAGCGGGGTCGGTCACATTGGGGAACTGACCCTCTGTAATGGTCACGTGGTTTTCGAGATCGCTGATGAACGCAAAGCCAGCCCACATCAGGGGCGAGAGCGTGTTGCTGAACGCCGACTCACGGTCGGCGAAGAGGCCAAACGGGTCAGTTGTGGCATATCGCACCACGAACTGCTGCGGCAGGCCGAAAGTAGACCCCGCTTCCTCGGTCAGATACTGGTCGACTGGAGTCAGGTCCTCCCAGTTCAGGGAGCCGTAGATACTGCCGTCATAGCGAAAGAGGAATGTCAGCGGAGGGATCAAGCCGGCGGGCGCGCCTTCCTCGGCGATATTCCTGAGGAACACGCGATGATAGACAGCATCGGCGTAGATCGGGATGCTCATCATCAGCGCGATGGCGACCACCAGCCCCAGTGTGGTGGCAAGCACCAACCAGGGCTGGGAAGTCACCCGCTTCGCAACAACGACTAAGATCGCCCGCAGACGATTGAGAAAGCCCATACGATTATCGGCCAGTCAGCGTCTGGGCTAGGGCGCGATTACGAGCTGGCCTTCGGCCAAACCGTCAAGTATCTCCACACGGTCGTCTGCGCGGACACCCAGCCGAACGTCGATGCGCCGTTGCGCACCACCTTCCTGGATCACGACGAACGAGCGTCCCTCGAACGTCCGGACAGCCTGCGGCGGCAGCCAGAGCGTTCCCTCCGAGCGCTCCAGCTCCACGGTCAAGCGGAGCCGATCACCGACATCGAGCGCAGAAACGGTGCCGTCATAGCCATCGAGCGTAATACGTACCGACTTGTCACTATCCTCGATACCACTGTCGGTGCGCCCACCCCCACCGTAAGGATAGGGGAGTCGTCTGATCGTGCCCGTGAACTGCTCGCCGGGGCGATTCACGAACTCGGCCACAACCTCGCCGCCCTCGCTGAGCTGGCTCATCTCGCTGTCCTGCAAATCGGCGCTGACCTCGAGTTCGGTAGGATCGGCCAGCATCATGACCGGGGAATAGCCCTGCACCTGCTTCCCCTCCATCAGGTTGATCTGAAGGATCACACCGGTGAAGGGAGCCACGATGCGGGCATCGTTTAGTTGATCGTGCAGACGGTTGAGCGACAGTTGAGTCCGTGTGATGTCAAGCCCGGCCTCGATCTCGGCCATCGCCATCTCGGCCATTTCCAGATCCATCGCGGCCAACTCAATGTCGTAGGACAGGCGCTGGCGAGAACGAAGCACGTCGCGATATGCAGCCTCTGCTTGCTCAAGAGCCCACTGGGCATCGCGCACGGCGTTGGCATAACCCTCACGTACCTCCTCGCGCTCCCAGTTGCGGTCCAGAGACTTGTTGTACTCGTCTTGCGCTTGGGCCAGCCTCGTGCGGGCGCGCTCCAGGTTGATCTCGGCACTGAGGATTCCCGACTCATCACTGCTCGACCGCAGCTTCGCCAAGCGCAGTTCTGCCGCGCGGACGCTGTTGCCCGCCTGGGTTATGCGGCGCTCCTGGTCCATCTCTACTGCGACGAGCTCGGCCTCTATCTGCGTGATCTGGTTCTTCAGGTCGGTGACTTCCAGCTCCGCGAGCAGATCGCCCTCCTGAACCTCGTCATTGCGGCTCACGTAGACTGCCTGCACGTAGCCGCCGGTCTTGAAGAATAGCTCCTCCTCCAGCACGGGCGCTATACGCCCCGAGAACTGCATCAAGCGTATGACATCTCCGCGCTGCACCTCATACGTTGGGTTCGTGGGAACAATCGAGGTAGGGATGGGTGTCGGAGTCGGATCCGTGCCGCCCCCTCCCCCACTCGGAGAGCCTGACGCGCAGGCGCCCAACCCGAGCATCACGCTACCTAGCACAAGCACTGAGATTAGGGTGACCAGTCTCCGTCGAATCATGAAATCGAATCCTCCTACAGATTTGGGGCCGAGCCCAGGGCCCAATGATATCACGAAGCCACTCACACAGAAGCGGCGTCGTGCCGGGCCACGCGCAAGATCAACGTCCGATCTATGCGGTCAGCCGGGCAGCTACCCGCCGCTCCCGGACCATCGTATATCGGGGCTCCATTTCGTTCTGAACTTCGTTGAGTTGACGGTAGAGCCCTTCTTCGGCCATAAGCTCCTCGTGCGTACCCATCTGGGTGATGTGGCTACCCTCGAGCACCACGATCACATCAGCACTCCGAATTGTCGACAAGCGATGGGCAATGATCAGGGTCGTCCGTCCAACCATCAACCGCTCCAGCGCCTGCTGGATCAGCATTTCGGTGTGCGTGTCAACCGAGGATGTAGCCTCATCAAGGATAAGAATAGGAGCATCCTTCAGGACCGCTCGCGCGATGGCCAGACGCTGTTTCTGTCCGCCAGACAGCTTCACGCCTCGCTCGCCGATAATTGTATCGTATTCTTCGGGAAGGTCCAGCAGGAATTCGTGCGCATTGGCGACCTTCGCCGCCTCAATCACCTCTTCATCAGTCGCATCGGGTCGCCCGAACAGGATGTTGTCGCGGGCCGTGCCGTGGAACAGGAAGACATCCTGGAGCACAATGCTGATCTGCTGGCGCAGGCTCTTGAGCGTCAGGTCGCGAATATCATGGCCGTCGAGTGTGATGCTCCCCTCACGCACATCGTAGAAGCGCGGGATCAGGCTGGCCATGGTGCTCTTCCCCACACCCGTCGGGCCGACCAATGCCGCTACGTGCCCCGCGGGAATCCGAAGATCGATGTTCTGTAGCACCGGCTGCCCCTCAACATAATGGAAGCTGACGTTGTTGAAGGCAACCTCGCCCAACGCCCGCCCTGGCAGCGCCAGGGCGTTGGGGCGCTCCGCTACGTCCGGTTCCTCCTGCAACAACTCGGACACGCGTTCGGCTCCTGCCATCGCGTGCTGGATATTCTCCCAAGCACCGCTCAACGCCCTCACCGGCTGGTAGAAGTGGTTCAAGTAGAGGAAGAAGGCCACCAGCTCATCCAGAGGAAGCGTCTGGCGCAGGACCATCCGTCCGCCGAAGTAGATCAGCACGATCGTCCCGAGCGACGACGCGAACCCGACAAAGGGATGGAAGGTGGCCATGAGCCGCAGCGCCTTGAGCAACGAATCACGGTAGCGGCTGATGTGGGCCCCGATGCGATCCGCCTCGATATCCTCACGGGTAAAGGCCTTGATCTCGCGAATGCCCGAGAGGTTGTCATTGAGCGTTGCGTTCAGGTCGCCCAACTCCTTCTGCCGCTCGCGAAACGCAGGGCGAACGTACTTGGTGAAGCCCCGCGCAGCAAACACGATCAGGGGGATCGGCACCAACGTCAGCAGCATCAGTTCCCAGCTGTAGCTCACAAGGATCGCGGCGACGCCCACGAACATCAGGACGTTGACGATCGTGTCCGGGATGGCATGCGCGATGAGCGTCTCGAACATGTCCGAGTCGTTAACCATCCGCGACATCAGATCGCCCACTTTTTGGTCCTCGTAGAAGCGGAGCGACAGGCGCTGGAGATGGCGATAGACGTGCCGGCGCGCATCGGCGACAGCCCCCCAGCCTGCGACGTGGGCCATATAGCTGCGCGTGAACTGCAGCACTCCGATCAACAGGAATAGACCCAGAGCCAGCAACGCCAGACTGCCGATAGTGCGGCCTGACTGGGCTAGGTTGCTGGGATCCTGAACGATGGTGATCATCTTCTTGATGATCTGCGGCTCAAGTAGCTGTGCTCCCGTAAGGAAGAACATACTCAACACGGTCGCCAGCAACGCCCCACGGTAGTTCTTGGTGTAGACAAAAAGGAATCTAAGTGTTTTCATACCCAACCTTCGCAATTCAGTATAGTCAAGGTCCTCATTTCACTCCACAACAACATCGACAAACTGCCGCTCATACAGTTCACGGTACAGACCGCCAAGAGTCAGCAAATCCTCGTGTGTACCGCGCTCCACGATTTTCCCGTCATCAATCACGCAGATGAGATCGGCATTGCGAATTGTACTCAGTCTGTGTGCAATGACCACAGCGGTGCGACCAGCCAGCAGCCGATCCAAGGCGTCCTGGATCAGGCCCTCCGTCACAGTATCCACACTCGAGGTCGCTTCGTCGAGAATCAGGATGCGAGGGTCTGCCAGAACCGCTCGCGCAATGCACAGAAGCTGCCGCTGCCCAAGGGAGAGGTTAACGCCCCCCTCCTGGATTGGGGTGTCGTAGCCCATAGGGGTCGCGACGATGAAGTCGTGAGCATTGGAGAGCCGCGCTGCCTCCTCCACCGCCTCGTCAGACGCTTCGGGGTCGCCAAAGCGGATGTTGTCGGCGATGGTGCCGGCAAAGAGGAACGGATCCTGGGGCACAATCCCCATCTGGCGCCGCAAGGAGCGCTGTTGAACGTCGCGTACGTCAATGCCGTCAATGAGTACGGTTCCGTCCGTTACCTCATAGAAGCGAGCGATGAGGTTGGAGATCGACGTTTTACCCGCGCCGGTAGGCCCAACCAGAGCCACAGTTTGGCCGGGCTCGATCGTCAGGTCCACGTTGCGCAACACCGGCTCTCCCGCACGGTACTCAAAGGTTACATCACGCAGCTCGACGTGGCCTTCGATCTCCGGCATCGGGGTTGCGTCGGGGGCGTCGGGCACGCCGGGCTTGGTATCGAGCAGTTCGACGACGCGCTCACCGCCCGCCATCGCCGCCTGCATCGTTGTGTAGAGCTGGCTCAGCTCACGGATAGGCTGGAAGAAGCGAGTGACATAGGATAGGAAAGCCACCACGGTACCGAGCGTCAACGCCCCGCGGGCAACGTCACGGCCGCCAAACCACAGAACCACCGCCGTCGCCAGCATTCCCAGAAACTGCACCACCGGCATAAAGACAAACGACAGCGACATCGCCCGCACGTGGGCGTCGCGGTTCGCCTGGTTGACCTCGTCGAAGCGCTCCTGTGTAGCGCCCTCCTGGGCAAATGCCTGGATGACGCGCATTCCCGCCAGATCCTCCGCCAGGTCGCCCACCACTTCGGCAACCGCCGAGCGCGTCTCGCGGAACGCTACCTTTGCGTGCCGTGCGAAGACCGAGGTCGCGATGACCATCAGCGGCACGACGGCGAAACTGATCAGCGCCAGCCGCGGGCTCATCGACACCATCACTACGATGATGCCCACCAGGGTCAGCACATCGCCAGCAAGGGTGATCAGTCCCTGCGAGAGCAGATCGTTGATCACGCCCACATCGCTGAAGACGCGCGAGATCGTCACGCCGATGATGTGCTTATCGTGATAGCCCAGGTGCAAGTCCTGGAGGTGGCGGACCAGCGTGCCCCGCATCTCGGCCAACACCTGCTGCCCGGTTCTCGAGAGCAGATACTGCTGGGCGCCGCTGGTCACATAGAGGACCACAAACGAGCCCAAGAGAACCAGCGCAATGCGATCCAGACCCGCGATATCGCCACTGACAATGTGCTGGTCGATTGCGACCTTCATCAGATAGGGCACAGCCAGGCCCAACCCCGAGGAGACAACCATCAGCACGAACGATCCCACCATACTGCGCCAGTGAGGCTTCAGAAAAGCCAGAAGGCGCGCAACCACCTTGGCATCCCACGCCCGCCCACGGGCGTCCTCATCCTCCTCACCGAAACTCCGCAGAATGCCGCCGGGGCCACGGCCTATGCTCGTTGTACCCACTGAGAAACTCATCGAGGTTCTCCTTATCAGGCGCGGCTGATTGCCGCACCAACCGTTTCCGAAGATGCCTTGAGCGCCTGTTGTCGCAGCACCAGCAACTCCTGGACCTCCCGAGGCCGCAACTGGCGCTCGTAGATCTCGCCGTAGAGCCCCGAGGTTCGCAAGAGCTCGTCATGGGTCCCCCGGGCGACAACCCGGCCCTTGTCCAGCACCAGGATCTGATCGGCCATACGAACGGTGCTGAGCCGCTGGGCAATGACGAAGGAGGTACGCCCTTGCATCAAGCGCTCCAGTGCCTTCTGAATCAGCCGCTCGGTCTCCGTATCCACGCTCGACATCGCGTCGTCGAGGATCAGGATGCGCGGGTCCTTGAGCAGGGCACGGGCAATCGCGATGCGCTGCTTCTGCCCGCCAGAAAGCGTTGAACCTCGTTCGCCAACCCTGGTGGCGTAGCCGTCGGGCATCTCCATAATGAAGTCGTGAGCCTGGGCCGCCTTGGCGGCCTCGATCACTTCCTCTTCGTTGGCACCCGGCCGGCCAAAGGCGATGTTCTCTCGAACGCTGGCCGCAAAGAGCGTCGTCTCCTGCAAGACGATCCCGATCTGATCGCGCAGGCTGTTCAACGTCACGTCACGGATGTCGTAGCCGTCGACCGTGACGCGCCCGCCGGCCACGTCATAGAAGCGCGGGATCAGGTTGATGATCGTGGACTTCCCCGAGCCGGTCGTGCCCAGGAGAGCGATGATCTCCCCCGACTGTGCCTCGAGGTCGATGCGATCCAGCACGGTGCGCCGGCCGAAATAGGCGAAAGTCACTTTCTCAAACCGGACGTGGCCTTCGATCGGGGGAAGCTCTATGGCGTTGGGTGACTCCTTTACCTCAGACTCTGTGTCGAGGATCTCGAAGATGCGCTCCCCGCTGGCGGCAGCTTCGGTCAGGAAGGGGATCATGCGCCCCAGCGTCCGCACAGGACCGGCGAGCTGTACCATATAGGTGTTAAAGGCGACCAGCGCGCCAATCGTGAGCCCGCCCTGGACCACGAGTCTCCCACCATACCAGATGATGAAAATGGTGACGATGTTGGTGATCAGCACCACCAACGGGTCATTAATCGCCCGCACGCGTGCCGACTCACTGGCCATAGCAAACCAGGTGTCGTTCTGCGCCTTGAAGCGCTCGATCTCGGCGCTCTCCTGGGCGAACCCCTTGACGATGCGAGCGCCGCGCAGGTTCTGTTCCACCCAGGAGGTCATCTCGGAGATGCGGTCGCGCAGAGCCCGCCACACCGGACGCATCTTCGCCGAATAGCGGGTGGCCTGCACCAACAACACCGGCATCGAGAGCAGCGAGAGCAACGCCAACCTCGGGTTCATCACGGTGACAATGATGACGGTGACGATAAGCATGATCGCGCCTTCGACCAGCCGCATCGTCGCTCGCCCGTTGAGAAAGCGTAGCCGCTCGACATCTTGCATCACACGCGAAAGCAATTGCCCCGCTTCATTACGGTCGTGATACGAGAAAGAGAGCGAGGTCACCTTCTTGTAGATTTGGTTGCGCAGGTCGTACGCCACGTTCTGCGAGGCCTGTTCGATCCATTTACCCTGGAAGTAGCTGAGGATGCCCTGCAAGACCGTCAGGCCCAAGAGCAGGACCACCATCCAACTAAGGACATCCAGCTCCTGGTTGCCGATCCCGCGGTCCACGATCCGCTGGATGATCTGCGGGTTAACCATGGTCAGGGCATTGATCACGAATACGAGGACGTAACCACCAAGAGCTAGCTTCCAATGGGGGCGCAGATAGCCGAAAATGCGCAGGATGGTCTTTGAATCGGCAACAGGTTGAGGGGGAGTCGCAGTATCATTGGAACTCATTAGGGTCAATCTCCATTATGCGGATAAGATCTGAAAGGGCCTCGTCCAACCGCGCCAACTGGTCCTCGGATAGAGCTTGAACACGCTCTCGTAACAAGGGAATCCCGCCCAGAGCCGTTTCTTCTGCCAGCCGCGTGCCCTCCGGTGTGAGCCCCACATATACGACGCGTGAGTCTTCCTTGGAGCGCCGTCTGGCGACATAGCCGGCCTCTTCCATACGGGAGACCAATTCGGAGGTGGAGCTGGCGCTGATGAAGAGATACTCGCAGATCTGACCTATCGTCATGGGGCCAACCTCGTGGAGGCGCCGCAACGTGGAGAGCTCCCGGCCCCGAACACCTTCGCACTGCATCCTACGCCCATAGCGGCGTACATAGCGGTAGAGCACAACGAACTTCTGCGCAGCATCGAGCTGCGAATCACTCAGCGCGATCGGTGCTTGGACCTCGCCAGAGCCGACGGCTTCCGTTCTGACGGCTTCCGTTCCGACGGCCTCCGCTGCAACGACGTCCGTTGTGGCGGACGCGCCGCCTGGCGTGTCTGCTGCTATGGCATACTCTGGCTTCTGGGTCACGCGCTACCTCCGCGGTGTTCTGGAATCTTCGATACCGAATATTTCGGCGCCGAAATATGTTATCACGCTGTGGCAGTTTCGTCAAGGGCACGACCACAGTGAGTCCGGGGAAGCTGGGATGGAAGGGACGATAATACCCTATGATCGGGCACCGAGGGGGAACTACAGAGTACGGGCAGCGCCGCGTGCAGCGCTGCCCGTACGGCACGTCACATCGCGGCCAGTTCCGTGAAACCGACCTGCGCCATCGCGGCCCTGAAGTCGGCACGGCGCTCCTGGGGGATCGCGGCCCGCGGCAAGCGTGGCTCTCCGCAATCGAGCCCCAAGATGCGCAGCGCCTCGAAGAGCGCTCCGAAGATCCCAAAAGCCTGCAAGACCCGCGTCACCCGGTTTGCGCGCACCTGCCAGTCTCGCGCTGCTAGCAGGTTACCCTCTTCGTAGCTGGCACGAATAGCGCGGTACACGCCGGGCATCAGGTTAAGGGTGCTGCCGATACAGGCTGGCGAGCCGAACATCGCCGCAAAGAGACATTGCTGGTCCATACCCGAGAAAATCGTCCACCCTTCATACCCAAGGTCAACGATGGCCTCGAGTTCGTACATATCCGGGCCGGTGTACTTTGCCCCTGCCACATTCGGGATGCGCGACAGGAGTTCGCGCATCAGCGACAGCGCGTCGGTCTCACCCCCGAAGAGATAGGGATAGAAGGGCACATCGGGAACGGCCCGAGCGATGGTCTCGTAGTGCGTATGGGTCTCGTCAAGGCCGCGACCAAAGGGCGGCAGGATGCTGGCAACGCCCTGCACACCGACCGCAGCCGCGTGCTGCGCCAGAGCCACCGCGTCGCGCGTAGCAACGGCGCCCACGTGAGCAATGATCGGCACCCGACCCGCGACCTCCTCGACCACCACCTCAACCACCCGCCGGCGCTCTGGCACTGACAGGAAAACCCCCTCGCCGGTGGAGCCGCAGACGTAGAGGCCGTCTACCCCCTTCCCCACCAGATACGACGTCAACGCACGCAGCATCCGCGTATCGACCCCACCGTCAGCCATCGACGGTGTAAGCAGCGCGGGCCATGAGCCGTGAAACCGCTGAACCATATCCTACCCTCCTCAGTACACCTATTCCTAAGCGAAGAACTGTCCGCTCGCGGCAAAGCCGGACGCGAGGTTATAGCTCATCAGGATGCAGCTTTGCCAGCCTTTCGGCGTGGTGAGCGCGCCCCGTTGCGCGCAAGCGGTCCAGATAGGCCGGCAATTGGTAGCGGGTGTGCGACGGGCCTCCCTCGCGCAACACCGTCATCAGCGGGTCGATGTTGGTCTCGCTGCGCAGCATCATCGTGTGTTGCCAGTCGGCCAACATGCCCATGGCCCTGTCTACCAACTCGGGACGTTCTGCGGCGATGTCGTGCTGCTCGTAGGGATCCTGGGTCAGATTGAAGAGCATCACCGGGTCCATGGCCTTGTGTCCATCGTGGTAGGTGCGCAAGCAGATGAAGGACTCACCAGCGTGCTCGAAGCGAATACCGCGCTGCACTGCCCAGGCCCCCTGGCTAAGGACCAGGTAGTCTCGACCCTGCGCCACCCCGCTTTTGAACGCCTCGGCAAAGGAGATACCATCCCAGTTGTCGGGTATCGTCCCCCCTACCATCTCGACAAGCGTGGCAGCCCAATCGAAGTGGTAGTGCAACGCCGCATCGACCCGCCCGCCGTCGGTCACGCCGGGCCAACGGATCAGCAGCGGCACCCGGCACACCGCGTGGTCCGCCGTCTGGTGGTCACCCCAGATATCGAATTCCCCCTGCGCCTCCGAGTGGTCGGAGCTGACAACGATCACCAACTCATCGAGGATTCCGGCGGCCTCCACAGCGTCCAGCAACTTGCCCACCCACAAATCTGCGTACCAGATACCCGTGTCATAGCCGTCGATCCACTGCTTTAGCGCCGCCATCGAATCCAGTTGCGCGGGCACCCGGGGCCACTGCGGCTGGGGGATGACATCGTAACCCCCGGGTTCCTGGGCGCTATGCGGGCCGAAGCTGTCCCACGCCTTCTGACGTAAGTCCTCAGTCATCCAGGCCGGCAGGGGATCGTGCTCGAACGGATTGCCATACGCCTCGGGCGTACGGTAGGGCGTGTGCGGGTCCCACACGTTGACGTGCAGGAACCAGTTTTCTTGCTGTCCGTTACGCTGGATCCAGTCAATCGCGGTCGGCACCACTTCGTCGGCGCGTTCAAGCCCCCCCTTGCCGGGGTTGTGCATCTCACGATAGCCGGCATACCATTCCCACGCTCCGTGACGCTCTCCGAAGGGGCTGACAGTCACGGTGTAGAACCCAGCGCGACGCAGCGCACTCATCCACGACGTCGCGTCGAACGAATCGCGGAACCCCCGTGGACACCCGTCATTGAAGGGATCGGCGGACGACCCCATATGCCCCACCACGCCGGTGCGAAAGCCGTGCCGTCCACTCCAGAGCGCAGTCCGCGAGGGGAGGCAAGGCGCATCGCTTACATAGTTGTTTTCAAAGCGCACAGCATCCCGTGCGATGCGGTCGATGTTCGGGCTGGTATTGCGGGGGTACCCATAGCACCCTAGATGGTCTGGCCTCAAGGTATCGATATCGATATAGAGAATGCGCATAACCTGCTTACCTCCTGGATTGGTTTATCGACTACACCAGGTGCACAATCAACTGGCTGCCGTCATCGATGCGGACGGGCTCGGCAAACGTCAGCCCGTCCTGGGCCCACAGGCACGCAGCATCGGCGCCGCACAGCGAGGCGCCGCCGACCCTTTTCGGCGCTACGAACGGCAGCGACAGGCCGGTGAGCGTCAGCGAGCCCTCAATCACGGCCAGTTCCACCTCGTTCGGAGTAACGGTCACCGTGCCCCATCCCGAATCGAGCGACCACAAGCAGCGGAAGGAATCTCGCCCCTGCATCTTGGGATCGAAGCCCACGACGCCGCGCGCCATGTCGAACGTGAAACCGCTGAAGGCATTGAGCAGCGCGTAGCTTGCCATCGAGCGTGCGTAGTTGCTCCCGCACTCAAACTCGTTCCAAGGATTGCGCCGCTCACCATCGTAGCGATCTCGCACCGCGGTCACAACCTCCATACCCTCATCCAACAGGCCCACCTGGATCATCTGGATCGCCGCCGCGTACTCGAAGCCGTGCATCGCCTCTTGCGCATAGGGCACCGGGATGACGGGCTTACGGCGTCCCGCAGGCCAGTCACAGATCACCAGGCCCGACTCGTCGTTGAGGCCGAAGACCCGGCAGGGATTGAAGAAGTCCCGCAGGGGAGACTTGAAGTTGTATCGGAAGATCGCAGCCAGGGCCGTCCGCGTCTGCTCGCGATCGAAGAGCTCGCCCAGGCCGTAGAGGTTCGCATGCCATTGCGCCAGGACCTGATCAATGCCACATCCCTCACCGATCTGATACTTGAGTTCGCCGTGCTCGGCGTCCCAGTACGCATCGAAGGTCCCGCCCACCATCGACTCGCTGCCCCCGGCAAACGGCGCCAGCACGTCGCGGTCCGCCAGGTCCACTTGCTGTGCGTAGTATTCACCGTTGAACAGGTGCACATCGACCCAGGCCTTGCCGCGCTTGAAGATCGCTTTGTACTCCGCAGCTTTCTCATCATCGCCCAAATGGGCCGCCATCTCGGCGCCCGCTTTGAGCGCCCCCAGATAGAAGCCCGTGAGCCAGGCGTTGGGGCCGAAGAGCTCCATGTCCAGCGTATGGTGCTGGCGCCCCGAGAGCACACCCGTCTTTTCAGGATCCCAGCGATCCGCGTTCTCGGGTGCCCAAGCGTAATCGATCGAATGCCGGATCGAAGGCCACAGCTCGCGCAACCACTCGGTGTCGCCAGAGATCTTCCAGTCGCGGTAGACCTTCATCACGTTGCCAAACTGCCCATCGGCGCACGGTCGGAAATCGGATGGGCCACAGCCCAGCGGTAGCTGCAACCGGAACGGCATCCCTCCGTCGGGACGCTGATTGTAGACGTAATCCGCGTCCCGCATCGTGCGCTCCAACCGCGGAAAGAGGAAAGGCAGAGCCTGCGCATAGTTCCAGACGTGCGTACACGAGCCCTCACAGCATCCGGCATCCGGATGACATCCCTCAAAGCCGTAGAACGTCCCGTCTTCCAGACGCATGACCGTGGGGCTCTTCAGGATGGAGAGGTTCGCCGATACCGCATCGAGGGCGGCAGGCGGCAGATCCGAGCTGAACAACGTATCCCGGAATCGCAGCGTCCTGTCGTAGAGACAGTCCCAGTAGGACAACGCATAGCGGGCGCTGACTTCTGCGTCGTGGAACAGGAACGCGTAGTAGTTCTGCCAGCGGTTCTCGATGCCGCGCTCACAGGCACACTCATCAGCGTGAGGATTCCAGTCGTTCGTGCGATTCGGGAAGTGCCAGGCGATGACAAACCGCGCACGCCGGGTCTCTCCGGGTGCGACAGTGACGCTCACCGCCAGCGTAGCCGGGTTGTCGCGCCCGGCCTCCTCAGCGGCGTAGCTCCGGTTCGTGAACCCGCCCGGCGTGGTGAAATCGTGCCAGTAGACCTCCAGGTTGTCGAACCAACGTCCGCGGAACCAATACTCCTGGTAACTCACATCGTTGGGCGAGAGAGTCGCAAAGTCACCACAAGCAGCCTCGGGATCGCATGGCTTGGTCGAGGTCGCGCCGGCTGCCAGCGTCAGCATCCCGTAGTCCAGCGCCGTAGGATCTTGGTCCTGGGCGCTCAACGTGATCCAGTGCGCACGATAGGTCCTGTTGTAGCGATTGAGGTTGGGCGCCGGAAGGGGGTTGTTCACCGTGCCGGCAAGCGTGTATGTGATCTCGGCATCGGTGGGGTTCGTTACGGCAGTCTCGAAGAAGGCCGCGGGAATGCCCGAGTCACGGTCGTTGAGCGGGATGAACGGATTGAACGCCGTTAGCGTTACATTACCGGGGAAACGGTCGTCCAGGAACGTCACCTCGGCGATGGGGAACTTGCCCACGAAGACGGTCTCACGGAAGTGCGGGAGCCCGGTCAGGTATTCGCGGGGCGGACCGAAACCAAAGCTCTGGAAACGCTTCTGGTGCAAGACCCCGCTGTACGGCGGGTGCAGGTCGCCCTGTAACACTCGGGCATCCAGTACCTGCCCTTCGCGCTCGGCCTTGATAGCGAAGTGAGAGAAACCGTTGACACTGCCCTTGTTCGGGCGATTGAAGATCTCCCAGTCAATCAGCCTGCCGTTTCCTGCCAGTCCAATGCTGCCGGTGCCAATCCCGCCGAGCGGAAACGAAATCTCGTTGGTTCTCCTACCGCGATAGACGAAGCGTTCCTCTACCATGCACCCCCCTCGTGTAGATCAGGTTGGTTCGGAAATCCAGGGCTCGCGTACCACAGCGACGTCGGCGCTCACCAAGCCGCCGTGGCAGAAAGACAACGCCCGCGCCATACGTGGGTCAGTTGCGAGCGTTCAGCGCAGCTCGGATCGCCATTACCCCAGACGATTATAACCTGTAGGATGGTGAGGCAAAGCTGCAGTGAATATGGTCTTGTTGCGGCGATTACATTCCTGGGGGCGCCGCGTCATACGCATAGAGGCCAAAGGTGTAAGGACCGGGTAAGCTCACGCTCACCTCTCCGTCCTCCCCTAGCTCCGCCGCGAAGTCTACACCGTCCCCAAGCACGTGCCGGAAGGTCACCCGGCGGCCGGCCAATCCCCAGAGCCGCAGGCGATGCCGATCCCGGCTGCTATACTCCCGGAACACCAGGAGATAGCCGCTGTCACCGTCCAGAGACTGGAACCCGGTCCAGCCCGTGCCGGAGGGCTCCTCGCCAACCGGCAGGATCAGACCGGCGTGGATCCGCGTCTGGTGTTCGCGATAGGTGCGGATCAAGCCAGCGCTCTCGAACGCCTGCTCCGGCAGCCCCGTGGCCTCGAACCAGGCAAGCGGCTGCGCCATCATCGTGATGGCGAACGCATAGGCAAACGGCACACAGCCCGGCGCCAGCGGATCGGCCATGGGGTAGCGCTCGGCGTTGCGCCAGACGTTGAGAAACTCGACCTGGAGGTTCTGCGCCGGGACGTAGCGCGACAACATCCACACATTGCGCAGCGTCCAGTGTGGGTAGTAGTTGGACCAATCCGTATAGCGGTTCTCGACGAAGACGTTCCCATACTCGTTGAAGTAGTGGTAACCATACCGCTGCCCTGCCGTGACGTCCAGGTTGAAGACCGCCTGATCGTCCGTGGCCGCGCGGACGGCATCGAACATACAGCGCAAGTTGGTCTCGGCCCGCTTGTCGGGGACCTGCACCCCGTCGATCTTGAACGTCCGGATGCCGTGGTCGCGGTACAGGCCGATCAGAGTCTCGGCATCTTCGCGCCAGTGCGCGTACCCGTTATCCTTGCTTGGATTGAACCAGACACATACCTCGATGCCCAACGCCTTGCCACGCTCGACCACGGGGCCAAGGCCGCGGGGAAATCGCTCCGGATGCGGCTGCCAGTAGCCCGGAGTGTCCCAGATGCGCTCCAGCGAGCCACCCGCAAACGCCGAGTTGCTGCTGCGGCCAGCCTGCCAACCATCGTCGAGCTGCAGGTGCGAGATGCCCAGACGTGCGCCTGCCTCTAGCTCTGCCAGGGCAAAGGCCTCGCCGAGCCTGGTGTCTTGCCCGCGGTCACCCCAGGTGTTCATCAGCACCATCTCGTCGCGACCGGGCAGGTGTAGGCGAATCTGCTCCTGGTAGCGGCGCACCGCCCGCAGCCGGCCCAATGCCCCATCCCCGGTCACGCCTACCACGACACCATAGGCCCGCGTCCAATCCACAGCGCTCAGATCCTCGGGCGCGACACCCGAGCCTACCACCCGCATCTCACCCACCTTGAGCGCGAAGTCGCCACCGGAATAGTGCAGTTGTGCGGGGCCACACGGCGCCTCCTTGAGCACGAATATCCCGGCATCGTCCAGCACCTCGTCAAGGAACAAGAGGTTGCCGGCGAGCATCTCCTCGAACCGGTAGGGCAGGATCGAGCTCTCACGAACCAACGTGTTGTGGCGATCGGTGACATCGCGGAAGGCCACGGCCCTGGCCCGCCAGTGGACTCCCGGCAGTGCTAGCCGGTCGATGTGTCCTGCGGGGTTGAGACGCGGCGCGGTGCCGCGCAGATAGAGGTCGCACGCGATGGCCGGGCAGTCCGGGTAGAGGCGGAACACGCGTCGCACTTCCAGTGCATCCAACGTCGTCTGGACCTCGACCCGCAGGTGCGCGGGCGTCGTGGTCGCCGCCGCTTCCTGCCGAACCTTAAGCTGCCCCGCGACGGGAATGGTCGGCTCGTCGAGCAGGCCCAGGTCGGGCGACTGTCCATTCAGCTCCCAGCAGCGCCCGCGCGCCACGTCTTCGAGGCTCAGGCTGATCAGGTCGCCCTCATTCCAGGCGTAGCGACGGCGCAGCAGGCTGTTCTCCAGCGTCAGGACGCCGTCCTTCAGGAACGCCCGGCACGCGATCTCACTCATTCCAATCCCTCCCGGACGCAAGTCACAGACAGTCGAAGGCTTCTTCGACGAACCACTCCAGGTAGCGCGCCATCCGTTCGAGCCGCTGTTCGGCCAGGGCGCGCGCCGCGGGGAGCGTGAACCTGTCGCGCACGGCATCGCGCCGCGCCAGGATGCGCCGATAGCCCGCGTGCAGATCGTTAGGTCCCCAGGCGAACGCCCGCGCTACGCCGACGGCGCCAAGGAAGTCCAGGAAGTCGGCCTCCCTGAGCAGGAGCGCCTCGTTGGAGTTAACGGGGCGCGGATCACGATAGTCGTGACGCTCGATCGCCTCCAGGATGATGGCGACGGTTGGCGCCGAGAGCGCCGTCCGTGGCAGAATCTCATCGGACGCGACCTGCCGCGAGCGCTCTGCATGGTCCACCCCCTTCAGGGCGTAGGCCGGGAACGCGCCCCAATCGTGCAGGTAGACAGCAAACGTCAGGGCGTGGGCGTCGTGAGCCAGGCCCTCTCCGATCACTTCAATGAGCCGCAACAGCCGGCAAGCGTGGCGGTACCCCCAGCCCTCACCGTGGTGAATCGTCAGATGCTTGACGGCCTCAAGATCCAGCATGCCATGCATCGCCACCTCCCACTTTGGCTGCAATGATGGTCACCTTCCCCCAGAACCGCCCGGGCAGGTGCGGTCACGGGCAGCCCGACCTCCTCCCCTGCCCAGCAGTCAGAACCGCTCCCGACGACGCAAGGGCCGCAGCGTCCTTCCCAGGGCACCGGGCAGATCGTGCACGATTAGGCCACGCAGGTAGTCACGCAGCCCGGCATCGGTCTCGCCCGGCACGCGGTGGCTCAGGAACGCGGCCAGTACCGCCATCGCCGTCGTCAGCCCGAAGAGCACTGTGAATGCGTTTACCTGCAGCGAACCCAGGCGCCAGTCAAGCCCCGCCAGCCCGCGCAACAGCCAGCCCGCGACGAAGGGCGCAGTCCCGCCAGCCAGACCCGACGTGGCGTACCAGATCGACGTGTAGGCCGTGCGGCGTTCCATCGGCACAATGCCGTTGAGGAACCACCGAAAGCTGCCGATGTTCAGGCCGATACTCACGGCCCCGTAGCACGATGCCAGGATCAGCCCGCCAACCAACGCAACCACCCCGCCCGGTGGCAAGATGAGCCACACCCACGGCAGCACCCCCACAACCCCGAGCGTAGCCAGCGTCAGCGGCTTGCCGCCGTAGCGGTCCGCGGCCCATCCCCAGTAGAGACTCGACACCAGCGCTCCAAGGGTCCCGGCGACGTCAAAGAGCACCACGCGCGCATCGGGGACGAGCAGCCGCTCGCGCGCGAAGAGCGGGATAAAGGGATAGCCAGCCACGGCAAGCACCGATGCCGCTATCGAGAGCAGAAACCCCCTGAAGCGCCGGTCGCGGAGCGCCTGCCGCATCGACGTCCAGGCCTCGCGCGATGAGCCCTCGCTGGCAGGCGACTCTTTCGGGACCGCCAGCATCGCCACGACCGAAATGACGCCGAGCGTGCTCGCTATCACGATCAAGAACTGATAGCGTCCGTACCCCTGACCACGCGCGAGCACAGCGCTCGCTAACAGCATCGCCACAGCCGAGGTCAAGCTCACGACGACATTGGACATGCCGGCCACCCGTCCGCGAACGGCATCTGGCACGAATTCCCGGCTCCACGGGTAGTAGGCCGTCTCGGCAATGGCCCGGCACATCGCGAAGACGAAGATAACACCCGCCACATAGGCAAACAGCACCGCCGCCCCAAACCGCTGCAGGATCCACGGCGCGGCGAGCATCAGCAAAATGACGAACTTGCGCGCGCCATAGAAGACCATATAGGTGCGTTTGAGCCCGAAGCGCGTCACCGCGCTGGTGATGAACGGCGCGATGAGGCCGCAATAGGGGAACAGCGACAGCATGAACCCGATGCGATCCTTGCTGAGACCCAGATCCGCAAGCCACAGGACGAAGACCGACGAGCCGAAGGTGAGCATGTAGAAGACCGCGTTGAACCCGTGGCTGAGGAGGAACCATCCCATATAGCGCGGCATGTAGGCGGACTTCCAACTGGAGCGACCCACCATCGTTAAGACACCTCGTCTGGCCCAAGAAGACCCGGGGCGTGTAGATGGCCTCGATCGGTGGGGGAACGTCGGGGCGCATCCCGGCGCCATCATAGCGGCAAACATCGGGATGTCAAAGCATGCATGGTCTTCTGTGCGCTTGTCCAGTCGCGCAGGAGGGGATCGTGGGCGACTAAGAGGTGTTCGGGGCCGCGGTGTGAGACGCGATCGATTCAACGATCTCGGGCCAGGCACCTGGCGGTAGCTCGTGGCCGAGCCCTTCAACCACGTGCAGGCGCGCTCCAGGGATGACCTGCGCCAGGCGCTGTCCGTGAGGCAGGGGGATGACCGGATCGTCGCTGCCGTGAATCACCAGCGTCGACGCCGCGATGGTCGGGGCCAACTCCGACAGGCCACGCGCAGAGGCGATGATCGCTGCAAGCTGCCGCGCCGCGCCGCGGGAACCGTGAGCACGATCGTAGCGCAGGCCCGCCTCACGGCGCAGATGCTCCTCGTTCAAGGGGAATCGCGAGCCACGCACGGCCCGCATCACACGCACCAGGTGCTCGGCAGCCTGGTCACGTCCGGGCTTGGGAGGCAGGAAAAGCACGATTGTCTTGGGCCGTGGCAGGGGGAGCGCTTTGCCGAGCGCCGTGGTCATCAAGAGGATCAACGAACGCACACGGTCGGGGAACCCAGCCGCGACTGCCTGGGCGATCATCCCACCCAACGATGAGCCCAAGACGTGCGCCTGCGCAATCCCGAGCGCGTCCAACAGGCCAACGGTATCGGCAGCCATGTCGTGAACGGTATACGGCGCAACGACGGTGCGCCCGCGCAGATAGGCGGAGATCAACGGCAACAGCGCGGGCGCACCAGCCTCCCTGAACGTCGTCGACAGGCCCACATCCCGGTTGTCGAAGCGGATCACATAGAGCCCGCGCGCCGCCAACTGCTCGCAGAAGGGCGCGGGCCAAGATAGGAGCTGGTCACCCAGGCCGGCAATCAGAACCAGCGCCGGCGCACCCCGTTCGCCGAAGGTGTCGTAAGCAATGTGGATGCCGCTTGGCAGAACCGCCGCCGGTCCGGTTGCCTGAATCTCAGAGTCGGCCCTATGCGTGCATGCTGCATCGGTCATCACCTGCACCTCGCCCCAGCGATGCCGGTCTTGGGCCACCTGGCCCCAGCCATGGTGTCAGTCGAGGCGGCGCTGCAGTCCCAGGCGCCGCCACTGCTCGGGCGGGGCATCGCTGGCTTCCAAGAGCTCGCCCATCAGCCTGACCATACGGGCCTCGACCTTAGGATCCTGTATCGGGTGCTCCTGCCTGGGGTCCATGTCCAAGTCAAAGAGCAGGGTCCCGAAGCGATGCATGCCGCGCCATGTGCCACCACGCCCGGGGATTTTCATGACCGGGCAGCCCTTGGTGAAGTCGAAGGGCTCAGCCATCGTGGTCTCTTGTAGCTCCTCGACGTCGAAGGTATGGCGCATGTGCGTGGGCATCAGCGTATACTCAAAGAGCGGCGCGTTCTCCGCCGTCGCCGGGGCACGCATATAGACATAGCGCCCGTCGGTAACGTTGACATGCCCCCCGTGGATTCCGAAGAGCACGCCCTCGCGCAGCGACGTTTCCGAAGCGAGCGAGTGGGCCAACGGAATCCCCTGCATGTCGGCGGTTAGCGGCGCGCCGAAGAACTCCAGCAGCGTCGGGCCCCAGTCGATGTTCTGCACCAGGGCCTGGCTGCGCTCGCCTCGGCGACCGGTGCGCGGGTCCCACAGGAAGAGCGGTGTGTGAGCGACCTCGCCATAGAAAGGCTGGACACACTTGGCCCACCAGTCGTGCTCGCCGAGCAGGAAGCCGTGATCGGTACAGACCAACAGCAGTGTATCCTTCCACATATCCTGCTCATCCATGAGATCGAGGACCTTGCCCAGATACGTGTCGCACATCGAGATGAGCGCTGCGTTCTGGAAGCGCATGTGCTCCACCTGCTCCGGTGTCTCCACGACCTCGGCATAGGGCGGCCAATCGAAATGCGGCCCATCGTAGTCATGGGGGTAGAGATCCTTGTAGTGTTGCTGGGTGAAGTAGGGCTCATGAGGATCAAAGGTCTCGATGTGGAGGAACCAGTTGTCCTGATCGGCGTTCGTGCGCAGGAACTCCAGACCCCTCTCGAAGGTCACAGCCTGAGGCTGCAGCTCCTCGCGGTCCATAAACGCGCGATTGACCCAATCTTGACGCCAGCTCTTGCCCGAGCGCGGCGAGACGCTCTCGGGGATCTCGGGCTCGGCGACCACGCCCTTCCATGGATCGCCCTCCTGCCCGCGGCTGATCTCCCAACTAGTGTAGCGCGTGTGGTAAGTAGCCCCACCCTCCTCCCAATAGTGGTAGTGGTCGCTGACCAAATGGGTGTAGACGCCGTGCTCCTGGAGGATCTCGGGCACCGAGTCATCGAAAGGCTCCAAGGGCCCCCAACTGCGATGGAGAAAGTTGTAACGTCCGGTATGGAACTCGCGACGGCAGGGCATGCAGGGCATGCTGCCCACGTAGCTATTGTCGAACGTCACGGTTCGCTCGTAGAGCCGTTCGAAATTGGGTGCGTGGACCCACTCGCAGCCATAGGGGGGCAGCATATGCCGGTTGAGGGAGTCAAACATGACCATGATTGCGCGCATAGACACCTCCGGATCGTGGTATGTGCATACCTCTAGTGTGATGCCCTTCAGGGAGAAGTCAACGTGGGCGTCGGTCCTTCCCGGCCCGCTTGCACGCCGTCCGCACAAGAGTATAGTCTCACTCTGTACACTCGAGAGGAGGCCGGCGATGATCGAGGAAATCACAGCAGAAGCACTGGAACCCGAAGCGTTCATCGAGAAGCAGGTTCAGGAGATCAGAGGTGCGGTTGGGCCTGGCACAGCGATCAACGCGCTCTCCGGAGGCGTCGACTCCGCAACGGTGACCATGCTCGGGCACCGTGCCCTTGGGGACCGGTTGAGGACCGTCTTCGTCCAGAACGGCCTGATGCGCTCCGGAGAGGCCGAGCGCGTCGTCAGCCTCTTCCGCGAACTTGGCGTCTCGGTCGAGGTCGTAGAGGCCCGAGACGCGTTCTTCCGTGCCCTGAAGGGCGTCACAGACCCCGAGGCCAAGCGCGAGGCGATCACCCAGACTTTCTACCGCGATGTGTTCGGGCGCATCGTGCGAGAGAGCGATGCGCGCTTCCTGCTTCAGGGCACGATCCTGACCGACGTCGACGAGACAGTCGCGGGGATCAAGCGCCAGCACAACGTCTTCGCACAGCTCGGCATCGATCCCGAGTCGACCTTCGGCTACGCAATTCTCGAGCCCCTCATCCAGTTGCGGAAGGATGGCGTCCGCAAGCTGGGCAAGGCGCTCGGATTGCCCAACGAGCTCTATGAGCGCATCCCGTTTCCGGGGCCTGCTCTCGCCGCCCGAGTGATTGGCGAGGCTACGCGGGAACGCGTCGAGACTGTCCGCAAGGCCACCGCCGTCGTCGAGCGCTTGCTCCAGGGGACCGGCGCGTTCCAATACCTGGCGATCCTCCACGAGGACCACGTGACCGGCATGCGCGAAGGGAAGCGCGCATTCGGTCAGCAGATCGAGGTTCGCTGCTGGGA
>JAXDDO010000034.1:0-43593 GCA_034676805.1 Anaerolineae bacterium | reverse complement strand
TTTTGGGGGGTGTGCCCCCCCCGCCCGGGGGGCGGCCCCCGGGGCGCCCCCCCCCGCCGGTCTGCGAGGGAGGGATGACAGGTCACTCAATGCGACGGAGGCGCAGGGCGATGTAGGGCTTTCCGGGTAGATCGATGCGACAGGATCCCCGGCACGTGTCGGGTTGCTGCGTAATCGTCATCTCCCAGGTGTCGATGATGTCGACGGCATAGCGCTCCGTCTCCGGCAGTGTGATCTGTTTGTAGGCTGGGCGGTGGTTGCCGAAGTAGATGATGCGGTAGCCCTCGCTGCCCGATTGGTTCAGGTTCCAGTTGGAGCCGCTAGGATCGATCTGTGGTCCCGTCTCCATGATCTGGCGCAGGAAAGCGATCCGCCTGGGGCTCTCTCCGTGCAAGACGCCGCCCTTCGACCACCAGAGGAGATCCTCCGGGTGAAGATAGGTCTCCCCGTGGCCCACGTAGCCGCCGCGGCTGAACCCCTCCCAGAAACGATGGGTCATCTCTTGGGCTGTGATGTTGCCCCAGTTGTGAGGGATGTTGCCCTCGTAGGCGCACTCGTCGACCACCACAGGCTTCCGGTAGGTCTCACGCCAACGTGTCACCTGAGACAAGTCGTGGTGCTGGATGCTGCAGTGCGTCACCCAGGGTTTGCCGTGATCGTAGAACTCGCGGCAGTTGTGGACCGACCGTAGATGCTGGTATGGATCGTGGGTCTGTACGATCCTGAAGAAGCGGTCCCAGTCTATCGTTGTCTTGGCGGTCATCAGGTCGTACTCATTGGCCATCGACCACCAGATATTGCGATAGGGTGCCAGCCGGGCAACGATGTAGCGAAGGTAACGATCATCAACCTCGGCGGGCATCGTGCTATAGCCCCACCGGTCGTAGGGATGAAAGAGGATGAGATCGGCCTCGATGCCGATGTCGCGGAGATCCCCAATCCGGTGCTCGAGGTGTTTGAAGAAGGCCGGATTGAAGCGCGTGAAGTCGAACTCGCCGCTATCGAGCCTCTCGAAGGCATGGTACTCCGGCTCGTTGTGGCTGAAGTCATAGTGCTTAGGAAAGACGCACATACGCATCTTGTTGAACGGCGCGTGTCTGAGCGTCTCCAGTGTCTGCTGCTCCATGGCGTCGCCCTGATGGTTCCACACGTAGCAGGTCGTCCCGAAGGGGAAGTAGGGTGTGCCATCCTCGTAGGCGAAGTGCCACGTCCGGTCGACACGCACCGGCCCGTGGACATCGTTATCGGGTGGCTCGCAGGTGAACCTGCCGGTCTTGCCATCCAGAGCCGCGACGTTGCTGCGGGTCGTGTAGGTCCACTCGCCCACGTCGTCCGGCATCACTCGGACCCTGTAGAGCCCGTCTCCGTCGTAGAAACCTCTGGCCTGCACCACGCGGTTGTGTAACTTGAAGGTTGCCCACAGTTCGACATCGATGAAGGGATTGCCGGTCGCGGGTCCTGGTAGGGCTATCTCGAAGATCCCCCATCTCCCGACGGTCTGAGCTGTCATGTTGGTCTCTCCTCCCTTGCCGGATCCTCCGGGGTTGGACACGCGGTTCGCGCTCTCAGGAACCGGCGACCAATGGGTTGGTCAGTGTGCCCAATCCCTCGACCTCGATACTGACTACATCTCCTGGCTTCATCCACACCTGCTCCTTCGTCCCGAGAATCACGCCCTCGGGCGTGCCCGTGAGGATCACGTCCCCTGGCTTGAGCGTCATATACCGGCTGAAGTAGCTGATGATATAAGGAACCGTGAAGACCATGTCGCAGGTGTTGGAGTTCTGACGAAGCTCCCCGTTTAGCCAACTGTGAATTGCAAGCTGTTGGGGATCACCGATATCGTCGGCGGTCACAAGGTATGGCCCGATAGGACAGAACCCGTCGAGGGTCTTGCCGAGAAGCCACTGACTGGTGCGCATCTGGAGATCTCGCGCGCTGACGTCATTGGCGGCGCAGTAGCCAAGCACGTAGTCCAACGCGGTCTCCTCGGAGACGTTCTTGGCTTGCTTGCCGATGACAGTGGCCAGCTCGACTTCGTAGTCATACTTCTGGGCCGCCACGGGTAAGGCGACCGGCTCGCCGTGACCAGTCAGTGCGTTGTTAAACTTCGAGAAGAGCACCGGTACCTCGGGGACCTGAGCGCCGGACTCCGCCGCGTGGCGGCGGTAGTTCAACCCTACGCACAGGATCTTCTCGGGATTGGGGACGCACGGTCCAAACTGCAGCGTCGCCTCGTCCAGAAGCCAGGGCGCGCCGGCTGCTCTGGGCAGCGCTTCGTCGAGGAGGCTCGCGAGGTCCGATAGTGCGCTGGAGCCGCGAGCGTAGAAGGCAGCCGGCGTGACCGGCACGTCATCGCGCTCCAAAGCCTGTGCGGCAGCCCGCACATCGATCACGCCCGGTGCGGTCTTAATGCCAAGTGATAGGCCTCGATACGACTTGAAGGTCAGCAGTCTCACAGGGTTTCTCCTTCTAGATGAACAGGTTTGCCACATCCTCGGTGTATTTCATGCCGCTGCGCCCTCCGTACGTAATCCTGGTCCAGTTCTGCGGGCGTCATGATCAGCCGCGTACGGTACGGGTTGTCGGCCAGGTTGTACGCCGTAACCCCGACTCCGCGTTTCACGAGGGTACGCACGATCCAGGCGCCGATGCAGCCTAACGCGCCCGTAACCAAGTAATGCGCAATCGTAGCTCATTATCCGCCTTAGGTAACTCTGTGTTTCCTGTGCCGCGCTCTAGATAACTTCTAGGCTATCCCGGTCGGGGAGTGGCGGAAACGGGCGCGGCGGCAGGGTCTGATACCAGTAGGCGACAGACGCAATGTCATCCTGGAGCGGCAGATAGCGTCCCACGCTGCGCCAACCGAGCGCCTGGATCGTAACCCGCAGGTCCTGTTGGAAGCGCACCGGATCGGTGATGTGCCAGCGGTACATGCCGAAGCGCATCTGGGATCTGTAGACGCCGTCGGGTTTGATGACCTGGTGAAGGCCGGCGTAGGGCGTGGTAAAGGGCTGGTACTCGCCCAGGACGCGGTTCTCGAAGTTGTACGATCCACAGAAGTAGTCTTCCGTGCCGGTGCCACAGATGGTGGGGTATGTGCTGTCGCCGTCGATATAGAACTTGATCTCACCCTCACCCCACCAGCCGTTGTTGTTCACGCCCCACGCGAGATAGGTGCCAACGTAGTGTCCCTGGCCCTGAACGCCGTCCAGAATGGTGTACACATCCTTGTATGGCAACGGGTTGACCCGTCTGAACTGCGCGTGGAAGTAGGCGCACTCATCCGGGACTTCGGTGAGCGTGTAGTTGACCTGGTAGTAGAGCACCATTCGCTCTTCTGCGAGGTTCGTCATCGTGATGCGACAGCGGCGCCGGAATGGCATCTCCCAGTAGCTGTTGAAGGCGCTACCGGGATTGACACATACGGGGAGCGACGAGAGCTGCGCATACTGTCCCCAACCCATCGCGAAGAAGTCCCCAACGGGACACTCTACCGAGGGCTGGGTTTCGTCGTCCCAGTAGATGCGCAGGATGCTGAAACGCCAGTTGCCGGTCGGCGTCATCCAGATCTGCTGGATGGCCCCCGGCCCTGTGATGTCGGCCAACGTGAACGTCTCGCCCGGCTGGATCCACACCGATGGTGAGACCTTCCAGCCCTGACCGAGCTCGCGCGCCGCCCACGCACCAGTACCTTCGGTGGCCTGTCCGGCCTGTCCCTTTTCCCCGGTGAAGTTCTCCGGGCTTATCGAACGACTCTGGGCGGTCGAAAGCCGGGAAAGGTTGCTCAGATTCATCCCGAGTCCGTTGAAAGAAGTCATATTGCCTCCACTTTTCAAGCTCTGAGTGAGTCTGATGGCTCGCCAGACCTTCCCCAATAGTCCACGGCGCGGATCCGATAGCAGCCTGGACCTCCCTCGCGTACATGAAGGAAAGCGGTGTCCAGTTGGTCTGGCGCATTGATGCGTACATAGGGACCTTCAGGGCGTTCGGCGAACAGCACTTCGTAGGTCCGCACCGTCCGGCTGTCGAGACACCGCCAGGTCAGTAGGATCTCTTCTCTGCCGACCATTCCCGGGTAGCGTTCGGCCCGCAACCCGCAAACCTGGCCCGGCGCCGTCTCGGGTCGTGCGCTGAGAAGGACAAGCGTCACGCCTGGCAGCGGCTGATCGAAGGAGAGCGTGAGGGCGCCCTCCTCGATCGTGACGTCCTGCGGCGCGGTGTTGGGCAGCTCCTGGACGGCACGGAGTTGGGCGTACTGCCCGACGGTGGGGTGGTCGGGGGCCCCTAATGCTTCCCATACAGCGAAGGGATGCTCGTGCTCGTCGTCGACGCGGTAAGTGATGAGAGCGCCGCGGTCGAAGGGGATGCCCGTGAGGTGTAGTGTGACCGGCTCGCTGCCTGACACAGCAAACCTGTCGCGGCTGTAGTAGACGAGAATCGCTACTTGCTGGCTGCCCCTGCACGTAGCGATTGTGCCCAGCGGTCCGGAGACGTCATCCGGCCCGTCGATGATCGCGCACCGTTCATCCCCCAAGAGTGAGAGCAACGTCATCACGTTGAGGATGGGTTTCTTGATCAGTTCGAAGCGCCGGTAACGCGGATCTTCCTCCAGCCGTGGGGCATCGCGGTTCCCTGGCGCCTGACCATGGTCGATATGGTCGGTTTCGGCGAACCTAGTGAGGAGCGTGCGATGGCCCCACGTGCCCAAGAAGCCATTGTCGTTGCCGAGTAGACCGTAGTTGACGTGCTGCTCATCGACGAGCGTGGCAAGGTGTTGATTGATGACCTTGACGACGAAGGCCGCATAGTAGGGCCACGCACGCCAGGTGTGGATCGTGCCCCAACCGACCTGAGGATCGCATTCGTTGTTGATGAAAGGGAGGCCCGCGAGCCGCGGGTGGTGCTCTCGAATGTAGTCGACGACATGCTTCTCGCGGGCGACGATGCCCATCGAGTTGGGAGTGAGGTCCTCAGCGTGAGAACGGACCCCTTTCTCGTGCACCGAGATGAAGGCCGGCATAGTCGCAGGCCGACCCGTGAGGGCGTTGGTGCCCCCGTCGCAATGGGCCAGGAAGGATCGCAGGGTGCTGGAGAGGCCCCGGCACGTGCCTGGGCCGCCCAGACGCAGTGCCGCATCGGCGTCGTGCAGGCCCGCAGCGCACGCATCATAGTAGGTGCAGAACGCTGCGTCGCCCTGCTGCCAGAATCCAACGTCGGGCTCGTTCCAGGTCTCGAAGAGCCAACCGCGGACCTCACCCTCACCGTAGCGAGAGATGAGATGTAGGGCCAGATCTCGTACCAGCCGGCGCCAGGCGGTGGCCTGTGCCAGGTCGCGATAGTCGGTGAAGTAGCCGCCCACGTTGCCCATTAGTTCGAAGAACGGCTTGAGACGGTGGCTTACGAGGACGTCTAGGGCGGTGTCAAGGCGCGACCAGTCGTAATCCACTTCGTCGGTGCCCAACCCGTCAGCGACGACCAGTTCCAGAAGATAGTGGATGCGCACCCACGTGATTCCGCCATGCGGGACCGCGCCGGCGTAGGCCATCGCTTGGCGCATGTCGGCGTTCAGCAGCAAGTTTGCCGGAGTGAAGCCCGTGCTCTGCCAGAAGTGAGCGAGGTCTCCCTGGCGTTTCGAAAAGTCTACCGTGATCTGCATATCCTGTCACTCCGTTCGTGCGCCGTGCCCGTGTTGGTTGCCCGCCACCAGGGCCACACCGGGGGCGCCTGTCCTTGCCACAGTCTCGTCAGGGATCATCCTATGTCAAGCGGTGTGAGGACGCTGGTGTGTTCCACCAGCCGAGGCTCGGGTAACCTTAGCGCCAGCGGCAGCGTAAGCAGTGTGCCAATGGCGGTCAGCCCAAACAACAGCGCATAGTTGCCATCTGTCCACTGCAAGATCAGGCCTCCGAGAGTGGAGACGAAGGCGGTTAGCCCGTTGAGCGTGTTGGTCAAGCCCATGTAGAGTGGGCGATCCAAGTCCGAAGCCCATTCCAGGACAAAGGCCGTCCACGTGGGCATATAGCAGTTCGTCGACGCCTGGAGCGCCAGGAATACCAGTCCATAGCTCCAGGCGAGCGCTTGGGGGGCGGTGACCATCTTGGGGATCACCAGTGCGAGAATGGGCACCGCGGCCGTAACGACAATACTAACCTGTGATGCGCGCTTTGTGCCGTGGCGCTCGTTGAGCCACCCGAACAGAACCGCGGCAAGTGCGCCGCCGACAACGCCCACCGAGGTGTAGCGCCCGACCACCTGCTCCGGCAGGGCGAGCTTGTCGAGCGCGAAGGTGATGTAGAAGGGGGTTGCAAGGGAGCTCAGTCCGAACACCTGCCGGGCCACGAGATACCTCCGGAAGTGGTGATCATGCTTGAGGACACGCCCCAACTGCGGCAGGTAATCGCGCCAGGTTGGAACGCTGGAAGCCGTGACGCCCCGTGTCTCCTTGCCCAGAAGAATGGCCAAGAAAGACAGGGCTAGCATCGCAAAGCCAACCAGGAAGAGCGCAGCGTAGTTGTTGGGGAAGGCCGGCCCACGATCGCTAAGCATCCATTCGACGCCGAAGCCAGCAGCAAAGCTGAAGATCCCTGACAGCAGTTGACCGACACCGGTCAGCCGCCCGCGTCGATGGGGGGGAATGGACTTGCTCAGGAAGTCGAGCCAGGCAAGGCTGGCGAGGCCATCGCCGATCCAGAACGCGCCGATAACAAACAGCGTTAGCGAGATCGCTAGCCTGGCGGGCCTGGCGCCGGTCGCGAAGACGATGCCCGCGAGGAGCAGGATGAGCATCCGGCTGATCGCCCCGGGAACCAGGATGTAGGGCTTCTTGAGTGGCTTATCCGCCAGATAGCGGGCAGCAAAGAGCTGCGGCAAGAGCCACCCCGCCCTTTGCAGGGTCGAGAGAAACCCGATAACCGTGGCCGATGCCCCCAACGTGGTGAGGAATCCGGGTACGACGGTACTGGGTCCGTAGAACGCCAGTCCAATGCCGAAGAAACAGAAATCCATCGCCAGGCACCAGAAGTTCCGGCGATAGTGGGCTGGCGGTCTGGCAAGACGATCTTGGGCTTGCACGCTAGTGTGTCACCGATCCTGATCAGGCATTGGGTAGATAGGCTCCGATGCGTTTGAGACGGCGTTGCACCTCGGATGCGTCCACATCGTGAGCGGATATGCCCTGCGCTGCGATGAGGGTGGCTGCAACCCCAGCGGCCTGACCGGTGATGTAGCAACCCGGCATCACCCGAATCGACCCCTGCATGAACCGATCGCTGCTGACACAGCGCCCTGCCACGAGCAGATTGCTGAGCCCGCGGGGCGTAAGTATGCGGTACGGAATGCCGTAGCTTTCGCCTCGTCCATAACGCAGCGTCGCGAACTCTTCTTCGAATCTGGCATAGGCCTGTGGATCGGGCGTGGAAGCGTGGATGTCCACGGGGTAGTTGTAGCGTCCGATCTCGTCGGGGAAGACGGCGCGCGCCTGGAAATCCTCCAGGCCGAGTATGTAGTCGCCGATGATGCGGCGCGTCTCACGCAGGCCGAGGAGCGCCCCGGTCGCGACCAAGTCGATGTCCTCGAAGCCCTGCAAGTAGTCGCGGTAGTAACGCCGGTACTCGGCCATGCTCTTGCGACCCCAGAGCAGGGCTTGAGTGATCGAGCGCTCGTCGGTGCCGTCAACGCCAAAGGTGTGACCCACGTTGCCGCCGGCAAGGCGCGGGCTAATGGGCCACATACCGGGTAGGTGTCGATCTTTGACTGTGAACACGCCGTCAGCAAAGGCCTGCTCCAATGCCCGGCTCTGTGGCTGCGTAGCCCGTTCCCAGTTGACGCCGGTCCAGATGCTGCACAATGTGCCGGGCATCATGTTGCCGGCGGCGTCGCCCTTCTCAGACGGTGCACCGGACCACACCGCCAGGTCGCCGTCGCCCGTGCCGTCGATGAAGGCCGTAGCCTTGACAGCGTAGATACCGCTCTTGGCGGCGCAGACGGCGTGGCTGATGTGCCCAGCGTCGCTCTCAACACCAATGACCTGGGTGTGGAAGGCAAAGTCAAGGCCGGGCGTTTCCTGGATCAGATCGTCATAGGTGCGTTTGAGCGCCTCAACATTGATCGAGACGCTGCTGGCGGGATCATCGCGGGGGATATCGGCGTGACGTTTCATCCGCTCATAGACTTCGCGGCCGATGCCGTCGGCCAGGAAGTTCACGCCGTCGCTGAAACACATAAAGGCAGGGACCAGGCCTGCGGTGCCCATGCCGCCGAAGCAAGCCTGGCCTTCGGCCATGAACACGGCGGCGCCCTGACGTGCTGCCGCGAGCGCGGCGGCAATCCCCGCAGGGCCACCTCCGGCGACGAAGACATCGACCTCGTGGCGAACTGGTACCGATCTCCGAAAGGCAATCTCGGTCATCTGGCCTCCTCCTGTCCGATTGCTGGATGCGGTCGAGTGTGGTTGAGGGGTCTCAGGCTGAACGCTAGCCAGGTCGAGGCGACTGGAGCCAGCACGTCCCGACCTTCTGTGGGTTGCCTAGGCCTCAAGGGGGTACCGCCCATATTCGTGGACCGTCTTGTAGAGGGTCCAGACGTTCTCTACCGGCGACAAGGGCTGGACGTTGTGGATGGTGTTGAAGACGAAACCGCCATCCCGGCCGAAGATGCGCAGGCGTTCGCGGACTTCCTCACGTACCTCATCAGGGGTGCCGAAAGGTAGTGTCTTCTGAGTGTCTACTCCGCCACCCCAGAAGACGAGGTCGGCGCCGAATTCGCGTTTGAGGACAACCGGGTCCATATCGACGGCGGAGCATTGCACCGGGTTCAGGATATCGAATCCCGCCTCGATGAAGGCGGGGATCAGCTTGCGCACCGAGCCGCACGAATGGATGAAGCTCTTCCACGCAGTGTGCGAGTGGATCCAATCGTTCAGGCGGGCGTGGAAAGGTAGATAGAGGTCGCGATAGGCTTTGGGCGAGATGAATGGGCCGCGTTGTGTTCCGAAGTCCGTACCCGTCACGAGCACCGCTGCGACCCGGTCGCCTACGACGGCATGAAGACGAGCTAGGTTCTCGAGCGCTATCTCGCATTGGTGTTCGTAGATGGCCCTAACGTAATCGCGCCGCGCAACCGTGCTGACATACCACTCCTCGACGTCCCGGATGCCCTTGGGGTGCTTCAGCCATGGAGCCGGCACGAGCGCGATGTCACCAAATCCGGTGCCCCCGAAGTTCCCGAGGATGGCCTTGTCGGTCTCGCGGTATAGCCGTTCTGCTTCCGCACCGAAGTAGGCGAGATCCTCTTCTGAGATGGGCCCGAATTCTTCGAGGTTGTCTTCGACCTTGAGCGCCGTATCGTCGATGGGGGGCTGGCGTATGATGGAATCGAAGTACCAGCCGCCAGCTGGCATACGCCCACTAGGGGGTACGGATCGATCTCCCTCGGGGTAGAGCAGCAGGTCACCGTTGGGCTCGGGATCGGTGTTGAACCCCTCGGGCACGAGGACGGGCGTGCCGTCAAACGTCGTCCAGGGCTTCCAGCCCTCATTGCGGAATCCGAACATCGTCTTGGGGGCGCTGAGCCCGACGACGTCGATGCCCAAAGCCTCCATCAGATCAGGTGCTATCTCTCCCAACATCTGGTAGGGTTCCACGACTTTGACGGGTGTACCCGAAGCGTCAAGGTTCAGGGCCTGGCGCAGCCGGTATACGACACTCACATGCATCCCTGTGACAGAACTGGCGCCCAAGTCAACGGGTACGCGGTCCGGTTCCTTGTGGGCCAGGGCCAGGGTAACGCGCTCTCGCGAGGTTACCATTGCTGCACTCCTTTCTTTATGGATGCTTGGGGTCTTGGTGCCCGGTGGTGTGACCTTCTACGGTGCGCAGCCATGCCTGTGCGATGAGCGCGTGGCCAGCCGGGGTGGGATGGACACCATCTGGAAGCCAGAAAGCCATCTCGCGCTTTGTGGCCGCGACGGCGAAGGCGCCGTCAAGGGACACAAAGACAGCGCCGAAATCGACGGCGAGTTGCCGCGCCACGCGGATCTTGGGGTTCAAGTCATCCCGCCAGGCGGCGCGGTCCGGCGGAATGGGGAGCAGGAAGGGCTCCATAATGATCAGCTGAGCGTTCAGGCTGTCGCGCGTCAGCTGGAGGATCGCCCTGAAATCCTCCTCGTAGGCCTCGACAGGCGTGGGATCGTTGCTGTCGTAGCGACGCCATGTGTCGTTGATGCCGATCAGGAACGAGACCCAGGTCGGGTGGAGGTCAAGGCAGTCAGGCTGCCACCGGGCCCGCAGGTCCCTGACCCGATCACCGCTTATCCCACGGTTGATGAAGCGCACGCCTCTCTCTGGGTAGAGCGCTGAGAACCAGGCTGCCACCATCGCGGCATAGCCGCGACCCAGGTCGGCATCGTGTTCGCGGCTGCGTCCTGCATCGGTGATGCTATCGCCCTGGAAGAGCACCGTCGCGCCATGCTCAATCATCTTACTCAATAGGCACCTCCTGTACGGCTACAGACGAATCTGACGCTAGAGCCAGAGTCCTTCGATGTTCCACAGTGCGAACTCGCGATGCCCGTTGGACTCGGCCTTTGTCCACTCCCCAGACGCGGTCCTACGGATGGCATCGAAGATGGTCTGCCCAACATCATACAGGGTTGCGTCGGAAGTCAGGGCCACGCCCGCATCGACATCGATGTCGCGCCGCATCCGCGCGTAGAGCTCGCTGTGGGAGCTGATCTTGATGACCGGGGCAATGGCATTTCCGATGCCCGTGCCACGCCCGGTGGTGAAGCAGACCAGCTGGCACCCGGCGCCCACAAGGCCCGGCACCGAGAGCTGATCGTAACCGGGTGTATTGAGCAGGTATACACCTGGCGCATCGTGTTCCCAGACCCAATCGCCGTAGGCCAGCGTGCCCTGGACCGGGGCGGAGCCGCTCTTTGCCAGCGCGCCGAGGGATTTGATGGTGATGTTGAGCAGCCCTCCTTCACGGTTGCCGGGGCTGGGGTTCTCGGTCATGCTGTGCCCTGCCTGGGTGGCTCGGATCTGGTATCGCTCCAGCATACCGAAAATGTCGGCTGCGATGCGGCGGTCAGTGGCGCGGGCCGCGAATAGGTGGGCTGCGCCAAAGAACTCCGGCACCTCGCCGATTACGCTTCGTCCGCCCACCCGCACCAGCAGGTCGCTGGCGTGCCCCAAGGCAGGGTTCGCAGTGATTCCGCTAAAGGCGTCGCTTCCGCCGCATTCCAGGCCCAGAGCCAGCGCGCTCATAGGAGCTGTTTGGCGCTCGGTCTGATTCGCCGCATGAAGGAGTTCGGGCAGCAGCTTCAGACCGGCGTCGATCGTGGCCTGGGTGCCGCCCAGAGCTTGGATCGTCAGACGGCGGATCGGCTTGCCAAAGCGTGCGCTGAGGTCTGACGTGCCGAAATAGGCGTCGAAGGCGGCAAGGTTCGTCTTTTCACATCCCAGCTCGACCAGGATGGCGGCCCCAACGTTGGGGTGCTGCATGTGCTGGGCCAGGATGCGCAGCGTGGCCTCGTAGACGCCCGGCTCGGAGGCCTTGGGGTTGGGGTTGGGGCATCCGCAACCGCCGCTATGCACGGTGGCGGTCACGCCATCGACGTTGGGATAGCGGTCGCGGTTGTAGAGCCCTTGCGCCTCAGCCCGCGCCGCGATCTGGGAAGCCTCATGGGCGGCGCACATGCTTGTGGGCACGACGAGCACCCAGTTGCGGACACCGACCCGCCCATCGGGCCGGTGAAATCCCGCGAAGGTGGGGAGGGGGCCTTCCCAAGGTGCGAGTTGTGGCGTACGAAGGGAGACGGCGCCGGCGCTGACTTCGGGCACGATGCTTTCAACGGTGGTATCGTCTACGCGATCGCCGGGCTGTAGTCCTCTCGATCGCGCAAAGGGTTCGCCGTACTGGAGTACCCACTCGCCTGCCAGTACCGCTCGGATGGCGAAGCGATGCCCCGCTGGGATCTCTGCATGGATCGTGAGGTTGTTGTCATCCCAGGTCAGGACGGTCCCGCCCGCAATGGTCTGCTTGGCGACGGCGACGTTGTCCTGATCGGGGGCGACGATGACGGCCAGGTCGCGCAGTGTGTATGGTTTCGAGTGAGTTGTCATGGGTAGGGCCTGTCGAGGTAAGGTATGGTTCCGCTTGATCCCCATCATAGCGCAAGGGGAAACGAACAGGCTCCACTATAACACGGATCACGAGAAAGGCATTCCGACATGGATGGCACGCGAGGCGTGCGCTCGCATGCCAACCATGTCCAGCGTGAGGTCCTGCCATCACGGTTCTGTGTAACGCCTCTGTCAGCGCTACGCGACAGGACCGCCAACGGCAAAACGTCCTCTAGTCACTGCTGCCGCCGGACCCGAACAGCAACGCGGCTTCGGGCTGGCGCATGATGTTCCGCCATCGCAACGTGAGCCTATCACCGGAAGCTTCTGGTATCCAGCGGATGAGAATGTGGTTTCCGCCCATCTCTAGCGAAATGTCGCTGATGGTAGCCTGTCCATTCTCTAGCGACACGGTCCCGTATGCCTGTCCGTTGACCGCAACTTCAGCCCTGCCCGAGCCGCGGAGGTCAAGGAACGTCAACGCCTCAGGGTTGGGGACCTGCAGGTTCGTCTCCACGTTCTTGCGCGGCGTCGGCGACCAGATGGTATGGTACAGGAACAATGGTTGCGATAGATCGAACGCTGCGGCACCCCACGTGCCGTCTTCGCTCGTCAGCGGTTGCCATGGCACGAGGTGGAGAATGGGGGTGGCGAGCATCCGCTCCATACTGGGTTGACAGCGCTCAAGCATCTCGCGCTGGAGGGTGGCATCAGCCGGCCCATTGTAGGCATCGATAACTTGCGGGTATCCACAACCCGACGCCGGTGCGTGGGGCACCGCATCGCCTGCAAACAGACTGCCCTCGAAACGGTGCCCCAGGTTGGCAAGCAAGCGATGCCCTAGACGTTCGAGCCGCGCGCGTGTTGCCGCAGGTGGCGCAAACTGGTTGAAGAGCACGCTGCCTGCGCCGACGCGTACTCTCCCCAGCACGATGGCCGGCGAGGGCTTCTCTGTCCCAAGGAATCGCGAGAGGGTGTGAGCGCGAAGCGCCTCCGTCCGCCCGCCATAGACCATCAACTCGCGGAGACAGCTCTCTGTGGCGGTCTGTAGAAGGGGCTCGAGTCCTGCTGTGGGTTCGAGGACGGCGCTCGCCACGCGTGCATTCTCAGCGGAGGCGGGCGTGTAGGAGAAGGTCTCGATGCCGCAGGTGTCTTCGTTGGAGACGCCGTTGAGAAGGGGATCGTTGGCAACCCGCACTGCCTGGTAGACTTCGCCGACGTCTCGGATCTGCAGGCTGACGCCGAGTGCTCGCGACCACGCTGCCAGCGCCGCAGGCGTGGCGTTGTTGACCAGGACGGTCTGCCCTTCGCGTGCTGCATCGAGGGCTGCGTCCAGGCCCGCGGTGCGATCTTCGCAGACGACGAGCGGGTCCGGCGCCTGTTCCGCGCGGAAGTGCGCTGCCCGCCGAAGCAGGTTCGCGAGCAGGGTGCGGGCCGGCGGTATCTCCGCCCAGCGATCCGTGATACGCAGCTGACACGCAAGGACCAGCCCGGCGCCATCCATTGCCTCGAAGAGCGGTGTGAAGTCGAGGTCGCCCGTGCCGAATCCGCCTTCGCCAGAGTCGACCAGGGGCAGCATCAGGCGACCATCGTCCTTGTGATACATCCGCAGTGCGACGTAGGCGTCGCTGGCCAGCAGGGGGTAAGGGGCGTCGCCCCACGCAAAGATGTCGCTGTCCGTGATGCTCGCCAGTGCAGGGTGCCCGTAGGCGCGCCTGAAGGCCTTCAGGACCGGCTTGTCTTCCAGCCGGAGCTCTGGGAAGAGCGAAGCCGACTGCTCCATCAGGATCAGGCGCCCACCGCCCTGAACAAAGGCCTGCACCAGCCGGTTCATCTGGCTACCCGGCACGACCGTGTCCTTCTCCATAACTAGGACATCGACGGACTGCAGGGTTGTTGGCTCCAGTTCGTTGACATATGCGACCGCAAGGCCGAAGTCCTCAAACGCGGCCTCGAGCAGGCCCGGTCCAAAGGCCGCGATCCTGACGCTGCGTACTTCCTGTGCCAGCTCGTCGTCGCCGGCGCACCCGATGCGGATGGATCGCTCCCACGTGTCAAGCGCCTGACCTTCGCCCTCGGAGCCTGCATGGAAGGTCGCCGTGTACACATAGTCGCCCTGCTCTGCCGTTGCCGGGATCGTTGTCTCGAAGGTGACCTTGGTGATGTCGCCGCGGCCCAACGAGAGCGAATAGCGCCGGACGGCGATCTGGTTCCTGGTATGGCACAGAGTTACGGTCAGGACGCCGTCCACCGGTTCGGGTGTGTCGTTGATCACAAACAGCTCGCGTGCAAAGGTGCGACCAGCGAAGTAGGCCGACCGGAGACTACGGTCGATGATTGCGAAGGGGCGGAATGCGCGGGCCTGAATGGCGAAACTGGCGTTGGGCGTGTAGCCGTTGCCCGTCTCCCAGAACTCGAACTCGCTGGCGTGGGCGGGCACTCTGAGGGGCTTGACGCCAGGCGTGTTGAACTCGGTGTAGGGCAGCGTCATGTCCTTCCGGCTCGCCCTGAGGTTCTCCAGGCATGAGAGGTTCCAGGGACCGAAGCAGCTCACCCCGAGTGTGCGGCCTGCCTCGATGATCCACGCCGCATCCGTTGCAGCACTGCGGTCGATCTCCACAAAGCTGGCATAGACCGCGTCGCCGCCAAGATGCAGTGTGTTGTTCGGGCCTGCGTAGTGGTAGAGCGCCATCTCGCCGCTGTGCAGCGGTTGTGTACGGTCCCACCACCCGATCCCCGCGCACTCCTTGCCATAGTGACGGCTGATGATCGGCTGCGCCTTCTCATTCCACAGTGAGCTATCTCCCTCGTGGTAGGCGGGGCGCGTGGGGTCGAGCTCTTCGAACAGCGCGCGGAGCGTGGGGAGCTGCTCCTGGATCATCTCGATCTCGGCGCGGTTTTCCTCGCGTTTGGTGTTCCACCGCATCTCATTCTCGACGCTCCACAAGACGATGCTCGGATGGTTCTTGTCGCGCCGGACGAAACGCCTGACGTGATCGTGCGCGGCTTCCCAGTAGGCCGGCGAGCTGGCAGCCTGGGCGCCGCCAGAGCCATGCAGGCCCGTCTCGCCGGTGATGAGAATGCCTTCCTCATCGGCCAAGTCCAGGTAGATGCGTGGGTGGGGATGGGTATGCAACCGTGAATGGTTCATATTGGCGTCGCGGATCATCCCGAACCACTGGCGAATCCATCCCTCGGTGTAGTAATAGGGCGTCCACTTGTGACCCCAGTCTGAGAAGAGGTGTAGCGGGTAGCCGTTGAGCATAATGGCGGGCCCCTCAATCCACACCTCGCGGAAGCCGAACCGCTCATAGGTGGTCTCCAAAGGCGAGCCAGGCTGTGGAGAGGCGGGCCGCGTATCCCGGTCACCTGTTAGCAGGTGGGGGGCAGTGTGGGGCTCGAGATCGCTGATGGTGGTGCGGATCTGGTAGAGCTTGGGGCGTTCGGGGTACCACCATTCGGCATCGGGCCAAGGCGCGCTGACTTCGTACGTGGCTACCTCACCGGCATCGAGCCTCAGCTCATATGCGGGCAAGGTCAGCTCGACAGGAGCGTCTCCTGGGTCCCGGTTCTTTTCCCAAGTTACGACCTCGGGGAGGAGTCGAACCTGTCGCGAGCGTTGGGACGCGTTCGCGACCTCGAAAATGGCACTCAGGGTCCCGGTACGGGTTGACGTCCGAATGGTGATGTCGCTGAGGTATACGTCCGCCCGTTCCACGAGCCACACGTCCTGCCAGATGCCCGAGTGGTCACAGGGGATCGCGTTGCCGGTGGGTACCTGTGCGCGACCATGCTCGTCGCGGCTGTAGTCCTCGATGAGCACAGCGGTCTCATTCTCGCCTGCACGCAACCACGGGGTGATGTCGACTCCCAGCGGCAGGGTGGGCTGGCTATGGTGGCACGCCACGCGACCGTTGACAAAGAGCCGGGCGCGCGGCATCACGGCATCCAGAATGAGGAAGTAGCGCCGGTCGGGGGCAACGGTTTCGAGAGACAGCTTTCGCCGGACCCAGGCGGAGCGCGTCTTCGACCACTCGGATGGATAACCGAAGGCATCGAAGAGAAACTCGGCGTCCTTGGCGTCATAGGCGCTCGCGGCGTGGGCGTCGGTGAAGTAGGTTTCCCCAGTGTAGCGAACTCCGTCGCGAGGCTTCGTCCAGAAAGAGGGCACCAGGTATTTCCCGGGTAGCCATCCTGTCTGGGGAACTGTGGGTGCAGGATCCGCCTCAAAGCGTGGCAGGAAGTCCCACCAGCCGTTAAGGCAGTGACGGTTGGGCAGTAGGGCAGTGTTAGCCATAGGATTCACGCTTACCAATCTGCAACACTGCCGTCGGAGGGGTAATAGAACTCGCCGCCTAGCTCCTCGGTGTAGTCGGTATTCCTCTCGGCGGCGTCTTCATCGATCTCGAACCCCAGACCTGGACGGGTGGGTAGCTCGATGAAGCCGCCTTTGACGACCCAGTCCTCACGCAACAGACCGTCGCCCAGGCATGCATCGACCTGTTCCTGGATCAGGAAGTTAGGAACCACAGCATCGACCTGCATGCATGCGGCAAAGGCCACGGGGCCGATGGCGCAATGCGGCATGATATGCATATAGTAGACTTCGGCCATATTCGCCACCTTTTTCAGTTCGCTGATGCCGCCGACGTGCGAGCCGTCGGGTTGAATTAGGGCCACGGCGTGCTTCTCGAAGATCTCACGAAAACCCCAACGGGTCAGAAGGCGCTCGCCGGTGGCAATCGGGAAAGGCACGTGGTCGGAGACAAGCTTGAGCGCGTCGACATTCTCCTGAGGCACCGGCTCCTCGACGAACATCGGGCGCATGCCCTTGATCTCGTGGCAGATCTCGATCGCAAGGGCCGGCGTCATCTTGCCGTGGAAGTCGAAGCAGATCTCGACGTCAGGCCCGACCCACTCTCGCATCAGAAAGGCTCGCTTGACGAAGTCATCGATGATGGATGGGGGTTCGTGGCCACGCCATGTGCCGCCGGGGCCGCCCTTGAAGGCGGTGTAGCCCATCTTCTGGAGCCGCTCGAGTCGTTCGCGCGACCTGGCTTGGCCTTCGTCGGTCAGGCTGTGGATGCCCCAGTGTGCGTAGACGCGGATGCGATCTCGTACATGACCGCCCAACAACCGGTGGCAGGGGACTCCGAAGGCTTTGCCCGTGATGTCCCAGAGCGCCTGATCGATGCCGGAGAGTGCTGACATCACGACAGGACCGCCCCGGAAGAACGATGAGCGATAGATATGCTGCCAGTGGTGCTCGATGCGCAGCGGGTCCTTGCCGACGAGGTAGTCGGCCATTTCGTCGACCGCGGCGCACGTGCTGGCAGGGCGCCCCTCCAACGTGGTCTCGCCCCAGCCGACAAGGCCTTCGTCGGTGGTGATCTTGACCAAACGTGTCCGCTTACGGGGAGAGAACTGTTCGATTCTTGCGATCTTCATGACCTGGATCCTTTTGAGTGGTAGTGACTGTCTATGGCTTGGTCGCTTCTCCTCGTAGCGAGAAGCGTTGGGTACTCCAGACGACGGAGACGCGCGGATCATTGCAGCCGCGCTGGGCTGTTGCCAAAAGGTGCTCTGATGTGTTGGCGTACCGGCAGTCGACATGGCCGCCTACGCCTTGGGCACGTTCTCGCGTCGTGTCGCCGTGTCTAGATTGTTTCGCCCAGCTTGATGGCTTGGAAGAGTTTCATGTTCATCAGCAGACGCACAAGAATCACCAGCGCGGCCAAGAAGAGCAGGCCGAATAACCCGTAGATGCGGAGGAGTGCAGGCCAGGCGATCTGCACGATGTAAGGGGGAACGCGCGCTGTCATCTCGGCGCCCACCTGAAGGTATGGCACATAGAGGTTGCTGGCCCAGATTCCCAGGCCGGTGCCGGCAGCCCCACCGAGGAGCAGCAGAATCGCCAATTCGGCCCCGACAAAGAAGGCCATGTGGCGGGTGGACAAGCCGATGGCGCGCAACACGCCCATCTCGACGGCACGCCGCCTGAACGAGAAGAGCGCATAGAGCACGAACCCAAGTGCAGCCAAGACAGCGGCGGCGGCGAATCCAACGGATAGCACGCCCAGGAGCCCCTGTCGCTCGGGCTGTCGTTGTGCGTCGAAGATGCGCTGCCTTGAGGCCGATAGCGACTGCGCCCCCATGTTCAGAGCCCAGAGGTCGTCGCTGAGGTCGCTGTAGTCAACTTCGGGCGTTGCGCGCAGCCAGACTCGATAGGGAAACTGCGTCTGGGCCTCCTGGAAGAGGTAGTCCAGGTTACCGACCACTAGGGGGCCGGTCTCGGGATACCATCCGGGAAAGTAGTCGAAGCTTCCCACCACAGTGACTGGCATCGTGGTCATCGTGTCGTAGGCCAAGACGACGACGTTGATGGTATCGCCGGGATTGAGGATCTGCTCAGCCATGAACGTCTCGGGTAGGAGAACCGCATTCGGCTGGAGCGCAAGCGAGTTCATCAGAGCGCCCAGCGGCTCACTTGCGAAATCGTCGCGCCAGAAGGCTACTTGACCGAAGTCTGTCCGATCCACACCCACGTAAGTGCCGGCTTGGTAACCCTCGGCGACCTGGACCCGGCTCCGGTAGCGCCCGATGCGGGCGGCGGAAGTGATCCCTGGTAGCTTGAGATACTCCGACACAGGCAGGAAACGCCACCTCAGCTCCCCAACCTCTGCCCCCGATGTGGGCTGGCCCATGAAACTCGATCCGCCGACCTCGTCGCCGATATCGACAAGACTGATGTCGGCACCGACCCAGTAGTACTGCTGGTCGCGGAGGTGATTGTCCAGCGTGGCCGCAAGAGACGCCGAATAGGTGGAGAGGCCGAGGGTCAGGATGAGCAAGGCCAACGGCGCCGCGTAGAGCCCCGGAGCGCGCGACAACTGCCGAGACGCCATCAGCACACCTACGTTGCGTGTGAGACCCAAGAGCCAGGCTACGGCGCGCGTCACGAGGGGGAGGATACGCAGCACAATGAGCGTGCCGACCAGCAGACTCAGCGCCGGTAGCAGGAAGAGGAGCGGATTGCTGAAGGGATCGGTCACGCTCTCGGCGGTCTGGGGGAGTAGTGAGCCCTGCTTGTCCAGCAGATAGGTGCCGTACGCGGCAGGAATGAAGAGGAGGAGATCCAGTCCAATGCGCTGCCACCACGGGGGCTTGAGACTCCGCGCCCGTTCGCTCTTGTAAGTCACTACTGTGTGGCGGGTCGCGCCCACTAACGGGAAGACTTGTGCCAACACGGTGATGCCCATAGCCACGACGCCCAGGCGCGCTGTGCCCCAGGTGAGACCTACACGCACGTTGGTGGTCAGCGAGAAATCGAGGAAGCTGCGCGTCTGTCCAATGGCATACGCGATGCCAAGACTGACGGGGAGGGCCACAGCCAATGCAGCGATCCCCAACAAGCCGCTCTCAACCGCGGCGATGCCGACTAGCTGTGGCGAGGTCGCCCCTCGGCTGCGTAGCGAGGCCACCTCACCCCGCTGACGCTCCACGTTGAGGGCGACGACCAACGTCACGAACGTAAGCACCAAGCTCAGAACCGGGATGCTGAATGCGAACAGCAGCAACGTTAGCAGGTTGGCGGCCTCTTGGTAGCGTTGCAGCACATCCACCGGTGATACGTCGAGGATGGTGTTGGGCAGTAACCTGCCGACGTCCCGCTTCAGGAACTCCAGCCGCACGAGTAGCGGTTCGACGTCGTCTGCATAGATCATGGAGGCGTCCAAAGGGATGTACCACGATGCCTGATAGATCTCGTCTGACAGGACCGGTGCGATCTGTTCCTCGAACGCGCGCTCTGACACAAAGAGCATATTGTCGAGTGGCAGCTGCGTGTATCCCCAAAACTCGGCTTTCGGATCCAGGGGTTCCCAGACGCCGGCAACCCGCAACTCAAACCGAGCTGGGTTGGCCTCGTAGCGGTGCATCGCACGTAGGTCGTAGGCGATGTAGGTTTCGCCGACCTGCATGCCCATCTTCTCTGCCAGGAAGCTGCTCATCAGAACTTCCAGGGGGGCATCAGGGGGGGCGGCTTCAGTGGGTGGGAGAGTTCCTTCGATGAGGGAGAGGTGGGCTTCGGGCTGATCGATGGCGGCGAGACCAATCTGGTAGTCCGGTGCTATCTCGGTCACACGGTCGGCGTTACGCTCGGCAAACAACCCGAAAAGACCGGTGTTGATGAGCCGAGCCGGCTTGACTTGCGATGTCGGGGCTAGACGCAAGTCGTCGTAGACCTCCTTATCGAGGTAGGTATTGAGCGGGATGAGCTCGTGCCACTGCTTGGGGCCGGTGAAAGCGCCAACATAACGGAACAGCAGGGAAATCGGTGGTCGCTGGTCTTGCCCGCGATAACGCGGGTTGTCGGAAAACAACCCCTCACTGAGTACCCTGTAGTAGACCGCGTCAGCGTACACGGGTATGCTGATCGTGAGCCCGATCGCGATGAGTAGCCCCAGAAGGGTGGCCAGTGCCATTCCGCGCTGGGCGACGACACGGCTGACTGCCATCTTGATGACTGCAAGGATTCTGTAGAGTTTCAGCATGGCGGTTTCTGAAGGTCTTGTCCTGGAATTGGGTATTGACAGGCTTGCAGTGTTATTATAACATAAGATTGGAAACGTTACCGGTTACCTTCCCGGTTACCTTCCCGCTAAGCTAGCCAAATGGGCGTAGCCAATCCCTTCATTCTCCATCCGTTGAGGTGCCATGCGCGACTTCGCTTCGCGTGTCAGTATCCGAGATATCGCCAGGGCAGCGGAGACCTCCGTGTCTACGGTATCGCGGGCGCTGAATGATCATCCAGACGTGTCACCGGAGACGCGCGAGCGCATTCTCCGCATTGCTCAAGCTTACGGCTATGAGCGTAATATGCTAGCCCATAGCTTGATCAGTGGACGCTCCGGACTGATCTCAGTGATTATGCCAGACATCGATTATGACTATCAACTGCAGTTCCTGCGTGGCATGACCCATGCAGCGCAGCGCTTTGGGCAGGAGCTGCTCCTGACTGTCAAAGATACAGGCAGCGAAACGATCGAGGCGTGCCAGTCGATGTACCGTCGCGGGATTGCGGATGGTGTCATTATCTTCTCGCCACCGGTGGAAGGCGCAGGGGCATTGCGTCAGTTGCAGGAAGCAGGATTCCCAGTGGTCTCCTTTCATCCTCCCGAGCCGCTCGAGGGCTTGACCAGTGTCGAGCCGATGGACTACGAGGGAGGCGTGATCGCCGTACAACACCTTGCGGCGCTCGGGCACCGGCGGATCGGTATGGTCGTGGAGGCTCCTGATCGCATTGCGGGTTATGAACGGCTGCGTGGTTACCGTGACGCCCTGACCCAGGCGGGGATTCCGTACGACCCGGATCTGGTCATCGCGATCCCGGCCAAGCAACCCCTGATCGCCGGTCGCGCATCAATCCGACAGTGGCTTGAGGCCAGTGTGGAGTTCACGGCGGTCTTCTGCTTCAACGATCTTGTAGCCTACGGTGTGATCGAGGAGCTGGCGAGTCACGGGATTGGTGTTCCGGAACGAGTCTCTGTCGTGGGTTTTGACGATATCCCTGCCAGTGAGTACTTCGGTCGAGGCGGTCTGACCACCGTCAAGCAGCCAATCACACAGATTGGGGAATTGGCGCTGGAAACGCTGCTGCTGTTGTGTGACGGCAAGAGCCAACCCGGGCAACGTGTTCAGGTGCCGGTAGAACTCGTTGTGCGGGGCACTACCTGTGTAGCGCCGGCAGCCACACGTTGAGGCCGGGGCGGAGTCGCTGCCAGCAGCAACGCCATCTCTCCGGCGGCGTGCGGACGCTTACTTGTCGTCCACAGAGATCATTCGGAAAGGACGTGCGATGGCTATAGCGATAGAGAGTAAGCGCTCGGGGAAGCGCCGCGTGCTCGGCTGGCTTCTAGCAGGTCGGAAGGACAGGATCATCACGACAGGCAACCTTCTGTTGATGTGCTTGCCCGCGTTAGCGATGCTTCTCGTATTCAACTACCTGCCGATGTTCGGACTGGTGATTGCCTTCAAGGACTACCGTTTCGCCAAGGGTATCTTCGGCAGCGAGTGGGTGGGATTCAACAACTTCCGGTTCATCTTCGGGGGGGCAGGCACGGGCTGGCGTATTGTCTGGCATACCGTGTTCTACAACTTGATCTTCATCTTCACCGGGCTTGTCGGATCCCTAGCTCTGGCGTTTCTCATCAACGAAGTGCACACCACACGAGCGTCGCGGGTCTACCAGGCGATGGCTTTCCTGCCACATTTCGTATCCTGGGTCGTCGTGGGCATCTTCGCCAACGGCTTCCTGCGGTACGATGGCGGCATCGTGAACAAGTTGCTGATCAGCTTAGGCAGGGAGCCTCTCTACTTCTACCAATCCCCCAGCTACTGGCCATATATCCTGGCGGTGGTGAACCTCTGGAAAGGGGTGGGTTTCGGAAGCATCACCTATATGGCGGGCATGATGGGGATCGACGATGAGTACTATGAGGCTGCCCAGATCGACGGAGCCAATCGGTGGCAACAGATTCGCTACATCACCCTACCCTTGTTGGTTCCTCTGATCATTACCGTGACACTGCTGTCACTGGGCGGCATCTTTCGCGGAAACCTGGAGATGTTCCAGATGATGATCGGGACGAACCCGCTCCTCTACAGCACGACCGATATCATCGATACTTTTGTCTTCCGCTCGCTCCTCACGCTGGGGAGTCTGGGCCTGGCTTCAGCGGCCGGATTCTTCCAGTCTGTGGTAGGCCTTGTGATGATCGTGGCGACCAACTGGCTGGTGCGAACCATCAACCGCGAACGGGCGCTCTATTAGGGGGTAGATGACTATGATACAAGCACAGGCACAGCAAATCGCACCGCGCGCCCGTCGGCGGAAGCGCTTCTCGATCGGGAAGGCGCTCATCCATGTGGTCCTGGCAGTGGTGGGCTTCCTATGTGTGATGCCGATGCTCCTGGTCATATCGACCTCATTCTCCGACGATCTCGTCGTCGCACAGAAGGGACTCTCCCTGTTGCCGCAGGGATTTACGACGTTCACTTATGAGTTCATCCTGTCGAGCCCAGCTCAATTGCTGCGCGCCTATGGGCTTACGATGTTTGTGACAGCCACGGGAACCGCAGGTGGGATCCTGGTGTCGGCGCTAATTGGTTACGCGCTCGCGCACCCGGAGTTCAAGCTGCGCGGGCTGTTTGTCTTTATCGTTGTGTTCACGATGCTCTTCAACGGCGGTATGGTGCCGACCTATCTGGTTGTCCGCGGGATGTTGGGACTCCACGACAACGTGCTGGCGCTCATTCTGCCGACGATGATCATACCCTGGTATATCATGATGTTCCGTTCGCACTTCGCGAGTCTCCCCCATGAGATCATGGAGTCGGCCAAGATCGATGGGGCGGGCGAGTGGCGTATGTTCTTCCAGATCGCGATGCCGCTCTCGCGTCCCTGGCTCGCGACCATTGGCCTGATGTACATCCTCAAGTACTGGAACGAGTGGATCCCGGCGATGATGTACATCGAGGATCACCGGCTCTTCCCGCTGCAGTACCTGCTGCAGCAGATCGTGCGCAATGCCCAGTTTCTGCGTTCGGTGCGCACTGCGATGACAACTCAGGTCGCCATTCCCGGGCTATCGCTTCAGATGGCCATGGTCGTGATTGCCGCCGGTCCTGCCATGTTCGTCTTTATGTTCCTGCAGAAGTACTTCGTCCGAGGCCTGACCGCTGGCGCTGTGAAAGGCTAGCGGCAGGAGTGTGCGAGGGAGCACTAGGCCGCATGCGGCCAAACTCATCGCCGAACCGGCAGCGAAAGGAGGACGTTTATCAGGATTTCAGCGTGTAGAACCTTCCAGCAATGCCCGAAGTTCGAGTCTGTGTCATATGGGGAGGCCCCCAGTTCCGTGCCTTGGTTGAACCCTTAGGAAGGAGTATCCGATGAACAAGAAACGCACGTGGTTCTATGGTGCGCTCGTCGTCTTGGTCGCTCTGACCACAATCGTCTCGTGTGGTCCGTCGACGGTCGAAGTAGAGAAACTCGTGACCCAGGTGGTGAAGGAGCAGGTCACGGTCGTCGTTGAGGGCACGCCGCAGGTCCAGGAGATCGAGCGAGTGGTCACCGCGACGCCCAGTGCTCCGGTTGAGATCACCTATACCTACGCCGGGTCCGGTGTGCCGGAAGATCTCCAGGAAGTCCAGGATGCTATCAACGAGATCCTGATTCCGAAGATCAATGTCAAGCTCATCCTGGACCCAATGGACTGGGGGACCTTCGGTGAGCGAATGCAGCTCAAGATGGCCGCTGGTGAGCCCTGCGACATCGTGTTCACTGCCCCGTGGACCAACAACTACTACCTCAACGTGATCAACGGCGCGCTGTACCCGCTGGACGACATTCTGCCGGAGTATGCCCCAGGCCTCTATGCCAGCATCTCGCCCGCCACTTGGGAGGCCGCACGGGTTCAGGGTCACATCTATGCCGTGATCAACCAGCAGATTTGGCCCAAGCCGTGGGGCGTGCACGTAATCAAGAGCTTCGCTGATAAGTACAACCTGGATCTCGACACCATCACCAAGTTCGAAGACATGGAGCCTTTCATGGACGCCGTCCTGGAAGGCGAGGGTGGGGCAGTCACGCCCTACTGCCAGCGTTCTGTGCCCTTCTACCTGCAGTATCATGGGTTCACTGAGATGGGCTCGGGAGACGGTGCAGGCGTGAGCGTGCGATACAACGACCCCACGGTGGTGAACGTCTTTGAAAGTCCGGAGTGGCAGGCGCACGCACAGATGAACCGCCGGTGGTACCTGGCCGGTTACGTGTTCATGGATGACGTCCCCAACATCGATGAGACGATCAAGGCCGAACTGTGTGCCTACGATACGCACGTCGAGAAGCCCAACCAGGGCACGGACCTGAAGGCGAAGTACGGACAGGACTGGATCTTCAAGAACCTGACCGACCCGCTCATCCTGGACACGGGCGGTGCCACAGCCACGATGAACGCCATCTGCGCGACGTCCGCGGACCCCATCGCTGCCATGAAGGTCCTCGAGATGCTGAACACCAACAAGGAGGTCTACCGCCTCCTCTCCTACGGCATTGAGGGCAAGCACTGGGTCTGGGTTGACAAGGACCTGGATGTTGTCTCGTTGCCCGAGGGCAAGACGCAGTCGGACATGGGCTACTTCCCCAACACCGACTGGATGTTCGGCAACCAGTTCAACGCCCCCTATCGCGACATCGAGACCGCGCAGATCGATGCCTGGGAACAGACACGCCGCATGAACGCCGGCGCTGTGCCGCACATACTGCTGGGCTACACCTTTGACTCCAAGCCCGTCGAGAATGAGGTGGCGTCGGTCACGGCTGTGGCTGCGGAGTTCTGCGCTCCGGTGCTCTCAGGTCTGCTGGACTTCGAGGGCAACTATGAGACCTGTCTGGAGAAGGTGAAGGCCGCTGGGATCGATGTCGTCATTGCAGAGGCCCAGCGTCAGGTTGACGAGTTTATGGCAAGCAAGTAGGCCCACGCTACGCATCACTGATGAGACTTGCTGAACGCACACGGGGCTGGGTTGCCCCGTGTGCGTTCTCTTTTCGAGCCCCGTCGATTCTAATGCGAATCAAATGGTAGAGGCGTTGACTTTATAAGATAAACGATTATAATAACATACAAAATTGAACAACTCTTGTACAGGAGTCGTGCTGAACAGAGGTACGGAGAAGAGCTGCCAACGTCGACGAGACAAACGTGGGGCAGCTTTTTCGTTGGTGATGGATTGGCAGAACAAGGGAGGGTCTAGTTATGCCTAGAGACATGATCGAGATCCCCAGCCAGGTAGAGCACCTGTCTATCCTGGATGCTGAGGGCAACGTGGATGCGGCGCTGGAACCTGAACTCGAGGACGCCTTTCTTCTGTCGCTGCACCGCTGGATGCTACTTGGCAGGCGCTTCGATGAGCGGATGTTTAATCTCCAGCGTCAGGGGCGCATCGGGACGTTTGCGCCACTGAAGGGGCAGGAGGCGGCGAATGTGGGGGCTACGGCCGCGCTTAGGGACTCCGATTGGATGGTGGTAGCGTTCCGCGAAACGGCGGGGGAGCTCATGCGCGGGCGCGCGATGGAGGACGTGCTGCTCTACTTCGGCGGCTACAATGAGGGTGGGTACGTGCCTGAGGGCGTCAACAACCTTCCGATTGCGGTGCCCGTAGGGTCGCAGACGCTACATGCTGTGGGACTCGCCTGGGGCATCCAGTACCGGGGCAAGGATGACGTCGCGATGGTCTTCTTTGGGGATGGCGCGACGTCGCAAGGCGACTTTCATGAGGCACTCAACTTCGCAGGCGTCTATCAGTTGCCGGCGATCTTCGTGTGTCAGAACAACCATTGGGCGATATCGTTGCCACGCGCGAAGCAGACGGCCTCCAAGACCCTAGCGCAGAAGGCGCTGGCCTACGGCATTCCCGGGATCCAGGTCGACGGTAATGACGTTCTGGCAGTCTATGTGGCGGCTCGTGAAGCTGTTGAGCGGGCGCGCGCCGGTGGAGGCCCCACATTGATCGAGGCGGTGACTTACCGAATGTCAGTCCATACGACTGCGGACGATCCCAAGCGTTACCGGTCTGATGCAGACGTTGAAGCTTGGGAGCGGCGCGACCCGATTCAGCGCTTCCAGACCTATCTCAAGAACAAGGGGCTGCTGGACGACGAGAGGATCGCCGCACTCGAAGAGGAAATCGACCAGGAGATCAGGGCAGCGGTGGAGCGAGCTGAGCAGAAGATGAGTGAACCTGTGGATCCGCTCGTCATGTTCGACCACATGTACGTTGAGCCTCACGACCATTTGCTTGAGCAACGAGAAGAGCTAGCGGCTGAACTCGAGGCGAAGGAGGGGTAGCCGATGACGAGGATGACGATGGTTCAGGCGCTGAACCTGGCCCTGACCCAAGAGATGGAAAAGGATGATAGGGTGATCATGCTCGGCGAAGACGTCGGGGTTGACGGGGGTGTGTTTCGCGTGACCGACGGGCTCCTGGAGAAGTACGGGGAGCAGCGCTCTGTCGATACGCCGCTGGCTGAAGGTGCCATCGTGGGTATGGCCATTGGGATGGCCATCTATGGGCTTAGGCCAGTAGCCGAGATGCAGTTCTCTGGGTTCATCTACCAGGGCTTTCATCAGATCGAACAACACGCCTCGCGTATGCGATGGCGGTCGCGTGGGCGGTTCAGTGTGCCGCTGGTTGTCCGCGCGCCTTACGCCGCCGGCGTGCGAGCGCTGGAACACCACTCTGAGAGCCGTGAGGCATACTTCGCGCACACGCCCGGCCTCAAGATGGTGATCCCCTCTGGGCCGCGCAATGCACGGGCGCTGTTGGTGGCGGCAATCAGAGATCCGGACCCGGTCATTTTCTTCGAGCCCAAGTCTATCTACCGCGCCTTCCGAGAGGAGGTGCCCGAGGACGAAGAGGTGCTCGAAATCGGGAGGTCGGTCATCGCCCGAGAGGGCAAGGATCTCACCCTAATCTCCTATGGGGCCATGATGCGCCCGACCCTGGAGGCTGCCGAGAAACTGGCGGAGGAAGATGGCGTGCAGGCTGAGGTGATCGATCTTCTGACGATATCGCCACTGGACGACACCTTGTTCACAGAGTCGGCGCACAAAACTGGACGCGTCGTCGTGGTGCATGAAGCGCACCGCAGCTTTGGTCCGGGGGCCGAGATCGTATCCAGGCTTGTGGAGAAGTCGTTCTGGTATCTGGAGGCGCCGGTGAAGCGCGTGACAGGGTTCGATGTCGTGGTGCCCCTGTTCGCCCGTGAGCAGGCCTACCTGCCCGATGCCCACCGTGTCCTACGCGCAGCGCGCGAGACATTGAGCGTCTAGGGGAGGCAACAGATGACGAGAGAGTTCAGGCTGCCCGACCTTGGAGAGGGCATTCACGAAGGCGAGATCATCGCGGTCAGGGTGAACCGTGGACAGCAGGTAGACGAGGACGACGTTATCCTGGAGGTCGAGACGGACAAAGCCGCCGTCGAGATTCCGTCGCCGTATAGCGACGTGGTGACTGATGTGAAGGTGGGGCCGGGCGACGTCGTGCACGTTGGGGATGTGATGATGGTCTTTGGCGGCATTGGGGCGGAGCCGGCCGCGAAGGAACCGGAAGAGACGCCGGCGGCCGAGCCCCGGAAGGCTGCGGCGCGGGAGCCTGGTGCGCGTCCAGAGCGCGGGCGACCCGCAGGCGTTCCTCATCGTGAAGGCCCCGTACCCGCTGCGCCATCAACGCGTAGACTTGCGCGCGAGCTGGGCGTCGATCTCCATGATGTGACGCCGACCGGGCCAGGGGGGCGTGTGACCAAGGAGGACGTCAGAGCCCATGCGGAAGGCCGGGGGGTCGCCGAAGAGGTACGGGAGGAGGCCGAACGGGAGGCCGAGCGCGCCGAGCGACGGCTCGTAGGGGTCTCACCGCAGACGGTCGAAGTGCCTCCCTTGCCAGCCTATGATAAGATCGGTCCTGTTGAGCGCGTAGCGCTCCGCTCGGTCAGGCGCGCGACCGCAAAGCAGATGGCCTTGGCCTGGTCGCAGATCCCGCACGTCAACACGCAAGACGTGGTGGACATCACCGAACTGGAGATGTTGCGTGAGCGATATAAGGACGAGATCCGCGATCGAGGCGGCGCTCTGACACTGACGGTGTTTGTGATCAGGGCGCTTGTCAATGCGCTCAAGGACTACCCGAGGTTCAACGCGAGCCTTGACATGGAATCTGAGGAGATCGTCCTGAAGAAATACTACAACATCGGTATCGCGGTGGATACCGACCGTGGTCTATTGGTGCCGGCGATTCGCGATGCCGACAAGAAGAGCGTGTTCGAGCTGTCGCGGGAACTCCTAGAGGTCGCCAACCGTGCGCGTGAAGGGAAGGCGACGCTCGACGATATGCAGGGGAGCACGTTCACGATCACGAACGTCGGCGCCATCGGAGGAACCGGCTTCGCTCCGATCATCAACTATCCTGAGGTCGCGATCCTGGGGCTGGCGAGGGCAAGTGTGCAGCCGGTAGCAAGAGAGGTCTCAGGAGCGGATACCGAGGCAGCGCCGCCCTGGCAAGACCGGTACGAGTTTGTGCCGCGCTTGATGCTCCCTATCATCCTTAGCTTCGATCACCGCGTCAATGATGGGGCCGAAGCTCAGCGGTTCCTCAACCGCATCATCGAGCAGTTGGAGGAGCCAGAGCGATTGCTGATTGGACTATAGCCCAGATCCTTGGGCCAGTCGTGTAAGAGCAGAAAGAAGGTCAGTCGTTCGATGAAGACTTCACAGAATGAGACGTATGAGGTCGCTATCCTGGGGGGTGGGTGCTTTTGGTGTCTGGAAGCCGTCTACGATCAGGTCCATGGTGTTACGGATGTGGTCTCGGGTTATGCAGGCGGAACCGTGCCAGACCCGTCCTATGAGGCGGTATGCACTGGCAGAACCGGACACGCAGAGGTCGTGAGAGTGACGTTCGACCCCGAGGTGATTTCCTATCGCGAGATCCTGGAGATCTTCTTCTCCATTCACGATCCCACCACTCTGAACCGCCAGGGGGCTGACGTGGGTACGCAGTATCGCTCGGTGATCTTCTATGGAGATGATGGGCAGAAGCGGGTCGCGGAAGACGTGATCAAGGAACTGGAGGCAGCGAAGGCCTACCGGGACCACATCGTGACCCTGCTCGAGCCTGCCCCCGAGTTCTACGAGGCGGAGGCCTATCACCAGGAGTACTTCGCGAACCATCCGGAACGGGCCTATTGCCAGGTCGTGGTCGCGCCAAAGGTGGCCAAGTTTCAGAAACATTTCGCGGATCGGCTGAAGCCGGTTCTCAGTATCTAGCAGAGGAACAAGGGACATGAGCGACAAGGTTAGGAAGACGGAAGCTGAGTGGCGTGAGGCGCTGTCGCCAGAGGCCTATCACGTGCTGCGAGAGAAGGGCACGGAGCGGGCTTTCACGGGCGAATACGAGAACTTCGATGAGGTGGGGATGTACCGTTGCGCAGCCTGCGGTCAACCACTGTTCTCTTCCGATGCCAAGTATCATTCGGGAAGCGGTTGGCCGAGTTTCTGGGCGCCTGTTTTGGACGAGAACGTCCAAACAGAGACAGACCGCCAGCTCTTCATGGTGCGCACCGAGGTCCTCTGTAGTCGTTGTGGGTCGCATCTGGGGCACGTCTTCGATGATGGCCCCGAGCCCACCGGGCTGCGTTACTGCATCAACTCGGTTGCGCTGGACTTCAAGCCGATGGGCGATGAGGACTCGGGCAAGAAGAGCTGAGCGCTGCTGATAGCGTTTGATCGCCTCGCCAGACCCACGAGCAAGCTCAGCCGGAGGCAGATGCGCAACGCGTCGCCTCCGGCTGGTTTGAAACGACGCGACAAGGGCCTGCCAGCGGTGCCGATGGATGAGGAGGATGGCCATGGTTATGGGAGAGATGACCCAAGAAGTTGAGGTCGTCTTTATTGGAGGAGGTTCGGGCGGGTACGCGGGTGCCTTCCGGGCGGCGGATTTGGGTTTTGACGTGATGATCGTCGATGATGCGCCGCGGCTGGGGGGTGTGTGTCTCCATCGCGGCTGCATACCTTCCAAGGCGCTGCTGCACGTGGGCCAACTGCTTTACGATGCCCGCACAGCCGGCGACCTCGGGCTAAAGTTTGGCGAGCCGGAGATCGATCTGGAGAAGGTGCGCGGCTTCAAGGATCGCGTTGTCGATCGCCTGGCCGACGGCCTGATGCGGCTGGCAAAGCAGCGTGGCGTGCAAGTTGTGCAGGGCCGGGCGACGTTCGAGGACTCCAGCACCCTGCATCTGGAGGGCGCGGACCTGGCGCGGGTCAAGTTCAAGTATGCGGTCATCGCGACCGGCTCCAGGGCGATCGCTCTCCCGGGAACCTCGTTCGCGCCAGGCGGACGGATCATGAGTTCGACGGGAGCGCTGGAACTTGTCGACGTCCCGGAACGGTTCTTGGTGGTGGGGGGCGGGTACGTTGGACTCGAGTTGGGGTCGGTGTACGCGGCGCTGGGCAGCAAAGTCACCATTGTCGAGATGCTAGACCGTCTCATCGTGCAGGCTGATCCGGATCTGGCCCGATCGGTTATCAAGCGTGTTGAGGAAGCGTCTGAGAGTGTGCTCCTCAGTACGAAAGTATCCAAGATGGTGGAGACCGACGATGGCGTCGAGGTGACCTTCGATGGCGATGTGTCACCCAAGAGCCAGCACTTCGACCGTGTGTTGGTGGCCGTAGGACGGCGTCCCAATTCGGGTAACCTGGGGCTGGAGAACACCAAGGTCGAGGTCGATGATCGTGGTTTCATAGAGGTGGACGAGCAACGCCGCACGAGCGACCCGCGCATCTTTGCGATCGGCGATGTCATTGGGGGCATGATGCTAGCCCACAAGGCTATGTTTGAGGGCCGCGTCGTAGCGGAAGTCATTGCAGGTCAGCCGGCTGCGTTCGATGTCGTTGCCATTCCGGCCGTTGTGTACACCGATCCGGCCCTTGCGTGGGCGGGCCTGACCGAAAATGAAGCGCGCGAGCAGGGCCGTGAGATCAAGGTGGCACGGTTCCCCTGGAGTGCATCGGGACGTGCTCTCACGATGGATGCGCCCGAGGGGATGACGAAGATCATCGCCGATCCGGACTCCGGACGGGTGCTTGGTTATGGCATTGTGGGGCGTGAGGCGGGCGAGATGATCGCCGAGGGTGCATTGGCCATCGAGATGGGGGCTCTAGCCGAGGATATCGCGCTCACTATACACGCTCACCCAACGCTCTCGGAGACACAAGCCGAAGTTGCCGAGCTCTTCCTAGGAAGCACGACTCACCTGCTTCCACCGAAGTCACGCGCTTGACGCCTTCCGCTGCGATGCCCCAGCCTGCTGTGCCTGGGCATCGCTATGTCCCTGCCGGACAGGTTACGGCGGGGTTACCTGGACCCAGATGAGGGCGGCCTGCAGCGCAGCCATCTCCGGATCATCGAGTATCAGCCGTACTTCCGCCCGCACGTTGCCGCTGAGGCCGCCGAGGTCAACCGGCACCCGCACTTGCTCTGGAGCGAAGGGGGTGATGGCGACGGGCAGGGAACCTCGTAGGGCTCCACGGATCCACACCTGGAACTCGCCCACGAGCGTCTCGGGCGCATGCCGATCGAGGATGATGGGGAGAGTCGCGCTCTCGTGGGCAACCAAGCAGTTGATCGTATCTGCAGGCCTCCAGCCGCCCAATGTCGACGGACGCTGATGGGGTTGGAAGAGCAGGTACTGGGGCGATGCTGTCACCGGCAGCGCCAGTTGTTCGTCCTCGGTCTCTACGATGCGTCGTTTTCCGGTCATCTCGACGATCTCAACGTTGTCCGTGGTGATCGGGAGGATCACGATATGCGGCGATGCGGTGGTCCAGGCCACCATCGCAACGCTATTGTAATCCTCAAAGAGAAGCAGGTAGTCCTCTGGATTCTCCAAGGGTATCCGGCGCAGGAAGCGATGGGAGCCCAACGTGGTCGCCAGCGTACGGGCAGCCAAGTAGGACGGTTTGGGGGTGTAGTCGTTGTAGACGGTCCCGAAGTTCTGCTCAGGATCATGGGGATCGGTGCCATCGTCTCGCCAGTCGTACCAGATGCTCAGGTTGATATCGTGCGACAGGTTGAAGAGCCATTGACGGGTGAGGTACTCCGCCTGCTGGCGGTCTGTCCACCCTCCCTCGGTAGTCGCGAACCCCCACTCGCCCGATAGGATGGGCACTTTCCAGCGTGGGCTGTAGGCATCGAGCAGGGCGCGCAGGTGAAGGTAGGGCTCAATCAGGCCTTCCGGCTGGAGGACCCCATAGGGATGAACGGTGACTGCATCAACCTGGCCGAAGAAGCCCATCTGGCCTAACGTGTGCCAATAGGGCCACTCGAACCCGGCGAGGGCGGGACCGACGACGAGTGCGGTAGGGTCGGCCCGACGGATAGCGGTCACAGCCTTGAGCGCGAGCTGCCCATAGGCTGTCGCATTGGCCTCAGGAGTCCAGAAATGGTCGAGGTTCGGTTCGTTCCACAGCTCCCAAACGATGCCATCACCCCGGTAGTGCCTGGCTGCCGCCGCGGCGAAGCGCGCATACGCGTTCTGTCCGCCGGGTGAGGTCGGCGGAAAGCCGTGGTCATATAGGGGATTCCCGTAGTCCAGGATAAAGACGATGCGGATGCCCCGTTGGGACATAGCATTGACCAGCACATCGTACTCTGAAAAGCCGTAACTGCCTGACTCACGCTCGATCACGTGCCAGAACATATCCATCCGCACCCAGCGAAATCCCGCGGCAGCCAGGTAGTCCAGCTCCTGCTGCGAGGTGCGGGTGAAGTGGATCTCGACGCCATAGCCTTCGGGAATGACGCGATCCGGGATCTGCCACAAGCCGGTGCGTAGCTCTGTCTGTGGCGTTGGTGGCGCCCCAGGGGTCAGCATCGGGATCACGATGGTTGGCAACGGTGTTGGCGGTGGTGCGGGCGTAGGATAGACCGTGGGCGTCGGTAAGCATGTCGGCATGGTCGTCGGGGTAGAAGCAGGTGCGGACGGGCTCGGACCCGGGTCTACAGCCTCCAGCACTGCAGGCGCACAGCCTCCGACGGTCGCGGCCACAATTGTCGCCAGCAGCCCGTACAGAAGACGAACGTACGGCGGGTGGATGGATATGGTCATAGGTAGGTTAGTTTACCTGCTTTCGGCCAGCCTGTCACGGCGTTTTCTGACACCGGGCCGGCATCGTTCCCGTAACGGTGCCAGAGCAGGGCTGTGCCGTTCCCGGGGCACCCCTGGCCTCAGCGCCATCGCTGCCTGTTTGACTGAGTATCGAATGCTGATATGATGTGTTCGTTGGGCGGTTAGCTCAGTCGGTTAGAGCGCCTCCCTTACAAGGAGGAGGTCACAGGTTCGAGTCCTGTACCGCCCACACCACTGTAGCAGAGCCGTAGCTTGTGTTCATCCTGGAGGATGGACAAGGAGCTACGGCCATTACTGTGTCAGCGTTCTGACGGGGTATCTGTGTAAGCAGGGCCACTTCCCCCATGGCGCAATGGCCACGGAGCACACTGGTCTGAAGTCCAGTAGCACAACTCTACCGGAGTCGGATGCGGTTCTTTTGGCCCGCTGCTATAATGGGTCTGTTGGCGTTGCTCAACGTTCGCACTGCTTGGAAGGAGTATCAAAGGCGATGGAACCAACGGTTCGTGTGGCACACCTTAGTAAGTTCTTCGGGCGTTTCCAGGCTGTCAAGGATGTCAGCTTTGAGGTCTATCCCGGTGAGATCTTTGGCCTGCTGGGGCCGAACGGGGCGGGCAAGACCACGTGTATCCGTATGATGCTTGACATCTTCAAGCCCGACGGCGGTGACGTCACTGTTTTCGGTGGCACGATGACGGAGGACAAGAAGGAGCGGATTGGCTATCTGCCCGAGGAGCGCGGGCTATACGATGAGCTCAAGCTAGAGCCAACGCTGCTGTATCTTGCTTCGTTGAAGGGGATGGAAGGCCCGGAAGCCCGGGAGCGCCTCGAGATGTGGCTCAAGCGGCTGGACCTGTACGAGGACCGCAACAAGAAGGTTCAGGAGCTGAGCAAAGGCATGCAACAGAAGGCACAGATCATCCTCACGTTGCTCCACGATCCGGAGCTCATCGTAGTCGATGAGCCCTTTTCGGGACTGGATCCGGTCAACACGCGGCTGGTGAAGGATATCATCGAAGAGCAGCGCCAGGCAGGGAAGGCGATCATCATGTCGACGCACCAGATGTACCAGGTAGAGGCGTTGTGCAGCCGGATCGTGCTCATCAACCACGGTGAGGCGGTGCTCTATGGGGAGGTCAGCAAGATCAAGCGCGACTTCGCGGGCAACGCAGTCACGTTGGAGGGGCAGGGGGATTTCGCCGACCTTCCCGGCGTCATGGAGATGCGCCGCGACAATGGCGCCTGGCATCTTGCTCTGGCGCCGGGAACATCGCCCCAGGACGTTCTTCGAGCGTTGGCGACGCGAGATGGATTCAAGGTAGAGCGCTTTGAGATTGCTGAGCCCTCGCTTGACGATATCTTCATTCACGTTGTTAGGGAAGAGGGGGGCTCGGCAGAACCGGAGGTCGCTCATGCGTAAGCTCTGGCTGGTTGCGAAGCGTGAGTATCTGCGGCGCGTCAAGGAGAAGTCGTTCCTGTTCGCGGCTCTGGGTTTGCCGCTGCTGATGCTCGTCATTGGCGCGATCTCGGCCGCGGTAGCAGTTGGACGCACCGACGATCGCCCGGTCGGGTACGTTGACCGCGCTGGCGTCTTGGTGGCCGAAGTCCTGCCGATTCTGGGGGAGGAGGAACAAGGTTTCACGGAGCTGCGCGCCTATCCCGACGAGTTGGCGGCACGGGATGCGTTGGTGGACGGCGAAATCCAGGCCTACTACGTCTTGCCGGAGGACTATCTGACGAGCAAGGCCGTGACGGTCTACTACTCTGACCGGTCGCCGCGCGAAGGCGCGAGCGGCGATTTCCGGGACTTCGTGCGGCGGAGTCTCATCGCGCACCAGGAGCCGGAGGTGCGGGACCGCCTGACCACAGGGCTAGACCTGGTGATCCGCTCGAGCACCGGTCAGCGAGAAGTGAGCGACAACAATGCATTTGCGTTGCTCCTCCCGTTGTTCGCCGCGTTCTTCATGTTCTTCTCTATCCCCACGGCAGGGGGCTACCTACTCCAGGCAGTGACCGAGGAGAAGGAGAACCGGACGATGGAGATCGTCGCGACCTCGGTCTCGCCGGTTCAGCTCATGGGCGGTAAGGCGTTGGGCCTGATGGGTGTCTCTCTGACTCAGAACCTGGTGTGGATCGGTGCATTGATCGTAGGCGTCGTCATCGGGGCGCAGTTCGTTGCGCCGCTGCGGGGCATCAGAATGCCCTGGGAGATGGTGGGCCTGGCGTTGCTCTACTACATCCCGACCTTTGCAGTGATCGCGGGTGTAATGACGGCTATTGGCGCTGCTGTGACCGAGCTCCAGCAGGGGCAGCAGATCTCGGGCATCATCAACATGATCTTCATGATCCCGATCTTCTTCATCGCCATCATCCTCTCGAACCCCAACAGCCCGTTCATGGTTGCGCTGACGCTCTTTCCATCGACTGCGTTTCTGACCATCATGTTGCGGACGGCGTTGTCATCGGTGCCGCTGTGGCAGCTGGTGGTGAGTTGGGTGGTGTTGATCGGTACGGCTGCGGGAAGCATTTGGGTGGCGTCAAAAGTCTTCCGAATGGGGATGCTCAGGTATGGCCAACGCCTTAGCCTTGGGCAGATCCTCGGCGGGCTTCGAAACCCCAGGGCCGTGCTCCAGAAGGAGACTGTAGATCATGCGTAACACACTGCTGGTGATCAAGCACGAGATCCAGATCACACTGGGTAAGCCTTCGTTCTGGCTCACGTCGTTCCTGTTTCCATTGATCATCTTCGGGCTGACCTTCGGCTCGCAGATCCTGTCGCGCGGGATGGCAGGCGACGACAGTGACAGCGGTTTGCTGGGTGAGATATTGGGCACCGCCGATGGGCCAAGCCCCATCGCTTATGTGGACAATGCCGCGCTTCTTGCACGGATCCCGGAAGGATTCCCCGAGGCCCTACTTCGACCCTATGCTAGTGTTGAGGCGGCACGCGAGGCGTTGGCAGCCAATGAGATCGATCAGTACTACCTCATCCCGGGCGATTTCGCTGCGACGGGGACCATCGTCCTGACACAAGGTCAATTCTCGCCTTTCGAGCAAATCACAGGGGACAACCTGTTTGAGTATCTGGTGACGTACAATCTCACAGAAGATGCCGACATCGCTGCACTCTTGTTGAACCCAACACCTCAGGTGACGACGGAGCGGGTCATCGTCGGCGGGGCGGTCGAACCCGAGACACCAGAGGGCGGGATCGGTACATCGGTCGCGCCGATGGCGATGCTCTTCATTTTCTTCTTTGTGCTGACGATGAGCAGCGGCTACATGCTGCGGAGTGTGACGAAGGAGAAAGAGAATCGCGTAGTGGAGGTGCTTCTGCTTAGCCTTAGACCACGGGAGTTGATGCTGGGCAAGATCCTAGGTTTGGGATTGGTGGCTCTGGTGCAGATGTCCATCTGGCTGGGCGGCGGGCTGTTGGTCTTGGGCAGCAACTCGCCCATCGTCGCGATCGTTGGATCTATGGTGGCCCTCGACCTGCCACCGGGTTTCGTTGTCTGGGCCGTTGTCTACTTCTTGCTGGGCTATCTGATGTTTGCCTCGCTACTCGGCGCCTTGGGCACGCTTGCCCCGACGATGCGGGAGGGAAGCCAGTTCACGTTCTTGGTTCTATTGCCGTTGATGCTGCCCCTGTGGCTTAACACGGCCTTCATCGAGTCGCCGAACGGCACGCTGGTGACTGCTTTCAGTATCTTCCCGCTGACCTCACCGGTCTCGATGGTCACTCGCATGACGGCTGTGTCCGTGCCGCTCTGGCAGTCGCTTCTGAGTGTCGGGCTCCTGGCCGTCTCTACCTATGCTCTCGTGCTGTTGTCTTCGAAGCTCTTCCGCGCAGACACACTGCTTTCACAGGCGCCGCTGAATTTCGAGCGTCTCAAGAAGGCGTTCACGGGCCGGCTGACGTAGCCGGTTCCTTGCGACAAGAGGATCCGATGAGCCAGATCCTTGGGCGCGAATGCGGCCCAAGGATCTGCTCTATTGTGGGGAGGGACCGCATGTGCTTGAATCGCCGGCCCGCCGTGATAAGATAGATCGTGATGTGGGAATTGGTTCTGCGCAGTCATACCATCGATGCGCTTGTCTAGCCGTAGAGGGGGGACCGAGTGAAAGAATCTGAACGAGCCACAGCCTACGGGTTTCTCTACACTGACGAATACCAGCTAACGATGGCCCAGCTCTACTACCGGATGGGCATCCACGAGAAGCCGGCCCAGTTTGATCATTTCTTTCGCAGCTATCCGGACTATGGAAGCCACCAGGCAGGTTACTGCATAAACTGCGGCCTGGAGTGGCTGCTGGACTGGATGCGGTCGGCTCACATTCGCCGAGAGGACGTGGAGTACCTGCGCAGCCAGAGGGCGAGCGGGGGCGACCAGCTCTTTGGCGACGACTTCCTGTCGTGGTTGGGAGATAATGGGGCCTTCGAAGCGATCAGCCTGCGGGCGATTCCCGAAGGCCGTGTTGTGCATCCAGACGTGCCACTAACTGTGGTCCAGGGGCCGCTTGCAGTGGCGCAGATTCTCGAGACGCCGCTTCTCAACCATCTCAACTATCAGACGCTCATTGCTACCAAGGCGGCACGTGTCCAGCAGAGCGCCCAGGGCGGGTTGCTCCTGGAGTTCGGACTGAGACGTGCACAGGAGCAGGCTGCTAATGCGGGGGCGCGGGCGGCGCTGGTCGGTGGTGCGGATTTCACCTCGAACGTGGGCATCTCGCACGTGCTTGGCTTTCCACCGAAGGGCACCCACGCCCACAGTATGGTCCAGGCGTTCATAGCTCTGGGTGGGTCAGAACTGGATGCCTTTCAGGCGTATGCCGATGTCTACCCGGATGACTGCCTGCTGCTGGTGGATACAGTGAACACGCTCGAGAGCGGCGTCCCCAACGCGATCCGGGTCTTTGAGGGGCTGCGGCGCAAGGGGCACTCTCCGGTGGGGATTCGCCTCGACTCAGGAGATCTGGCGCACTTGGCGATCCGATCGGCCCAGATGCTGAATGACGCCGGATTCCCCGACGTCTCTATCGTGCTGTCCAATCAGCTGGACGAGCTGGTGATCCTGCAGATCCTGACCCAGATTCAGGAAGAAGCCCCGCGCTATGGTCTACTCGCAGACGAGGTAATCCAGCGTCTGGTCTATGGCGTGGGGACGCGCCTGATCACCTCATCTGAAGACGCTGCGTTGGATGGCGTATACAAGCTGGTCGCGGTTCAGGACGGCGGCAAATGGCTGCCAGCCATCAAGATGTCCGAGACTCCGGCGAAGGTCCCGAACCCGGGCCAGAAACTTGTCTGGCGCATCTACGATCTGCAGGGGCGTGCCGTGGCTGATCTGTTGAGCCTCTCTGACGAGCGACCGCGCGGTATGTCCCCGCTCTATTTGCAGCACCCAACCGATCACGCTGTACACCGCCAGCTTGCCCAGGAGACGATCTCTGAAGTGGAGCCGTTGCTTGTGGACATTCTCGACGAGGGTGTCCTGGTCCACGAGATGCCTTCGATCGAGCAGATACGCAGGCGCCGCGAAGAAGACCTGGCGCGGCTGTATCCCGGCGTGCGGCGAATCGTGAACCCGCACCGCTACCACGTATCGCTGACCCAGAGGCTGTGGGACCTCAAACAGGAATTGATCGCGTCGACGCGCTGAACTGAGGCAGCCGTCCGGCGCTCGCCCGGGACTCGGACCTCTCCGGACAGTGGCGCGACAATTGTGCCCGACGGCCTTGGTGCTACAATCTTGTCGGTAGCCCGCTGTGTTAGCCTGACACAGGGGCCCGGAGGGTAAGTGCGAGAGATAATCAGCGGCGCGACTGCCATCGTGCGGGGTGCGCTGGCGGCCGGGTGCGATTTTTTCGCGGGATACCCCATCACACCAGCGACCGCAATCCTTCTGGCCATGCTGCAGGCCTTGCCGAAGGTGGGCGGCATCGCCATTCAGGGCGAAGACGAGATCGCGAGCATTGGTATGTGCCTTGGCGCGGTAGCCGCGGGTTGTCGTGTGCTTACTGCGACCAGCGGGCCGGGCATGAGTCTCTATAGCGAGAACTTGGGCCTGGCGGTGATGGCTGAGCTTCCGCTGGTGGTGGTGGATGTGCAGCGCTTGGGGCCTGCAACGGGAGGGGCGACAACGATTGGGCAGGGGGATGTGCAGTTTGCACGCTGGGGCGTGCCGGGTGGATACCCGTTGATCGTGCTGGCTCCGTCCAATGTCCTGGAGTGTGCTACGCTGACTGTCGAGGCGTTTGCACTGGCGCGCCGTTTCCGGTGTCCGGTTGTCGTGCTGACCGACAAAGAACTGAATATGACCATGGCAACGGTAGAGATGCCCGATCTACTTAGCTTGGCGGGCAGTATGGATGCGACCCTCGGGCAGGGCGAGTCGCCGGTACTGGGCCGAGGCCAAGCCATCCGGTTCACCGGCTCTACGCACAACCCACAGCAAATGATCACCAGGCGTGCGTGCGAGATCGAGGCACTCAATCGCCATCTGGTCGGCAAGATCGAGCGTCACCGACGAGCGTTGGAACGTGTCAGGCTGGACTTGCAGCAGGGGGCAGCCACGTTGTTGGTCTCCTACGGCACCTCTGCAGGTGCGATGGAGGCGGCGCTCAAAGCTGCCAGAGCATCGGGGCTCCGCGTTTCAGGCCTGGTCGTGCAGAGCCTCTGGCCCGTGCCCGAGTTGGCCCTGCGGCGCGCCGCCGAGGGTGTTGCTCGCATCGTGGTAGGCGAGCTGAACCCGGGCCTGTATGCACGAGAGCTGCGCCACCTGTTGCCAACGTACTGCGACGGTTCTGACCGCATTGGTTCTGACCGCATTGTCAGCCTGAACCGCCTGGATGGTGAGATGCTGACGCCGGAGATGTACCTTGCCCAATGTCTCAGGTGAAACTAGAACGGAGACCCTGTGACGGTTGACGTGTTGCTCGTGCCGCTAGTCGCGCTGTTGGGATTGGGTGTGGGGAGTGCAGCGGCTCATCTCGGCGAGGCGACCCTTGCCAAGCGCGCGGTGGCAGCACCGCGTTGCCCTTACTGCACTGCACCCTACACGCCGCTGCAATGGAGTGCGACACTGGCTCTGCTCGTGGGACGGGGACGCTGTCCCGTCTGCGGACGGCGTGTCCGCGCCCCGCGGGTTGCAGGCGAGCTCCTTCTGGCTATCGGTTGGGGGCTGCTGGTAGGCATCCACGGGCTCACACCACGAGTTGGGTTTGCTATGCTGGCGTTGATTCCTCAGGCGATAATCATGGTCACGGATCTCGAGGCCAGGCTCGTCCCCAACCGCATTATGCTGCCTTCTCTGGCGGCCATTCTGATAGCTGGTACGCTGTTCGGCCCTGCGCTTCCGGAGATAGATCAGTCGCCGTGGTGGCTGTGTATCGCCGGAGCGGGGGGGGGCTTCGGCGTGTTTCGGGTCTTGGTCTGGGTTGGTGTGGCGATCTTTGGCGAGGGCGCGCTTGGTGAGGGTGATATGACACTGGCGACTTATGTCGGTGGCGTGGTTGGCTTTCCGCTGATTGTAGAGTCGCTCGTGCTGACGTTCGCTCTTGGGGGCGTTGGCGCTTTGCTGGTGTTGCTGGTGCGGCGCGGTGGGCTGCGGACGGCGATTCCCTACGGGCCGTTCATCATCCTGGGGTGTGCGGTAACCCAGATCTGGGGAGCCAGCATCCTGGCGTGGTACCTATCGTAGGGACCATCCTGGGATCCATGATCCCAGGATGGTGACCCACGGAGTACCCCCGCCCAGACTCGAACTGGGATAACAGACTTAGGAGATCTGCGTTCTATCCGTTTGAACTACGGGGGCAACGGCGCTATAACAGTGCCGCATTATAGCACGTTGGGCACGGTGAGCAAGCTCGCGCCGGTCCCTTTTGACCGAGAGGCGGGCTCGGGGGCGCGCGGGGTCAATAGAGGAGAGGACAAGAACCACGATGGAAACCTACCAGCCGATCCAGTGGGCAGATGGGCGTCTACGCTTGCTCGACCAGCGTCTCTTGCCGGGAGAAGTGGCTTACGTTGACTACGTCGACTATCGCGAAGTCGCTGAAGCCATCCGGTCGATGGTCGTGCGCGGCGCTCCCGCCATTGGGATTACTGCGGCGTATGCGATGGCGTTGGCGGCGCGCTGCAGCCAGGCACAGGATCTCATCGATCTACGCCGTGATCTGGAGGCGGCGGCCGATCGGTTGCGCCGGGCGCGTCCGACAGCCGTGAACCTTGCCTGGGCCATCAACCGCGTTCTGGTGCGAGCGACCGGATCGAAACTCCATACGGTGGAAGCTGTGTGGGCTGCGGCGCTGGATGAGGCGCACGCAATCTACGAGCTGGAGAAACGCTCGAACTACCAGATCGGGCTCAATGCCTTGCCTCTGGTTCCCGACGGTGCCCGGATCATCCACCACTGCAACACCGGTCCCTTGGCCACGGGTGCGTACGGAACCGCGCTGCGCGTGATCGTCGCAGCTCACGAAGCAGGCAAGCGTGTCCACGCCTACGTCGACGAGACTCGCCCACGCCTGCAGGGGGCACGCCTGACCGCGTGGGAGCTGCGTGAGTTGGGCGTACCGCACACGGTGATCGTGGATGGTGCGGCTGCCCACATGATGCGGACCCACGGCATCGATCTTTGCGTTGTTGGGTGTGACCGGGTTGCTGCCAATGGAGACACCGCCAACAAGATTGGCACCTACAGCCTGGCTCTGATAGCCCATATGCATGGGGTGCCGTTCTACGTCGCAGGCCCCACCAGCACTGTGGATATGGGTACCCCTTCAGGCGACCAAATCGAGATCGAGGAGCGACCTCCTGACGAAGTCACGCATGTGATGGCGTGCCAGGTGACGCCGGATGGTACACAGGTTGCTAACCCTGCGTTCGATATCACACCTGCCCGCTACATCACAGCCATCATCACAGAGCGCGGCGTAGCCTATCCTCCCTTTACGGAGAGTCTGGCTGCTCTGATGGCGAAGGGCTAGCGCCAATGCCGTCGTTCTAGGCGCGAGAGCTTCAATGAGCCTCGATCTGCTTCGCCGTGAAGGACCGCTGCCCAAGCTCGTAGCGCACCGCGGGGCAAGTGCCGTGGCCCCCGAGAACACGCTGGCGGCATTCGAGCGGGCCTGGCAAGATGGGGCCGACCTGGTCGAGCTCGATCTGCGATTGACCGCAGATGGACACGTTGTTGCGATGCACGATGCCAGGGTGGATCGCACGACCGATGGCAGGGGCTACGTGGCCGAGATGACGTTGGGGGCACTCAGGCGGTTGGATGCTGGCGCCTGGTTCGACAAGCGTTACCGGGGCGAGCGGGTTCCCGCTCTGGGGGACGTGCTGGACTGGGCGGTTGGTAAAGCTGGCCTGCTGCTGGAGCTGAAGTTCGACCCTTTCGGAACCTATGATCCGGCCTTGGTCGAGGCGCTTCTGCCGGTTGTCGCGGATCGCCAGATGAAAGACCGTGTTGCGGCAATCTCGTACCAGCCACGAGCCCTCGCCCAACTCAAGGCGATGGACGATGACATTGCGGCAGGTCCGATCCCGCGGTCGGGCCCTGCGCTGCGTTTGGCTGCCTGGCTCGGGCTGCGCTTCCCACCGCTGGCACGCCTTGCTGCGATCCAGCGCTTGCTGAAGCGTCCACTTGCCGTCACGAAACAGTGGGGGTGCGACGTGGTCGCGCCGAATATCCAGGTGGTCACGCCGGTGCTCGTCGAAGCCTCACA
>JAXDDO010000046.1:0-5290 GCA_034676805.1 Anaerolineae bacterium | reverse complement strand
CCGCGGCACCTGATGCGCCTTCATGCTCGGCTGCGTTGGTTGACGTGCAAACAAAAAGCGCATATACTGTTATTGACCTCAGCAACAGTAGTGGCTGCATCGCACCCTGCCTCGACGTCCCGGCAATTGTCGTTCCGGTGCGAAGGATCTTCGACTGTACGAGAGCTCAAAGGGGAAGGCACCTTCTCCCTCCTCTCCTAGACTGGTCGTCTGACCACGGGGCCAGGAGAGAACCTACATCCGTGATCGGGAAAGGAGATTCGGACGATGGTACTGAATCAGCCCAAAGTCGTTACGTGGTGGGTCGCCGTCATCCTTGGCGTCCTCGGAATCCTGGCCAATCTCATAACCATCCCCGTTCTGTCCAGCATTGCCTTCTGGTTGGTGGTGATCGGGTTGGCGCTTCTGGCTGTCGCAACGGTCATTAAGGGACTCTAGCGTGTGATATGGACGGGGCGAGGCTGCGACCATGGGTCGGCCCCGCCTGGAAGCAGCTCGCCCCGCTCTTGTGAGAACGATGGGCTCGGCCTGGCCCTCCGTTGCCGTGCCACCCGACATCGCTTCTGCCCACCGTCACTTTGCGGCCCGTTGGCGCAGCCTCTGGGCGCCTGGAACGCCAAGACAGCCGCATGGCGTGTGTGGTCACGGGCGGTGTTTTTGATGGGCCGGATGACGACGTGGACGATTCGACCCGACTCCGCACTGCCCGGCTGACCCCCACGTCGTGCGTTTCGCAATATAAAAAGGGTGATCGGTCTATGAAGTCTCTAGTTGGCAAAGTTGCCCTCGTGACAGGAGCAAGCCGTGGTGTTGGCAAGGGCATCGCTTTGGGACTCGGCGAAGCCGGAGCCACCGTGTACGTGACAGGCCGCACCGTGGAAGAAGGCAAGGCTGCCGTGGATCTGCCCGGAACCATTGGCCAGACGGCCGCAGAGGTATCCCGGTTGGGCGGCAACGGTATCGCGGTGCGTTGTGACCACCAGAACGACGCAGATGTCGCGGTCGTGTTTCAGCGTATCCGAAACGAACAACCTTGCCTGGATATCCTGGTCAACAACGTGTGGGGCGGCTACGAATTCTTCAACGACGGTACGGAGTACTGGAAGGAAGAAGGGTTCTGGTCCGCCCCTATCTCGCGTTGGGACAGAGCGTTTCAGTCAGGCGTTCGAGCGCACTATGTCGCCAGCGTGTTTGCTGCGCCGATTATGATTGCGCAGCGATCAGGGCTGATCGTGAACATCTCATTCTTTGCGGCACAACGCAACGACAAAGGCGTCGTTTACGGAGTGGCCAAGGCCGCGGATGACCATATGGCCGCCTGTATGGCCTACGAGTTGCGTGAGCACAATGTGGCGGCTATCAGTCTCTACCCCGGCCTGGTCCGCACCGAAAGCGTCATGAAAGCCGCCCAGTACTTCGATCTGTCCAATTCGGAGTCGCCGCAGTTCATCGGGCGGGTTGTCGCCGCCCTGGCGACTGACCCCAATGTAATGCAGAAGTCAGGCCAAGTCCTTGTCGCTGCAGCCGTGGCACAGGCATATGGGGTCACAGACATCGATGGACGACAGCCCAGACCCATGACGGTCGATGAGGCATAACCCTCAGGACGTACATAGGTGACGCGTTCGACCGGATACAGCTCGACGCGGCGTTGCGGCTGCGATCCATGGACACCGTGCACGTGAGCGAGGTCCATTCCGATAGGGTGTACCCATAGGCAGATTCGACTAGCCGCGATAGGAGTTGTAGCCATGCGGGGTCTGCGGATCGGGCGCGTTGCGGCTTTCCTGTCTCTCACCTTCGCCCTGTCCTGGGGATTCGATCTGCTGATCGCCCTCACCATCGGGCATAGAGCATACCTTGGGCTGGGCCTGGCGCCGCTCGGCATGTTGTTCCCGGCGTTTGTGGCCCTCATCCTGCGGCTCTTCGTCTTCGAGGATAGCCCTGTCCACTATCGACGCTACCACGGAAAGCCTCGCTGGATTCTGTACGGCTTTCTGCTGCTTGCAGTTGTCTATGGCGGCCTCATTTGCGTTGGAGCGTTCTTCATCCAGGGCCAATCGACCCTCTTCCAGGGGGTGGGCAACCTCCTGATCACGCTGTGGACGCTGCTGGTGTTCTTTGTGGCAGGGCAGAGCAGCAAGGAGGAGCTCGAGCAAGCCGGGCTGCAGTTGGGGAATGCGGACCGGGGCGTGAAGTTTGTGCTGGGCGTGGTGGCCTTCTTTGCCTTACAGGCAGCCCTGAACCTGCTTCTTGGGCTGGGGCCATTCCGGGGGCAAGTCGAGCGGGTCTATGGGATCGCGGTTCCCGAAAATCTGTATACCTTGGCCCTGGTCATGGCATTGGGGCTTGCGGTGACGGGGGTCCCCCTCGGTGGGTTGGCGGTCGTGTTCGGGGAGGAGTATGGGTGGCGCGGCTTCCTGCAGGACGAACTGGCCAGACTGGGGCACCGGCGCGGGGCTGCCTGGGTGGGCGCGACCCTCGTGGGTGTGATCTGGGGCGTGTGGCATGTTCCGGTGATCCTGAGTGGCGTTCACACGTATCCGCCAACGATTCTGGGGCTGGGGTTGGGCTTGGTGTTCTTCATCTTGTGGGGGTTCGTTCAGAGCTACGCCGTGATCAAGTCCAGGAGCATCTGGGTAGCGGCCTTTCTGCACGGCGTGGTGAACAGCGTCTATGCCTTCATGCTGGACTATATCGTGCGGCCCGATGACATGGTCCTTTCCTTCGGCCTCGGCGTGTACGGATTGGTGTGTCTGGCCGTGGTCGTGCTCTGTGTTGCGGGCGATGCGGTATGGGAGTCGGGGCTAGGCCACAGGCAAGGGCTACTTCGGTCGCAATAAGATGGAAGGCAGGGGTTTCGAAGATGTCCCTGTAGATCGCCTGGAGGACGGATCGAACTTCGCTCCCAACGACCTCGATGTCTTTGTAACCATCACCGGCACCGGCTTCACCGCGGAGCGCTCGGGGTTGAGCTGCTCGTGGGTTGCCCACCAACAGAACTGGCCCGCACACACGAAGTGCCTATACTGAGAGTGACGTTGGCTGGGGCATAGGCCCCCACTGGGAAAGGGGCTGGCCGCGATGGCGAACATGGACTACGTGGAACTTACTCTATCTCGCCTTAGCGATCGCATTCCTGCTTGTCGAGCTGCGGAGGCGCGCGAAGGAACGGACGAACTGAACTGCACAGCGTGTCAGTCTTGAGCAGCTCCGGCCGGGCCTGGTGCAGGACATCCACGCGGAAAGCCCCGTCCCCCGGTTCGGAGAGCGGCCAGGTAAGCCCCTAGCGGCCACGCCGGTTGGTCACGGTGCCCAGGTCTTCCCTGTGGGCGTGCGGCACTTCGGGGCATAGCAGATCGAGACAACGGAAAAGGAGACAGCCCAGCTATGAACGACGAGTATGAGATCGCCTACGTTGACAGGCCTGATGACTCGGTGTGGGAGGCGATTGGAGGGGGTATCCAGGAGTACAACACACAACAAGCCGGTGATGACCAGGGCAAGCAGCTGTGTTTCGTCCTCTACGGACCGGACCGCGAGATCGTAGGTGGTGTGATTGGCGCGACCTATTGGGACTGGTTCTACGTCAACCTCATGTGGGTGAAGGAGGCCGTGCGCGGTCGCGGATATGGCAGCAGCCTTCTCGCGCGCGCTGAAGACGAAGCGCGGCAGCGCGGGGCCAAGCAGGTGTATCTGGACACCTTCAGTTTCCAGGCACCTGGCTTCTATCGACGCCATGGGTACGAGGTCTTCGGGGTGCTGCGAGACTTCCCCCCTGGGCATGAACGCTACTTCCTCACGAAGCACCTGTAAAGAACGCGCGGGGTGGCGTCAGCAACCCTCGCGCTGCAGCCAGGGGTAGACACGTTCCGATAGTGCAGAGAAGATGGAAAGGAGTTCGAGATGCTTAAGCCGTTCTATTTCGTGCTGGGCCTCGTGAACAACATACTCCTCATCATCATCTTTTCCCTTCGCAGTAAGAATCTTGCTCTTCTCGGAAAAGTCGGGTGGCTCTATTTCCTGCTGGCGATCCCCGCGCTCTACGCCATCTACCTCGTCCAGCGGGAACAGAAGACATCGCGCTATACCGTCTTTCTGGTCATCTTCCTGGCATTTCTGTTGATCGAAGCCTTATATGATTGGATCTTGAAGATCCCATTCAGAGAGACGATGGATTGGAGGCTCCTGGTGCCCTACGTCGCTCTCTACATCTCGATGAATTACGGATTCGTGGTTATGGTGTGGAAATACGACTCCCGGATTCGCGGGATGGTCTTGCTCGGGCTCCTTGTCGTTCAGATCATTCTCAATATGGTCACGCACCCGCGATAGACTGTCGAAGCAGGCACCGAGACTAAGCCCGCGAGTACCTCCAACGCGCCGAAGAGCGGGGTCAAGCCATCAGCGGCGATGAAGACAAGGGCATCTTCCTGGGCGACCTTGAGAGCGGCGACTGGTACGGGCTGAGATAAGCTGGCCGCCCTCCACTGCCTGCACCCGGCGTGGTGCTGCGGAGCGCAGTGGCGCGGGTGCAGCGCATACTGCTATGCCCCAGCAAGCGTAACATCCCAACGATCACTCGGAGACCATCGCCATGGGCCAGGACACAATGATCTGGGGAGAGACCGGCAAGGAGATGCTACGGATCCCCGCGGGCACGTTCCTCTTTGGTGCGGCGCTGGAAGAGCGCGAGTTAGCCGAATACTGGATAGACAGGACGCCCGTGACCAACGCGGAGTACCAGCGATTCCTGAACGCCGTTCCAGGCTATCCCGTTCCCCTCGCCGGCGAAGCTTGGACACAGCCGTACGCCTGGGATGCGCAGGGGCGCACATATCCGCCGAACAAAGCGGATCACCCCGTGGTCCTGGTGACCTGGGAGGACGCCGCGGCCTATGCGGCGTGGGCTCGCGCGCGACTGCCCCGCGAAGCGGAGTGGGAGAAGGCGGCCCGTGGCGTGGATGGGCGGAAGTACCCCTGGGGTGCATGGGATCACGAACGCTGCAATACGGCCGAGGCGGGCCTTTTCGCTACGACGCCGGTCGGGCACTACTCACCGGCTGGCGACAGTGTCTATGGCTGCACCGACATGGCGGGCAATGTCTGGGAGTGGACGGCGACCGAGGATGCTGTGGGCCGGGTTGTGCGGGGCGGGTCGTGTGTCAATGACCTGCTCTGTGCCCGTTGCGCGTTCCGTGATTGGGACCTGCCAGACTCTGGCATCCGGCTCTACGGATTCCGCGTGGTCGTCACGCTGCCGGCCTAGCGGACGCTGAGGCGCGACGCA
>JAXDDO010000031.1:0-44671 GCA_034676805.1 Anaerolineae bacterium | reverse complement strand
GCTTGACACGCCCCCTACCCGTGGCATAATGGAGGTACAATCTTCATAGAAAAGCGTTGATGGAGACGAGTAGGCGCAGGCGCCCGCCCCAGCGAGTCCGGGTTGGTGCGAGCCGGACGGCGAAGGCCGCGCTGAAGATCACTCCGGAGCTGCCCGCCGAAAGTGCGCCTTCAGTGAGGCGTCGCGACTAGACCGGGCCGGGGTTGCGACCCGTTATCCAGTGCACGGTGGTATTGGCCGCCGGCTGAGCGGTCCCGCTTTCTGCGGGGCAACCAGGGTGGTATCGCGAGAGCACACGCTCCCGTCCCTGAATGGGCGGGGGCGTTTCTGCGTCCAGGCACGAGATCAGGAGATGGCTATGGGCTTCAAATCTGTCAGCACTCAGGCGGACTTCATCGCGCTAGAACACGAGGTACTGGATTTCTGGACGCGGACCGCGGCGTTCCGCAAGCTGAATGAGCTGCGGGCAGGAGCTCCGCACTGGTCCTTCATCGATGGTCCCATCACGGCCAACAACCCCATGGGCGTGCATCACGGCTGGGGCCGCGCCTACAAGGACCTCTGGCAGCGCTTCTGGGCCATGCACGGCTACGCGGAGCGCTACCAGAACGGCTTCGACTGCCAGGGCCTGTGGGTCGAAGTGGAGGTGGAAAAGGAGAAGGGCTTCGAGTCCAAGCACGACATCGAGATCTATGGCCTTGGCCCCTTCGTCCTGGAGTGCAAGGCCCGCGTCCTGCGTCAGGCGGCCAGGCAGACAGAGCAGTCGATCCGCCTGGGGTACTGGATGGACTGGAACGACCCTGACACGCTGCGCAACCTGGCCGAGCAACTGCTCCAGGATCCCCAGCAAGAAATCACGGTTGACGGGCCGTTAGGGCCGGTCACCGGCACGGTGGAGCAGGTCGTGGGCCGATTGGGTATGCCGGAACTGGGCGGTTCCTACTTCACCTTTGCCACCGAGAACAACTACACCATCTGGACCTTCCTGAAACGGGTCTGGGAGAAGGGCTGGCTCTACAAGGGCCATGACGTGATGCCCTGGTGCCCGCGCTGCGAAACCGGCATCAGCCAGCACGAGATCGTCACCGATGGCTACCGCGAGCTCACCCACGACGCGCCGGTGGTCCGCTTCCCCCTGCGCGGCCGCGACCGCGAGGCGCTGCTGGTCTGGACCACGACGCCCTGGACGCTCACCAGCAACGTCGCTGCGGCCGTGGGGCCGGAACTGACCTACGTCAAGGTCAAGGCTGCCGACGGTTGGACCTACTACCTCGCCGAGGGGACGTTGCCGCAGGTCATCAAGGGTGCCCACGCGGTGCTCGACAGGCTCAAGGGCGAGGCGCTGTTGGGTTGGACTTACGACGGCCCATTCGACGAGCTACCGGTGATCCGAGAACGCCACGTCCCGGACTACCACCGCGTCATCCCCTGGGACGCCGTGGGTGAGGAGGAGGGTACCGGCATTGTCCACATCGCCCCCGGCTGTGGCGCCGAGGACTTCGAGTTGGGCGAGATCCACGATTTGCCGGCAGTGGCGCCCCTCCACGAGAACGGCCTGTTCAGGGAGGGCTTCGGCTGGCTCACAGGTCGCGACGTCCACGAGGTCGCCCACGATATCTTCCACGACCTGGAGGACAAGGGACGCCTCTACCGCACCGACGCTTACACCCACCGCTATCCCGTGTGCTGGCGCTGCGAGACGCCCCTGGTCTTCCGCCTGGTCGACGAGTGGTTCATCCACATGGGCACGCTCTACGACAAGCCCCGCGAGGAAGTCACCGCAGCGGAGAAAGCCGCGAGCCTGCGCTACCAGATCATGGATGTCGTCAATGAGATCCAGTGGATCCCCGAGTTCGGCTACGCCCGCGAGATGGACTGGCTGCGCAACATGCAGGACTGGATGATCTCAAAAAAGCGCTATTGGGGTCTGGCCCTCCCCATCTGGGTTTGCGAGACGCCGGGCTGCGACCATTTCGAGGTCATCGGCGATGAGGAGGAGCTGCGAGAGCGTGCTGTCGCTGGCTGGGAGGTCTTCGAGGGCCACACGCCACACCGGCCCTACGTCGACGCCGTCAAGCTCGCCTGTCCGGTCTGCGGGGGCACGATGGCGCGCATCGCGGATGTCGGCAACCCGTGGCTCGATGCCGGCAGCGTCGCCTACTCGACGCTCCAGTATCGCACCAACCGCGAGTACTGGAGGCAATGGTTCCCGGCGGACTGGATCAGCGAGTCTTTCCCAGGCCAGTTCCGCAACTGGTTCTACAGCCTGATCACGATGAGCACTGTCTACGAGAACCGGGCGCCCACCAGGGTGGTGCATGGGTACTCGACGCTGTTTGCCGAAGATGGCCGTCCCATGCACAAGTCCTGGGGCAACGCGATCTGGTTCGACGACGCGGCCGAGACTATGGGCGTCGACACCATGCGCTGGCTCTTTATGAACCAGAAGCTGGATCAGAATCTGCTCTTCGGATATCACCGCGCCGACGAGACCCGCAGACGTTTCATCATCCCCTTGTGGAACGTGTACGCCTTCTTCGTCACATACGCGAGCATCGACGATTGGACCCCGCCAGCGGCTCTCAACGACAACCCGGTACGCCTGGAAGAAGGACAACCCCGCGTTCACGAACCCTGGACCGCGGGCGCCACACCCACGGTTCTGGACCGCTGGATCATTGCCCGGCTGCGCGAGACGCTGGAAGCGATGACGGAGGGCTATAAGGCCTACGTGCCGTTGCGCGTTGCCCAGCCTGCCGAAGCGTTCCTCGACGACCTAAGCAACTGGTACGTGCGACGCAGCCGGCGCCGCTTCTGGGCCGCGCGAGGCGAAAGCGCGAATACCGACGCCGACAAGGCTGCGGCTTACCAGACGCTCTACGCCGTCCTGGTAACCTTCGTCAAGGCCCTGGCGCCGGTTCTGCCCTTCATCACCGAGGCGATGTACGGAAACCTGGTGGCCGCGGTCGACACGGCGGCGCCGGAGAGCGTGCACCACTGTATGTTCCCGGTCGCCGAGCCTCTGTCCGCGAACGAGCAGGACCTGGTCGACGCAATGGATGCCGTGCGCCAGGCAGCAACCCTCGGACACTCCGTGCGGTCGGCGAATAACCTCAAGGTCCGGCAGCCGCTGGCGCGGGCACTCATCGCCACGGACCCTCGCCGCCGCGCAGAGTTGAGCCAGTTGCTCGATCTCCTGGCCGACGAGCTGAACGTGAAAACAGTGGACTTCGTCGCGGAGGAAGGCGAGCTGGTCACCTACCGGCTGCTGCCCGTGAACCGGGTCCTCGGGCCCAAGTTTGGGCCGCAATTCCCGCTCATCCGGAAGGCGCTTGAAGTCGCCGACGCACGCCAGGCCGTGGCGCAGCTCCATGCCGGTCAGGATCTGGCGCTCACACTGCCCGACGGGACTGACGTCACGTTGGCGCCAGACGAGGTGCTCGTTCAGACGCACGCCCGCGAGGGGTTCGGCGTTGCGGGCGAGGGAGGGCTCGTCGTCGGCCTCGATACCACGATCACGCCGGAGCTGGCGCGCGAGGGCCTGGCCCGTGAGGTCGTGCGTCGCGTGCAGGAATTGCGCAAGCAGGCGGACTTCGATCTCACCGACCGGATCAAAGTGACCTACAAGGCGGGCGACAAGCTCACGGAAGCCATCGAGATTCACCGTGATGCCATTGCCGACGAAGTTCTCGCTCAGACATTGGAGCCCTCGCAGGCCCCGACGGGCGATCAGGTGCTCGAGGATAGCGTCGATGGCGAGCCCGTCGTGCTGGCGGTAGAGCGCGTGGGCTGACGGGTGCGGTCGCACTTTGATGCGGGGGATGTCGCGGCGACGGCATCCCCCGCTTTCTATGTACTGCGCCTTCAGGTATAATGGCCCAGGAAAACACGCCTGGCGGTCGCATGCTGTCTGCTCATATTGCGAGCCGCGTTAACACCCTACTCTCAGCCACGATTGGAGCGAACACGCTATGGGAGAGAAACTTGAGCGACTGAAGGAACACATTGGCAAGGTCACCGATTTGCAGTTCGCCGCAGCGGTGTTGAGCTGGGATCAAGAGGTCTACATGCCCGAGAACGCTGTCGGGCCACGATCGGCCCAACTGGCAACCTTGTCATCGATGGCACACGAGCTTTTTACCTCCGATACGACCGCGGCGATCCTGGAGGCCGCCGAAGCCGAGGTCGCGGGCATGGACTACGATAGTGATGATGCAAGCCAGGTCCGTGTCACGCGCCGAATCTTCGATCAGCGCACCAAGATCCCCACCGAGCTCGTAGAGCGCGAGAGCAAGGCCACGTCCGAGGCTTTCGTCGCCTGGCGCAAAGCGCGCGAAGCCGACACGTACGCGACATTCCAGCCACACCTCAGCGAGCTCGTCGATATCCAGATCGAGAAGGCCGGCTACCTCGGCTACGAGGATCACCCCTACGATGCACTCCTCAACCAGTTCGAGACGGGTATGAAGACAGCGCAGGTCGAGGCGCTCTTCAGTGAACTCCGAGCCGGTCTGGTGCCACTGGTCCATGCGATTGCCGCGCAGCCGCCTGTCGACGACAGCTTCCTTGAGGAAGGCAAGTACGACCAGCAGCGCCAATGGGACTTCACGCTGCTGTTGCTGCACGACATGGGCTACGACTTCACTCGCGGCCGCCAGGATAAGGCGCCCCATCCCTTCACGATCGAGTTCGGCAACAGCGATGTGCGCGTGACGACGCGCCTTTTCGACAACCGGCCCCAATCCGCCATCTTCAGCACTGTGCACGAGGGCGGCCACGCCCTCTACGAGATGGGCAGCCCGGATCGGTTCGAGCGTACGGCGCTCGCCGGCGGCTCCACGCTGGGATTGCACGAGTCACAATCGCGCCTCTGGGAGAATCAGGTTGCGCGCAGCCTGCCCTTCTGGCGCTACTACTTCCCCATCCTGCGCGCCTTCTTCCCCGCCCAACTCCAGAGCATCTCGCTGGATCAGTTCCACCGGGCCATCAACAAGGTCGAGCCTTCTCTCATTCGCGTGGAAGCCGACGAGGTCACCTACAACCTGCACATCTTCGTCCGCTTCGAACTGGAGAAGGACCTGATCACCGGGGCGCTCAAGGTGGCAGACGTGCCCGATGCATGGAACGCGAAGTACGAGGAATACCTGGGCATTACGCCGCCCAACAACGCACTGGGCTGCCTGCAGGACATCCACTGGTCGCACGGCACCATCGGGTACTTCCCAACCTATAGCTTAGGTAACCTGATGTCCGCCCAGATCTACGACATGGCGCGAGAGCAGATACCGGGACTAGAGAAAGGCTACACACGCGGAGAGTTTGCGCCCCTGCTGAGTTGGTTGCGGGAGCATGTTCACAGCCACGGAAGCAAGTTCACAGCCCCGGAGTTGATGCAGCGGGAATTCGGGCAGACGATCAGCGCCCAGCCACTGCTGACGTATCTACGAGAGAAATACACGACGCTCTACGGGCTCTAGCCTCGCGGCCTGGGCAGGGCGGAACTCATGCCCCGCGCGACACGACCGCACCCTCCCAAGGTCACGCGACCTTGGGAGGTTTCTCTTGCCCGTCAGGTCATCCGTAACTTGTCCTGGTATCCTCGACTCGCTACACTAATGGGAGCGATCCATCTGAAGGAGTTCCAATGAAGGTGCTTGACGAAGCAGAACGCATTTTCGATCAACTCGTGGCGTGGCGCCGCGATTTCCACCGGCATCCGGAACTGGGGCTGGAAACCTACCGCACCGCCGGCATCGTTACCGAGACGCTACGTGGCCTCGGCTATGACGTGAGGGAGGGCGTGGCGAAGAGCGGCGTGGTCGCGACCCTGGTTAACGGCGAGGGTCCGGTTGTGATGAGTCGCGTCGACATGGACGCCCTGCCGATCCAGGAGGAGAACGCCGTACCCTACGCGTCAGAAGTTCCGGGATGTATGCACGCATGCGGCCACGATTCGCACACTGCGATGGGCCTGGGTATTGCCACACTCATGGCAAAGCACCGCGAGGCCTGGCGTGGCACGGTGAAACTGATCTTCCAGCCCGGTGAGGAAGGCGACAACGGTGCCAAGATCATGATGGATGAAGGCGCCCTGGAGGACCCGCGTCCCGAGGCGGCCCTCGCGGTCCACATCTGGAACAGCGTGCCCTCCGGTCAAATGGGCGTCACACCTGGCCCGGTGATGGCGGCGGCGGAGGCCTGGCAGGCTACGATCACCGGCAAGGGTGGCCACGGCGCAATGCCCGAGAAATCCATCGACCCTGTGGTGGTTGCGGCATACACAATCGCCAACCTGCAAACCATCGTCAGCCGCAATGTGAACCCCCTCGATACAGTGGTCATAAGCGTCGGCGCGATCCACAGTGGCGAGGCCTTCAACGTGATTCCGCCGGCGGCGCAACTGAAGGGCACCGTCCGATCCTACAACGCCCAGACGCGTGAGATGGTGCTCCGGCGCATGGAGGAGATCGTCGTCGGCACCGCGCAGATGATGGGAGCCCAGGCTGAACTCGAGATCCTACCGTTGACGCCCGCGCTGATCAACGACGCGCGCATTACTGCCCTGGTTCAGGAATCTGTAGCCACGCTCTTGGGTCGCGAGGCACTGAAAGTGGACGAGAGAACAATGGGGAGCGAGGACGCTGCCTTCTTTTTCCAGGAGATCCCCGGATGCTACATCTTCGTCGGCTCCGGCCCTATCGACTACCAGGATCGTCCGCATCACAACCCGCGCTTCGATATCGATGAACACGCTATGGTCAACGGGGTCGCCGTGGTTGTGGACGCGCTGCTGCGCCTGATGCCCGCTCGGGAATAGACTAGGACGCACGATGCCAATACAAGGTCCGCTTCACTGGCTGGATGGTGAGGGCTGGCTCGTCTTGCTCGGAGGAGGAGACTGGCGTAACGGGTCAACTGACCAAGCCGACGCGCAACTTCTCAGTGTCGCCAACCTCGATCGTCCAATGCTGATCCTGATGGCCGAAGGCTCGCGCACGGCTGCCGAGGAGACGTTGGAGCATTTCACCACGCTGGGCGGCCCTGGCGGAGAAGCCTATACCCTGGAGACGCTCACGCGCGACTACCTGGAGACACCGGGCTTCCTCACGCTTTTGATGGAAGCCGGCATCCTCTACCTTGGCGGAGAAAACCCACTGCCCCTGGTCAACACGCTGGTCAACACGGAAGCCTTCCGCCAGATCGTCGAGGGATACAGCACCCTCCAGGGCCTGACCATCGTTGGGGCGGCGGCCGGTGCAGCAGCGCTGGGCCACTGGGTCTTCACCTCACGACCGCCCTACCAACAGGCGCTCGGGTTAGGCTTCGTGATGAACACCGTGGTGGTGCCGCACTTCACCCGTACCGAGGATTCACCGATCCTCAAAGCGCTCCCCAAGCTTGGCGATAGCCTGCTGGGCTTGGGCGTGCCCGATGGAACAGCCCTGGCCTTGGGACCAAATGGTCAGGTGGAGATGTGGGGCGAGGGCCAGGTCACTGCAGTGGTGAGTGCCGGTAGCGCCCCGGCCTGATGCAGACCCGGAAGCCCCCAGCGATACCAACTAGGAGTGATCGTATGCAGGAAGATAACCCTACCATCGTCATTCGCGTAGCCGGCGAGGGCGGCGAGGGCACCATCACGTTGGGAGACCTGCTCACGCGTGTCGCGGCCTACTCTGGCCTGGAGGTCTACAGCTTCCGCACCTATCCTGCCGAGATCAGGGGCGGCCAGGTCATGTACCAGACGCGGCTGGGGCTCAGCCGGGTGATGACCGAGGGGGATGAGGCCAACGTCTTGGTCGCGATGAACCGGCAGGCCTGGCTGGACGAGCGTGGCGACCTGTGCCAAGGCGCAGCCCTGATCTATGAAGCCACAGTGGATATCGCAGACGATACCCATAGTCACTATCCCGTCCCCGCCGAGGCCATCGCCCAGAGCCTCGACTGGCCGATTGGTAAGAACTTCGCGCTGTTGGGCGCGCTGACCTGGTTTTTCCGCTTTGACCCCGACACCGCAGAGACGCTGGTGCGCCAGCGCATGCAACGCCACGCAGAATCGTTGGAGAAGAACCTCGCCGCGATGCAACGGGGTTACGCTTACGCCAGAGAGACCTATCCGGAACCCTTTCCGTTCAACCTGGCTGCGCCGGGGAAGCCGGCGGAGCGTATCCTCCTCTCCGGCGCGGATGCCATGGCACTCGGAGCGCTCGCGGCAGGCTGCACGTTCTACGCCGGCTATCCTATAACCCCAGCGACGCCGCTGATGGAATCGATGGCCCGCTATCTGCCGGCATTCGACGGCACCCTGGTGCAGGTCGAGGACGAGATAGCAGCGATCAATATGGCCATCGGAGCCTCGTTTGCCGGGCGGCGCGCGATGACGGCGACGTCTGGCCCGGGACTCTCGCTGATGGTCGAGGGTTTGGGCCTGGCGAGCATGGCCGAAATCCCGCTGGTCGTCGTCAATGTCCAGCGCGCGGGTCCTTCGACCGGGTTACCAACGAAGACCTCGCAGGGAGATCTCTTTCTCGCACTCTACGGGGGACACGGCGACGCGCCTCGTTTCGTTCTGGCGCCCGATTCGGTCAAAGACTGTTACTTCCAGACGATCTACGCCTTCAGCCTCGCGGAACGCTTCCAGATGCCGGTCATTGTGTTGTCAGACCAGGCGATGGCGGCCCGTATGGAGACAACGCCCCTTCCCGGTACCCCGTGGAATGGCCCGTTGGAGCGAATCACCCCTACAGCCGAGGAATTGCAGGGCGACTATCGCCGCTACGCCTACACGGAGAACGGTGTATCGCCGATGAGCCACCCGGGCGTTCCCGACGGCATGTACCTGGCGGAGAGCCTGGAGCACGACGAGCACGGCTACCCCGACCAGACTCCGCAAACCCACCAGCGTATGATGCAGAAGCGCGCGAACAAGGTCGAGGCAGCCCGGCAGATGTTAGCCGATTGGCGTATGACCTCGCGTCGCTGGGGAGACCGGGACGCCCCGTTCGGGATCATGGGCTGGGGAAGCACGCGCGGTGCCGTCCGCGAAGCGACGCAGCGTCTGCAATCGTACGGCATTCCGGTCGAGGCGATCTACCCCCACACACTGCTCCCGATGCCCGATTCAGCCATTGCCGATTTCATCTCGTCCAAGCGCGCCATCCTGGTACCGGAACTCAACTTCTCGGGTCAGTTTGGCCGCATGATCGAGCACCGTTACTACCACCAACTGGACGAATTGAACGTGCATATCTACCAACTAAAGAAGGAGCAGGGGGTTCCCTTGAAGGTTCGCGAGATCGTCGATGCCGCCGTGTCCATGATCAACAACGAACGCCAGCAGTGGGAGGCCAAGCACGGTGAGATGGCGCGGATCTTCGAGGTCGTAGCTGGGCTGGCCCACAACACAGGAGGGCGACGTGACTGAGTCCAAGCCCAACGACTATAAGAGCGACGTCAAACCGATCTGGTGCCCGGGATGCGGTGACTACGCCGTCCTCACGGCTTTGATGCGTGCCTTCGCACAACTGGGGACGCCGCGTGAGATGATCGCCATCGCCTCGGGCATCGGCTGTTCCAGCCGCTTCCCGGCCTTTCTGAACACGTACGGCATCCACGGCATCCACGGGCGCGCGCTGCCCCTGGCAACCGGCACCAAGCTGGGCCGGCCCGAGCTCACGGTAGTCGCCGTCGGCGGTGATGGAGACGGGTTCAGCATTGGGGGCGGACACATTCCACACGCCGCGCGTCGCAACGTCGACATTACCTACATCGTAATGGACAACAGCATCTACGGCATGACCAAGGGACAGCCTTCCCCCACCAGCCCCGAGGGAATCGTGAGCAAGGCTGCTCCCTATGGCTCTCAGGAGCGTCCCCTCAACCCGGTGCTTTTGGCGCTGGCCTACGATACATCCTTTGTAGCTCGTTGCTTCTCCGGCAAGCTCAAAGAGATGGTCAATGTCCTCGTGGAGGCGCTCCAGCATCCCGGGTTCTCGCTCATACAGGTGCTCAGCCCCTGCGTGACCTTCTACAACACCTACGAGCATTACCGTGAGATCACTCAACCGCTGCCCGACGCTCACGATCCCGGCGACCGGCTGGCGGCCATGGCATTGGCGATGGAAACTGCCACGCAATACCTGGGGGTCTTCTACCGAGACACCAGCCGCCCGCTCTACAGTCAACGCTTTGAGGAGGTGCAGACTCGTGCCCCCAAGGCCACGCTGGAAGACATTTTCAAACGGATGATTGTGTGAGATGCAAACGGCCTTCCGGGAAGCTGGACGCGGAGACGCGCCACACCCCGGAAGGCCGGCATCTCAGAGGACTAGGAGCCCCGTAGCCGGGCACCAAGCCCTTTCTCCACCGCCTTGACGATCCGCTGGCGCAGCTTCGTCACATCGCGATCCGAAAGCGAGCGGTTGGGTGCCTGATAGCTCAGGGCGAACGCCAGGCTCTTCTTTCCCGGCCCCACCTGGGCGCCACGGTAGACGTCGAACAGCGTCGCTTCGGTAACCAGGGGCCTGCCCGCCTCCAGAATCGCGCGCTGGACCTCCACGGCAGGCGTGGCCTCGTCAACGACCAGGGCCAGATCCTCGTGGACCGGCGCATAGGGCGAGATCATACCCACTTTCTTGGCGGCATCCGCCTCGGTCGCCGCATCCAGCAATACGTCCAGGTCCCACAGCAACACCGCGACGGGTTGCGCCGGCAGGTCGAAGGCCTCTCGAACAAGGGGATGCAGCTCGCCGAGGACCCCCAGTTCGCGATCGTAGACCGACACCACCGCACAGCGCCCGGGGTGAAACGACGGGTGGGCGCCCCGCGCCCATTGCACGTTGTCGTCGAGTGATAGTCGCAGCAGCAGCGCGTCGACAACGCCTTTCAGATCGAAGTAGTCGAGCAGGGCGGGCCTGTCACTCGCTTCCTGCCACCAAACCGGCGTGCGCACCCCTGTGAGCAGCATGCTCAGGTGGCGAGGTTCGGCGACACCGGTGTCACCCGTCATCGCGTCCGCCGGTCCGGTCCTATAGTGCACGCGCCCCACCTCGAACACGGCAACACGGTCGAGATAGCGCAGGTTGGCCCAAGCAGTGCGCAGCGCCCCGGGCAACAGCGTGCGGCGCATGAGCGAGCGCTCCGGCGCCAGCGGATTCCGCAGCACGACCGGGTCGCCCGGCAACGCCAGGGTCTGCGCCGGGTCGGGGTGGATGCGGGCCTCATCTCCCGGATCGATCAGCGAATACGTGATGATCTCATCCAGACCCAAGCCGACAAGCACGTCGCGCAGGTGTTCCTCATCTTCCAGCGCGCGGTTGCGACGCAGCGGCGGCAACGCCTCGTCGATGAGGGTGCTGGGGAATCTGTCATAGCCATGGATTCGCCCCACCTCTTCGACCAGATCGACCGGCAACGTGACGTCGCGCCGGTAGGAGGGCACCGTGACGCGGAACGCCGCGCCCTGGTCCTCGACACCGAACTCCAGGGCTCGCAGAATCCGGCCCTGCTCCTCGCGCGGGATCTCAATCCCCAGTAGCCGATCCGCCAACGCAGGATCGAAGACGATCGCCTGCGGCTCGGGTCGGCCGGGATACAGGTCGCCCACCGTCCGGTCCACCTGCCCACCGGCGAGCTCGACCATCAGCTCTGCAGCCCGAGCCGCCGCGGGCAGCGCCAGCTCGGGATCGACCCGCTTGCCGAAGCGGCTGGAAGCCTCGGTCTGGAGCTTCAGCTGCTGGCTGGTGCGACGAATGTTCAGGAAGTGGAAGTTGGCCGCCTCAAGCAGCACGTCACGGGTATCAGCGCCTACTTCGCTCTCCTCGCCGCCCATCACCCCAGCGATGCCGACAGGTCCCTGCCCGTCGGTGATGAGCAGCATCTGATCGTCGAACGTACGCAACTCACCGTCGAGGGTTTTCATCTGCTCACCCGCATGGGCCCGCCGGACGATAATCGTGGGCTGTGTCCCCCCGGCAGGAGAGCGGACCTCCGCGTAGTCAAAGGCGTGCAGGGGCTGACCCAACTCCAGCATCACGTAATTCGTGATATCGACGATATTGTTGATCGGGCGCATGCCGGCGCGGCGGAGGCGCATCTGCAGCCACAGCGGAGACGGCTTGACCTCGATGTTCCGTATCAGCGTGGCCGTATAGCGCGGGCAGAGTTCCGGGTCCGCGATTTCGAGATGGACGAACCCTGCCTCGGTCGATGCCGTCAGGCCCAGACGCTCTGCGGCATCCAGTGGATTGCGTTTCAGGGGGCGGTGATAGAGCGCCGAAAGCTCGCGCGCGATGCCGTAGACCGATTGGAGGTGCCCGAACGGCCCCTTGATGTCGAAGCTCAGTACAGTGTCTCCCAACACATCGACCAGCGGCACGCCGACCGGCGTGTCGTCGGACAGGTAGAGAATGTCCTCTGCCGCCTCCGACAACCCCAGCTCTTTCTCAGAGCAGACCATCGCACGCGAGGGTTCGCCACGGATCTGGGTTTTCTTGAGTCGCGCCTTGACCCAGCCTTCGGCATGTCCATCATAGAGCTCGGCGCCCTCCCAAGCGAAGGCGACCTTGAGGTGCAGATCTTCGCGCCCTCTAAGATCGTATAGGCTGGGCGCACCCGTGACGACAACCTCGGGTGCCTCGCCCACGTAGTTCACCTCAGCCAGAACCAGGCGGTCCGCGTTCGGGTGCTGGCGCACAGCCAACACCTCAGCCGTGATGACCCTGTCCGGATCCCAGGGCAACGCCGCACCTGGATGCCCAATCAGCTCCAGGGCGTCCACCTCCAGACCGGCCAGATCCAGCCGCTGCCGCAGTTGGTCCACCGGAATGTCGTGCAAATCCACATACTCATTCAACCACGATAGAGGGATCTTCATCGCTCACCTCACTAGAACTGACGCAAGAACCGCAGGTCGTTGCCGTAGAACAATCGGATATCCTCAACTCCATACTTCTGCATTGCGGGGCGCTCGACGCCGAAGCCAAAGGCAAAGCCGCTCCACACATCAGGGTCGTAGCCGCCGTTCTGCAATACCACCGGATGCACCATCCCGGCGCCCGCGATCTCGAGCCAGCCGGTATACTTGCACACGGCGCAGCCCTTCCCCTGGCACAGGATGCACTCTGTGTCGACCTCGACGCTCGGCTCCGTGAACGGGAAGTAGGAGCTGCGCACCCGCACGCCACGGTCTGCGCCGTAGTAGAGATGTGAGAACTGGGTGATAGTACCGATCAGGTCGGTTATCGTGATGCCCTTGCCGACCGCCAGTCCCTCCAATTGGTAGAACTGGTGCTCGGCCCGCACCGTGATCTGCTCGTAACGATAGCACTTGCCCGGCAGCACGACCCGAATCGGCTCCGGGTAGCGCTCCCGCATCACGCGAATCTGACCCGGCGAGGTGTGCGTGCGCAGCAAGCGCCGGTCCCGGGAGTCTCCCTCCGAACCCCTCACCCAAAACGTGTCCCACATGTCGCGCGCAGGATGGTATTCGGGGATATTGAGCAGGTCGAAGTTGTAGGCCTCCAGTTCGACATCGGGTGCCTCGTACACCTCGAATCCCATATAGGCGAAGATCCGGTAGAGCTGCCGCAGCGCTTGTGTGGTCAGGTGCAGGTGACCGGGAACGACCGGGCGACCGGGCAGGGTGACGTCGATCTTTTCCGTCTCCAACTGCGCGCTCAGCTCGATCTGACGGATCTGCGCCAGGCGCGCGTCATAGGCTTCCTGAAGCAGCACCTTGATCTCATTGACGCGCCGCCCGAAGACCGGACGATCTTCCGGCGACAACTGTCCCACCTGACGCGCCTGCTGTGTCATGCTCCCCTGCCTGCCGAGCACCTGCTTCTCCCACGCCGCCAGCGCCTCTGTCGTGGCCGCGCGCGATAACTCGGCGAGCGCTTGCTCGCGGACCTGCTCCAATGCCTCAAGTGAACTCATCGCAAACCTCCGTTCAGACGTAGCCCGAGCCAGCGACCCAAGGGGCCGGTCTCGATTCTCGCAGCTCGGACAAGCAACAAAAAACGCCCTCATCCCTGCCGGGACGAGAGCGTAGCTCCCGTGGTACCACCCTGCTTGCTAGTGCACACGCGCACGAATGCACAAGCCACTCATCCCACAGTCTTCCGACGATGGGCTGCCCCGATAACGCTGGGCGTGCGGAGCCGTCTACTTGGTCCTGGATCCCAGGACGTTCAACGGTCGGCTCAAGGGCGAACTTCACCGGGCTTTCGCTCAGCGGGGCTCTCAGTCGGTGGCCCCACCTCCCTGTCAGGTTCCACCCGGTTACTTCTCCCTGTCACAGCCTGTGCAAAGATCTATCTTAGCTACATTATCGCTAAGCCGCGCGTTTTGTCAAGCTTATATGCCCAACGCTTCGCGGGCTTCAGCCTCCATCATGTCCGGCTTCCACAGCTCACGCCCCAAAATGACCTCCACCGGCTTGTCGGTCAGTTCAGATGCCCGGTCTTTGACCTGGCTCATGATGAAGGAGGCCATCGGGCACATCGGAGAGGTGAGAATCATCGTAATCGTAACTCTATCGCCTTCGAGGCTGATGTCCCGGATCATACCCAAAGACACAACGTCCAGGCCAATCTCGAAATCGATAACATCGCGCAGCCCGGTGCGGATCTCGTTCTCATCACCCTGCATGAAGAGCCTCCTGATCATTCATAGTGTACTACAGTATACCATAGCCAGAGATTCACACAATATGCGTGAAGTTTATCGCCCCAATCCTACCGCCGCGGGCTCACTCGGTTAGGATTTCGACCCCATCCTCGGTTACCCGCACAGTATGCTCCCACTGCGCGGAAAGCGAGCCATCCAGGGTCACGGTGGTCCAACCGTCCTCGAGCACCCGAGCTTCCCAGGTTCCGATGTTGATCATCGGCTCGATGGTAAAGACCATGTTGGGCACCAGGGTGACCCCGGTTCCTGACACCCCGTAGTGAGGCACGTCGGGTGGTTCGTGGAAACGCACCCCGGTCCCGTGGCCCACGAACGACCGCACGACCGAGTATCCACGAGCCTCAGTGTACTCCTGTATCGCGTGGCCGATGTCGCCGATGGTGTTCCCGGGCCTGACCTGCGCGATGCCGAGGAACATAGCCTCCCGCGTCACTTCCACCAACTTGCGCGCATCCTCGGATACCTCGCCGATCAGAAACATCCGGCTGGAGTCGCCATAGTAACCATCCAGAATCGAGGTGACATCAACGTTGAGAATGTCGCCCTCCTGGAGGACTCGATCGGGCGATGGGATGCCGTGGCAGATCACTTCGTTGATCGACGTGCAGACACTCTTCGGGTATCCCCGATAGTTCAGGGGCGCCGGCGTAGCGCCTGCCGCGACAGTCATCTCGTGCACCCACGCGTCGATCTGCTCGGTCGTGATGCCCGGCTTGATCCGGTCGGTCAGCGCATCAAGGATATCCCGTGTCAGGTGGCATGCCCGACGGATCCCTTCGATCTGAGCCTCAGATTTGATGATGATCTCCCGGCGTTCCCGCAGAGCGGCGCCCCGGCGGGCGTGCAGCGTCGCCAGATCCTCGCGCATGTGACAGTGCTTGTACTTCTTGCCGCTGCCGCACCAGCACAGGTCATTCCTTGAGAGTTTTCGCACAGCTAGCCTACCTTGATTGTCCCGTTTCCTCAGAGTCTAGATCGGCCTGCCGCCAGGTCAAGTCTGGCGCCAATGCCGGTTCGGGATCGGCCTCATCTGCAGTGTTCGCAGACGCCATAGGGCGCGCACCCACGAAGCGTGACCGGGCACCCGCCTCCTCACGCTCGCGTGCCTCCCAGAAAGCCGCCCGGAAGTCGCAAAAGCGACCTTCCAGGATCGCGGCGCGGATATCCTTGATCAGGGTCAGCATCGTATGGAGGTTGTGAATGGTCAGGAGCGTTGCGCCCAGTATCTCTTTTGCGGCAAAGAGATGCCTGACATAGGCACGGCTGAAGTTGCGACACGCATAGCACGTACAGGTCGCGTCGATCGGCGCAGGATCATCCGCGAAGCGGGCGTTGCGCAGGTTCATCTTGGCTGTGCGCAGCAGGGCCTGTCCGTTACGCGCCACGCGGGTTGGGAGCACACAGTCGAAGATGTCGATGCCGCGTGCGACGCCCTCGACCAGGTCCTCCGGCGTCCCGACCCCCATGAGGTACCGGGGCTTGTCCACAGGCAGGCAAGGGACTGTAACGTCGAGCGTTGCATACATCGCCGTCTTGCTCTCGCCGACCGATAGCCCGCCGATTGCGTAGCCCGGGAACCCCAGCCCCACGATGTGGCGCGCGCTCGACTCTCGCAGATCGGCATAGATGCCCCCCTGCACAATCCCAAAGAGGGCCTGGTCACCCCGGGTATGCGCAGCGAGACAGGCCTCGGCCCACGCGTGAGTCCGGGGAAGCGCATTGCGCTTCAGGTACTCGTAGTCGTCGGGCACAGCACATTCATCCAGGGCCATCGCGATATCGGCCCCCAGGTTCTCCTGAATGCGCATCACCGTCTCTGGGGTGAAACGATGTTGCCGCCCGTCGAGATGCGAACGAAAGGTCACACCGTCAGCATCGATCTTCCGCAGCGACTGCTTGTCTCCACGCCCTGCCAGACTGAAGACCTGGAACCCGCCGGAGTCGGTCAAGAGCGGGCCATCCCAGCCCATGAAAGTGTGCAGTCCGCCCAACTCCCCGATCAGGGCATCGCCCGGGCGCAGGTAGAGATGGTAAGTATTCGCCAACACCAGCACCGCCCCGACTTCCTTGAGTTGCTGGGGGGTGACGGCCTTGACGGTAGCCTGCGTGCCCACCGGCGCATAGATCGGCGTCGGCAAGGCACCGTGCGCGGTCTGGAAGACTCCCGCGCGCGCTGCCCCCTCCGTCCCCTGAAGATCGAACGTGAACAACGACCTCACAAAACCACTCCTTGCCCCCTGCGGCTCACATGGCAGGCGGGTAACTCCGCGTATCATACCATAAAGCGCCTGTGCCGTGGCATGCATTTCCCCCGATCTGTACGGCATCACCGCACTTGCCGCCCTGTGTCATCGTGCTACAAACAGGAGGGTACGGCGTGTCACGCACACGCCCGAGGAGGAACGCGTGACTCGTAGTCGAACGGCTCTACGTCTGTGGAGCGTTGTGGTCGCGGCCACAGTGGTTGCCTTGGCCTGCAGCCTGCCCTTCTCATCCGCTCCTGGACCGTCAACCGGCACGCCTTCTCCCGAAGTGAGCCCACTTCCGGTGGCCTCGGCAACTCCCGGCACGACGACGCCCACTACCCTGGGACCGCTTTCATCCGCCACCGTCGAAGCGGACTGCACTTGGCACGCCGCGTTCGTCGAAGATGTGACCATCCCCGACGATACCGTCGTCGAAGCCGGCAGCACGTTCGTCAAGACGTGGCGCATCCGCAACAGCGGGACCTGTGCCTGGGCCGCGGGCACGACCTTCAGCCCCGTCGGTGGCAACGATCTCGGCGGCCCTACCTTCGTCCCGGTGCCCCTGACTGCGCCCGACGGAACGGTCGACCTGAGCGCGACATTGCGGGCGCCCACCTCTGCCGGCACCTATCGCAGCGACTGGCAGCTTCAGACGCCCAACGGCGAGAGATTCGGTGGGGTCTTCTACGTCCAGGTCGTGATAGCCGGTCAGGCGACACCCACGGTCACACCGACACCCGAGCCGGCTGCCGTGGCGCCGCCGCGCGACTTTCTCGGAGCAACGGCGACCGACTGCCAGAAGGTCACATTCTCGTGGATCGACGGTCAGGGAGAGAACGCATACCAGCTGACCGGCCCGAACCTCAACGTCAACCTGGCGGCAGATACCACCACTTATGAATGGAGCCGCCCCCCAAGAGGGCTATCCGTCGTCACGCTAGTGGCACGCGCTGCAGACGACGACGAGATTGGGCGACTGAACACAACCATCGGTGTGACTTGTGAACAGGGACAGCCAGACTTGGCTGTGATCGCAGTGACCTTCGTACCGACTGTGCCGGTTGCGCATCTGCCTGTTACCGCCACGGTTCGCGTGGAGAACCGCGGCGACGTCGACAGCGGCGGCTTCGCCGTGCAGTGGAAGAGCGTCAAGTCCGCGCCGGCTGGCACGTGTCAGTGGATTGCCGCCGACGGGCTCGCGGCCGGTGGGACCCGCAGCTTCTCCTGCACCGTCCTGGCCTATTCCAGCCCCTACGCAACCCTGGGGACGACCGCGAATGCGGACCCGACCGATGTGGTGGCCGAGAGCGATGAAACCAACAACACCCTTGAGGCCACAACCCGTGTGGTCCAGCCCACCATAGGCTTCGACTTCGTCCAGAACGCCGACGTCGCGACTTGGTATGCGGGCGAACCCATGACCCCTCTGCCGTTTCCCGGCAATGCCGAGGGCCAACAGGGCTACGCACGCTGGGCGACCGGCAGGCTAGAGACCGGCGGCGCCATCCAGGGTCTGTGCCTAGAGACCCATCCGCGGTCGGTCGCCGAGGGTTGGGTCCGCGGTGAGTTCGAGAACTTCACGACGCCTCCGTATACGATCAAGAGCGGGGACCACTTCCGCGCCGCCGTCGGCTTGTTGGAGGGCGAGATCCAGGGTGCCGTCACGTTCCGCGTAATGCTCATACTGAGCCGGTCAGGGGGCCAATCGATCATCACCGAACCGCATACCTACGGCGAGGGCATCGAGGTGATCAGCGTGGACCTCTCGCGGTACGCCGGACAGACGGCAGCTGCCGTCCTGCAAGTTAACGCGGGCAGCAGCCCCATAGGCGACCGGGCCTGCTGGGTCGAGGCCCGCATCTACCGGTATCCATAGCGCAATCGCGCGTGTGCCGGGCCCCCGGGGGCCCCACGCCCTCGCTGCGCATCCTCTCACAGTGCCGCCGGCGCACGTGTCGGACACTTCGGTATATCCCCTTGACGGGGCGACGAACACCGTTATAATTGTTAGCTAGTTAACAATCCCAGGAGTCGCCCCAAAATGCTACGATTGCTCAGGTATCTGAAACCGTATACTGCGTCGATCTTGCTCACCATCCTGCTGCTGTTCGCACAGGCGAACGCTGAGCTGGCACTGCCCGACTATCTGTCGAGGATCGTGAACAACGGCATCCAACAGGGCGGCGTGGACAGTCCCGTGCCTATTGCGATCCGCCAGAGCCAGATGGTCAAGCTGCTCGCCTTCCTCGACGATGCTGATCGGACCTCAGTCACCAGCAGCTACACCCTCGTGGACGCGAGCTCACCCGATTACGCGGCGCAGCTGAAGCGGTATCCTGCACTCGCCGAGGAACCGGTCTACATCCGCGTGGATATGAGCCAGGCGGAGATCGACAGGCTGAATCCCGTAATGGCCAAGGCCTGGTTGGTGGTCTCCACGCTGGAGCAGGCGATGACAGATCCGGATGCAGCGGCAGCGATCGCCCAGGGCGGCCAGCTCGACCTGTCTCAACTCCCCCCTGGAATGGACATCTTCACCCTAATCGCAGGACTTCCCGAGGCACAGCGTGCGCAGATGAAGGCCGCTATCGACGAGCGATTGGCCGCCCTAGGCGACACTATGGTCAACCAAATGGCGATCGCCGCCATCAGGGCAGAGTATGAGGCGCTCGGCGTCAATGCGAGCCAAATGCAGACCAACTACATCCTGCGCATCGGCGGTCTGATGCTCCTGATTTCGCTGCTAGGGGGTGCGTGTACAGTGGGATCGGGCCTTCTGGCATCTCGCACAGCCGCAGGCGCAGCGCGCGACATCCGTCGTGATGTCTTCCAGAAGGTCGAGAGCTTCTCGGGCGCCGAGTTCGACCAGTTCTCGACCGCCTCACTGATCACGCGCTCGACCAACGACGTCACCCAGGTGCAGATGGTCATCTTTATGGTCATGCGGATGGTTTTCTATGCCCCGATCATCGGCATAGGGGGCGTGATCCGGGCTCTGAGTAAGGGCGCCTCGATGTGGTGGCTCATCGCCGCAGCCGTTGTGGCGCTGTTGAGCTTGGTATTCATCATCTTCTCGGTATCGCTGCCGAAGTTCAAGATAATGCAGACCTTGATCGACCGGCTCAACCTCGTCGCGCGCGAGAACCTGTCCGGCATGATGGTCATCCGTGCGTTCAACAAGCAAGCCTTCGAGACGCAGCGGTTCGACAAAGCGAACCGCGACCTGGCCGATACGAGCTTGTTTGTGGGCCGCGTCATGGTGACGATGATGCCCGTGATGATGGTCGTGATGAATGGGCTATCCCTGCTCATCATCTGGGTCGGAGCACACCAGGTTGCCGCATCGACGATGCAAGTGGGCGACGTGATGGCCTTTATGCAGTACGCCATGCAGATCGTCTTCTCGTTCCTGATGCTGTCGATGCTGTTCGTCTTCCTGCCGCGCGCTGCGGTCTCAGGGCGACGCATTGCCGACGTGCTGGAGACCGAGCTCGCTATTGTGGAGACGCCAGATCCGAAGCCGTTCCCAGAGGCGTTCACGGGCACGGTCGAGTTCCGCAACGTCTACTTCCGCTATCCTGGCGCCGAGGATGACGTCCTGCACGACATTACCTTCACCGCCCGAGCGGGCCAGACGACAGCCTTCATCGGATCGACAGGCTGTGGGAAGTCCACCATTATCAACCTCATTCCACGCTTCTACGACGTCACAGATGGCGCCGTCTATGTGGATGGCCTGGATGTGCGCGAGGTGCGGCAGAGTGAACTGCGCGATAGAATCGGCTACGTCCCCCAGAAAGGCCTGTTGTTCTCGGGAACCATCGAAAGCAACCTGCGGTATGCAGACAAAGACGCCAGCGACGAGGAGTTGAGAGACGCTATCGACATCGCCCAGGCCGGCGAGTTCGTCTTCAGCAAGCCAGAAGCCCTGGCAGCGCCGATCGCCCAGGGGGGCAGCAACGTGTCGGGAGGCCAGAGACAACGTCTAGCAATTGCGCGCTCTCTCGTCAAAAAGCCGCCCATATACATCTTCGACGACAGCTTCTCGGCCCTGGATTTCAAGACTGACGCTGCCCTACGCAGAGCGCTCAAGGAGAAGACCGGTGACAGCACAGTCTTGATCGTGACACAGCGCGTGGCTACGGTCAAGAATGCCGATCAGATCATCGTGCTCGACGAAGGACGTGTCGTCGGCAAGGGCATACACCGCGAGCTGTTGGAGAGCTGCGAGACCTATCGCGAAATCGCGTTCTCACAGCTTAGCGAGGAGGAACTGGCATGAGCGCCCATCGCAACACTGCTCCAGCGGACCGGCGTGTACCCTCAGGCAGTCCCAGACGTGGACCAGGGCCGGGCGGCGGCCATATGGGGATGATGAGAGGTGAGAAGGCCCGAGACTTCAAGGGTACGATGACCAGGTTGATCCAGTACCTGGGCGCCTACAAAGTCTCCATCGTAATCGTAATGCTCCTGGCTGCCGCCTCAACGGTCTTCACGATTTTCGGCCCGAAGATCCTTGGGCGAGCCACGACCAAGCTCTTCGAAGGTGTCATGGCGCAGATCGCCGGCACCGGCACGGGGATCGACTTCGACTCTATCGGCACCATCCTGCTAACCGTACTCGCTCTCTACGCGACCTCGGCCTTGCTCAGCTACGTCCAGGGCTGGGTCATGACCGGCCTGTCAGCAGACATCACCTATCGCTTCCGCCGCGACATCGCCGCGAAGATGCATCGTATGCCTCTAGGATACTTCGAGAGCACCAGCCACGGCGAAGTGCTCTCTCGTATCACCAACGACGTAGACACGGTCAGCCAGACCCTCAATCAGAGTCTATCGCAGATCATCACGTCGGCGACATCCGTCGTGGGCGTGCTGATCATGATGTTCACCATCAGTTGGCAGATGACGCTCGTGGCGCTCCTGATCATGCCCCTGTCGATGGTGGTCGCCGCCTTGGTCATCAGTCAGTCGCAGAAGTACTTTGTGCAGCAACAGGAGTACTTGGGCCACTTGAACGGACACGTCGAGGAGATGTACGGCGGGCACATCGTTATGAAGGCTTTCAATGGCGAAGCCGAGAGCGTGGCACAGTTCGACACGTTGAACGCTACCCTTCACAGCTCCGCCTGGAAGTCACAGTTCCTATCCGGGCTGATGATGCCCATTATGGGCTTCGTCGGCAATCTGGGCTACGTCGGCATCAGTATCCTGGGCGGCACTCTGGCGATCAGAGGTACGATCACTGTGGGCGATATCCAGGCCTTCATCCAGTACGTCCGCTCGTTCACCCAGCCCATCACGCAGATAGCCAACATTTCCAACGTGCTTCAGCAAACCGCTGCGTCGGCGGAGCGCGTCTTCGAGTTCCTCAACGAAACGGAGGAAATGCCCGACGTGGAGACGCCCGTCATCCCCGCCGACATCGCGGGCCACGTGGTATTTCAGAACGTCCACTTTGGGTACACGCCCGACAAAATCGTCATCAATCAGTTCGACGCTACGGTCTCACCGGGGCAGCGCATCGCCATCGTCGGTCCGACCGGCGCCGGCAAGACCACGATGGTCAAACTGCTGATGCGTTTCTACGATGTCAACGATGGGGCGATTCTGGTAGATGGTCGCGACATTCGAGACTTCGCCCGACACGATCTGCGCGAGATCTTCGCCATGGTCCTGCAGGAGACCTGGCTCTACAACGACACCATCATGGAAAACATCCGCTACGGCCGTGCCGATGCCACCGACGAGGAAGTGATTGCCGCAGCCAGGGCTGCACAGGTGGATCACTTCGTGCGGACCCTGCCCGAGGGCTACGAGACCGTGATCAACGAGGAGGTGACCAATATCTCCCAGGGCCAGAAGCAGTTGCTGACCATTGCGCGGGCTGTGCTCGCGGATCCGCAGATCCTGATCCTCGACGAGGCTACCAGTTCAGTCGACACCCGCACCGAGGTGCTGATCCAGCGAGCCATGGGAAGCTTGATGGAGGGCCGCACGAGCTTCATCATCGCCCACCGCCTCTCCACCATCCGCGACGCCGATTGGATCCTGGTCATGAACCACGGCGACATCGTCGAGCAGGGCCGGCACAGGGATCTCCTGGCGCAGGGCGGGTTCTACGCCGAGCTATACAACAGCCAGTTCAAGTACGTCGAGATGGAGGCGGCAGAGAGCCTGGCCCTATCTTGATGGTAGGGTCACAGCCTTCAGGAATCGGGACGCGCGCGACCCACCAACAGGCGATCGATGCCGGATTGCACGGCAAGGCGCGCCATCTCCAGCGGACCCAGCTTGCCGCGAGCGTGCGCCAGCCGCAGCATTGTGCGGGCGATGTCCGCCGGTACATCGGGCTGCTCCGCTTGCGGCTTGCGCTCGAGGGTCAGAGCACCCGTCGGGCACGTGCTGACGCAGAGCCCGCAGCCGATGCAGCGACCGAGGTCCAGCACGGCTTTTCCATCAACGATCGCCAAAGCGTCCATCTGGCAGCGATCCACGCAGACGCCACAACCCACACAGGCCTCGGCGTCCAGCCGGGCGCGAAAGGCTGCGGCGACAAGCGTCGCGGGTTCCGGGTAGCGCTTGAGGTTGCGGAGCACGCCACAACAACAACCACAACAGGCACAGATGAAGGCGGCTCGTTTGGAGTTACTCGGCTGCAAGACAAGCCCCGCCTCGTTAGCAAGCGCGATGATCTCCAGCGCCTCGGCGTGCGTGATATAGCGCCCCATACGGTTGCGCACGTAGAAGTCGGCGCCGCCATCGAAGGAGAGGCAGGTCTCCAGGGGCTTGTCGCACGGCTCGCCGAGGAGCGCCATCTCCTGGCGGCAGACGCACGGTGCAACCGCAACCCGCTCGTGATCGCGGATGAGCATCTCCGCCTGCTCGTATGCCAGCACCTCGGGGACGTGCGCCACGGCCTCGTTGACCGGGATCGTGCGCAACTGTGGCGCGGACTGCCACACTTGGGGCTGGAAGAGCGTGGACCAGTAGGCTTCGACGTCGCGGGTGAAGTCCTCATCCATCTTCCCCAACTGGTACTCGTAGATCCCGACGACAAACTGGGCGGCCTGATACCGGGGAGCGCGCCGGTCACGGTGGATGCTGAAGAGTAGGCCTTTCTCGGCCATGTCAGCCAATAGCGGAGCGATCTCCCGCACCGGCTTGCCCACCCGCCGCGCAATAACACGGGCAGTCTCGGGGATCAGGGTCACGTGGCAGGCGACCTCGGCCTCCTCGGGTGTGAAGAGCCGGCGGAGGATACGCAGCTCGAGGCCATCGCCCGTCACGGGGAACCCCCCGGGCAGGTCGTCCAGGTGCTCGCGCAGCGCTTGGTAGATTGCATCGGTCATAGCGGGTCGCCTCGTCCACGCCAGCAAGAAGCGTGCGTATAGGCATCGTACCACCAGCTGCGCAGATTGTACAACTGCCGGGCCCGGCTCTCCTGCGCCGTAACGACCTGTCAGATCCCGCGGGTAACAGCACGTGGCGGTTCCAGACAACACAGGTTCCCGGTTCATGTCCGGTGCGCGTGGTATAATACGGCGGTCTGGTCACACGTCGACCACACGCAGCTGATTCAGCCTGGCGATCCCCCCTGTGCCGGTACAGACGCCCACAGCGAGGTTCGGCACGGCGAGATATGTCTTGACGGAAGGACTGTTTGTAATGAAACCCAAGTATCTCATTGTATTGACCTTAGTCGTCTTGCTGGTAGCTGGCTGCAAGTCGCAGACGGCTGTCCCAACGAGCACCGCGGAAACCGCCGCTACCGAGGAAACTCCTGTGGCAATCACAGGCAACACGGCCACGCCGGGGACCGAGCAGACCGTCACCACCCCCGTGACGCCTCCAGGCGGGGTGGATGTCGCCCTGGCAGCCATTGAGCCCATAGAAGGGACATTGGCAACTGTCAACGGCCAGGAGATCAACTGGGCCGACTTCGAGCCAGAGCTTAACCAATCGCTCCACAGCGTCACGCTACAGTATGGGGTAGACTGGAACCAGGCAGAGAACATCGACCTGCTCGCGCAGTTCCAGGACAGCGTCCTGCAAACGGTGATCGATCGCACCCTGCTGCGGCAGAGTGCAGCCAACGAGGGCATCACGGCCAGCCAAGAGGCCATACAGGCCCGGGTCGATGACCAGAACGCAGCCATTCTGGAAAGCGGCCAGTTCACGACTTGGGACGAGTTCCTGGAGCAATTCGGCCTGAGTCAGGAATACTTTGCCCGGCTGATGGAAGACGCCGTCCTGATTGACCAGGTGAGCGAAGCGCACGCGCCGAGCCGCGAGGCAGAGCAGGTCCACGCCCGGCACATCTTGGTCACCGACGAAGAGACCAGTGAGCAGGTCATCGCGCGACTCGAGGAAGGTGAGGAGTGGGCAACGTTGGCTAGTGAGCTTTCCATCGACCTCAGCAACAAGGATAGCGAAGGCGATCTTGGCTGGTTCCCGCGTGGGGTGATGGTCGCCGAGTTCGAGGAAGCGGCCTTCTCCCTTGAGCCGGGCACGACCAGCGCTCCGGTGCAGACCGACTACGGGTATCACATCATCCAAGTGCTCGAAAAGGGCGTACGCGACCTGGATGATGAAGTCTACGAGTCGTTGGCATCCCAGGAGTTTCAGGCCTGGCTCGACGCGCATAGAGAAGCCGCAGATATCACGATCGCAGTTACCTTCGGGGCGACAGAGTAATCCAGAGCCCAAGAAGTGCCCGCTAGCTCCGTCAGGCCCGTGCTAACTACAGTGCTCAATCAGCAACAGGCACGCATCCACGGGCCGTGGGCAAATGCGGTTAGCTGGGGAGGGGAGTTACGTCGAAGCTCCCCTCCCATAGTGCCGCGATGCCGCCGACGCCACAGGAACCCCCGCTCGCTGTAGCCGTCCGGCCACGCCCCCACCGTGGCATAGTCACGCTGTACTTCCAGTAGTTGCCGCCGAGTGCTTGCGGCTGTTTCACTGGCATCCCCCACACCCCCGGGTGATCACACTCCCACAGGGGGCCGGCAGCGTCCCGTTGCCCTCCACCAAGCAGCGTCCGGTGCCACGGTCCCGGCGTGTGCTCCGGCCGAGGCATCGAGCGACCCGCCGTTCTTGGGCAGACCCCGCTGGCGATAGCCATCGATGTACCACGTCACAGAGACGTGCGGTTCAAGGGGCTTCCGCACCACTGATGTTCGCAGTTCGCCGGGGATGGTGGTATGATCTGGGCACGGGGATGGCGCTTTTCGGCTCCAAATGAGGGCCGACCATCTCAGTCCCGCCACCTGAAATGAGACAAGGAGCGCGCTAGCGATGACCGAGCCAGCAATCGATGACCCGACCCGGCCCGGGGATACGATACAGGGACATACCCTGCACATGATCGGTAACGCCCATATCGACCCGGTGTGGCTCTGGCAATGGAAGGAAGGGTTCCAGGAGGTTCTGGCCAGCTTCCGATCGGCGCTGGACCGAATGGTCGAGGACCCCGATTTTTGCTTCACCGCCAGTTCAGCGGCTTTCTACGCCTGGGTCGAGCGTGTCGATCCGGAGATGTTCGCCGAGATCCAGGGCCGCGTGGCCGAAGGACGCTGGGAGCTCGTTGGTGGCTGGTGGATCGAGCCTGACTGCAACGTACCCGGGGGCGAATCATTCGTCCGCCAGGCGCTCTACGGGCAGCGCTACTACCAGGAGAGATTCGGCAGCCCCGCCCGCGTGGGGTACGCCGTCGACAGCTTCGGTCATCATGCGGTCTTGCCGCAGATCCTCCTGAAGAGCGGGCTCGCGGCCTATGTCTTCATGCGTCCAGGCCCCCACGAAAAGGGGCTGCCAAGCCGGCTCTTCTGGTGGGAGGCCGATGACGGATCCCGCGTGCTCACCTATCGCCTGCCGTTTCAGTACAACAGTTGGGGAGACGGCCTGGAGGCCCACGTGCGTCGCTGCGCCACGGAGCTAGATCCCCCCATTGACACGTTGGCCTGCTTCTATGGGGTGGGCAACCACGGCGGCGGGCCCACGCGTGAGAACATCGCTACGCTGCGACGCCTGGACGGCGCCCCGGACCTGCCGCGTCTTGTCTTTAGCACCCTAACGCGCTTCTTCGACGTGGTCCGGCAGAAGACGTGGCCCCTCCCCGTCGTTCACGACGAGCTGCAACACCACGCCAGCGGCTGCTATGCGGCCCACTCCGGCGTGAAGCGCTGGAACCGCCAGGCCGAGAACGCGTTGCTGCGCGCCGAGAAGTGGAGCGCCATCGCAGCTCGCACCGCAGGGCCATCGTATCCTGCGGCAGCATTCGACCACGCGTGGAAAAACGTGCTCTTCAATCAGTTCCACGACATCATGGCCGGCACCAGCCTGGAGGAAGCCTACGACGATGCGCGCAACCTCTACGGTGAGGCACTGGCAATCGCAGACCGCGCCCTGAACGACGCCATCCAGTCCCTGGCATGGTCCATCCACATCCCACAGGCACCAGGGGGCCAGCCCATCACGGTATTCAACCCTCACGGGTGGGAGAGCCATGCCCAGATCGAGCTGGAGATGGGGCGCATCGCTGAGAATAGCGCGCTCGTCGACGATGCGGGCCGGCCAGTACCCTTCCAGGAGGTACAGTCCCACGCCACTGCCGGGCGGGCGCGGATTTCGTTCCCGGCTCAGCTTCCGCCAATGGGCTACCGCGTCTATCGCTTGCTGGCCGACGGCCCCCGCGCCGAGCTCTCCCCTCTCCTGGCAAGCGATACTGCGCTGGAGAACGGGCGGTTCCGGCTCCAGTTTGACCCGCAAACGGGTTACCTTATCAGCTTGTTCGACAAGGAGGCGGAGGTCGAGGCGCTGGCAGGCCCAGCCGCGCGACCCGTCGTCATCGCCGACCCTAGCGATACGTGGAGCCACAACGTCTTCCGCTTTGATGTCGAAGCCGGTGTCTTCACCGCGACGCGGATGTGGGTCAAGGAGCTTGGACCGGTCAAGGCAGTGCTGCGGGTAGAAAGCGCCTACGGGCAATCGCGTTTGGTCCAGGACTTCACGATCTACGGGCCTGGTGGACCGGAGCGGATCGACGTACACGTCACCGTCGACTGGCACGAGCAGTTCAAGTTGCTCAAGCTACGCTTCCCGGTCAACGTGCGTCTGATGACCGCAACGCACGCGATCCCCTACGGACACATCGAGCGGTTCGCCAACGGCGACGAAGAGCCTATCCAGGACTGGGTGGACATCTCGGGCACCGTCCGAGACGGTGAGACGCCCTATGGGTTGAGTGTGCTCAACGACGGCAAGGCGAGCGTCGACGTCAACGTGCGCGACATTGGCTTGACAGTCCTCCGCAGCCCGATCTATGCTCATCACATCCCTTCCGAGCCGCAACCCGACCGCGCTTACAGCTTTATCGATCAGGGCCGGCAGCAGTTCACCTACAGCCTGCTCCCCCACCGCGGTGGTTGGGAGGATGCTGGCACCGTCCGCCAGGCCGCGGAGCTGAACCAACCTCACGTGGCACTCATCGCGACCTATCGCGACGGCCCACTGCCGCTCAGCGATAGTTTCGTCGAAGTCGACCAGGACAACATCACTGTCACGGTGCTCAAGCAGGCTGAGGATGGGGACGCCCTGATCCTGCGCGCCTATGAGACCGCTGGTCGCGCCACCCGGGCCACGCTACGCCTGCCCCGCTGGGGCCGCGAGATCGACGCCGATTTCTCGCGCGGCGAGATCAAGACGCTGCGTATCCCCGATGACCCCGCCGCGCCCGTGGTCGAAACGGACTTGCTGGAATACAAAGATTAGACCCAGGAGGCTGGAGGCCCGAATCCAGATAATCGCAGCCGGATGATGGATGCATAGGGCCGGTGCGTGCTGATCTTGGTTGCGCACAGTTTCTCGGTTCGGTGCTTCGTGCTATGTAGTGACAGTGAGTGGCTGACGGCTGTCAGTCGATTGGAGGCTGCCGATGCACAACGCCATAGCGTCTATGCTTGCGCTCTCACCCGATCTTGCCCCGTGCGTGCCGGATCTGGAGCGCGCGTTCGCGCTGCTCCGAGCATCCTTCCGCGGCGGTGGGAAGCTGCTCGTGTGCGGCAACGGCGGCAGCGCCGCTGACAGCGAGCACATCGTCGGGGAGCTCATGAAGGGGTACCTATTGCGCCGCCCGATCCCTGCGGCGCAACGCCGCAGGTTGACCGAGGGCTTTCCCGAGGTCGGCGCTTACCTGGCCGAGCACCTGCAGGGCGCCCTGCCGGCGATCTCGCTCGTGAGTCAGACGTCATTGCTCACGGCCTTCGCCAACGACGTTGCGGCCGACATGGTCTTCGCCCAGCAGGTCTATGGCTATGGCCGGCGCGGTGACGTGTTGTGGGGGCTCAGTACCTCGGGTACATCGCGCAATGTGCTGCACGCCCTGCGAGTCGCGCGTGCCACGGGCCTGCGCACCCTCGGTTTCACCGGGCCGGAGGGTGCCGCGATGGCAGCCCTGTGTGACGTTACGCTGCAGGTGCCGCGCGCGTCGGTGGCGGCGATCCAGAGCGGACACCAGGCGCTCTACCACGCGCTGTGTGAGATGGTCGAGATCGATGCGTTCGGCGCGCCAGACGAGAGCGCCCCACACTAGTCTCTGGATGGCTTGAGAATGGGGCCTGGGGCGTGGAATCTCCGCAGGTGTGGCCCGCAGCGCACGCCTCCGGCTGGCGGAGGCGGCGATGACAGGGGCCCTGGTTGAGCAGGAGGTGTCGATGACAGTGCTGGCGGGCGTCGATATTGGAGGGACGAAGTGCGCCGTCTGCCTGGGCCAAGAGACCGCTGACGGCGTACTGCTGTTGGCGGAGCAGCGCTTCCCCACCCCCTCCACACCCTCAGCGGCGCTGGCACAGCTTGTGACGACGCTGGCGGAGCTGGTGGAGGGTGCCGGCCTCGCCCTGGCCGCTATAGGCGTGAGCTGCGGCGGGCCACTCGACAGTGCGCGCGGCCTGATCCTTTCGCCGCCCAACTTACCGGGATGGGACGCCGTGGACGTGCTGACGCCCTTCTCAGAGCGCTTCGGCGTTCCGGCGGCGCTGCAGAACGACGCCAACGCCTGTGCGCTGGCGGAGTGGCAATGGGGTGCGGGCCGGGGCTGCCGTAGCATGATCTTTCTCACATTTGGGACCGGGATGGGCGGCGGCCTGATCCTCGATGGACGGCCCTACGCCGGCCCAACCGACATGGCAGGCGAGGTGGGCCACGTGCGTCTGGCCGAGGATGGTCCGCTGGGCTACGGCAAGCGGGGTTCGTTCGAGGGGTTCTGCAGCGGCGGCGGGATCGCGCGGCTGGCCCAGGCGCGGGCGCTCGCAGCCCTCCAGGCCGGGGACACGCCCGCTTTTTGCCCATCACTGGCCGATCTCGGGGAAATCACCGCCGAGTCAGTGGGCCGTGCGGCGCAGGCAGGAGATCCGCTGGCGCTCGAGGTCTTTGAGACCGTGGGCCACTATCTGGGCCGGGGGCTGGCGTTGCTCGTAGACGTGCTGAACCCGGAGCGCATCGTGATCGGCAGTATCTTCGGGCGACAGCATGACCTGCTGGCACCGATCGCGCTGCGAACGTTGCGCGAGGAGGCTCATCCTCGGGCGCTGGCGGTGTGCGAGGTCGTGCCGGCTCGCCTGGGTGAGCGGGTCGGCGACTATGCAGGGCTGGCAGTCGCTGCGATGGCGGCTGTGGCACAATAGGGGGCAAGAGCAATGGCACTGGTCCGCAGCACAGAGGTTTTGGCATACGCGCAGGAAGCCCACTTCGCTGTCGGAGCGTTCAACGCCGACAATATGGAGATGCTCCAGGCGATCGTGGAGGCTGCCGAGGAAGAGCGTGCGCCGGTGATTCTGCAGGTGAGCGAGCCAACCGTGCGCTACGCCGGCCTGACGTTGCCCGCGGCGATGGTGAAACAGGTGGCGGCGGAGGTCACGGTCCCGGTAGTGCTGCACTTGGATCACGGCACCAGTTTCGAGCAGAATGTACACGCATTGCGCGCCGGGTTCACATCGCTGATGTTCGACGGCTCGCGCCTGCCCTACGAGGAAAACGTCGCCATCACCAGACGAATCGCGGACATGGCCCACATTGCCGGTCTAGCTGTGGAGGCAGAGCTAGGCAAGGTTCTGCAGACGGGGGCCACGCCTGAGGAGGTAGCTGCAGCGATGACCGATCCCGACCAGGCCGCCGACTTCGTAGCGCGGACCGGCTGCGACTCGCTGGCGGTGGCCGTCGGTTCGATCCACGCGATGAAGGGCCGCGAGGCCGATCTGGATCTGGAGCGCATACGCGCCATCCACGAGCGCGTGGGTCTACCGCTGGTCTTGCACGGCTCTTCCGGTGTGAAGCACGACAGCATCACCGCTGCAATCGCGCTAGGGGTGTGCAAAGTCAACGTCTCGACCTACCTGAAACAGGCCTTCGTAAGCACGTTGCGAGCGGAGCTGGCTGCTGCGCCAGACGAAGTGGACTTCCGCGTGCTTTTCATCCCGGCGCGTGAGGCCGCCAAGGAACGCGTGCGCGAGAAGCTACGGCTCTTCGATGCCAGCGATCGTATCACTGGCACGGGTCGCTTCCGCAGCCCGCCGGTGCAGCGGCGCGGCGCGGCGGTGAGCAGGGGCATCGACTAGCCCTGGCGCAGTACCCCCAAGGCCGCAAACGACACCGTGGGCACGCCTCGACTATGAGGCATCCCGGCGCTCAACCAATGGATCGCTCAGATACGACACAGACACAATGCCATTCAGAAACCAGGTACAGCTGATCACCTATCCCGATTCACTGGGAGGCGATCTGCAGGCCCTCGACGAGGTGCTCTCGGGCCTATTGTCCGGGCTCTTCGGGGGCGTGCACCTGTTGCCGTTCTTCCCCTCTTCGGCGGACCGCGGCTTCTCGCCGATCACCTATCGCGAGGTCGATCCGGCGTTCGGCACCTGGGACGACGTGCGGCGGCTCGGAGCGCGCTTCGACCTGCTGGCGGACCTGATGGTAAACCACATCTCGCGGCGCTCGCCCTACTTTGTGGACTTCGCCCGACACGGGCGCGCCTCGGCCTACGCCGATATGTTCATCACGCTTGACAAGGTCTGGCCCTCGGGCGAGCCACTCCAGGCCGACGTGCAGCGGATCTTTCTGCGGCGGCCCGAGCACCCCTTCACCGACGTGACCATCGAGGAGACCGGCAAGACCGAGCGCCTGTGGGCCACCTTCGGCGGCGGTGTGGAGACCCCGCGACCGCCGGAGCAGATCGACCTGGACGTGACCTCACCGCTCGCGCAGCAGTTCCTCAAAGAGACGCTGCGCCATCTTCAGCAGCAATGCATCCGCATCGTCCGCCTGGACGCGGTGGGGTACGTGATCAAGAAGGCCGGGACGAGTTGCTTCTTCATCGAGCCTGAGCTCTTCGAATTCCTCGACGAACTGCGCGCCTATGCCCAATCGCTGGGCCTCACGCTGCTGCCAGAGATCCACGCGCACCACACGTGGCAGGCACGTCTGGCAGCCCACGGCTACTGGGTCTACGACTTCGTCTTGCCGCTGCTGGTGTTGCACACGCTCGTCACGCAGTCGAGCGTGGCGCTCCAGACATATCTGGCACGCTGCCCTCGCAAGCAGTTCACGATGCTCGACTGCCACGATGGCATCCCGGTGCAGCCCGACCTTGATGACATCCTGACCACGGCGGAATCGAAAGCGGTGGTGGAACGGCTTCTGCAGCGCGGCGCGAACCTGAGCCGCCTACACGCCTGGGAAAAACGGGAGGGGGACTTCGACGCCCACCAGGTGAACATCACCTACTACTCCGCGGTGGGCAGTGACGACGACGCCTACATGGCGGCGCGCGCAATCCAGCTCTTCGCGCCGGGCGTGCCGCAGGTCTATTATGTGGGGCTGTTGGCTGGCGAAAACGACAATGCCGCGGTGGCCCAAACCGGCGAGCGCCGAGCGATCAACCGCCACAACTACACTCTGGTCGAGATCGAGGCAGCCATCGACAAGCCCGTGGTGCAGCGACTGCTCCGCCTGATCCGCTTCCGCAACACCTTCCCCGCATTCAAAGGGAGGGTCACAGTACGCGCGACGCCCGCAGACCGCATCTCGCTGGTCTGGGAGGACGGCGAGTCCAACTGCGTGCTGGACGTCGACCTGAATACCTGCCGTGCACGTGTCACCTACCGCGAAGCGGGCGGCGTCGATGCTTCTATTGACGTCTGATCCCCGTCATCCGCTCTGCCACCCAATGGGTTCAGACTGGTAACTGAAAACTCACTCATCACACCACGAATGGAGTTACGATGCCGACGACGACTCGTCCCAACATCCTGCTCGTCCATGCCGACCAGCACCGCGCCGATTGCCTGGGCGCCGCCGGGAACCCCGACGTCCAGACGCCCAACATCGACGCGCTGGCAGCGGAGGGCGTGCGCTACGAGAATAGCTTTTGCCCCTACCCCGTCTGCACGCCGTCACGCTACTCGCTGCTGTGTGGGCTCTACGTGCGGCAGCATCTGGGTTGGACGAACCACTGCACGCTGCCACCCGCCATCCCGACCTTGCCACGCGCGCTACGGGACACCGGGTACCAGACAGCGGCAGTCGGCAAGATGCACTTCACGCCGACCTACCTCGACGTAGGCTTCGAGACGATGCGACTGGCCGAGCAGGACGGGCCAGGACGTTTCGATGACGACTACCACCGCTGGCTACAGGCTGAAGGGCTGGTCGACCGCCTCGACTTGATCGACCAGCGCAAGGAGTACCGTGACCTCGCCCCGGACGTCTACTGGGAGACGGTAGGGGCGCTGCGCTCCGATCTGGATGAGGCGCACCACTCGACGACGTGGATTGCCGAGCGTGCGCTGGAAGTTCTGGACGGCTGGGCCGGTGGCGAACACATGCTGATGGTGGGCTTTGTCAAGCCGCACCATCCCTTCGACCCACCTGCGCCTTGGGACGAGATGTACGACCCGCAGGCGCTCACGCTCCTGCCCGGCTGGCTCAACGAGCCTCCCGCACGCGACGTTCAGCGCAGCGCTGGCTACTTCCGTCACGCCGAACTGACCGAGGCTCAGGTCCGACGCGCAATGGCCTACTACTACGCAACCCTCTCGCAGATCGACCATCACGTGGGCAGAATGGTCGATCTGCTCAGGCGCCGCGGGCTCTATGAGAACACCCTCATCGTCTACACCAGCGACCACGGCGACTATATGGGGTTCCACCACCTCCTCCTCAAGGGCGGGACGATGTACGACCCGCTGGTCAAGGTCCCGCTGATCATCAAGTGGCCGGGCCAGGCACGGGCCGGCGGGGTCACGCGCGCGCTGGTCAACAATCTCGACGTGGCGCCCACGCTCTTGCGCGCTGCGGGCTGCGCAGTCCCGAGCACCATGCAGGGGCTCGACTTGGCGTCGCCAGCTGCTGGGCGTGATGCCATCTTCACCGAGGGCTGGATCGGCGACGAGACGATGGTCCGCACAGCGGATGGCAAGCTTCTGTGGTACAAAGAACCAAGCCTGTCGCGCTTCTACGATCTGCGGCGCGACCCGCTCGAGCTCGAGGATCGTATAGACGACCCGGCCTACGCATCGCAGATCTCGGATCTACGCGAGGCGCTGATGCGGTGGGCGCTCTATGATGCTCGCCCGCCGACCTATCTCGACTACGCGGCACCGGTTGCCCCGGCGGACAACGTGCCTCCCCGCGGCGCTGGTCATGCCGAGGCTTTGGCAGACTACTTCGCGCGTCGGATGGCAGAGCCGTTCGAGTTCGCGAAGTAGATCGGAACGTATACCCTCCAGGCTCGCACTCAGAGGTGTCGAGCCGGTCTTGCCATGCGCCACCCCTTGGGCTAGAACGGATTTTCTATATTCTGCCACAAATATGACGTCTCCTGTCATCTACCGCCGCTATCATGGAGGCTGAGGAAAGGGTGAGGACGCAGGAGGTGTGCGATGCATTGGTATCACGATGTGTGGGTGGCGTGGGCGATCGCAGAGGAACGCGCCGCTCCCTCGAGACAGCGGTGGGAGCCCTTGAGGGCGCGCAGCCATACAGGATTAGGGTTGCGTTCAGTATTGGTGACGGTCCTGAGCTGGCTCTCCTAACTCGAACGGGCCAGACGAAACGCGCGTAGCGCTAAGGCAAGGCAATGAAGGGAACGATAGACCATCGAACTGCGTACCAGACGGCGTTGTCAGCCGGGAGGGCTCTGCTTTTCGGAGAGAGCATGCCGCCCGCGGAGCGCGAGTCGATCGCGGCGTGGATCGTGGAGCACGAGAATCACTATCAGGGCTACACCTTCTACCCAACCGCGGAGGACCTGGCACAGGGTGTGCGACTCTTCACGGGAGAGAAGCCGCAGACCTTGCTCGCCCGGAACAACGCCGTTGAACTCGAGGTGTTGCGAGTGTTGGTACTGCTCCAGCCCGAGTCTCCGGAGACGCGCCTGAGGGTGCGCGCGGCATTGTGTCGGGCCGATAGCCGCCTCTCAGCCGTCTGCTATGGCCGGATTTGTCCTCAGGGCGAGTGCGCCTACGCATCCATCTCGGTGCTGCGCTATCGAACGGTCCACGATGCGCAGGAACAGGGAATCTCACCCGTTGCATCCCGCAGCGGCGTACTCAGCCGGCGAAGCGAGAGACTCGATGTGATTGTGCCGCGAACGCTCGATCTTCTCCGCGGATTTCGTTCTGGCGATGGGAAGTGGGAACGGTTCCCCTTCCACTACACTGTACTGTGGCTTACCGAGCTCGTCGGGAGCGGCGTGGGGCTCTACTCGGCGCGCGGGCTTGCGGAACTGGCTTTTGCACGCCAGGCCTGTGAGCGTATGCTGGACCGCTCGGCTACGGTACCCGAACCGTATGACCGTGTTCGCCGCTGGGTGCTGGAACGCGCGCTGATTCTGGTCACCGGCACCGGAGAGTCCTCAGCAGAACCCGTCGAGACCGGCGAGGTCAAACCACCGCAACTTATCACGGCCCTCATCCCCACGTAACGGTGAGCCAAGTCATACACGAGGCCCGTCGCCAGCTCGCCACTTACGACGCGACAATAGACGAAAGAAAGACGGACGGCGGCTATCATCGGAGATGAAAACCAGACCAGGGAGGAAAGTTATGGACAACGGACAGGCAACTGCAGACTCGGCCAAGGTCATCCTTGAGGGGGTGCCCCGCATCGGCTTCGGCATTCATGAAAGCCCGTTTCCGGGATCGCTGTACAGCTACCTTCAGTACACCGGCGACCCTATAGAGTACGATCTGCTTATGGGCTTCACCGGCGCGGCCTTTCGCCGGTTCTGGAGCCGTGACGACGGCGGTAACATCGACCTCTCATACCTCGGCGACGAGCCGTTCCACCGTGTCTTTGAAGCACTCGGCTACGCGTGGGAGAAGGTGCCGGTGGACAGAGCCGCGATGATCGCCGGGGTCAGGCGCAGTCTCGCCGTGGCGCGCCCGGCCATCTCATTCGGCATCCTCGGTCCGCCAGAGGCTGGCCTGGTCACGGGCTACGCCGAAGATGGTGCGGTGCTCTATGGCTGGAGCTACTTCCAAGACTGGCCCGAGTACAACCAGCCGGCTGATCGTTACTACGAGTGCCGTGACTGGTTCGAGACTATGGACAAGCACGGCACCAAGGGCCTGATTCTGATCGGAGAGAAATCAGGGGCCCGCCCGGATCCACGCGACTTGCTCGTGAGCGCTCTGGAGTGGGCGATCGACCTCGAGCGATCGGCCGTCCGCCCCGAATGCCCCGATCACGCCGCAGGCCTGGCAGCCTACGAGGCCTGGGCCGCCGCTATGGAGATCGACGCCGACTACCCAACGGACAACGTTCCCGAACGCTTCACCCGCATTATGGTCCATGGCGACCAATGCACGATGACGATAGAGCGCCACAACGCTGCCGGCTTTCTGCGCAAGACAGTCCACGCCGTTCCAGGCCTGCCGGCAGAGGTGGCGGCCCACCTCAATGCTGCCGCTGACCTCTATGACGGCGACGATATGATGCGCGTGCTCTGGCCGTGGAGTTACGATATGGGCGAGGAAGCACAACTGGGCCTGGCCGATCCGGCTGCCCGCCGCACGATGGCGGCAGCTGTGCGGACCATCCAGAAACGGGAAGCGGAGGCCGTAGCACACCTGGAGCAGGCGCTGGCGGCAATGCAGTAGACGCAGCAACCACCAACGTGTGCTCAAAGACCACTGGCTGCACCGTATCCGAGCCACACAGAGCTGCCCTGAAACCATCAGGGCAGCTCTCGTCTAGTCGGGGGACATGGGCCTTACCGGAGCGTGCCCTACGCCTCGACGATCTAGACACCGTTTGGAACGAGACGCCCTCTCCGTCCGTATGCGCCCTGGCCTACCCAGGCTCAGGGCGATCGCGCGAGCATAGACGGCGTATGATCGCGTGGGGACCGTTCGACGACCTCAACACTGTCAGCTGGTCCTGAGCCATGGGGGCCCAGGATCGGCCCCGGAAACTGGCTGTATAGCACGAGCGCCAGTGCCAGCGGCAATATGAAGAGCATGATCTCGATCGCTGCACTCACCCACGTAGCCGCCGTATAGGCCCCCCAGGTATTCTGCAATCCTATTGCGCTCAATATCGGTGTTGCGCCGAGCACAGCCGTCGTCGGCAGTAATACCGCCGCGATCCGGCCCCTGGTCGTACGTGCCCGAAGCAACCACAGCGGCGTGACCAAGAACGTCGTCAGCGCCGGCAGGTAGATCAAAAACGCCTCGATCGCGTGCAAGGTCCGGCTAGGCTGCCAGTACTCATAGAACGTGAGGTGATACGTGGGGTCGACGATTCCTACATAGAGCGAATAGTGACACGCCAGCGGTATCAGGGCAGCACCCACGCCGTGGCGCCGGGCGCCCAGTAGGCCAGCTGCTACCGGAGCCAGGAGCATCGTCGTCATATAGAGAACCCACGGCGCGTTCACGGCGAGTTCGGCCCGCGATAGGGCCTCTGGCCTGAACGACACGCCCCCATCTTGCAGTTGGATCCCGGTCATCGCTAGCGGCGCGATGATCATCAGAACCAAAATGAGCCAGATAGCCGCGGGGTATCTCCGCGGGCCCCTGTGGCGTAACTGCCGGAGACCAGCCACGGCGAGCCCCACCAGCGCAACGACAGGCAGCAGCAGCGGCGCAATAACATCCCAGAGGAGGCCGCCATAGGCATCCGAAAACGTAAAAAGCAGCCACGGCGAGATACCGCTCAGGAGGTAACCCACCGCCGGATAGCTCCAGAGCGCCAGCCTGTGCTCCAGCACCAGGCTTGCGACCACCAGTATCAGCGCCAGCGGCGTGATCGAATCCAGGTGGCCGCGGTAACTGATCCAATGCCGGTGATCGCTAACAACGACCGCCAGAGCAGCGAGGCCGAAGAGCCCGGTGCCGATGATCGCGCGACGCTGCCAGACCAGGTATGCCACTTGCGTCGCCCATGCACGGAGCCGCTCCCCGCGCGAGAGGTGTACGCGCTGAAGTTGACGCCGCACTACCTGCGGATCACCGAGATCGGCGAGGGCGGTTGCCTGCGCCGACGCTAACGTTTGGCCCTGCTCGCGATGACCAGCGACAGCGTCTTCGTAGTGGGCGGTCAACTCGACCGCAACCCCGGCAGCTACCTCTGGTGGAAGCCCATGGATGACTGTGGCCAGCCAGCGCTCGAACGTAGGTTCTGCCTCGGGCCTCATCCCGCGTCTCCCAGCACACCGTCGACCGCGTTCACGTACGCGCGCCACGAGCGGCGCTCATCGCTCAGCGCGCGTACACCGGCCTCGGTGAGCCGGTAGTAGCGGCGATCTCGCCCGTCTACTTTGACGTTATAGGTCTCCACCCATCCTTCTTTCTCAAGTCGGTGCAGGGCGGGATACAGCGTGCCCTCCTGAAAGTCGAGCACGCCAGCCGACCGCATCTTGATCTCCCGGGCAATCAAGTAGCCGTAGCTTGCGCCTTTCGAGAGAGCGTCGAGAATCAAAAGGGGAAGGCTGCCCTTCACGTTCATTGGGCTCCTTTCTTGGGCACTTAGGTATTCTAGGTATCTGGTCAAGAGTATACATCGAAATCCGATGTATGTCAAGGTTTTCCACCTCTCAAAGCAGTGCGGAGGCGCAATCAGGAGGCAGCCAGATGGGCTCGTCGGGCAAAGCGACACGGCCGAACATCTTACTTATCCACACCGAACACCACCGCGGCGACGCTCTGGGATGCGCTGGTCACCCGGTACTGCTGACCCCGAACATGGACACGATCGCCCAGCAAGGGGCGCGTCTCACGCGCTTCTATTCCGCTTGCCCCACATGTATCGCCACGCGGCGCACCATGCTCACCGGTCAGGACCCCCAGACTCATGGCCTGGTCGGTTACCAGGACGGCCTCGAATGGGACGGCGTGCCCACCCTCCCCGGCATCTTGCGCGAACACGGCTATCAGACAGTACACATCGGGCGCGACATGCACCAGTACCCGCCGCGCAAGGGCTACGGCTTCGAGTGGATGGAAACAATGGAGGACTACCGCCAGTGGTTACGGGATCAGAGCCCCCGTCATGGTATAGACGAGTGGTTCGGGGGCGGCGTCATGCACAACGACTGGACGGTCCATCCCTGGCATCTGGATGAGGACCTCCACGCCACGAACTGGACCATCGAACGCGCATTGCGCTTCGTGGCGAAGCGCGATCCTTCGCGTCCCTTCTTCCTCTCGCTGGGCTTTATCGCCGCCCACCCGCCCTTCCAGCCGCCGGCCTTCTATCTCGAGCGCTACCTGCGCACCGGCGTCCCAGAACCGCTGATCGGCGACTGGGCGACGGCGCCCACAGCCGAGACAGCCGGCTCTGAGGATTACGTCTCCTCGCACCTGATCGATCTGCCCACCGAGGCGATGCTCTCTATGCGAGCCGCCTACTACGGCCTGCTCAACCACGTTGACGACCAGTTGCGGCGCCTGATCAATCCGATCAACGGTCTCAGGCACCGCGCAGACACGATCATCATCCTTACCAGCGACCATGGCGAGATGCTGGGCGACCACTATCGCTTCCGCAAGTCCGTAGCCTACGAGGGGGCGGCCTGTGTGCCCTTCCTCATCAGCGCCCCACCGGCATTCGGCATCCCGCGGGGCCACGTCTCCGATGTGTTGGCCACCCACGCCGACCTTATGCCAACGCTGTTGGACATGCTGGACCTCTCGATGCCTGCTAGCGTCGACGGGGTGAGCCTGTACCCGCAGTTGCGCGGCATGGCTCCAGCGACCAGGCGCCCGTGGCTACACATCGAGCACTCCCCTCACCACCAATGCCTGACCGACGGACGGGAAAAGTACATCTGGTGGCCCGCCGACGGGCGCGAACAGCTCTTCGATTTGGCGCACGATCCTCGTGAACTGCACGATCTTTCCCGCGGTGCTGCTGTAGATGCACACATAGCGGGGCGTCTGGCTCTCTGGCGCGAACGGCTGATCGATAGGCTGCGGGACCGGCCCGAGGGCTTCGTGCGGGCCGACAGACTCGTTCCGGGGCGCCCCTACGGGCCGGTAATACCCACCGTCTCTTCACAGAAAGATAGAGGCCTGTGAGCGCCGATGTGGATGGCCTGACCCTGTCGGGTTCCAGGGTCCTGGGCTCGTGCACAACGACGTCAACGCCACCGGCAATGTCACTACCAGGCACTTTGCAGGGAGCCATAGGCATCGCCTTTACAGTGAAGGGAAAAGAGGCTATGACTATGGAGAAGACAACACTTGACTGCAGAAGGGATCAAACCAAATGAGCGACAATACACCATTGAGCATCGGCTGGGCCTCTGCGAACCTGACGCCCGATCAGCCCGTCCAGTTGGCCGGGCAGTTTCACATCCGCGTCTCGGAAGGGGTCATGGACCCCATCACCGCGACTGCCCTGGCGCTGTCCTCGGGCGATGGAGACCCGGAGCGCGCCGTGATACTGGTTAGCTGCGATCTGGTAGCCATCCCCAACGGCCTGCTCGAAGCCGTTCGCGCCAGGGTTATGGCGTCACTTCCCGAGCTTGACCCACACAGCGTCTTCCTGAATGGAACGCACACGCACACAGCGCCGGAGCTGCGCCTGGACGACGATATCAGGCACATGGGCGGCGGCATCTCAGCGTCTGGGATGGGCCTAACGCTGCCGACGATGGACCCCGCCCACTACGTAGCGTTCGCGGCCGACCGCATCGCCGGAGCCGCAGTGGAGGCCTGGCGCGCACGCTGCCCGGGCGCCATCGGCTTCGGGCTGGGCCACGCCGTAGTCGGCCGCAACCGGCGAAGCGCGTACTACGGCGGGGAGAGTCGCATGTATGGCAACACCCGCGACGCGCGCTTTAGCCACATCGAAGGATACGAGGACCACAGCGTCAACATCCTGGCGACCTGGGACACGGGCGGCGCGCTCACGGGCCTCGTGCTGAACGTGGCTAGCCCATCACAGGTAAGCGAACACCAGTTCCAGCTAAGCGCCGATTACTGGCACGACACGCGCGTCGAGCTGCGGCGTCGGCTGGGGTCGGGAGTATTCGTCCTGCCGCAGTGTGCTGCCGCGGGCGACCAGTCGCCTCACGTGCAGGTGGGCCAGGCCGCCGAGGAACGTATGTGGCGGTTGGCTGGCCGCACGCAGCGACAGGAGATCGCCGTGCGGATCGCTGATGCGGTAACCGCCGCACTGCCCCACATCGCAGCCGAAAAAGTGGAGGCAGCGCCCCTCCAGCACCGCTCGGCGACGCTCGAGCTAGCGCGGCGCACGCTGTCACAGGCAGATGTGGACGAAGCCCTGGCCGAGGCAGAGACCTTGCGCGTGGAATACGAGGCGCTGAAACGCGACCTGGAGGCACATCCTGAGAAGCGCGATACGCCGCGCTGGTACGTCCCAATCACACAGGCCTATCGCCGGATGAAGTGGTGCCAAGGCGTGGCCACGCGCTATGAGCTGGAGAAGACCCAGCCACGGTTGCCCGCCGAGGTGCACGTAGTGCGGGTGGGTGGTATGGCCATTGCCACTAACCCTTTCGAGCTCTATCTGGACTACGGCATACAGATCCAGGCGCGCAGCCCGGCGACCCAGACTTTCATCGTCCAGCTCACCGGCCCTGGCTCCTATCTGCCGACCGAACGCGCTATTGCGGGACGAAGCTACGGCGCCATCCCTGCCAGCACGCCGGTGGGACCAGAAGGTGGGCGTGAGCTGGTGACGTGGACCGTCGCAGCGCTCGAAGCCTTGTGGGGAGAGCCTGCGTGAGCCTGCTCTACACCCAGCAGAATCCGCGATGAAGTACAAGGACGACTGGCCTGAGGCGCAGCGAAGGCTGAGCGCCCTCTGGCACCGAGAGCGGTTGGACCGTCCCTGCATCGCCGTGTTGGCACCACAATCCGTGGAAGCACAGACGCCCCTGCCCGAGCCGTGTGACAACGAGGCACGCTGGCTCGATCCGGCGTACCGGGTCGCCGTGGTCCGGCACGAGCTCGAGCACACGTGGTGGGGCGGCGAGGCCGTCCCTTCTAGCCTGCTGATGGCCAACTGGGTCATCTGCCTTGGTGGCACGCCCCGCTTCGACGCATCCACGATTTGGTTCGAGACGCGCGGGGTGGATTTCGGCCAACCCTCTCCCTTCCGCCACGATCCTGAAAGCCGCTGGATGCACAAGTACCGCACGCTGCTGCTCGCGCTGTGCGAGGCTGCGGGGCGAGACGGCTTTCTCGTGGGCAAGCCCGGGGGCCTTCCGGCTAACGACCTGCTCTCGATGCACATGGGGACCGAGGCCTTCCTCTTCGCGTTGGTGGATCATCCGGAGTGGATGGCCCGGGCGATCGTGACGGGCGCGCGGGACCAGATCCAGGCACGGCAGGAGCTCCAAGCGCTGGTACGCGAGCGGCACGACTACTGGTATGGCAACGCCGGCTGGATGCCTTTCTGGGCGCCGGAGCCATTCAACACAACACAGTCCGATGTCTCGTGTATGCTGTCTCCGGCAATGTTCGAGCGATTCGTGGTGCCCGAGCTCGACATCTATGGGCAAGAGCACGGCGCCCTGTGGTACCATCTTGACGGAGGCGATGCCCGGCATCATCTGCCGCGGCTGTTGTCACTGCCCTATCTCCGCGTCGTACAGTACACACCAGCGCCCGGAGAGCCGCCGAACGGGCCAGACCACCTGGACATGTACCGGCGCATCCAGGCGGCGGGCCGGATCGTGCACATCGAGCTGCCGTGGCCGAACGTCGAGCCACTGGTGTGCGAACTGGACCCGGCGCTGCTGATGTTGCACACGTGGTGCCCCAGTCGAGAGGAGGGCGAGCGACTGTTGGAGCAGGCTGTGACCTGGGCACGCAACGCGCGCCCGGTGACACGAGTATGAGCCGCAACGAGCTAGAGGAGGATGATATGAAGGTCAGCATTCGAGCAAAGGGGCGTGTCCTCGGGCGCGCCAGCGAGCAGTTGCTCTCGAATAACATCGAGGCCTACGAAAACACGATTCCGTCGATGCTCTCCGACCGGCTGAGAAACCCCAAGTTCGCCGGGCCGGAGAACACACAGACCGGGATCGCCGCGGAGTGGGAACCGATTGGCAACACCATGGGCGGGCTCACTTGCCGCCTGATTCCGGGTATGTACCTTTCCGGGCGTGAAGCGCAACTGATCCACAACACGTATGAGGACGGTCGGCGCGGCATTCTGCAGGCAGGGGTCAACGTGCGGGCAGACGAGTCCTTCGAGGTCGAGATGTGGGCTCGAGCCCAGCATCGCCCGGTCAAGGTCTCCGTGGCGCTGCACCTGGACGGACAGCAGACCTACCCGGCCAGCCGGGGAGATATGACCTTTGACCTGGCTCACTGGCACCGGCGCACGTGCCGCATCGCGGCGCCCGGAGACGGCATGGCATACTTCCAGATCACGATTCCCGGCGAGAGCCGGCTGGTCATCGACCAGGTTCACCTCCGCCCCGTCGGAGAGACGCACGTGAGCCAGGCGCTGTTGGACAGTTTCGACCAGTTCCCCTGCCCTGTGCTGCGCTTCCCCGGGGGCTGCGTGAGCTGCACCTATCATTTTGAGCACGGTACAGGCCCGGTTCACCTACGCCCCATCTGTGACGATCCGGTGTTCAAGTACAAGGTTCATTACGACTTCGGGACCGACGAATACCTGGAGCTGTGCGTGGCCAAGAACATCCGGCCCTTCATCACCCTCAACACCAGCACAGCCACGCCTGAGGACGCAGCCGCCTGGGCGGCATACGTTCGAGACTGGTACGCTTCGCGTGACCTTCCGATCCCTGCAGCCTACTTCATGTTTGGCAACGAGAACTACGGCACCCACGAGATCGGCCACATGACCGGCGAGATGTATGTCGCGCAGCTACAAGCGTTCGTCCCCTCAGTTCGCGCCGCCTACCCCGAGGCACGCATCGCGGCGATCGGAGAGTTCGAGTCGGGGGGCACCCGTGACGCATACCGGACCCCTTGGCGCAGCCTGTTGATCGAGAAAGCCGCGGATCTCTTCGACGTTCTGGTCGTCACCCGCTATTCCCACGGACCTGACGACCTGCCACTGCCAGAGAGCATGCAGACCGTCGCAGACGCCGTCGCGGACAAAGCTACCGACCTGCGCCAACAGGCGCAGACGATTCGCGATGCGAAGCTGGACCGGACGATGGGTATCGTCGAGTGGAACTTCTGGACGCGCGCCAGCCACAACGATCACGTCGGCTTCTACGAGCCCAACGACATCCG
>JAXDDO010000040.1:0-17171 GCA_034676805.1 Anaerolineae bacterium | reverse complement strand
CGGCAACGGTGGGGGAGGTTATCTGGCCCTTTGGGCCCTCCTCTGGGGGCCACCCGCCCCGGGTACGCGCGGTGGCCGGGTCGCCACCAGCCAGGATCACAACAAGGAAGCGGGGTCAGGCCTGTGCGAAGCGGCTGTTTCCGGCGGTCTAGCTGGAGGCCGCCTCCGATGCGGCGGCAGACTTAAGGCTGAACGCGATCCGACGCTGATCGGGCTTGACCGAGATGACTCTGACGGTGCAGTGCTGGCCAACCGCGACAACTTCCTCCGGGTGGTTGATCGTGGCGTGGCTCAACTCTGAGATGTGGATCAGCCCCTCAAGCTCCGGGCGGTCGACCAGCGCGGCAAATGCTCCGAAGGGTGTCAAGTTGACAATGGTGACGTCTACTAGCTGGCCTACCTCACAGACCTCATCGACCGCTGACCAGGGGTCGGGGATCAGGCGCTTGAGGCTAAGTCCCAAGCGCTCCTTGTCCAGATCTATGTCGAGGACGTAGATTTCTATCGTCTGGCCGACTTGCAGGATCTCGTGGGGGTCGTTGACTCGTTTCCATGATAGCTCAGAGACGTGAAGCAGGCCGTCCACGCCTTTCACATTGACGAAAGCGCCAAACGGAACGATATTGCTAACCACGCCCTTTTCAACAGAGTCGACCTGGAGCGATTCCAGGATCTTGCGCTTGGTGGCGCGACGGTTGTAAGCGCCGCGCTCCGAGAAGATGAGCCGGTTCCGTTCCGGAGTCACCTCGATCACGCTGAGCTTGAGCATCTTGCCCATAAGCGCTCGCCAACGTCGCTCGGGGTACTCAGTATCCTGGTAGCGGCGCCAGTTCGGCATCAACTGCGAACCGGGCACGAATCCGCGGAGCTCACCCAGACGCACAATCACGCCGCCTTTGTTGGTGTCTACCACAGCCAGGTCCACGGCCTCGTTCTTCTCCATAAGTCGGCGTGCCTCGAGCCAATCGTCCTGTTGCGCGGCCCGGGCGAGTGATACGATCATCGTGCCGTCGTTGTCGTTCTCGACAACATAGACGCTAACATCCTGTCCGGGCTTGAGAGATGAGAGGTCGGTCGAGCTCATCTTCTCGACCTCACGAGGATGGACAACGGCATCGGATTTGCCCCCAATATCGATCAAGATCGATTTCGGGTTGATTGAGGCTATAACACCATCGATGATATCGCCGCGTCTGAATCGATGATCGTCTGCGTACTCCTCTAGGAGCATGCCCATGGGGTCAGAGTCGATAATTGGGGTCGCGCTTTCCATACGTGTGATTCTCCTGGCTGTAGTCTTCTACCTCTATTATAGACGCCTTTTGCAGGGTAGCAATTTCGCATCGCACAGATGCGCGACGCTAGACTGCGCCTATGCTATCGCGGAGATCGCCAAGGGAGCAGGCATCGAGTTGCTCTTCCCGGGGCCACGGTTATACTGACGCGATGAACTGCTATCGCCAGATGAGGAGATACTGTGTATAGGTCTCGAATAATGCGTTGGGCAGCTCTGCCCACTCTTCTGCTGCTAAGTCTCGGCTGCAGTCTCCTTGGTGTGGCACCGTCCACCCCTGTCGTGTCGTCGCCGACGCCGCAGCCGGAGCCGACGATCACGCCGGCTCCGCCCACGCCGACGCTCGCACCGACCTCGCCTCCATTGTCGGTAGAGGATGTCTGTCCCCCCCTTGATGCCGTCACCCCGCCCGAACGTTCCGCAGTTCTGGACGATGACCTTGAGGCCTTATCGGTCTTCCTGAGTGCAGGAGGCGATGTTTCTGCCTTCCCTCTGCAGGAGCAGGAGGCCTCGCTGCGTGGTGACATCACGGGTGATGGGATCGAGGAGATAGTGTTCACTTTGATCGATCCGCAGTCTGAACTGATCCCGCCGCGCACTGTGATGGTGATTTACACGTGTCGTGAGGGTCGGATGACAGTGCTCTATCGCTATGAACCGGGTGAATGGTTCGGACTGCAGTTGATCACAACCGCAGATCTGACACAGGATGGCGTCAGTGAGCTCGTGTTCTCGGAATTCTCTTGCGGCGCCCACACCTGTGTCCACATGCCCAAAGCTTGGTCATGGCAAGGTGGCGACTTCGAAAACCGGATGGGCGCCGAATTCTCGTTTCCCTATCCTGACTTCACCGTGGATTCGGGAGAGTTGGTTGTCGTCAGTTCAGGTGTCGGCTCCGTTGGTGCAGGACCTCAACGCTCAGTGACGACATGGATGGGCTGGACCGCTGAGATCATCACGATCACAAACGAGGTGCCTGCTCCGCCTACTTACCGGTACCACGCGTTCCTTGACGGCGAGGTCGCCTTCGCAGCCGGCGATTACACGACAGCGGACGCCGCTTACACCCGCACCATTGACGATGACAGTCTCGAGCCTTGGGGTGCGTTCTCCGGGGTCGAGGCCGAGCGAGAATGGTTCATAGCGCTGGCCCACTGGCGGCTGATGATGCTGGAAGCATTTCAGGATCGGTCCCAGGAGGCAGAAGTCCATTTGGATTACTTGATGGATCTGGACTCTGGGTCGGCGGGCTACCCTGTCGTTTCGCTGGCGGAGCGCTTCTGGCGCGCATACGAGCGAGACGGGGACGCTGCCGCCGCCTGTGAGTATGGCGTGGATACACCCCAAGGTCAGCCGGTCCTAGACTTCCTGAACGGCTTTGGCTACGCCAACCCGTTCTACGAGCAGCACCATCTGTGCATTGTTCCGGAGCAGTAGCGCCATCGGCCGAAGCGCTAGAAGGTAGATCGGTCTCGATGGACGCATCCTATCCCGCCGTTAGCAAGCGCCCGGACAGCTTTCGTCGCCAACTGCAGGAGCTGCCGGCGTTTCGTGCGCTACTGCGGGCGGTCGAGGCCGATTTCTACCAGGGCTTGGCGATGCCGCGGCCTGTTCTCGACCTGGGATGCGGAGATGGCCATTTCGCCGAGGTCGCTTTCTCCTCACCCCTGGAGCTTGGTCTCGATCCGTGGTTGGCGCCTCTGCGTGAGGCGCGGCGCCGCCGTGCGCATGATCGGGTTGCTCGTGCTGACGGCGCACAGATGCCGGTGGCAACCGGCGCCTTTGGGACAGTCGTCAGCAACTCGGTTCTGGAGCACATACCCGATGTTGAGCCGGTTCTCTACGAAGTCGCCCGGATTCTGCGACCTGGGGGACGCTTCTATTTCTCAGTACCGGGTCCCAACTTCCGGCGCCACCTATCTGTAGCGCGGGGATTGGATGCACTGGGCTTGGCAGGTCTGGCCGAACGATATCGCAGGGTATTTGATCATATCTCGCGACACTACTACTACCGGTCTCCCGAAGCATGGCGTCGCTCATTGCGCGATGTTGGCCTCAAAGTAGAGCGCTGGTGGCCCTATTTTTCGCCTGGTGCATTGGCAGCACTGGAGTGGGGGCACCCACTAGGACTTCCGTCTGTTCTGGCCAAGAAGCTAACAGGGCGGTGGTTGCTGGTGCCCTCTTCGTGGAACCTGAAGCTCACAGAGGTCCTGTTGAGACGGTTCTACCTGGAGGCGCCAATGTCAGACGGCGCCTATCTGTTCTTTGCGGTTCAGAAGTCCAATGCCGCAGGTTCGGTGCCCTAATGTTTGGCGCATCCCAGAGTAGAATACGCTTGTGCTAGAGCAGTGGCCTTTGCTAGTTCTCTATGCCGTGCTTGGGATTGCCAACATTGCGCGGGGCATCCTTGCCTGGGTGGCGGTATCAGCCCTGACTACGAGGCAACTGTCGCTGCCACTGCCGCTTGTTGGCGCGATCTATGTCGTCTGGGGCCTTGCTCTCCCGGCAGCCGGACTGGCCTATTCGAGAAGGCCAGGACGGCGCACGCGGATCCTTGCCCGAGCTGCAGCCATCATGTACCAGGCGACCGTGTGGACTGTCCGCTTTCTTGGTGATCGCGCATCGTACTCGCAACAGCTATGGGCTCGCGATGCTGTATTGAGTCTGCTCTTTATCGTTCTAGTACTAGTCTTGACCGGATTTCCAGATCACCGGCAGCCTAGCTACCGGCAGCGTTGACAGTTCGCTTCACATCTGGAGGCGTTATATGGCATATCAACCCCAACGTTGGGATTTGCAGGACCTTCTGCCGCGACCCGGCACGCCAGAGCTGGAGGCGTATCTCTCTGAAGTCGCCGACCAGTTGAGCGCGTTCGAGGCCCAGCGCGCGCTACTTACGGACGACATCGCGCCCGAGACCTTTGGTGAGGCGCTGGCATTGTACGAGAAGCTCTACGCAAGCGCCACATCGTTGGCCGCCTACAGCTACCTGTGGTTCTCGGAAGACACAGGTAGCCAGGATGCGCTGGCGTTCCGTGCCAGGATCAATCAGTTCGTGACAGATCTCGAGAACCGCACGCTCTTCTTCACGCTGTGGTGGAAGCAGTTGGATGATGGTGTCGCCAGCGAACTACTGGATTCCTGCGAAGACACGCGCTACTTCCTCGAGAGCCTCAGGCTTCTCAAGCCCTACACCCTGACGGAAGCGGAAGAGCAAATCGTCAACGTCAAGGATATGAATGGCATCAAGGCCATACTCACTCTCTATGACATGATCACGACCGGCCTGAAGTTCCGCCTGACCGTTGACAGCGAAGTGCAGGAGTTGACGCGCGGACAGTTGATGGCCTACGTCTCCGGGGCGTCACCGGACTACCGAGCCGCTGCATATCAGGAGCTCTATCGCGTGTATGGAGAACAGACCCCCCTGCTCTCTGAGATTTACGCTGCAAGGGTGCGCGATTGGACTGAAGAGCAAGTCAAGATCCGGGGATTCGCGAGCCCTGTCAGCGTTCGGAACTTGTCCAACGACATTCCTGATGCCGTGGTGAGCACGCTTCTGGATGTTATCCGCGACAACGTTGGGCTCTTCCGCCGATTCTTCGTGCTGAAGGCCAAAAGCTTGGGGGTCGATCGCCTACGGCGTTACGATCTCTACGCGCCCTTGATGGAATCTGAGAAGACCTACTCGTTTGATGAAGCCGTGCACTTGGTCAACCAGAGCTACCGAGCATTCTCGCCGACTCTGGCCGATCTCGCACTCCGTGTTCTGGCCCAGAATCACCTGGATGCGGAGGTCCGTCAGCGGAAGATGGATGGGGCTTACTGCTATGGGGTCTTGCCTACACTTACGCCGTGGGTCCTGGTCAACTACACGGGCACGATTCGTGATGTTTCTACGCTGGCCCACGAGCTCGGTCATGCTGTGCATGCCATGATGGCGGGCCATCACTCTGTGCTGACTTTCCACTCTGCCCTGCCGATGGCAGAGACGGCTTCAGTCTTCGGTGAAATGCTGCTGACCGATCGGCTTTTGGGTGAGGAATCTGACCCGGCGGTCCGGCGGATGTTGCTCAGTAGCTTTCTGGACGATGCCTATGCCACAATCGCGCGGCAGGGCTACTTCGTCGTGTTCGAGAAGGCGGCGCACGAGATGATTCTCGGAGGGGCGACGCCGGATGAGCTGCACGCTGCCTACCTGGAGAATCTCCGTGAGCAGTTCGGAGATGCCCTGGCGCTGAGCGAGGACTTTCGATTGGAGTGGACCGCGATACCGCACATCTATCATACGCCGTTCTACTGCTACGCATATGCTTTCGGCAACCTTCTGGTCCTTGCGCTATACCGCAAATACAAGGAGATTGGCAGGGGCTTTGAGTCAGACTACTTGCGAATCCTGTCGTACGGCGGGTCGGCGAGCCCGGACATGATCATCAGCGAGGCCGGTTTCGATATGTCGTCATCGGACTTCTGGCAGGGCGGATTCGATCTGCTTGCCGAAATGGTGGACGAACTGGAGAAGCTAATCTGAAGGTCACGATCCGTCGCGGGATGCTCGATGCCCAATGCGCGGTTGTGAGTTCAGGTGCGAGGAGGCGAAGCCTATGGATTCCGATGCTGAGAAGATCCTGCGCGAGAAAGAGGCGTGGCTCGAGGCGTCTTACCGGCGGGCGACGGAGCGCTTTCCCGAGCGTCGTCAGTTCTTCGAGACAGCTTCTGGCATACCGTTGCAGGCAATCGAGACACCGGCAGATGTCGGGACCGACTACCTAACCGACCTTGGCTTTCCGGGGGAGTATCCGTACACGCGGGGCGTGCAGCCGACGATGTACCGTGGGCGCTTTTGGACGATGCGGCAGTACGCCGGATACGCCTCGGCAGAGGAGTCGAACGAACGATATCGCTATCTTCTGGAACAGGGCCAGACGGGCCTCTCGGTAGCTTTCGATCTGCCCACCCAATTGGGGTATGATGCCGACGATGAGCTGTCTATGGGCGAGGTTGGGCGGGTAGGCGTGTCTGTAAGTAGTTTTGCGGATATGCAACGGCTCTTCGAGGGTATTCCGCTTGACAGAGTCAGCACCTCCATGACGATCAATGCTCCTGCCGCAGTGCTGTGGGCGATGTACATCGCGGTTGCCAAGGCCCAAGGAGTCAGTCCCGAGAAGCTGCGAGGCACGATTCAGAACGACATTCTGAAGGAGTACGTGGCGCGCGGTACTTACATTTTCCCGCCGCGCCCTTCGATGCGTCTGATCACGGATACGTTCCGATACGCTGCAGGCGAGGCGCCAAAATGGAACCCGATCAGTATTAGTGGATACCACATTCGGGAGGCGGGCAGTACAGCAGTTCAGGAGATCGCCTTCACGCTTGCCAATGGCATTGCGTATGTCGAGGCAGCGCTGGAAGCAGGGCTGAGCGTCGATGACTTTGCGCCACGTCTCTCGTTTTTCTTCAGTGCTCATAGCAACCTTCTGGAAGAGATCGCCAAGTTCCGTGCGGCACGCAGGATGTGGGCCCGCATTATGCGGGAGCGATTTGGTGCACAGGAGCCTAACTCGTGGCGTCTGCGCTTTCATACGCAAACGGCTGGCTCGACGTTGACAGCTCAACAGCCGGTGAACAACGTGATCCGGGTGACACTCCAGGCGCTTGCGGCGGTGCTTGGAGGCACGCAGTCGCTTCACACCAACTCTATGGATGAGGCACTGTGGTTACCGACTGAAGATAGCGTCCGCGTGGCCCTTCGGACACAGCAGATTCTGGCTCATGAGTCAGGCGTTGCCGATGTCGTCGATCCATTGGCTGGCGCCTATCACGTCGAGTACCTGACCAACGAAATCGAGCGACGGGCCAATGACTATATAAGCACCATCGATGAGATGGGGGGCGCTCCTGTGGCAGTAGAGCAGGGATATATGCAGGCCGAGATTGCTGAGGCGGCTTACCGCGCGCAGGTGAGCGTGGAGCAAGGCAACCAGATCATCGTGGGCGTGAACGAGTTCCAGGAGGAAGAAGCCGAGTTGGAGATCGCTCAACTCAGGGTTGATCCTGCTGTAGAGCAGCACCAACGCCAGCGATTGGCGGACCTACGTGCTCAGCGCGATGGGGTTCGGGTGTCGGAAGCCCTCACACGTATCGATGAAGCAGCCCGTACACCTGCTGCACCGGTGATGCCGCTCCTGATCAAGGCGGTCGAAGCGGAGTGTACGTTGGGCGAGATCTGCGGGGTCCTACGTCGCGTGTGGGGCGAGTATCAGCCCAGGGTTGCCGTCTAGGCTATGTGTAGCTCTGCCCCCTCGTTCAGGGTAACCCTCTGTCAAGGGGGGCTGTGCGTGGTCTGGGTGGCTGGGGCCGGCGTCAGGTAAGCTCTACGCTCACTTTCTTGTCCATCTTCGCTCCCAGTAGTCGGGCCAGCGTACGGATGGCGTTGATCGTGCGGCCTTTCCGACCAATCAACCTGCCCATATCCTCAGATGCGACGTTCATTTCTATCATGATCACCGAGTCCCCAACGGATTCAGCGACTTCCACGGCGGTGGGTTGGTCGGCCAAGCTTTTGGCTATGTACTCAACCATGTCCTTGATCTCGGTCATTGCCGTCTCCTTGCTCCGATCATGTGCATGAGCCTGTTATTATTATAGTCATTATCTACGAAACTGGCAATAACCGAGGTACGTGATCAAGTCGCCCGCCAGGTGAAGTCGCCTGGCGGGCGACTTCATTGACGGCGTTGGGTGGCGTCACTCCGCTATAGTCAACAAACGCCCATCACTTCGGCCGAAGACCTCCGGGAAGTAGAACTCTGTCGCTGTTGTGGGGATGACGTGGTAGTCACCGGGCAGCGTAGCTCGGAATGTGTAGCTGTACTCGTAGGTGCCGGCCGACAGGTAGTCGGCAAACAGCACGACCTTGCTGTCGCGCAGTTCGCTACGGCTGTACCAGTGCCACCACCACCAGAACCGCGTGTTCTCGCGCTCCAGTCGAGGGCTCATAGCAAGCAGGCTGGTGGTGGCGAGGCCGGTGTCCACAGCTTCGCCACCTGCAGGGAGTGGATCCTCGACGACCACGTAATAGCGGTCGTGTGGCGTGATCAACGTCAGGTCCACGCGGATGATGTCGCCCAACTGCACCTCTCGGACTTCTGGACATTGGCGGCGATCCTCAGCCTCGCAGTTCGCCAGCGTATAGCGACGCTGAACGATGAACCCGCGATCCGTGGCTTCGATGCGCTCGACAGGCTGGAACACTTGCAGATGGGCCGTGTAGTACAATCTGCCATCCCCGTCGGTCCTGGCAACCGTTAGCGCATTGGTGGCATCGCGCAAGAGTTCTGAGATCGGGATCACAGTCGTGGTGCTATCCCGAACAGTCTGCGGCGTTGCTGTGCCGCTTGCCCGTTCGGCGTCGTTCAGGAAGAGCGCGAAGTCGTAATCGGCGTGCAGTTCTTGCGTCTCGACCATCCAGTCGGTGAGGGCGATCAGGGCCCAGGCTGTCTCCTGGGTTGTTTCCCATATACCCGCTCGCCGCGCGACCATCAGCCAGCGCACGACATTGGGGATAAGGGCATTCTCGGGATCGAGTTTGGCCAGAGTATCGAGCACGATTGCGGTGGAGCGGGTGTCGGTGTTCATAGCCCACCAATCGTGGTGTGGTTCTTCCCAATGGGCACCGGTGGCGCTCAGAATAGCGGCATTGTTGATGTCGGACAACAGCGTGTTGAGCCGTGTGTCGGTAGGTCTTGTCAGCCAGAGCGCCTGTGCCAGGTACGCGCGGGCATAGGTGCCCAACTTGTCCCGGTGGTCGAAGAGGTTGCTGAGGCTTGATTCATCGGCAGCCTGACCTTCGGCCAAGACGTAGAGCAACCACGCCTGGCGATTGGCATCCCGGAAATGGTCGAAGTTCTGGATCGACTTGATCTGCGATTGTAGATAGCCGAGGCCTCGCTGGATCACGTCGGATCTTACGTCGTAGCCAGCAGCACGGGCCTTGAGTAGCGCAAAGACAGCGTAACCGCTGATGTGAGGGTTGCTTAGGGACTCACCGGGCCGATGCCACCACCCCCAGCCTCCATCACCGTTTTGCTGACTATAGAGCTTGTCCAGTCCCTCCTGGACCAGGTCCGGCAAGCGCGCCGCCAGGTCGGGGGCGTCCAGGTCGAGCGACTTGAGGGCGTTGTAGGTCAGGATGTTCGGAAGGAACCGGCTGATCGTCTGTTCGGTGCACTCGTATTCGTAATGCTCCAGGTAGTCCAGCCCATCTTGCATCGCTGCGGCCAAGCTGGGCGCCAACTGGACCGTGAGTTGCCCGCGCCGGTCATCAAAGTCGGGTGGCAGCGCGATGGCCTCGGTTCGTGTGCCGCCTGACGCCAGCTCACCAGCCGTCGCCACGGTGTCCGGTGCTGTGTAGCGGAGCACAAGCAGAGAGCCGTCGGGACCTGTCGTCAGGCGCGGCTTGCTCGCGTCGGCGTGGGGGCCCGAGTTTGCGCTAAAGACGAGCTCAGACTGGAGACTATCGGAGATGGTGACCCACCAGGTGACTTTGGTCTCGCTGCGGGCCGGAATGGTCACGGTCTGCAGACTGGGTGTCTCAGGACTGATCGCCAGACCTGTAGCGCTCAGCCGTGTATCGACCTCCAAGGTCTCGTCGGTATTGTTCGAGATGTTGGCGGCCAATTGGGCGCGATCATCGACGACAAAGAACCTAGGCGCCACCGGGCGTACCAGCAGCGGCAGAGTGGCGATGATTTCCGATATTCCTTCGCCGACGATTGTGTCGGCTGTCAATCCCACGCCACGGGCTACCCAGGTGGTGAGGTTGTCGGGCATCGTGACCATCACGGTCGCTCGCCCCTGCCCATCGGTGATTAGCCGGGGCTCCCAATGTGCCGTATCGGCGAAGTCCTCGCGGATGACGATGCCCTCTGGTGGTGCGACACCTGTTGCCTCTTCGGCCTCACGCGCGGGGGCGGTCGACATCGGAGCAGGAGCCTCGGCGGGTGCTATAGCGCCGCTCAAGGCCGTGTCCGCCATATCCGCAGCCTGATTGACCAAATCGACTACCAGTGGCAGTTCCTGTTGATAGCGGTTCACCGAGACACTGAGGCTGCCGGCTGTAACGACTTGCAGTGCTCGACGGGCATAGAAGCCGCTGAGGATGTCACTCTGACGCGGTCTCAGGCTGAGCACAGCTTTGTCGACCAAATCGAAGGTCAGTTCGGCGCCCTCCACCGGGTCCCCGGATGCATCACGCGCTGTAAGCAGGTAGCTCACCACCTCGCCTGGTTTGGCTTGGGTGCGGTCGGGCTCGACGTCGATTGTCAGTGTCTTGGGCGTCGGGCGTACATCCAGGGGCAACATGCCCATTTTCAGGGCAGCAACGTCGGTCCCTCGGCCTGTGATCAGCACGACGGAGACGTAGATGTTAGGGATGTCCTGCTCAGTGATTGGAAGCCGGTAGATCGCGCTGTTGCTTGCCATCTCGATGGTCTCGTACCTGCGGATGCCCTCGCGCTCCACAGTGACCAACGCCATGTGCGGCGCCTGAAAAGGCGAAGGAATCAGGATCTCGGCTGTGTCGCCAACCTCGTAGGATGTCCTATCGCTTACCAGCGTGATCCTGTCATGGTTCTCCCGGCGCCACGAGACGTAGTCCTCCCCGGATACCCAGATGTAGATTGACGATCGGATGTGCTCTGTCTCGGGACTCGGGATGGCCGGCGCGGCGACGACGTGATAGGAGCCCCCCTTTGGCGGCACAAAGCTGCTAACCGCTTCGCCGAGTTGGTCGGTCGTAACGTCCATTTCGTCTACGAGCGTCTCTTGGGTATCCCACCGCCACTGCCCTCCGCCAGATTCGTTCTCGATGAAGGTGTTGATCCACTCGTGAAGGTAGAACGACACCTTGACAGCCTGGTCTGGCAGGCGCTGGCCTTCCCAATCTACAGCCACCAGGTCTATCTGTGTCTCTTCGCCGGCCTGGCTGACGTAGGTCCGGGGCCGGAGTCCGATGTAGTAGGGCCCAGGATGGACGATGACGCTGCTTCGCCCGGAGATCTGCTGGTTATCTGGCCCCGTGGCAGTGGCCTCCAGCGTGACCCGCCAAGCACCTCTGGCCAGGCTTTCGCTGAGAGCCGGGCCCTCAATTGCGACCGCTAGCTGCCCATTGTGGTCCGTCACACCCGCGCCGCTCAAGACTGGCTCCGGTTGGGGTGGCGGATACCACCAGCACCCGAAGCACCAGTATGGATCATCAGTGTCGCTGAAGTTGTACTGCCCGCCCCAGGGTGGCGCGAAAACGTAGCGTTCGGCCAGGACATTCCAAGTTGCAGGTGTGTCCTTAAGTGGACCGCCAAAGAAGTAGCGGAGCGCGATGTCTGCACGCAAGTCGTGACCGCGCGGAATCTCCGCCGAGTCGGTGTCGACCGTGATCTCGAACTCGGGTGGCCGGTACTCCGCGACGGTGAAATAGGTTTGGCTGTAGTTATCCCCGAAAACAGCGCTGATCACGTACTCTCCAAGACTCGCCCCCTCTGGCAACTCGAGCGTGTCGTTGAACGTTCCCAGCTCGGTCACCGGCAGGACGCGGCTGTACAGCTCCTCGCCGGTGGCGCCGCGAACTGTGACTTCGAGCTGATTGAGGCCAGGGAGTGCGTAGATGGCGTCGTCGTCGGCACGCAGAGCGCCCTTGAAGCTTACGCTCTGGCCTGGACGGTAGATCGCGCGATCTGTGTAGATGTAAGCACGATAGTCTTGAGCCTGCATGCCCTGGCTCAAGCCGAACTCCCAGGGACTGATGCCCCGACTCCAGTCCGTCGAGGCAGCAACGAAGGGGTCTTCGGAGTAGGCGACGACCGTACCGTGGTCTTGTGCCAGTTGCCCCTCGGCGATGCCCAGGGCATTGGTGGACAGGGAGATCTGTGACCGACCGTGCCAGTCTACCAGGGTCAACTGAAGGTTCGCAACGGGCCTGCCGTTAGCTAGGTCGGTGGCCCAAAGCAACACGTCGCGTGGTCCGGTTTTCAGCACCAAGCTCAGATCAGAGACTACGAGGATATGGCGTTGCGTTCGTAGGTAGCGATCCATGCTCAGGTCGGGAGCATCGACATCCAGCAAGTAGATTCCCGGCTCAAGCCTGCCTTCGGGGTCAGCGGTGAGGGCTACGACCGAATGCATCTGCCGGTCGAGGGGGGACTCGAAGCGCTCCTGCCACTCGCGGACCAGTGCATCCTGGTCGGGGATTTTCTCGCGGTCTTGCCACTCCCATGGCGATGTCGTCAATGCCGTGACAGGCAGGCGAAAGAGTCGCAGATTCAGGCGGTGAAGGTTGGTGTGGGCTATCACCATACGTGCCGGCAGCGCAGCGTCATAGGTGCCCACGAAGTCTGGCACCCGCAGTTGGTACGTCGGTGGCAGGGGAGCCGTTCGGAACCTCACGGTTCGACCGCGAGGGATGCGGTTGCCATAGGGGTCCTGGATGCCATCATCGATCGTCACGACGTACTCGGTGGAGGGTTGCGCGTTGAAGTAGACTGAAAAGGTGTTGTTGTACTGCGCAAAGTACGTGTGCACCTGGGTCGGCGACAACGGCGGCGACATCGTGAGATTCGGCATTACGGTCGCGGGATCGATTGGGGCGTTGAACACCATCCGGAATTCCGTGTGTGGGGGCGCGCTGCGATCGCCGTCTTCGGGATATGTGGCAACGATCTGCGGAAGCGGTACGGTTGTGAAGTTCCAGGTGACGGGCTCTGTCATACCCTCACCGCCCGCCACCGATGTGACGCCGCGGTCGACGGTTGCGGTGTATCGCGTGTCGAACGCGAGAGGCAGCGTCGGGGTGAACACGAGGGTGTTGCCCGTGATCTCGAAGTTACCGGGAATGGGACCACCCAGGAGACCGCTCGACCGTAGCTCAAAGGTGCGGCGTGCGGAGTCTGGGTCGATCGGTTGGTTGAACTGGACGGTGATACTAGCGTTGATGTCTACGAGGGTGGCGTCCGGGCGAGGCTGAACCCATGTGATCCCCGGGGCGATGACGCTGAAGGACCACGTGTAGTTCGTGAGGAGTTCTGCCCCATCGACCCCTTGAAGGCCCTCTGTTACCATGGCCTGGTAGGCAATTCCTCCAGCCAAGGGCTCTTCCGGCGTGAAGACGTAGATCGCTGTGTTAAGCCACTCACCGGTGCCCTGGACTGGGGGGCTGAAGGCCAGTGGATTGGGTAGGTCTTCCGTCTGACCAAGGGTTGTTAGGGGAACCACTGGACGGTTGAAAATGACCGTCATCGTGGTGTCGGCCTCAACGTCTATGGTGTCTGGGGCAGGGATCACTTGCGCGATCTCGAGGTTTCCCGGGGTCGAGAAACGAAATGTGAAGGGCTCTCTAAGCGGTTCGCCACTCAGCGCCGTCGCGTCCTGGCTGAGAATGACGTCGAAAGCAGCGTCTCGCGGCAGACTCTCAGCCGGCTCGAACTGCACCGTACGTGGATCGGTCCAGACCAGTGTCCCCTGGATCGGCTGCCCGCCAGCTCGCTCGACACTAAGCGCCTTGGCGACCGATTGGCGGTCCATTGCTTTGTCGAAGACGAGCTCGATCGCGCTATCCGGGAGCAGTGCTTCGCCACGTCGTGGACTACGCTGCACCACAATCGGCGAGAGGAGATCGGCAGATACGAGTCTGTAGGCCAGTGTTGGTCTCGGTGGCAAGGGTGTGGGCGTCGGTAGGTCTGTGGGGGGTGGGGGTACGGGTGTCTCTGTCGGCGTCTGCGTCAGCGCGCATCCGGATAACACAACAACCAAAGCGACCAGAGCAAACGGGAGCATGAGTGGCTTGCGCATGTGTATCCTCCTGAAGGCTAGACGTTCTGGAGGCGCTTTTCGTTCCGTTTGCAGGTAGCGCCAGCGCTGCTATTCAGGGTTGGGATTGAACCCCCAACGCTCGAAGACGTCGTGATACAGCGACGTGACCTCGTCGTGGGTGAGGCCGATTCCCTCAAGCGAGTAGCGATGGTTGCTTTGGTGCTGGCAGGCTTTTTCGGCTTCCTCAGTGAGGATCTTCGCATAGGCTGGGCTGATTTCCAGCCCAAAGTGCTGATAGATCTGCCTGATAGTGCCTTCAGGATCCTCCACCAGGTCATCGAACCGCACAAAGATCCGGCTTTTCTCGGGCGCGCGTTCCAGGCGTTTGACCGGATATCTGTACCAGTGCTGGGTTGAGCGCAAGATGTACTCTGTGTGCGGATAGCGCTGTTCGGGCTCCGCTAGCATGCGCCACCAATGCGCCGACAAACTGGCATACGATGGGACCACATTCAGGGGGCTCCGGACGAGATAGATGATTTTCGCATCGGGAAAGCTCTGGTAAAGCGCGTCGACTTTGGGCGAGAAGAATGGGTTCTTGGACAAAACGCGCCTTGTGTCGTCGTGAGCATGAAGGTGACGTTGGAGGCAGTGGCGGTAGAAGCGCATGACCTTACGTTTCTCATGACGCGAGAGTTGCGAGTCGAAGTAGACAAACGGATAGGATGCCTTGGGGAATCCGAAGAAGAGGCCCGCGATGATGGTCGCCCCCTGATGGATGAGGAAGTACTCATCCTCCTCCGGAATCACCAGGCTCATCCGGTGCATTGCGTTAGAGGCACGGACTGCGTGGCGGTCGAACCAGTGCAGGATGCGATGGAGTAGCCCTCCCAACCGCCGGTCGAGGGCGGCAACTGCCCATGCAACCTTTCTCTGAGTCACTGAAGGAGCTAACAAGATCTCCCACAGATGGATGCTGCTGAAGTTAGCCTCGTCCTTAGCCATCAACCGATGCAGGAATGTAGTTCCACTGCGGGGATTGCCAATGATGAAGACTGGCTCCCTTACGCGGCGCTGCCGGTAGCCCCGGAAGAAGATCTCGTCGAGCAGGAAGCTCGTCCAGGTGACGACCTCGATCGCAATATAGGCCGCGTAGAAGAGGAGCAGTACAAGGATGCGCTTGAACGTTAGTTTGGCCAGGGTGTTCTGGGCCCTGAAGAAGACCATGTATGTGATGCTGGCGAAACGTCTGAAACTGTATGTCACCTGGAATCCTACTCCTTCAGGCGCACGCGCGCCTGTACGACCTGACTGAGGGTCCCAATGCGGAAGTGCTCTTTATTGTATGTGCATTCATTATAGCATCCTTCGAAAGCTGAGGATGCGGGTGTTGAGGATGCCGCCAATCGTTCTATACTGTGCCTGCTACCATACTTTTCGCGAGGAGGTGAGAGGTGCTCATTGGGATATCTCCGCTCATCAGCCCAGAGCTGTTGGCCGTACTCTACCGGATGGGACACGGCGACGAGATCGTGCTGGCCGACGCCCACTTCCCGGGTGAGACCTGCAATGATCGTGTGCTGCGCGCGGATGGATTGCGTATTGCGGATCTGCTTGACGCGATCTTGCCGCTGTTCGCGCTGGACACTTATGTCGAGAGCCCACTGATCATGATGGCGCCGGTGCCCGGCGATACTCTGGATGATAGGGTGGAGATCAGCTACCGGGCGGCGGTCGATCGCACTTGGCCTGACGCGCCGCCGATTGCGCGCATCGAGCGGTTTGCTTTCTATGAGCGTACCCGGACTGCTTTTGCAGTGGTGATGACAGGGGAGACTGCCAAGTACGGCAATATCATTCTGAAGAAGGGGGTGACGCCGATCGCGCCGCGCTGAGTTGCCGCGCTCCTGCCGGTCGTCACGATCCCTGGCTGGCGGTGTCCATGGGTCTCACTATTGGCGTGACTGTTCAAAATGCGGGAGGGCGAGTAGACTGGGTGTGGGAGGAGTCCAATGCGCCTGAACGTTCGCTTTCCGCAGGTTGATCCGAATACGTACGAGAAGCCGGAGACGTGCCCTTACGGGTGCGGGGGGCAGGAGTATCGCCGGCACGGCAGCAAAGGCGAACGCAAGCCGTTGCGCGATGTGAAGTATAGCGAGGTGCTGAGCTATCGGTATGCGTGCACGCGGTGCGGGCGCACCTTCCGGGTGTATCCGCGCGGCGTGAGCAAAGGGGCCCAGCAGAGCAAGCGGCTGCGTGCGATGACCGTGATCTTGTACGTGTTGGGGTTGAGTTACGGGGCAGTGGAGGACTTCGTCAACGCGTTGGGCAGCGGCGTAGGGAAAACGACGGTGTACAACAATGTGCAGGCCGCGGGGAACGTAGCCCGTGACAGGCAAGCGGCAAGCGTGCAGCGGGGCGGGAAACGTGGGGTGATCGGAGCGGATGGCACGTTCGTGAAAGTCAAAGGGGAAAGCGTCGAGATTGAGGTGGTGGTCGATGACAGCAGTGGGGAGTTGCTGGGGCTAGACATCCTTACCAGCGAGAACCACGAGGATGTACGGCGCGTCATCCAGGAGGTTGTGGATGCGGTTGAGCCGGAAGTCTTGGTGACGGATGACCATGGCGCCTATACCGAGGTCGTGGATGAGATGGGGCTGGATCACCAGATCTGCCGCAGTCATATGAAACGCAATGTGGATGACATCGCTGCGAGCTTGACCCAGCACCTGGCGCGTCCCGAGCCACTCCCGGCAGGGGTCCGCCTCACACCCGCGCAGGCACAGGACGACCTCGCCGAGATGCAGCGCCTGGTCCGCGAACGCCCGGCGGATGGTGAAACGCAACTCGAAGCGATGTATGATCGCTACAAGGATGTGCCGGGGCCGGAAAACGGCCAGCGGCACACGGTCTGGTATAGAATGCGCATGGCCGTGACGCGCCTGTGGCTACGCTGGCGCCATCTGACGCTTGACCAACACCGTGATGATCTGGACGGAACCAATAACGCGTGCGAGCGGCTGATCGGGTGGTGGATCAAGGAACGCTATCGCACTATGCGGGGGTACAAACGCAC
>JAXDDO010000036.1:0-12271 GCA_034676805.1 Anaerolineae bacterium | reverse complement strand
GTCAGGTCGGCTTCGCCGGCGGTGAAACGCCCGGGGGCTGTGGTTGGGGCTGCGTCTATGGCGCGACACGTGTCGGTGTCACAGGCGAAACCTACAGTGCCGGCGCGCGGTGTGCCGGACTCCGGGTCGGGGTGCAGAAGGGCTTTCAGGCCGGGACAGAGCACCGGTCCCGGCCTGACGGTCGCGACGAACAGGGTCGCAGCGGTGACCACGATGAAGGCCAGCCAGAGCAGTCTACGGCGACCAGCCCCGGAGCGGCCCGCGGCGACGGCTGGCGCTGTCTCACCAGCCGGGTGGCTCATTGGCATAGGCGGCGCGGGTCACCAGCCAGACAGTCCCGTAGGAGAGCTCTTGTGACTCGATCGTGTAGGTGACATCCACGGTGTAGGGCCCGCGCTGGGCAATCGGATCCTCACTATAGTCGGGCCACTCGCCCGAATACGTGTATATGGCGTCCTGCCAGGTCTCCCGCACGGTCACGACAACCCGGGTGTCCGACTGGCGGTCGAACGACCGGAAGTGGGTGCTAACGAGTTGGTGGCCCATGTAGCGCTGCGCCCGTTTGAGGCTCAAGATATCGGGAGCAAACTGCGCCAGTGCCGCTTCGTCATCGCGGAAGCTCTCACGCTGCTCCCAGTAGGCAGAGGTGACCGATTTCTGGAAGTTGAGCACCGTGGACTGGATCTCGGCGAACTCACCGTCGGGGGTGAGGAAGCTGCTTGTCCATTCGGGCTGGGCCGGTGCAGTGCCGTCATCCAGCATCTGGCGCCATGCTTCGTCGGTGAGGCGGTTGCTGGCAGGCCAGGGAAACTCGTGGTAAGCGAAGACGCCGCCCTTGGCTACCTGGAGGATCGTCGTGCCGTTCGGCTGAACGACCGGGACGATGACATGGATCTCGTTGATGCGGCCCACGGCGACCTCCAGAACCGTGGGGCCATCTGCGGCGCCAGGATCGGTCGCCACGTCGGCGATGACTGCCGCCTGGGGCTCCTCTTCCAGGTACCCGCCGGCGGTGAGTGCTCCTTCTTCTGAGTCTGCGGCGGCCATAGTCAGGTTCTCTAGCTCTCCGCCGTAGTAGCGAATGCGGCTGTGCTCTTTGTCGGTGAGCGCTTCGCCGCGCAGCTCTTTCTCGGCCATCGCCTGGAGCGAGAGTGCCAGGTCTTCCAGCTTTGCCAGGCTGTCGGCGTCCTGCTCTGTGAGCATGCCCCGGTCCGATAGTCCATCGTGGGTCATAGACGTGAGCGCCGCAAGCCGTGCGTAGAAGAGCGGCACCGGCTCGACGTAGCCCAGGGGTGGGAGCGGCGGTGGCGGCGGCGGCCCGCCGCCTAACTCGGCATACACCTGCTTGGCGTAGAGGATAGTGTCGTGCTTGAGCTCTGCCCAGCTGCCAAGCGTCGTGTTGAGTTGCTTGTCGAGCCAGGCCTCTGACTGCATGAACGTCGGGTAGCCGGGGCCGGGCTCCTCCAACAGCGGGTAGAAGGTGTAGAGCCATGTGTTGTATAGCGTCTCTGTCCAGTCCTCAACCGTGAGCCCTGCGAGCCAGCTCTGAACCTCTGACATCTGCTCTGGATAGTTGGGGTAGGCGGTTTCACCCATCCGCTCGAGCAGCAGATAGGCGCGTTCTGACCCCATTGCGGCGAAGACGTCCAGTCCTTTGGGCAGGCCGCGGCGGTTATCGCGCGTGCCCACATTGCGGTAGATCAACTGGCGGAAGATGTAGGCATCTGGCACGAAGCGCTGCCCCATAAAGCGCAGCCCCTTCGTCACGGCCTCCTCATCGTCGGTATCCATGATGACGATGCCGAGGATCTCGGGAGGCGGCAACTGCTTGGCCAGTGCGATGAAGGCATCGAGCTGGCCCTCATCCACCAGGTCGGTGACCGCGACGTTCTCGCCGTAGATCGCGTCCATCACCTCGCCGTATTGCAGCACCGTCAGGTCATCGCTGCGTCCCACGAAGAAGACCGTGGGGCCGTAGAGATCCTGCCAGCTATCCAGGGCGGGACGTCCGTTCACCATAGCGGTGCGCAGCGCGTGGACCAACAGCAGCGCCGACCGCGTCTCCGCACGCCCAACTTCAGGGTCATTGCTCTCGAGCCTGAACGTCATCCGCCCGTACCACATCATGCTCTTGAAATAGGCGGTCAGGTCCTCACTGCGGGTGTAGTGGCCGCGAGCAATGTATTGCGTGTAGTCTTCGCCGTTCTCCAATCCCGGGAAGAGTGGCGAGGGTACTATGCCGGCTGCGCTCTGGACATTTGCCAGCTCGGCCTCCACGAGATCGCGGGCATAGTCTGGAACCGGGAATCCGGGGTCCAGTAGTCGCCCTGCCACACCGATGAAGGCAACCGTGCGCCGGGCCGCGTCCTCCCACGGGCCGCCCTTGAGTTGCTGATACGTGGCATCCGTTTGGGTTGCCATAGCCCGGTTCAGATCGCGCAGCAACGGGATGAAGTGTGCGGTCTCGGCTGTGCGCAACACCTTGTCGAAGAGCAGGTGATAGACGTGGAGCAGCGAATCGCTGGTGACAAAGATGGGCAGGTTCTGGTAGCGCGCCTTCTCGTAGAGCGTGAAGAACTCCTTTTCGGCGCCAGGCGACACGACGAAACCGTCGCGAGCCAGACGCTCGGTCTGCGCCTGAGAAAGCACAAACGGTACCGTCACATTCTCGAGCCCGGGCTGCACCTCTTCCATCGACAGCGCAGGCTCCACATCGACGATAGGCTCGCGGAAGACGGCGAAGACAACCTTCGGCGCAGCCGGGACGTCGGCCTTCGGAGGCAACGTTGCTGTGCCCTCAGGAGGAAGCGCGGTAAAGCCACTCTCCGGCGTCGACGCCGCTGGTGCTGGGGTCGGGCGCTCGAGTGCTCGCTCGACCGCGCTACAACAAAGCGACACCATGATCATCGTGGCGGCGAGCCATACCCTTGTGGCAGCACGGAACTTGCGCATAGGTTGCCTCCTTACGAGTGCACCTCTGGGGAACTGCGACTGTATCTCTATTATAGGTCCGGGTGAGTTTCCATCAAGCCCCACGTGGGGACGGGGTGCATTGCAGCGCGTTCTGCCGGCTATGCTGCTTGGTTGATCGAGGGTGAACCTCAGGTTCTGACCTGAGGGCCAGGCCAGATCCAGCGGACTGGAGATGGAGTCGCCAGCTTAGGCAGCGGGCAGCGTAAAGCGTACCGTGGTGCCGCGGCCCTCCTCACTCAGGATCTCGAGTTGCCCGCCATGGGCTTCGACCAGGGCCGTGGCGATGGAAAGCCCCAGTCCGCTGCCGCTTTGGGCCTGACCCGAGGGCGCTTCCTCTGTCCGGCGCCGGGTTCGGGCCTTGTCCGCCCGGTAGAAGCGCTGCCCGATTTGGGGGAGATCCGCGACCGGGATGCCGATCCCCTCATCCCGCACCTCGACCAGCGCGCACCCGGCGCAGTCGTGCGCCCCGAACTCGACGGTAACCCTCCCACCTGGGTGGGAGAACTTGATCGCGTTGTCGAGTAGGTTCACGAGCACCTGGGAAATGCGGTCCCGGTCGGCCCAGACGAGTGGCGCCTCCGAATCGGTGCGGATGTCTAGAACGATGTCGTGCGCATGGGCCTGAGGTGTCAGTCGCTCGATGGTTACCCGCACGAGCTCTGCCAGATCAAGTGGCTCGCGCCGCAGGTTGAGGGCTTCGGCATCGGCACGTGTGAGAACGAGCAGATCGTTGACCAGGCGGATCAGCCGGTCAGTTTCGGCTTCGACCGTTGCCAGGAAGCGGTCACGCACGCTGATGTCTTCAACTGCGCCGCCCCGCAGTGTCTCTACCGTACCCTTGACCGCAGTGAGAGGGGTTCGTAGTTCGTGGGAGACGTTGGCCACGAAGGTGGTCTGCATCTGCCGGGCTGCCTGCAACCTGCGGGTCATGTCGTTGAAGGCACGGCTCAGGCGACCGAGCTCATCTCCTGAGCGGACGGGGACCTGGTCGTCGAACTGGCCCTCGGCGACGGCGCTCGCTGCCGCGGTAAGCCGTCGCAGCGGCTGGGCGATGGCGCGAGAGAGGAGGAGCCCCACAGCGAACGAGAGTGCCAGTGCGGCCCCTGTTGACCAGAGCCAGCGAAGACGCAGATCGCGCAGCACCAGGTTCACGTCACGCAGCGGTTGGGTCAGGTAGACGACGCCGGCAAGCTCGCCCTCCACCATCACCGGCATCGCTATTGCCATGGCCTGCTGCCCACCAAGCGCCACGCTGCGGCTGGCGTACTCGCCGTTGAGGGCCCGGGCCACAAGGGAATCGTCGATCGCGCTCTGGTCCGCCGCAACGCTCCCCGAATCGACCAAGATCGCTCCGGTCGCGTCGAGCACGCGGATCCGGGTTTCCAGCTGCGCCCCGAGCTGAAGTGAGGTGTTCGCGAGGTAGCTGAGATCCAGGTCGCTCAGCGTGACTGTGCCACTCGGCAGGGTCAGGTTCTCGGCTTGGAGTGCGAGGTTGCTGGTCTGGCGCTGTTGGAGGGTATTCATCAGCGGGGTTTGATCGCCCGTCTGAGGCCCGGAGGCCATTGCACCGGGAATCAGGGCTTGCACAGTGATACGTGCCTGTGCGATCAGGCTTTGCTCGGTAGCCTCCAGGAAGTAACGCTCAAGTGAGGTGAGGAGCAACAGCCCTGCCAGGCCCATCGCCAGCACGATCAGGCTGAGGTGGCTGAAGACCAGTTTGAGTCGCAGGCTCGGGTGCACGGATCAGCGCTCCAGCTTGTAGCCCACGCCGCGCACCGTGACAACCAGCTCGCGATCGGGCGCAGCCTCGCGGAGCTTGGCACGGAGCCGTTTGACCACGGCATCGACCACTCGCTGATCACCGTGGTACTCGTAGCCCCATACGAGCTCCAGCAACTGCTCCCTGTTCAGGACATAGTCCGCGTGACGGGCGAGGACGTCGAGCATCTCGAACTCCAGGCTCGTCAGGTCGAGCGGCGTGCCACCGACGCGCGCCTCATGGCGACCGCGGTCCACGATCACGTCACCCGCACGAACGATGCTTTCGGCAACCGGCGGCGGCTCCAGGGTGCGGCGCAACACGTTCTTGACCCGTGCCATAAGTTCGCGCACGCTGAACGGCTTGACAACATAATCGTCGGCGCCCAGCTCCAGGCCTAGCACGCGATCGATCTCCTCGTCGCGTGCGGTCAGCATGATGATGGGGACATCGCGCTCGCGCCGCAATGTGCGACAGACCTCGATGCCGTCCAGTTTGGGCAGCATCAGGTCCAGGATGATGAGGTCGGGGCGCTCAGTCCGTGCCAGGCTCAAGGCCTGTTCCCCGTCCCACGCCACGACCACGTCGTACTGACCTCGCCTCAGGTTGTAGGTCAGGACGTCGATGATTGGCTGTTCATCGTCGACGATCAGGATCTTTGTGGTCATAACGTGCCCTGCAATACCTGCACTCTATGTCGGCGCCCTCGGACGGCACCCTCGCATCGTACCGCAGGCAGTTCAGGCTGGTGTAAGGGCTATCGGCCATGTTCGCTCCTGCCTTTCGGCACGCGACGTCATCTAGATTGTAGCCGAAAGCCCCTTGCCGGTAAAGATCTCGTGTGACAGGACCGTGACAAACGCCTGATATGTGAGCGACAGAGACAGGATTGACAGAGTGATTGTCTATGGTATAGTTGCGCCAGATTCTTATCGAGAGAGGTGGAGGGACCGGCCCTGTGAAACCTCGGCAACCCGGACGGCGTTCTGTCGCTGAACACCGAGCCGTAGGTGCCAAATCCGGCAGAGCCTCAGCGGAAGCGGGTTCTGGAAGATGAGAGCAAGGCTATCTCGGCTAAGCGCCTCTTCTATCCGCTGGAGGGGCGTTTTTTGTTGCGGACGCTCCCTCTCTCGACTCGAACCTCCCGTGAGCTTGGGCGCCTGGGGCTTTGCCTGGGGCCTGGCACGCTCGGGAAACTGAACTGTTGGATTGAGAAGAGTGAGAGAGGAGATCACAATGAGCGAGCACTCAAGCACCCGGTCGGTCCACGCTGGAGAGGAACGACGGAAGCCCTATGGGGCGCTGACGAGTCCCATCGTCCAGACATCCACCTACACCTTCGAGGACACCGATGCCGTCCTCGATTTCATGGCCCGCAAGGCGGAGCGCACCTCGGCGCGCGAAGCCGGCGGCGACCTCGAGCTGCGCGATGAGTACGGTCGTTACAGCAACCCCACGCAGCAGGCGGCTGAGCGCAAGCTGGCGGCCCTGGAGGGCGGCGAGGGCGCCGTTCTCTTTGGCTCGGGGATGGCAGCAATCACGACCGCGCTCTTGGCGCTTCTCTCTGCCGGAGATCACGCGATCGTGGTCCGCAATTGCTACCGCCGGACGCGGGAGTTCGCCGACAAGTTTTTGCCGCGCTGGGGCGCGGAGACAACGTCCGTGGCGATCGACGATCTCGCCGGTCTGGCCGCGGCAATCCGCCCCAACACCCGCCTGATCTTTGTCGAGACGCCCACGAATCCGCATCTACGCATCATAGACCTTGAGGCCGTGGCTGCGCTGGCTCGCCCGCGCGGCATCCTCACAATGGTCGACAGCACATTTGCCACCCCACTCAACCTACAACCGTTGGCGCTGGGGCTCGATCTGGTCGTTCACAGCGCGACTAAGTATCTGGCCGGGCACAATGACCTGCTTGCCGGTGTCGTCATTGGCCCGCACCGGCTGGTGACCGAGATCGAGTATGCCCGCGGCATGTTGGGGGCAGTGCTGGGGCCACACGATGCCTACTTGCTGCTGCGCGGGCTCAAGACGCTGGCTTTGCGGGTTCAGCGGCAGAACGAGAACGGCATGCGCGTGGCCCGATTCCTGGAGGGCCATCCCGCAGTGGCGCGTGTCTACTATCCAGGCCTGCCGAGTCATCCCGATCACGAGATCGCGTGCCGGCAGATGGCGGGGTTTGGGGGCGTGGTCAGTTTCGAGTTGGTGGGTGACAAGGAGCGCACGTCGCGCTTCGTGGACGCGCTGCGTATTCCCTACATAGGGCCTACCCTGGGAGGCGTCGAGAGCATCGTACAGCAGCAGGCGCTCTTCATCTCGTTGGACATGGCCGAGCGTGAGGCCTCCGGTGTCAGCGACACTCTGGTGCGGTATGCCCTGGGGATCGAAGATGCCGACGACCTGATCGCCGATCTGGCGCAGGCGCTGGACGCTGTCTAGGAAGATCAGCCATGACCATCGTTCATAAGTTCGGCGGGACCTCGGTCGGCAGCGTGGAGCGATTTGCGGCGGTCGCCCAGATCGTCGCAACGCGCCACCAGGCGACGCTGGGGACGCGCTACGCGGGCACGGCTGTTGTCGTGTCGGCGATGAGTGGCGTGACCAACCAGTTGGTGGCGGGAGCCTGGGCCGCCGCCGAGGGTCGCGAAGAGGAGTGCCGCCGCATCCTGAGTGGCCTCCGCGAACGTCACCTGGGGGTCGTTGACGCCTACTTCGCCGAAAGCGTGGAGCATGGGGTGTTGACCGAATGGGTGACGACGCGCCTGCAGGATCTGGAGCGGCTGTATGGCAGCATCGCCGTGTTGGGCGAACTGACTGCCCGCGGGCGGGATCACGTGGTGGCTTTTGGCGAGCAGCTTTCAGTCCATATCCTTGCGGCAGCCATTCGCCAGCGCGGTGTGCCGGCTATGGCCTTGTTGGCCACCGATCTGATCGTCACGGATGACCGTTTTGAGGGGGCGACGCCGCTAATGGGCCAGACTTGTGCCCGGTTGCAGGAGCGGGTCAGGCCGCTGTTGCAGCAAGGGACCGTCCCGGTCATCACGGGATTCATCGCCGCCACCGAGGCGGGCGTCACGACGACATTGGGGCGCGGTGGCAGCGACTATACCGCCGCCATCGTCGGGGCAGGCTTGGATGCTGACGAGGTCTGGATCTGGAGCGATGTTGATGGCATTCTCACCGCCGACCCCAACCTCGTGACCGGCGCCCGAACGCTCCGCGAGCTCTCTTACGTGGAGGCCGCCGAACTAGCTTACTACGGCGCCGATGTGCTTCATCCCAAGGCGATCCGGCCTGTGATCGAGAGTCGCATCCCGCTGCGCATCCTCAACAGCTTCAACCCTGATGACCCCGGGACGCTCATCGTTGAGCACCCCGGCACTGACCGCGAACGCCTGCCGGCGATCATCTCCACGACAGGGCTGAGCCGCATCGCCCTTGGCAGCGCGGATGACTCCTGGTCGCTGACGATGGTGGCGCGGGCGCTGCGAGCGCTCACTGACGCGGGTCTTGATGTCCTGATGTTCTCGCAGTCCTTCTCTGAGCACAGCCTCAACCTGATCATACGCCGCCAGGACCAGCCCCGTTGCCTGCGGACCTTGCGCGCGGCGTTCGAGCACGAGTTGTCAACTGAAGCGTGCATACTGGATTCCAAAGAACAGGTGGCGACGGTGTCCGTTGTGGGCGTGCCCGGCTGGAACGAACGGGGCACTGTCTCCCACGCTTTCGCCGCCCTGGGCGCCCAGGGCACGCGCGTCATTGCTGTGGCCCAAGCAGCGACCGAGACGAGTGTCTCTTTCTGCATACCAGAAGATCAGGTTGCCTCTACCGTGCGCTATCTGCACCACGACTTGGGCCTGGACTTGCTCTAGACACTCTGCTAACGAGGTCGCGCAAACACGGAGGCGCTGCTGCTGCCTCCGTGTGGTGTGACGGCACTGGTTGGGGACTGCGTGATCTCGAACCGGAGCGTCTCGGCCCGATGCCTGCGAGCGTTAGGCGCGCGCCTCTCCATGCACGGGTCAGGCGTCGATCTCCTGCAGAAACAGGTCGACGATTCCACGGAAAATCTCTGGACGACTCCACATCAGGGGATGTCCGCCGCCTTTGACCAGGTAGACGCGCGCGTCGGGGATTTGCTCGGCCATCTCCGGTAGTTGTCGGGCCGGTTCATGAAGCAACCCGTCATCCAGCGTGGCGGTCAACAGCACGGGACAGGAGATCGTGTCAAGGCGCTCGGGCGCGATCCTTCCCCCACGCTCGGCTTGCCGCAACAGCATGTCACTGTCGGCGTCGACGACCTGCGCCCAGTTGTCACCCTGGGCCGCCCTCCAGAACGCGATCTGGTCCGGCGTTCGTGCCTGGCGGGCCTGCATTTCGGCACGCAGGCTGGCGGGTGGATAGTAGGCGATCGTGCTATCCGCGACTATGGCGCGGACGAGACGACGGTCTGCGGATGAGGCGTCGAAGACCCCCATCCAGAGCGCGACCCAGGCGCCCCCGCTCGTGCCCATCACGATGGCGGGGTCTTCGTCGAGGTGTGCGATCAGGTTGAGAACGTCCTGGGCGCCTCGCTCGAACCAATCGTCGGGCCAGAGGTCGAGCCGGTCTGACAAACCTGTGCCCCAGAAGTCGACCGCAACGGTGTGGCAGCGCGCAGCAAAGTAGGCTAGCTCACCGAGATGGCACGCGGAGCTCGCTGTATTGCCGGGGAGGATCAGCAGCAGTGGGCCGGTGCCTTGCTCGCGGTAGTGGATGCGATGGCCGTTGGAGACAAAGTGTGGCATAGTAAGGACGCTCCTCTATGAGTGTTTGATAAGTATACACATCGCCCGTCTTCCCGCTACACCCTTGACGTCTTCGCTGTATCCGCATATACTAATATCACCATATGGTCATATCTCCGTATCGGGTGAGCTGGGTCTGTGAGAGATGAGCTCGGCGCACCCAATTCGCAGAGCACCCCGAGCGGGTCACGGTCTGGTGGGACGGGAGAGTAAGGTATGCTCGACATCGATCTGATTCAGGAAAAACCTGCGCTGGCTACTGAGTTCCGTATCTCATTGGCCCTTGACATGCTGAGTGCAATGTCGCTGGTGCTTGATGCGCCGTCGATTGAGGGTCTGGACCAATGGGTCTACACCACCCACAGTGCCCTCTCCGAGGAGATGCGGGTGGCCATGGCACCGGTCCTGATTCTTGGGACGAAGTCGACCGCGTACTATCGTTGGTTCAGCCATCTGCCACCCGATGCGCCAGCCCACCGCGATTTCGCCGCTTATCTCGCGTGGCTGAAGGGCTTCCCGGTGTCGGACTATCAGCAGCTTCTCGATGGGTTCATCGCTATGCTGCGCGCCGACTGCGAGTTAGCCTCGTCTGTGTCGTCAGGCGAACCCATCGATGTTCTGCGCGCTTGCTATGGTGAGATGCTGGATGAGCTGCAAATTGGGCGGCTCATCCAGATGTATCAGAACCCAGGAGAGTTCAAGGCCCAGTTGGTTGCCGTGCTCTCGCGCTTCTGGGAGCAGTACTACCGGCAGGAGTTCGAACGCTGTCTGCCTATAGCTGAGCGCAGCGTGACCTACCATCGCGCGCAGAGCTACGGCGCTGATCTAGTGACCACGTTTGCCGCCGTCACAGGACGGCGCTTTCCGAAGGGGCATGAGGAACACGAGAGGGCTGAGCGGGTCATCTTTGTGCCTTCCTGCTACATTGGACCCTATGTGATGCTGAGCCCCTGCGATGATGAGGGGCACACGCTGGTCATACACTACAATGCCCGACCTGCCAGTACCCTGGATACGCAAGAGATTCCAGCGATTCTGGATCTCTTTCCTCCTCTCAAGGCCCTGGCCGATGAGACGCGGCTGCAGATCCTTTCGATCCTGGATGGACGTGAGCTCTACGCTCAGCAGATCGTCGATGAGCTCGATATCAGCCAGCCCGCCGTGTCACGTCATCTCCAACTGATGGTGACTGGCGGGGTGCTGGAGGTGCGCAAAGAGGAGAGCATGAAGTACTACGCGATCAACACGACAGCTCTCGCCGCGCTGGCGGAGCACCTTAGGCGCTTCCGCGCGCCCTGATGCCAGGTACGAGCGGCGCTGCCTCTTCGTATAGGGTCCTGGCCGCTCAGGTAGTCTTCCAGTTGAGTCAGGCATCGTCCGCGAGCGTGAAGCAGCCCCGTCGAACGATGCTCAACCATCTACACTGCACCCTGAGGATACAATGACTGAAACAAAGAAGCGTCTACTCTCACCACGGCTGCTGGCATTCATGGGGACGATGATCCTGGCCAACATCGCCGCGCAGATGATCATGCCGCTGGAATCCCTCTACATTCAGGAGCTAGGGGCATCCGTTGGCCAGGTGGGGCTCTTCTTCACCGTGGCCGCCATCGCGCCGCTTTTCTTGCAGATCCTGGGTGGCTATCTATCCGATTCCGTGGGGAGATTGCAGGCCATCGCGATCGGGAGCCTGGCGGGCGCAGCGGCTTATCTCTTCTACATCTTTGCCCCTTCCTGGCAGTGGGTGTTGCCCTCCTCGATTCTAACGGCGATGGCTGTTGCGTTCGTAGCGCCGAGCTTTCAGGCCTTCGTGGCTGAGGAATCCGCCGAAGAGACCCGTGGGCGTGTCTACGGCGTCACCGCCACCATGTACGCCGTGGTCAACATTATCGGGCCGCTCCTGGGCAGCGTCGTAGCCCAGGAGGCGAGCTTCAGGACGATGTACATCGTCGCCGCAGCCCTCTACGGTACGGCGGCGCTCTTTCGGGTGCTCATGGCGCGCCGTAGCCGCAAAGCCTCCGCGCACCAAGCACCGCGCGGGGAGCGCGATACCTGGTCGCAGTTTCGCGGGACGATGAAAGCGGTCTTTGGATTGCTCGTCGGTGGTGGCATCGTGACCTGGATCTTTGTCTCGGACGGCGTGCGCGATATCGCCTTCAGTTTGGTCTGGCGGTTGATGCCGATCTACTTCCAGGACATCGCCGGCCTTACCCTCCTGCAGATCGGTGCGCTGAACTCGATCTCCGCGATTGTGGCCATGGCGCTTATGAGCCCGGCAGGTTGGTTGTCCGACAAGAAGGGCGAGCGAGTCAGCATTGTCGGTGGATTCGGCGCGATGGCGTTGGGATGGCTGGTCTTTGTGCGGGGAAGCTCGTTCTGGCACTTCATCATCATGCAGATCCTGAGTGGCATCGGATGGGCCTTGGTCGAACCTGCCTATAGCTCGTTGATCTCGAAAGCTGTTCCTCAGAAGCTGCGCGGCACGGCCTTCGGGCTGTTCTCCACGAGCCTGGGCCTGATCTCGCTCCCGGCACCGTGGCTCGGCGCTCGGCTGTGGGATGCGGTCAGCCCCATCTTCCCGTTCTACATCCCCCTGGTGGCGATGGTCGCCATGTTGCCGCTGATGTGGGCGAAGTTCAAGTTGCCTGACTCCAGTCCAGACGGTGGAGATGAGGGTCTACCCGAGGCAACCGCGCTGGCAGCCGAGACGGTGGTGAAGTAGGTGCGTAGGCTGCGCTGATCTGTGCCA
>JAXDDO010000030.1:0-23115 GCA_034676805.1 Anaerolineae bacterium | reverse complement strand
GACCCGGTCTCGCTGGCAGTGGGCAGCTTCCGTGGTGGCCCGGGCCCGGCGCATGACATCGCCCTGCTCGCGGAGGACGGCGAGATCGCGTTGTACGACGGCGCGGGGACGCCGGTGGGCACCCTGGCTTCAGGCGTCGCCAACGGCGGGACGCTCCTGCGCGCCAAGAGCTCCAGCCTGCCGGCCGACGATCTGCTGGTCGTGGGCCCGGCAGATCGCCACGTGCGCGTGCTCACCGCCGGGCAGAGCGCGCCCTCCGACGGCCTGAGCGCACAGGCCGCCGGCCCCGGCCTACTGGCAACCTTTGACGTCGCCGGTCCGGCTGTCGCGGCACTTCCGGTGCGGCTCAACGGCGACGGGCTCGATGACTTGGTGATCCTGACGGACGGCTCACCCACGCTGTCCATCATGCTGACGCAGGCGGCCCACGTCTTCGGGATCAACAGCCGTAACGACTACCCAGACAAGAACCCCGGCGATGGCATCTGCAAGTCCACCGACAACTACTGCACCCTCCGTGCTGCAATCCAGGAGGCCAATGCCAGTGCGGGGGCCGATGACATCGTCTGCGCGCTATCCATGTCCGGAGGTAATCCGGTCGTGCAGCCGGGAAGTTCCCTGCCTGCCATCACCGAGACGGTCCTGATCGAGGGAGGCTTGCGGGGCGTCAACGACTGCGGCAAGATGGAGATCAACGGTGCCTCAGCTGGAGAGGACGCCGATGGGCTGCGCCTCAACAGCAGCGGCAGCATCGTGCGCAACGTCGCGATCTACAGCTTTGACGGTTACGGCGTGTCGATAGCAGGCGTAGACAACCTGGTCGAGGAGAGCATCGTCGGCACCAACAACGCCGGCGCCAACCTGCTGGGCAACTGGACGGGGATTGCCATACGCTCAGGTCAGAGTAATGAGGTGAAACACAGTATCCTCGCGGGCAACATCTATGCCGGTATCTCGATCTTCGACGGGAGCCAGGCGCATATCTGGCAGCAGAACATCATCGGCTACTGGCCCGCATCGCTGAAACCGCTTGGGGGGCAGCTCGTAGGCATATCGGTAGCCGGAGGTCTCAACACGCGTATCGGCACAGTCTTTAGCGAACGCAACTTCATCGCCGGGAACACGCGGTATGGCATCGACCTCGGCAGGGACGCGGCCTTTACGACCGTCAGCGCGAACTACATCGGCATCGCGCAAAACGGCGCTGCATTGGGCAACAACGCGGGCATCCTGGTAGCGGGCGCCAGCAACACGATCGGCGGGGTCACAACCACCGAGAATCTCATCAGCGGCAATCTCAAAGAGGGCATCCACCTCTACGGCCCCCAGGCCACCCTCAATCAGGTCAAGTACAACCTGATCTCCAGTGCCACAAGCACCGCCAACCTGGGCGATGGCATCAAGATCAGCAATGGCGCTGCGGGCAACCAGATTGGCTATAACACCATCGGCCGAAACGGGGGCCACGGCATCCACATCACGGGCGATGGCGTGGCGTGCGAGAGGAACGATGTCCGCAACAACTCAATCGGCACCGACAGCAGCGGCACGGTCAACCGGGGAAACGGGTACGATGGCGTCTACATCACCGGGGTAAGTTGCACCATCATCTCCACGAACAAGATCAGCTACAACGGGCGCCACGGGGTGAATCTGGATGGCTCAGAAGCGATCACAGCCACCGTCACGGTGAACACGTGCACCCGCAATGGCGACACCGGCATCTACATCGGCACCAGCAACAACACGGTCGAAGACAACACGCTCAGGTACAACGGACAGATCGGCCTGTGGGTCAGGGGCTCGGCCAACCAACTGCTGGGGAACCAGGCCTTCGGCGACGATCTCGCCGGCGCCTATCAGATCGTGGGCATCCGGGTCGATGGCAACCACAACACGCTCACTGGCGGGGACGTCTATGGCCCCCTATCGGAGGTGGCGTGGCACCACGGCGAGGGCGTGATCCTCAATGGCAACAACAACACGATCACGAAGTATTACATCCACAGCAACTGGGACGCCGGCGTGTCCGTGACGGGCGACAACAACGTCATCGGCGCGTCCGGAAGCGACCGCAACATCATCAGCATCAACAACGATGGCGTGTTCCTGGCGGCCACGGCCTCGGGCAACCAGGTGATCGGCAACTACATCGGCACCGAAACCAGCGGCACCGGCGATGCGGGCAACATCACGGGGGTGCGCGTGCTCGGCAGCAACAACCAGATCGGCGGGGCTGGCGCCGGCGCGGGCAACGCGATCCGTTACTCGCAGGGGGCCAACGTGCTGGTGAGCGGCAGCGCCGCGACCGGTAACGTGATCGAGGCAAACGTCATCGGCCCCACGGTCGCGCCCTCCGCGCCCGGCCTCGTGATCACCGACCTGGCCGCCAACAACACGCTGCGCGCCAATCAGATCGCCAGCAGCCGCGGCGCAGGCATCCACGTGGTTTCCGGCACGGGCAACCGCCTGGACCGAAACCTGGTATATCTGAACGACGGATTGGGCATCGATTTGGGGGCGGCGGGCGTGTCTCTGAACGACACCGGCGACAACGACGGCGGGGCCAACCTGCTGCAGAACTTCCCCGTCATCGCAGCGGTCACGGCCGGCCCCTCAACCCGCGTCCAGGGATCGTTGAGCAGCAAGGCCAACACAACCTATACGCTCCAGTTCTTCACCAGCGCCACCTGCGACGCTTCCGGCTACGGCGAGGCGGAGACGTTGCTGGGCCAGACGACGGTCACGACCGACGGGAGCGGCAAGGCGGGCTTCGACGCCACCTTCGCGGTGGATACCGCGCCGGGGGTCGCGGTCAGCGCCACCGCCAGCGACCCTGCCGGGAACACCTCGGAGCTGTCGAAGTGCTCACCGGCACGACCGGCGTCGAGCGGCACCCCGTTCACGGTCAACACCACGGGCGACGCGGCGGACCTCTCGATCGGCGGGGGCACCGGTCCCTGCGACGGCATCTGCGATGCCAGCGCCAGCGCCGGGCAACAGTGTACCCTGCGCGCGGCAATCCAGGAGGCGAACTGCGCCCTGGGCCCGGATACCATCATCCTGGCCAGCGGCACCTACCCGCTGACGCTGGTGGGGGTCGATGCCAACGCCGCCGCGGGCGACCTCGACATCACCGATGCGCTCACGCTCACCGGTGCGGGTGCGGACACGACCGTGGTCCAGAGCCAGGTCGCCGATCGCGTCTTCGAATTGCGCAACAACGCCCCGGTGACCCTCTCCGGGATCACCGTCCGTGGCGGCGCACCGACCGCAAGCAACAACGGCGGCGGTATCCTGGTCGGCAGCGGCTGCGCCCTGACGTTGGATGCCGTGACGGTGCGTGACAACGCGACGGCCAGCGGTGGGGGCGGCGGCATCTATAGCTCCGGCGCGATTACGCTCACCGCGAGCGCCGTGATCAGCAACGCCACGACAGCCGCCTCCCCCACCAGCAACGGCGGTGGGCTGGGCTTGCTTGTCGGTTCGGCTACGCTACTCAATGCCACCGTCTCCGGCAATAGCGCAATGGGCGATGGCGGCGGCATCCACAACATCGGGGGCGTCGTGACCTTGCGCAACGTCACCGTGGCCTACAACACCGCCGATACCGACAACAACGGCGGGGACGGTGGGGGGCTGTGGACGGCGACATCGACCTTCTACGCAATGAACTCGATCATTGCTCACAATGTCGATACGAGCTACGGCAGCTATCCCTATGGCGTGGGCGACTGCTATGGCACCTATACCTCCCAGGGCTACAACCTGATCGGGGACCAGGCAGTGCACAACACGACCGACGTCGCTGCCTGCCGGGGCTTTGACGTCAACGACTCGGTGGGCGGATTCACGTTGGTGGCGCGGTACCTGCGGTACAATGCCGGGCTGGGGGCGCTCCAGCTGAACGGCGGATCCACGCCCAACCACGCGCCGATCTCCATCGCTACCGGCTGGACGGTCGATAGGGGCGACCCCGCCACACCCGGCAGCGGCGGCACTGCCTGCGAGCCCTTCGACCAGCGCGGGCAGCCTCGCCCCATCGATGGCGGTACCGATGGCGTCGCCCGCTGCGACCGCGGTGCGGTGGAGCACGTCCCCGCCTACCTCTCGGTTAGCGACGCGGGCGTGGTGGAGGGCAGCCCGGCGGCGTTCACCGTCTCGCTCTCCGAGCCGGCGCAGATTACGTTCACGGTGCAATACTCCACGACCGCCATCACCGCCGTCGCCGGACAGGACTACACCCACGTGGCCGGCACGCTGACCTTCTCACCGGGACAGACCAGCACAACCATCCAGGTCCCGACGTTGACCGACACGATCAACGAAGCCGCCGAGACTTTCCGGCTGCGGCTCTTCTGGCCACAGTATGTCTTCATCGCCGACGGCGAGGGCACCGGCACCATCACCGACGGGAACAGCGCGCCCGCGGTCCTGATCAACGACCCCACGGTGACGGAGGGTGACGCGGGCACCGGTGTGCAGGCGGTCTTCGCCGTGACGCTCAACTCCGCCAGCGGCAAGACGGTCACCGTCAACTACACCACGGCGGATGGCAGCGCAGTCGCCGGCGAGGACTACCTCGCCGTGCAGGGCCAGTTGAGCTTTGCACCGGGCGTGACGGCGATGGCCTGCGCCGTCACGGTCCTGGGCGACGACCTGCGCGAGGGGAACGAGGCCTTCACGGTCGAGCTCAGCGCCCCTGGTAACGCCACGCTGGGCGATGCCACGGGCCAGGGCACCATCACCGATGACGACACACCCAGCATCTCGATCAGCGACGCCGCGCGCCCCGAGGGCAACAGCGGGACGAGCGTGATGACCTTTATGGTACGGCTTTCGAAGCCCAGCACCCAGCTGGTGACGGTCAAATACGTCACCAGCCCGGGGACAGCCCAGTCGGGCAGCGACTACGCGCACACTTCCGGCACGCTCACTTTTGCCGCGGGCGAAACCGTGAAGACGCTGGCCGTCACTATCTACGGCGATGAGGACGTGGAGCCGCATGAGGCGTTCACGGTGGGCCTCAACACGCCCACGGGTGGCGCCACCATCGGAGACGGATCGGCGACGGGCACGATCCTGGACGACGATGGCATCGGGTTCTCCATCTTCATGCCGCTGGTGATCGGCAAGTAACGAGCGCTACACGCGCGGGTGGCACGTCAGAGCGCGCCGGGGATCTCCCGGCGCGCTCTTGGTGCCAGCAAGTCGACGGCTGCCGATGAGACGGCACCTGCCACCCGCGAGAACCGGTGTACAATCTGCCAGCAGCGAACCCAGACTAAGGAGTCGACATCACCAATGGACACTGTACAACTCGGCAACGTGACCGTCAGCCGGCTCATCCTCGGCGGCAATCCCTTCAGCGGCTTCTCGCACCAGAACCCCACCCGCGACCGCGAAATGCTGGCCTATTTCACCACGGCCAGGATCAAGGAAACCATGCAACAGGCCGAGGCCCTGGGCATCAACACCTTTCTGGGTCGGGCCGATGCCCACATCCGCCGCACGCTGATCGAATACTGGAACGACGGCGGCAGGATCCAGTGGCTGGCCCAGACCGCGCCGGAGTTCGCCAGTCTGTCCGCCAACGTCGCCGGCGCCATCGGCACGGGCGCCGCAGCGGTCTACCTCCACGGCGGGCAGATGGATTTTCTCGTTGCGCAAGGGCAACTGGACGTGATCCGAACCTTCGTGCAACAGGTGAAGGATGCGGGCGTCGCCGTGGGCGTGGCGGGGCACAACCCCGGGGTCCACGTCTGGGCCAACGAGAACCTGAAACTGGACTTTCATATGTGTTCCTACTACAACCCCACGCCGCGCGATAAGAACGCAGAGCACGTGCACGGTGCCGTCGAGGTCTTCGCCGCGGAGGACCGCGACGCCATGGCCGCGACGATTGCGACGCTGCGCGCGCCCGCGATCCACTACAAGATCTTCGCCGCAGGCCGCGCCGATCCGGGCGAGGCCTTCGCCTTTGTGGCGCAGCACCTGCGCCCGCAGGACGCGGTCTGCATCGGCATCTACCAGCGCGACAAGCCGGATATGCTGGCGGAGGACGTGCGGCTCTTCGAGGAAGCGCTGGCGAGGCAACAAGGATGAAGGGTGAAGGATGAGGGGTGAAGGTCGCACGGCAGCGATGCACGTCGGGCATTCGGCGGTTGTGACCACGAGATCCTCGTTTTGCACCTGAGAACTGGCAGCCGGGCACTGGACTAGACGGAAGGAGGCACATCGATATGGCGTACCGCGAGACCCCGATCCCGATCAAGATCGCCTACATCGGCGGCGGGAGCCGCTACTGGGCGCGGATGGTGATGACGGATCTGGCACTGACGCCCGAGCTGACGGGCGAGATTGCGCTCTACGACATCGACCACGCCGCAGCGCTCGAGAACGTCGAGCGGGCCAGGGCGATCTACGGGCATCCCGACGCCAGGACCACCTTCTCGGTCAACGCCTATCGCGCGCCCGAGGAGGCGTTGCGGGGCGCCGACTTCGTGATCCTGTCGATCCTGCCCGGCCCGATGCGGATGTTCGCCAATGACCTGGATATCCCCAAACGCTACGGCATCCTGCAGACCGTCGGCGACACGACCGGGCCCGGCGGCATCAGCCGCGCGCTGCGCACCGTGCCGATCTACGAGGCTTACGCGCACCTGATCATAGACTTCTGCCCCGAGGCGTGGGTCATCAACTACACTAACCCGATGACGCTCTGCACCGCAGCGCTCTACGCGGCGGAGCCGGAGATCAAGGCCTTCGGCTGCTGCCACGAGGTCTTCGGCACGCAGGCGCTGCTGGCGGAGCTGGTGCACCGTGAGTACGACGTGGCCACGCCACCGCGGGAGGAGATCAAGACCGACGTGGCGGGCGTCAACCACTTCACCTTCGTCCCGCGCGCCACGTGGCGCGGCGAGGACCTGTATCCTCTGCTTTACAGGGCGATGGACCAGCCCGGCTTCTGGGACGACCGGACGGCGTGGTCCGAGGAGGCCAAGCGTACCGGGCGGTGGTTCTCGTCACAGCACCTCATCGCGTTCGACTTCCTGCGCAACTTTGGCGTCCTTGGCGCGGCTGGCGACCGGCACCTGGTCGAGTTCGTGCCGTGGTACCTCACCTCAGAGGCTGCGCTGCACCGTTGGGGCGTCATCTTGACCCCGTCATGCTACCGGCTGGGCACGTGGCAGCCACCGCAGAACGCGCCCGGTGTTGCCGCCGCCACGCAGGAGGACGCCGCGGGCCTGCGACACTCGGGCGAGGAAGGCGTCCAGCAGATGCTGGCATTGCTGGGCGTGGCCCCGCTCGACACAAACGTCAACCTGCCGAATATGGGCCAGATACCCGAGCTGCCGATTGGGACGGTCATAGAGACCAACGCGCAGTTCCGGCACGACAGCCTTACGCCGTTGGTCTCCGCGCCACTGCCCGAGGGGCTGCTCACCCTCGTGCGCCGCATCGTCGACGTGCAGGCGCTGACCCTGGAGGCCGCGCTAGAGAAAGACCCGGACCTGGCCTTCCAGGCGCTGCTGGCTGACCCGCTGAACCGCATCGCGCCGGACCGGGCACACGCGATGCTCGAGGAGCTGCTCCGGGCAAACCACGCGATGTTGCCGGATTGGGCGCTTTGACCGCGCACAAGAGCGTAGATAGGGCGCGGCATACCCCGCCCTACCACCGCCGGGCACACGGACTGCGATAGGCGAGCATCACACAGCGGAGGCAGCATGACACCATCAACCGACACGCGCAACGGGCTCTCGCTCTGGCAGAAGCTGGGCTATGGCATGGGCGACATCTACGGCGGCGGGGCGAGCACGCTCATCAGCTTCTACTACCTCGTCTTCCTCACCGACGTTGTGCGCATCCGGCCCGCCCTGGCGGGCACGGTGATTCTGATCAGCAAGGTCTACGACGCGCTGACCGACCCGTTCGAAGGCGTGATCGCCGACCGCACCCGCACCCGCCTCGGAAGGCGACGGCCCTACCTGCTGGCAGGCATCCCGCTGGTCTTCCTCTCGTTCTTCGCGCTCTTCTATCCCGCCGGCTTTGCCCGCGAGGGCGCGCGCTTCGCCTTCGTCATCGCCACCTACCTGTTCTACTCGACCATCGTCAGCATTGTCATGCTCAACTACAACGCGCTGCAGTCGGAGCTGACACTGGATTACCACGAGCGGACCACGCTGAGCTCGGCGCGGATCTTCTTCTCCACCGTCGGTTCAATCGCCGCCGCACTCGCTCCACTGGAGATCGTCAAGGCGTTCGACAGCGTACGCAACGGTTACATCGCGATGGGCCTAGCCTTCGGGGCAGTCTTCGCATTGCCCTTCATCGCCACGGTCGCGGCGACGCGCGAGCGCACGGAGTTCCAGAGGCCGCCACAGGCCTTTGACTGGCGCAAGACCTATCTCTTGCCCTTCAAGACCCGGACCTTCCTCTATGCCCTGCTGATGTACCTCTTTGCATTCGTGGCGATGGACGCCGTCAGCAGCATCGTGGTCTACTATGTGAAGTACCACCTCGGGCGCGGCAGCGAGGTCAACTACGTCAACGGCGCGCTGCTGATCGCGCAGGTGGCGTCGCTGCCCTTTTTCGCCTGGCTGAGCAGGCGTACCAGCAAGCGAAACGGGTACATCGTGGGCGCCGGTATCTGGATGGGCGCGATGCTGCTCAGCGGCCTCATCACGCCGAACAGCCCTGTCTGGGCCGTCTACGTCTTCGCCGCCGTCGTGGGGATCGGCACCGGCGGCATCGTGGTGATGATCTACGCCATCTTTCCCGACATCCCCGACGTCGACGAGCTGGCGACCGGCGAGCGCCGCGAAGGCACCTACGCCGCGCTGATCACGTTCGTGCGCAAGTTCAGCTCGGCGGTGGCGATCTTCCTGGTGTCGAACGCCCTGTCGTTAGCGGGCTACGTGCCCCCCATCGAGGAGATCGTAGACGGCAGGAGCCAGCTAATCGAGCAGGCGCAGTCGCCGGCCTTCATCGCCGTGCTGCGCGGCGTCTTCGCAGGCGCACCGATCGTGCTGTTGGCGTTGGCACTGCTCTTCGCCTTCCGCTATCCCCTGACGCCCCAACGGCACGCGCGGCTCAACCAACTGCTGGCAGCACGGCGTCGGGACGAGCCGGAGACCGAGGCGATGCAGGCGCAGGCCAAGGATCTCACGACGCATCTCATAGGCTAGATCTGGACAGCCGCCTTCTGTAGCACGTAGCTGACATAACTCGCGGCGCCGCTGGCAAGGTCGGCCTGGATGCGCGAGCCCTGCAGGCCGGCAAACTCGCCCATGAGCTTGACGAGCCAGCGCGGCGCCGCGGCACGGATCTGCGCGGACCGCCGGGCCTCGTCCAGCGCCAGCGCGCTCAAGACGTTTGGGGTGATGTCGGCCTGCCTCAGCGTGGCCATCCCCGAAGCGGTCAGTTGCTCGTCTAGCAGCGCGAGGTCGGGCCCTCTGCGGAAGTCGGCGAACAGCAGGTAGCCGCCCGGACGCAGGACACGCGCCACCTCGCTGAGGAACTGCGGCACGGACCCATAGCAGTGCGATGACTCGACGTTGACGACCACGTCGAAGCTCCCATCCTCAAAAGGCAGGTCCTCGGCATCGCCGTGGACGAAGCGCAGCCCCGGCAGGTCATACAGGCGATGGCACAACGCCACGGCAGGCTCCGAGAAGTCCACGCCGACCATCTCCGCAGGGCGCAGCGCGCGCAGCAGGTAGGACGCACCGCCCCCGCGCCCGCTGCCCACCTCCAGCACCCGCAGGTCGTGCAGATCGACCGAGGCGGCAAGGTGGTAGTAGAGCTGAATCGAGTAGCGGTTGGGCTCGTCGGCGGGATCCAGCGCCGGCTGGGTTTCCCCCTGCGTCAGGGGCGCATAGCCGTAGTTCATGAAGGTCCAGTCGCGCTGCTGGGCATAGCGCGCCAGCAACCGGTACATCACGCGCCGGGATCCCCTTCTGAAGGCCGGCCAGGCGTGGCATGCCTTGAAATAGAGCGTGGCAGCGACGTTCATGCCCCGCCCGCTATGCTGCTCGTGTGATGTTGGCATCGTTCTATTTTCCTTCCGTTCAGTGACGCTGTACCAGGGGAAGATACTCCCTGTGGACCTGCTCGACAACGTAAATACGCACGGGCACGGCGATGGGGCTCTCGGGCACCTCGGGGCTGTCGGCGGTGATCGTGATCGTGGCGGAGTACGTCCCCACGGGCAGGCCACGCGGATCCACGGTCACGGTAAAGGCGCCGCCCGCAGCCCCCTTGACCGGCGCGACGTTGACCGGGAGCTGAGGCGAGGTCACCGTTGCCGTCCAGCCGAAGGGTTCCTGGCCGGTGTTGCGCACCTCGACTTCGCGCGAGACCACGTGCAAGCCGGTCACGACCTGCATCCAGGCGAGCGCGTCGGGCGACACCGCCATCCCCCAGTCTCGCCACTCCCAGGAGCAGGGCCGCTTGGCCATCTGCGAGAGCGCCGTATAGGCCGGGCGCGGCGACTCATCGGCGTTCATGATCGCGAAGTAGCACAGCGGCTCGCACGGCGCGTACCATGGCATGACGCTGAAGTCGAGGTTCGAGACGATCATCACGCCCATCCACGGCCAGTTGGCGTCGGCAAATGCGAAGGCACGCCGCAAGTAGTCGGCCTGCTGCGCCGCAGTGACCTGCTGCCAGGCAAAGCCGCTCTGTTGCCAGGCGCTGTCACACGCCGCCGACGCGAGCAGCCAACCGAACTCGGTTGACCACACCGGCAGCGCCCCGTCGCCGTGCGTGACCATCACGGCGTGGATGTCCTCGACGCGGCGGAAGTTCGTGATGCCACTGCCCCACGTCTTGTCTTCCGGCTCGCCGCCGAAGCCGTAGTTATGGATGCTGATGGCGTCGAAGTGCCCCTTAATCCCGGCAGCGTACATAGCCTCCAGGAAGGCCACATCGTTCATCGCGCGTCCAGCGGGCAGGCCGCCGGTCGGCGCCAGGCTCCCGACGACGACCAGGACGCCCGGGTCGCCCGCGCGAGCGCCGCGGAAGGCACGTTTCGCCATCTCGGTGTAGCGCACGGGGTCGACGGGCTGGTATGCCCACTGGAAGTCGAGGTTGGGCTCATTCCAGACCTCGAACGCCACGCGGTACGGAAAACTGCACGCCGCGCGCTTCTGGGCGACGTGAGCAGCGAGGTCCTGGAAGAAGGCCTCCCACCCCGCCATCTCGCCGTCCTGGATGGGCGTCCAGTTCGACGAAGCGCGCTCCACGCGCAGCAACACGTTCATGGCCTTATCACAGGCCTCGTTCAGGCGCCAGTCGACCATGTCCCAGTTGTAGTTCCGGTTGCGATCGCCGTCGACGTCATCCCAGTAGACAAAGTACTTGAACCAATCGAACCCGGCATCACGGGCGAGGCCGAGGTGCGTCGGGGGATAGGCGAGCATCATGCCGTAGCCGAGGTGCGGCGGCGTGTCGGCGCGGGCCGGCGCGCGCGCAGCGGGAAGACCGAAAGCGACAAAGACGAGCAGGGCCGCCAGCAGGAGACCCGTGAGACGTGCGAAAAGCCTGGGGATCATGGTTATTCCTCGTCACAGTAAGGTATGCGCCACAGTAAGGGTAGGGATAGGCTGGTTGTGGGTGGTTACAGGCGATGGCACGGCGAAAGTGTAGCACAAATGGGCGGAATAGGGCAGCGCGGCGATTATCGGCCAGAATGGCCCGGTTGTGCACCGGCTGTCCCGAAGTCGTGCTTGCCCTGTCACACGCCTGTCACAGGTACCGGTTACACTGGGATCATCTCTTCCTTTGGAGGTAACTGATGAGTCCCAAACTCTATTCCGCAGTGACGTTGGCAGCGCTGGCGCTGCTGGTGCTCGTCGGCTGGACGGCGCAGCCACAGACGACCGCAGAGCCCGCTGAGCCCGGCATCATCACGGTGACGGGCGAGGCCGAGATTCGCGTGGTGCCCGATGAGGTGGTGCTCACGCTGGGCGTCGAGACCTCGCACAAGAACCTCGACAGCGCGCGGCGCGAGAACGACCGCATCGTCCAGGCCTTGATCAAAGCCGCAAAGGCCCACGGCGTCGCCGCCGAGCACATCCAGACCGACTATCTCAACATCGAGCCGCGCTACGACGGGCGCTCGGACATCACGGCGAACTTCGTGGGTTACTTCGTGCACAGGACCGTGGTGATTACGCTGCGAGACGTAGCCAAGTTCGAGGACCTCTATGCGGCAGCGCTGGACAGCGGGGCCAACTACGTGCACGGCGTGCAGTTCCGCACGACGGCGCTCCGCGCCAATCGCGACCGGGCGCGCGACCTCGCCATTCGGGCCGCGCGAGAGAAGGCCACCGCGCTCGCCGAGGCCGCCGGGCAGCGCCTGGGCGAGCCGCGCACCATCAACGAGAACAGCAGCGGCTGGTGGTCGGGCTACGGCTCGTGGTGGGGCTACCGCTGGGGCGGCGGCATGACCCAGAACGTGATCCAGGAATCGGGCAGCGGCTACGTCTCCGAAGACGGGAGCCTGGCGCCCGGGCAGATCGCCGTCAACGCCAGCGTCACCGTCAGCTACGAGTTGCTGCCGTAGCAGAGTCCGGGCCGGCACGCAGAGGTCACGCGTGCCGGCCCATAGCAGAGGGCGACCCATAGGCATCGCGGTTGGGCCACCGACAAGTTGCGAGCCCTCGATGCGCATCGCCGTTGTAGGGGTACGCTGTGCTGCCCCCAATACGCAACAAGCCAGGGCGGCGCACGATGTACCATCGCATACGCGGTCCCCTGATCCTAAGGATCCGGGTCAAGACAGGATGGATGAACCTTGCGCGAACGGGCGGTTCGTGCGGTCGCCGGATCCTTAGGATCGCTGTGCGCGGCGTGGCGCAGAAGCCGGGCGCCCCAACACCGGAGCGTCCGTGGCGCGCCGCACGGCCACAGCTTGATGCCCTTGCACAGATGACCCCGCAGTGAATCACCTGCTCTGAACGACCCTGGTCCTAGGGCTGAGAGTTCCAGGTTTGGGTTGGCCAACCTTGCGTTGCGAGTGTCCGTGCCTATACTGGGGAATGCGGCTAGCAGGAGAGGCGGTGCCCGGCCCCACGCCCGCCCATAGACACCCGGAGCGCAATCCGGGGACGGGCGCCGGGCCCCGCGGGACTCGCGACCACGCACCCGCCATCGTCACTGTAGCACCCCCGCCGGGTAGCCTCCCTCAGAGCCGTTGGTGTCCTTCCTGCAGAGGTCAATCGAATGGAGGTAGCGATGGCTGCGAAGAAGATCCTGATGCTCGTTGGCGATTTCGTCGAGGACTACGAGGTCATGGTGCCCTTCCAGGCACTCCAGATGGTGGGGCACGCGGTCCACGCCGTCTGCCCCGGCAAGAGCGCGGGCGACACGGTCCGCACGGCGGTACACGACTTCGAGGGCGACCAGACCTACAGTGAGAAGCCGGGCCACAACTTCGCGCTCAACGCGACGTTTGCCGACGTGAAGGCGGCGGACTACGACGCGCTGGTGATTCCCGGCGGGCGCGCGCCCGAGTACATCCGCCTGGATGAGGCCGTGCTCGACATCGTGCGCCACTTCGCGGAGGCGAACAAGCCCATCGCGGCGATCTGCCACGGCGCCCAGGTGCTAACGGCGGCGGGCGTCGTGACGGACCGGGCCTGCACCGCCTATCCGGCTGTCGGGCCAGACATCACGCGCGCTGGCGGGAAGTACGTAGGCATCCCGGTGGACCAGGCCTACGTGGACGGGAACCTCGTCACCGCGCCGGCGTGGCCCGCGCACCCCGACTGGCTCGCCAAGTTCCTGGAGGTGTTGGGGACGAAGATCGCGCTGTAGTAGGGTCCACTCTTTCCGTTTGCCAGAGCGCGGGCATGGTCCTATAACCTAGCAACCTGTCAAAGAGCCTGGCGGAGGCGGCACCCACACCGCCGGCTCCCTGTCATTCTGCCAGAAACAGCCGGCCACGGGAGCCCAGCCAGCTTCACTCCGACAGGTTGCTTGCCGTAGAGGTTCCTGTCGAACAATCCGCGAAAGAGCACGGCTAGACATATTACACGGAAGATTCCGGTATATGCAACTCATGGAGCGAGCTAGGCGGATTCCGTCCAACATGCCAAAACAGTGGCGAAGGCGGATTCCGTATACTTAGCAGCTAGGCCGGATTTCGTTGCAATGGCAGGAAGAGTGAGGCAATGTGAACCACACGATGGACAGACCAAAGAGAATGCAATTCTGGGGAGAAGATGAAAACGATGATAGTCTAGTCGTGGAAATCCTTGAGGGGAAAAAGACTGCGACAGCCTGTAGAGCAGATGGATATTATGAAGCAGAGGGGGACTTCGACGATGGGGGATGGGAAATAGGCGATTTGGTGGACGTCTATGATCTCAAACAACAACTTCGATGTCGTATTCGAATTACGGAGGTCTACACAGTTCTCTTTGGAGAGATTCCGGAAAAACTCTGGAGGGGAGAAGCATGTCGGAGTGCAGAGCACTTTCAAGAAGCACATCGGTACTGTTGGCCTGACTATAATCTGACTGACGACTTTGAGCTGATGGCGACGCATTTTGAACTGATTGAGATCGCGACTCCAGTAGATGACACAAGATGAGAGGACTTGTGGGTAGAGGAAGCAGGTCTCGGCCTAACAAGCGCGTGCAGTCCGACGCCGCTGTCGCGGCCGGTGCCGTGCGATCTTGGTTATGTGACGCGGCTCGAAGTGAAGCCGATCTCGGTAGACTCGCGGCGCCGCTGACGCGCAGTGCGTTAGGCCCCTGCACAAGAAACGAGAGATATCAGGTCAGGAAAGAGAATGGAAATCATTGTAGAGGGGCCTTTTCTCGGTAAGGCCTTGGCGTGTGAACCCATACTGCGCGCTCTGCCTGAATGGTTCGGCATAGAAGAAGCCACGCAGCAGTACATTCGAGACATAGACCGACTCCCAACCCTGCTCGCACGGTTGGATGGCGAAGTGGTTGGGTTCTTGACGATTAAGCAGCACACGGAGTGTGCTGGCGAGATCCACGTGATGGGGGTAAGGCAGGATGTACAGCGGAGGGGAATCGGACGAGCGTTGCTTGTCGAGGCAGAAGAACACTTGACGAAGCGCGGAGTGGAGTACTTGCAGGTTAAGACATTGAGTCCAGCACGTCCCAATGAGCACTACAGGCGAACCAGAGAGTTCTACGCGGCGATGGGATTCAGACCCTTGGAGGAGTTCCCGCTGCTGTGGGGAGAGGCAAACCCCTGTCTTCAGATGGTCAAGAAGCTGGGAAAGCTTGCTGGTGCCTAACCACTCGACTCTGAAAGCACAAAACGCTGCCTGTTTACGGTCGGCGGCATCATCCTGAACTTTGAAATGCTCCTCAAGGAACTCAGTGGACCGGGGCCTAACAAGCGCGTGCAGCCGACACCGCTCCGCGGTCTGGTATCGGGGCGAAATTGGTTATGTGACGTGCTTCGAATTGAGGCGCACTTCGGTAAAGTCGCGGTGCGGCTGAACCCGACCGTTAGGCGGCCCTCGGTATCGAGAGGATTGTCTATGGAGGCGCTTTTCCGTGTCGCCTTCTGGCTTGTCTTCGGGTGGATGATTGCTGTGCAGGCCTGTTTTGCCTGCCGGGCCCGTCTGCTTGAGGGGCGTGCGACCGGCACCCGCACGACGATCAAGCGTGAGGGATGGGGATACACCGCCGCTCGGGCCGTTCGCTCCCTGTCCCTTGTTGTCTTCCTTGTGCTGTACGCTATCAACCTGCCGTGGCTCGGCATGCTCTGGGTGCCATTTCCTGATTGGCTGCGCTGGATGGGTGTTGGTCTGGCCACGGTCGGATGCGTGGTCTATGCTTGGTCGCGGGCAACCCTCGGCAAGGAATGGTCGTCTCGTCTGCAAACGCGCGAACAGCATCGTTTGGTAACCAGCGGACCTTACGCTTGGATGCGTCATCCGATCTACGCGGCTCTGATGGGTTTCTTGAGCGGCTTGGCCCTGGTCACGGCGAACTGGTTCTTCATCGCCATATTCGTGCTCTCGGCTGTAGATCTGATCTTGCGGATTCCGAAGGAAGAGCGTATGATGATCGAGAAGTTCGGCGAAGAATATAAAGCATACATGCAAAGGCGAGGGAGGTTCTTCCCGAGATGAGGCGGCCTGACCTGCGGCTGGAGCGGACAGCGCCTCCGCTCGCTTGGCTCGCTTCGGCGCTGCGGCTGATGCGCAAGCCGTTAGCCCATCGTCCCTATCCGATAGCAAAAAGGAGATACCAATGCTCAAGAGCAATCTGAAACAGAGACTTCGAAACGGCGAGACCGTCCTCGGCCCCTTCGTCCTCTGCTCTGACCCGTCCTTCATCGAGGCCGTGGGCCTGGCGGGCTTCGACTTCGCCATCATCGATATGGAACACGGCCCGCTCTCCGTCGAATCCGCCCAGAAGCTCTGCCAAGCCGCGAGTGGCGTTGGGCTCTCCCCGATAGTCCGAGTCCGTCGCAACGACGGCCCCGATATACAGCGCGCGCTCGACATCGGCTCCGCCGGCGTCCAGGTGCCACAGATCGAAACCCGCGCAGACGCCGAGGCCGTAGTCCGAGGGGCCAAGTACGCTCCCATCGGCGCGCGAGGCGTCTCCTTTTACACCCGCGCCGGCAACTACAGCCTCGACGGGGGCGTGGGCGTGGGTGAGCGCCTGAACGAGGAGCAGATGACCGTCATCCATATCGAGGGCGTTCGCGGGCTCGAAAACCTCGATGAGATCATTGAGGTCCCGCACATCGACGTCATCTTCCTCGGCCCCTACGACCTCTCGCAGTCCCTGGGTATACTCGGACAGGTTAACGATCCCCGAGTCGTCGAGGCCATGCGCGAGGCCGTGGGGAAGATCCGCGCGGCCGGAAAAGTGGCAGGGACCTTCGCTGCCGATGCCGAGACTGCCCTCCGCTGGATTGACGCCGGCGTTCAGTACGTAAGCGTCAGCGTCGACAACGGCATCTTCGCCCACGCCTGCCGCGACCTGGTCAACGCTATCCAGGAAGGGAGAACCACGACGTAAGTCCCAGAGAACGTGTGATACGTGGCGTCAACTTCAAGCAGCCCGACCGATTATGCCGCGCGGAAGACATGCTCCTGAAATCGGTGAGTACGTTGCGAAGCTGTCAACAACTCCATCAGGAAGCTCCTGAACGTGAGCTATACGTTTTCCACACGGGTCGTGAAGCATTGGATGTGACCCAACGCCGGTGGGTCGGTGTTCGGGAGACGCGAGGACGCTACAGTCCCAAGGACTGAGCCAACGCGCCATAGCTCGCGAGGTGGGGCTGGATCGTCGCACGATCGCGCGCTATTTCCGCCCCCAGCATCTGCCGCCGCGCGCACCTACGCCCCAGGCGAAGTCAGCTGCTTCCGCTTATCTGCCCTATCTGATGAAGCGCTGGGACGCCGGCTGCTGCAATCGGCGCGAGTTGTTCGAGGAGATCCAAGCACAAGGGTTCGCGGGCAGCTATGCTAGCGTATGGCGCGCCACGCGCCACCTGTCACCCCAGAGCATGGGCTCTAGCCAACTACCCTACGCAGCACCGCGTAACGCTGCGTGGTTGTTGATGTGTCCAGAAACAAGGCTTACCGACGACGAGCAACACACGCGGACCAGATTGCGCGAACACTCGGCGCACATCCATGCGGCCTACACCCTGGCACAGCGGCCAGGTCGAAGGTCAGGTACAGCGGCTGAAGCTGATCATACGCCAGATGTACGGGCGGGCCAAGTTCGATCTGCTGCGCCAGCGGGTGATCGGCCTAACCCGACAGCCTGTTTCACGGAATATGCGGAAGAGCCATCTTGGGTGAAAACCCTGGACCAGTATCGTCCGATAACTAACACGGGCACGGGAGCCCAGCCAGCTTCACTCCGACCGGCTGCTAGCCCTGCAGGTTCCTGTCAAACGATCCGCGAAAGAGCACGGCATGTGCAACTCAGGGAGCGAGCCAGGGGGATTCCGCACAACATGTCGAAACAGTGGCGAAGGCGGATTCCGTATACTAGTGGTCGGCGAGCTATACAGAAACGAGGCTCAATCTCACCAAGTGCACGCCCTCGGTAAGGACTTGGATTGTGAAACGACAAAAACTGATAAATCGACTGCGCTATCTTCGCAATTTCGAGTTCATCAACATCTTCTTCTTGCCAGGATGTCTATACTTTATCCTTTCTACTGTTGGAACTGTACATTGGATGTACTACATAGTGAGTATGTTCGTCATCTGTTTCATTCTGGCTCAGGGTGTTTTGTACTGGCATCTGAAGTTGCAGAGCGTTCGCAGAGATGAAAGGGCTCTGCCGTCGTATTCGTATCAGATTTTTCGCCTTTTCAAATGGGTGAATGTGCTTCTTTTGGCCGTTTACCCTGCGTTGTTCTTTGTCGACAGATCATCGACCGACATAGATTTCGGAGCATCAATCTGGTCGCATTTGATATACATCTTTAGCATTCTGGAATATGTAAACTACTATCATTATCAACTGAGTCACGACAGCATGAATGATATTCGTTACTTGATGAGACATAGGAAAATCCGCAGATCGCCGCTATGGAAAGACATGCAACAAACCAAAGGACAATAGTGAACACTTGTAAATGAACACAAATGATAGTGATGGTAGAGCCTGCTAACAAGTGCACAAAGCCGACGCCGCTTACGCCGCTGGTAGGGCGGGTAAATCGCGTCCGCAGTTAGCCTTCTTGCGAGGTTGATCTCTTCGTAGACGCGGCGCGGCTGATTTGCAGGTCGTAGGTGCATTGGGAGGTAACTCGATGTACAGCAGCTATCAATCAACCATAGAAAAGATCATTCAATGGGCGTCTCAAACCCCAAATGTTCGTGCCGCGATCGTTATCGGATCTCAGATTCGAGCAGAGTATCCAGGAGACCAGTGGTCTGATCTGGATCTGCTCCTGTTGGTGCAGGATCCTCCCGCTCTCATCGATTGTGATGAATGGCTGCTTCGATTTGGAACGCCCGTGTGCATCACCCAAGAAGTGGTTACCCTGGAGGATCTGCAACTGGTCTGGCATGTAAAGCGCCCCCTCTATGATGACCTTCAGGCCATTGACTTTTCTATCCTCCCCTTTAGCCGCTTGGAGGATGTCTTGCAGGTAAATCGAGACATTCATGCATGCGGATATGACATCGTTTACTCTGACTCTAGAGAAAGCTTGGAAGAGAAGGTCCATAAGTCCATACAGGGTGTCACTGGGCCTCAGTTACCTCGGGTAACTGAAGCTGAACTGCATGCCCTGATCAGTGATCTCTTGTACCACATCATATGGACGTTTCGAAAAGTCAAAAGGCATGAACTATGGTCCGCTGTTCACTGCATCAACTGCTATATGAAGCAACACTTACTGACCTTGATGGAAATGTATAACGCCGTCGCAAGCAAGAACACGAACCGTGTCATGTATGAGGGACGACTGCTAGAGTCCAGGATGGACCCTTGGATATTGGAGCAGTTGCAGGGCTGTTTCGCGAAATATGACTCCACAGATGTGATCACCACTCTATCAAACCTATACAACCTAATCTTCCACCTTGCATCTGGAATCGCCAACAGACAACACTATCCGTTTGACCATGCCCTTTTTACGAGCATCAAGGAAATGTATGACAAGCTGAATACCGAATCATGAACACCTAACCCTTCTCAGGCGTGAATAGACATTTCAACCCAAGGAGCATCCAATGACGCCAGCATCAGCGCCTCTTGGTGGACGACTCGCATACCTTGATTGGCTCAGATTCCTCGTTGTTCTGCTCCTGGCGCCGTTTCATGCAGCCATCAGCTTCACAGGCATGGGTTCGGTCTACGTCTACGATATCCCTATAAGGAATATTCTTCTGGCTGGCTCCACACCTACCGGTGTTGGTCCTATCGTACTCACTGAGTTCACCGTTTTCCTGGACAATTGGTTCATGCACCTGCTTTTTCTCGTGTCGGGTGTCGGCGTTGTATTTTCGCTGCGGAAAAGGAACGCTGCCCAGTTCATGGGAGAACGCTGCAATCGGCTGCTTATCCCGCTCCTGGTCGGTACGCTGCTGGTGGTTTCCTTTCAGGCATGGTTGGGGGCGTTATCGTTCGGAGAGTTCTCGGGCAGCTTCTTTGCCTTTTTCCCTTCATTCCTCACTCAGTACTTCCACTACGGACACTTTTGGTTCCTTGCATACCTCTTCGTTTTTTCAGCCCTCTTGTTGCCGCTGTTCCTTTCCATACGACGGAAGGGGGAAGCATCTCGCATCATCTACATTGCACGCCGTTTCGCCAGGATGCCATTGATACTTCTCCCAGCGCTGTGGACAGGTCTCTTGGAGGCGCTATTCAGACCTGGATGGCCTGGATCCATGAACCTTGTCAATGATTGGGCTTACTTCACTGTGTTTCTGTCATTCTTTTTTCTCGGGTATATCGCGGGATCGGTACCAGAACTGCTCCAGGCATTTGAGAAATACCGATTGGCTGCACTGATTCTCGGCGTTGCTGCCTTCGCCTGCAGGATTGCGGTCTACGCAGTAGTCACCGTACCCGATGGCTACAATGCTGCCAACATCGTGACGCATGCGTTTCGGGGGATTGCGGCATACGGGCTTGTTATGGCTGCTATGGGGTATGCGCAACGCTACTTGAACAGCCAAGGCAGGTTGCTGGGGATCGCCCGCGACCTCTCCTTCCCTCTCTATTTCCTTCACTATGCTCCGCTTACCGCAGCGACCTATCTGCTCTTGAACAGCGGCTTGTCAGTCTGGACTAGATGGATCCTCGCTGTGGCCGCGTCGTGGAGTTTCGTTGCCTTGTTTACGTTCCTGGCACGCTTCGTGCCCTTCGTTAGGAGGTTTTTCGGTATACGGCAACCTGTAGTTGGGTATCGTGAACACCTGAGCACATAACCCAGCGTGCACCTGACTGGCGGGTACGCGCCGTGTTTAGGAGCATGTTTCTGGCTTCAGGCTTATACTGCCTCCAAGCGTTATCTCAGCCCTCCCGCCAGCGGGTAACGCGGGCCGCTGGACGGCATTCGGGAGAGCCAGCGTCACATAGGTGAGACGATGAGGATTGTCGCCCTGACTCCGGATCAAATCATCACGTTGAATGATTACCCGATATACAGTGAGGGTATGTTGCGCCGGTATTTCAGGGATTGTATGACTGGAGCCTCCCTACCATTGGTCCCAGTTATCAACGAGGCTGTTGTGCGCCAGTCTTTCGACGCTGAGCTCTCTGAGAGATTAGAACGCTTTGAGAGAGCTTGCCCCTTGGCTCGCTACTTTATGTTGGATGGCACCCATCGCACCACGGCCCTAACGCTCGCGGGGCGCCCCATTCTCGCCGTTGTGTATGAGGAAGATGCTGACATCCATGAAGCCAAAGCGTTGGTTGCGAGGGGGGAAATGCTGGAGAGTGCTACCCTTGACTATACGTTGGCGGAAAACTGCGCCATACTCAACGCTCACTTTGAAGCGCAGCCCTACTTCATGACCGTGCGCCAGAAAACCGAGAAACTCATTCAAGAGCGCTACATAGCGCGCTATGGGTTGTGAGGTTTGAGGCTAGAGCCGCAAGCATGAGTTGCGGTTAGGCCGGTTCCCAAACTACACCCACAGCCGCTATGCTCAGTGGAGGCCGACCTGTCGATGCGCGTGTTCCACGGTGATCCTACCAAACTTGCAGCTTCGCGCCCGGCGTTGTCTCCGGAGCTTCTTGCGGTCGTTGCCGAGCGATACGGTCTATGTGTCGACACGCCGAGGGATCTGGGCGGGAGCTTCAACTTGAATGTGATGGTCGATCGTTACGTATTGCGGGTGTATGGTCTATGGGTGAGCGCTGAGAGGGTCCAAGAGCTACAGCGGATTCGGCAAACTCTAGAGCGTAGGGGCGTCCCGATTCCGGACTTACTCCCTGCGCTCGACGGGTCGCTTTGGTCCGAATTCGACGGTTGTGCCCTAGAGGTAGAGCAATATGTAGTGGGTGAACGCATGAAGTGTGGTACTGAACTGCGAATCGGGATGGAGATGCTTGGGCACCTTCACACACTTATGGCTGATCTAGCTGTAGCGGTTCCGCCACCTATCGCTAACCACCTTCCTCAAGAACTGGCCTTCGATGTCACGCTAGACGCGACAGCCTTCATTCGAAGCTGGGGCCCGACGCCTCGAGAAGATCGACTCGCGAAGAGCGCGGAGGCGCTAGCTCGGCTCCTGCCAGTCGTCGAGTTGCCATCGCAACTCGTTCACGGCGACTTCTGGGATAATAACGTGTTGTTCAACGGAACTGACGTAGTTGCCGTGTTGGACTTCGACTTCGCAGGCATACGGCCTCGCATCGACGATCTTGCCTTACCGCTGTGTTACGCTGCTCAGAATGGTGTTGGGTTTGGCGACCTGAAGGAACTTGTCGATGCATATGATACAGGGTGCACAAATCCGCTATCTAGCACAGAGCGCCGAGCATTGCCCTTCGCTATGGCGCGTATGGCGCTCTTCTTTCTGCAGTACCTTCTGTTGCCCCCGACGGACGAAGACTATGCGCAAAGGCTCCGTCGGGAGTTCAACGAGGAACGCGGTCCAAGCTGCACGTGGTGGCTTGACAGAATCCGAGAAGGAACGGTTTCAGATAAGTTGTTTGCATAGTCGAGTCTGGGTGTCATCTGCGGCGCCATTGTGCAGAGGCGGGCGTCGACCCTGGGTTCGAGAGGTCGAGCGAGGGCCAGATCGCGTTGCTCAAGGCTCAGATGGTCGACGAGGCCCTCGGGCGGATTGCGGGCGAGGCCGGGCTTGCCGCTCTGTTCGCCCTCGTGGACGGTCGTGAGGTGCGCGACTTGGTGGCCACGCTGCTCGACCTGCAGGTATTGAACCACTTAATCACGAAGGAGTAGGGATATGCAAAGTGATAAGCAAGGGGCCATCGTCGGCACGGCAGATGCCACGAACGGGACGGCCGTTGCGATCGGACGAGACCGCCTGGCCATTTCGTTCTGGATCTGGGGGTTGTGGAACACGGGGCCCAACGGCTTCTTCAACGACCTCGAACTGCGCATGGCGCAGGCGGTTGAGCGCGGCTTCAACTGCATCCGGATCGAGAGCGGTGC
>JAXDDO010000033.1:0-38186 GCA_034676805.1 Anaerolineae bacterium | reverse complement strand
CTGGAGCGTGTGCTCGATGCTACTGCTGCGGCGCGCACGTCCGCCGAGTGCGGCGATGCCGCAGATGCAGTTCCCAACAGTGTCTACGGCTGGGGCCAGCTGGATGCCCTGGCGGCAGTGACCGCCGTCTGGGGACGGCTGGAAGGCATCGTACGAGACCAAGAGGGGGTATCCCTGACAGGGGTCAGGGTTCAGGCAGAGCCAGCACAGGGTCCGGTCTGGTCGACGGTGACCGGGACAGGGGGCGTGTATGCGCTGCCTGTACTGACGGGTAGCTATACGCTGACGGTATCGCCGAGTGGATATCTGCCGGTCACCTATGGCGGAATCACCATCTCGGCGGATCTCACGACGACGGTAGACATAACGCTGACGGCGGCTATTGAGCTCTATCTGCCGCTGTTCTACGCTGCCGGTGCGGCGCTGCCATAGCGCAGCCCTGGCTGGAGGTTCACACGCTGTTCGGGGCGAGTGAAGGGCCGTAGTGCCGCCTTCTGGGTGCGAGTGGGGCAAAAAAAGGCCTCTCAGGACTCAGCGGGTAGTCGGTTACCCCGACTGGCTTAGCAGGCCCATCCTCGGATAGGCTGCTGGTTTACCCGATCCTGAGAGGCTTTAAACGCGTCGATCTAGCTCCATTATAGGGTCGCCTGCAGGCATGTCAATAGAACACCAGTCCTCACCCTTCGCAGGATTGTTCTCTCTTGCTTCCGATGTATGATGCTCCAACATGAAACGGCTACTGGGCTTTCTGGTTGGCGTGGCCTTGGGCGTAGCGCTGGCGATGTTGGTCGGCTGGGTGGTGTTTCCACTCGATCGCCAGGAGATCACGCCGGCGTCGATGCGTGCCGACTACCGGGCCGAGTACGTGCGACTGGTGGCCGCATCATTCGGTGCCGATGGTGACCTGGATGTAGCCGAAGCCCGTCTCCGAGCGCTCGAGGGGATGTCGTTTACGGCACCTCTGGTCGAGCTAACGGAGCAATGGATGGCCGAGGGGCGAAGCGTCGAGTTGGTCGCGCCGCTGGTTGAGTTGGCGCGGGCCTTCAACGTCGAGACCTCTGCGATGGTCAGCTACGTTGCGGGAGCTGATGGATGAAGCTCGGCGGTGTCATCGTTGTGGGCGTGGTGCTAGGCCTGGTCGGGGGCCTCATCTACACCTGGTTTGTAGCGCCGGTGCAATACTATGACACTTATCCCCCTATGCTCGCGGCGCGGTATCGCCGGGACTGGGTCAAGATGGCGGTGGAGGACTACGGGCGGGGTGAGAGTTGGGACCGCACCGAGAAGCGGCTGGTCGATGTCCCGCACGAGGAAATCCGCGTGGTTGCGGTTGAGACGCTCGAGCACGCGGTCGCCCAGGGCGAGCCGGCCGAGATGCTGACGCGCGTGGCCCGGCTGGCTGCCGCCTATGGCGCGACAGGCCCCGGTGTAACCCTCTATGCCGGGGCTCAAGTGGTAGCCCCGGCCGCACCGGCGCCCACATCGCGACCCAGTCCGACGCCACCGGCAGCGACGCCGACGTCGTCTCCGGTGCCAACCCCGACGCTGACCCCTACGCCGACAGTGCTCCCGCCGCCGCCGTTTCGCATCATATCTCAAACGCTCACTTGCGACCCGCTGCCCTCTATTGCGGTGTCGCTACAGCTCTCGCGCACGGTTGAAGTGCGAGGCCGGGAACGCCAGGAGATGATCGGCCTGCCGATGCGCGAGCTCTGGCTGATCTGGGACGATGGGGCCGATCGGGCGATTACCGGGTTCCGGCCGGAGCTGGGTCTCGGTTACGTGGATTTCGAAGTTGAGCCAGGGCGCACGTACAACCTTTACGTTGATAATCCTCACGGTCGACCGATTCTGACCATTCAGGTCGAACCCTGCGCCCCAGAGGACGGCGTGGGCTGGACCTCGCGGAGCCTCGTGCTGCTGGATGAGACGCAGCCGGAGGCTACCGCGACGGTTACACCGACGCTGACCGCGGGGCCGGCGATCGATATCACGGTTACGGCTGTCTCGGCTACGGGCACGCCGGATGCGCTGGGTACGAGAACAGCCACGGTAACCGTGACATCGAGTCCCTGATACGCTGGAGGCGCGGAGCATTGTGAAGTTGGTGGGTTGATCTATAATGGAGATGGCTGGCAGCAAGCATTCTGGCGCCAGCCCCGTTGTCTGGCGTGAGCATATGGAGGTGATGTCATGCGCAGATTCTTCGTCTTCCTGGTGGGGTTCCTGGTCGGCGTCTGGACCGGAGGGATGGTCTCGCTGCTCTTTGCGCCCGCGCCTGGGTCGGAGCTGCAGGTTCGCATCCGTGAGGGCGTGCAGCGGCTGGTCGAGGAGGGCAAGTCGGCCGCCGAAGCCCGGCGACATGAGCTCGAGGAGCAACTGGAGTCGTTCAAGCAGGGCCGACCCATCACGCTCCAGACCGTCGAGGAGGAATCCGGGCCGGCAGCCTGAGGCCAAGGAGCCGCTAGCCCTGGGCCGGCGACGTGCGCCGGGGCACAGGGATGTCGGATGATGACGGGGGATCACCTGGCTGGGTGACCCCCCGTTTTGATATGGACCCTGCGGACTGCTAGGCCGCAGCGATGAACGCTTCAAACAGCGGTAGCATCGTATCCGACAACCTGAGCATCGCTTCGGGGTGCCACTGCACGCCGATGCAGAACGGGTGTCGTATGAGTTCGATTGCTTCTACGATCTGATCCGGGGCACGCGCAACCACGTCAAGGCCGGTGCCCGCCTGGAGCACTGCCTGGTGGTGGGCGCTGTTGACCGCGAAGTGATCGCCGGCGAGGATCGCCGCCAGCCGGCTGCCCGGTGCCAGGTCCACGGTGTGGACCGTCTGCTCCATTGGCCGGCCGGGCACGTAGGCGTGATCGAGCGCGTTCGGGACGTGGGCCATGACGTCCTGATAGAGAGATCCGCCCAAGGCCACATTCAGCACCTGATGGCCCCGGCAGATCGCCAGGAGTGGCTTCCCCGATGGCAGCCAGGTGCGCACCAGACCCAATTCGGAGGCGTCGCGCTCCGAGTCAAAGCGCCCGGTCCATGCCTCGTGCGTCTGCCCATAGCGTCCAGGGGCGATATCTTCCCCACCGGTGAGCAGCAGGCCATCCAGGCGTTCGAGCAGTGGCGCCCAGTCGCGCTCCTGGGTCAGGGGAGGGATGATCAGAGGAACGCCCCCAGCGCGGTGCACGGCGCGGGTATAGGTCTCCCCAACGGAGTGCATCAGGGCGCTAAGCAACCGGGCGGAAGTGTCCTTCCGCCCGGTGATGCCGATCAGAGGTTTGGTGACCAGGGACGCCTCTTAGTTGCGACGTTCCTTGAGTCGCGCGGCCTTGCCACGGCGATCGCGCAGGAAGTAGAGCTGGGCGCGGCGAACTTTGGCGTGGCGGAGCACTTCGACCCGCTCAAGGCGCGGGGAATGAAGCAGGAAGGTGCGCTCGACGCCGACCCCGTGGGATGCGACACGACGCACAGTGAAGTTGGCGTTGACGCCCCCCTTGCGGCTACGAATCACCGTGCCCTGAAAGGGCTGGACTCGCTCACGGTCGCCTTCAACAATACGGACGTGGACGCGCACGGTATCACCGACGTGCAACTCGGGCACATTCGGATTGGGTTGTGCCATCTGGCGCTCTAGTGATTCGACCAGGTTCATCTTATCTATCCTCTCCCCGAGACATTGCCATAATTAAGCCGCCAGCACATGGCGGCAATACGGCATTATACCACTTTCCGTGTGAGCCGCAATGTTTGGAAGTCCGCCCTTGCACGCGCTGCCTACTTCACCCGCAGGCGCCATCCTTCTTGCAGGTAGTCCGGATCTCGGGGCAGGCCCCGGCTGTCCCACAAGTGCGCGTTCCACGCCCAGAACTGCTCGCGCGAGATGCCATGGCGCGAGATAATGCCCCATACTGAATCACTGGTTCGCACTGTGATATAAATGGGCTGCGGCACCTGCCCGGAGGCATTCGGGACGGCTCGCCTATTGTCGCTAACCGAGACGGGGACCCGCCCGTCGGTCTCCAGGCAGGCTACGTTAATGGCCTCGAGCATGGACCACAGGGCTTTCTCGGTACCGGCCGCGTCGTAGACGCTGAAGAAGTCAACGCCGTGACGGGCAATCCCTTCCACCCACGGAATGAAGGATTCGGGCATCAGTGCTTCGTCGTTAAGGCCGTAGTGTGCCGATAGGACGGGATAGACCTCAGGAGTCCCTTCCCAAATCAGGCTGAGATCGCCAAGCCCATGGTAGACGCCCTGGTCGATGACTTCCGTCGGGCTCTCTGCCCACGCGGCAAAGCAAAGCGGGAACCAGCCCCCCTGGCAGACCTGCACCAAGACCTCGACTGCGGTTCGATCTGATAAGTATGAGAGCGGTGGCGACGCCAGAAACAATCGTTGGCGCGGGATCTCGACGTTGATCAGCGCTTGCACGAGAGGCTGCATTTGAGCGCCCGTGATAGGTCCAGCTCCGGCCTCAGGATTGAGCACCAACACAACCGCCTCGTATCCCCGTTCCAGCGCGGCGACGATGGCGGTGCGTGCTTCCTGGGGTGCGCGTGCAGTGAGCTTCACCCACGCAAGGGGGTATAAGCCCAACGCGCGAACCCGTTGGACCATCTCTCGCGTTGTGTCGGGGAAGTAGTGCGGCCCATGTCCTACCTTCACCAGCACATGCGTGCCCCCTATGCGGGTCGCCATCTCGGCAGCTCGCTGCAGGTCGTAGGAGTGCGCAAGCCAAATCCCCTTGCCACACAACTGCGTCATACGCTTCTCCATCTCTGGCATCCTAGGCATTATAGTCGGCATCGACCAAACAACAAGCTCACGCGTCCGCACGTTGCGTTTGGAGGCTTGACAACGCTAACCGGTTCTTTACAATGCTAACAGTGCAGGTGAGAAAGCCCTTGTCTACTGTGTTGTGCGGCTATGACGACCGTTCCGGCAGACGGTCGCGGGTGGATTATGCTGGAGGCTGTAATGCGGGCTGATGGACGGGCGAGCGACGCGCTACGCCCCCTCGTGATCGAGCTCTCGCCGACGCGCTATGCTGAAGGCTCGGCCATGGTATCGATGGGAGACACGCAGGTGCTCTGTACGGTCAGTGTGGAGCAGATAGTACCCGCCTGGCTCAAGGGCCGTGGGCAGGGATGGCTGACCGCGGAGTACGCGCTGCTGCCGCGAGCCACGCACACCCGCACGCCCCGGTCGCACATCCAGGGCGGGCGCGCGCACGAGATCCGCCGGCTTATCGGCCGTAGCCTCCGTCGCGCGGTGGACCTCGACCTTTTGGGTGAGATCACACTGACTGTGGACTGTGATGTCCTCCAGGCCGACGGCGGTACCCGCACAGCGGCGATTAACGGTGGATACATGGCGGTAGCGCAGGCGATTCACCGGCTGGCCGGTGAAGGTGTGGTTCCACCGGGCGCGTTGCTGCCCCCTGTGAGCGCCATCAGCGTCGGTGAGGTGGATGGCGAGCTGCTCGTGGATCTGGCCTACGCGGAAGATGCTCGTGCTGAGATGGATCTCAACGTCGTGATGGACGCGCTGGGGCGATTCATTGAGATTCAGGGAACCGCCGAGGGTGCACCTATCCCGCGTGAGCGGCTTGACGCCCTGCTAGACATGGCCAGCAGGGGGGTGCAAGAGGTCGTGCGGATACAGCGAAAGGGTCTAGCGTGGGCTGGTATCAAGGTCTGACCTGCTCTCAGCGCCGGATCCTGGTGAGCCTGGCTGCCACCGTGATCGTGGTGGTTGGGCTCCTGGTCTGGAGTGTCTGGTCGACCCTGGGAAGTCGACCGGCTCTCTCGCCGCTGCCCACGCCTGTGCTGACACCGGTTTCAGTGCTGCCTACGCCTACAGCGCAGCCCTCGCCCACGTCTACGATTGAGGCTGTCCCGTCGCCCTCGCCAACCTTCGAGGTGTCTCGGGCCGGCTTCGTCGCGGCCGCGGTTGCTGAGGCGCGTCAGGCGCGAGTTCGCTGGGGAACGCCCCTGACGCTTGTGGACGACACGGGAATGGCACAGGCGATCTACACGCACTATCAGGCGCACCCGCCGCTGATGGAGCGTGCGCAGCCCTCCCTCGAAGCTCTGCATCTGTGGTTCTGGGACCCTCTGCGCCTCGATGTCGTCTCCCAGGCAAAAGGCGCGGCAGCTTTCTACGCTCCTGAGCTAAAGGAGCTTTATCTGCGCCGTGATTGGACGAGCTCACTCGACGTATTGGATGTGCACCTGGCCTACGGCTACGCGCGGGCCTTGCCAGATCAGATGGGGACGATAGAGGCTTTTCTGGATGATGGGGCCTCACTTGACCGATGGCTGGCGGCCGCGGCCGTAGCCGATGGAGACGCGCTTGTCTCGGTATGGTTGTATCGCGGTGTGGAGCCCGGCACCGCAGCCGCGCGGGCGATTCAGGATGAGATCGCCGAGGCAATCTGTCCACACTGGCGGGCAGAAGATCCGCTGCTCGCCACTGTCTCGTGCCTGCCGATCAGATTGGGCGCGGACTTCGCGACATCGCAATATCTTGCCGGCGGCGTTCCCGCTCTCGACGCGGCGATCTTACGCCCCCCGCGTTCTACCGAGCAACTGCTGGACCCCGAGCGGTATGCAACGGGTGATGAGCCGCGAGCTTTGTTGCCTATGGCGCCCAAACTGGGCAGGGATTGGGTGTTGACAAGTACGGAGACGTTGGGAGCAGCGCTCATGCGCGTTGTGCTGGGGGAGTTGAGTGACGGCGCCATCGCTGACGAAGCCGTATCGGGCTGGGGCGGAGACCTGTTACAGGTCTGGCAGACGTCTGAAGGGGAGACCGTGGCGGCCTGGCAGACTGCATGGGATGACATATCGGCCGCGATGGCGTTCTACGGCCATTTGCGTGACGAACTGCCTGGCGGTCTGGTCGAGGGCACGGCGCGTGGCGTCACGCCCACGGTCCGACTGCCTGGTGGGCGGTGGTGGGCGGGCACCCGGGGGGTGGTGTTCTTGTACCGGCGTGGCGATACGGTGTGGCTGATCTGGGGCGATGAACCCACGGCGGTCGAGACGGTGGTGGCGAGCGTGGGCCAGTGAGATCCAAGCGTGCCGGAGTCAAAGTGATTGTGGGTTTTCTGCTTGCGGCTGCCCTTGTAGCCTCGGTTGCACTCGGGTTGACATGGTGGACGCTGCACGGGCGCTATGACCGCGAGATCTACAGCCAGAGCACGTTGGAGGCAATGCCCGCGCAGCGCGTGGCTGTGGTGTTTGGCGCCGGGTATTGGCCAAACGGCGTCTTGAGCCTGATCCTTCGGGAGCGGCTGGATGCAGCAATCGAGCTGTATGAGGCCGGGCGGGTCGAGAAATTGCTCTTCAGCGGTGACAACCGGGTGGTCGACTACAACGAACCTGCTAAGATGCTTGAGTATGCGTTGAGCGAGGGAGTGCCCCGCGAGGCCATCGTGCTCGACTATGCGGGGAGGCGCACGTATGATACATGTTACCGCGCGCGGGATATCTTCCGTGTTCCAGGCGCTGTGTTGGTCACACAGCAGTATCACATGCCCCGTGCGCTGCAGACTTGTCGTGCCCTGGGCCTCGACGCGATAGGGTACGCAGCGAATCGCTACCGGCACGAGGGTTACTATCTGATTCGCTACCGGCTGCGTGAGATTCCGGCACTCTGGCGTGCCTGGTGGGATCTTTACATTGCGCGCCCCCTGCCCGTTCTGGGGGAGCCTCTACCGATTTTCGATGAACCTTAGCCGGCACATATTGGCCGGAGGAACTAAACGATGACGACCAAATTACACGGATTCGAACTATTGCAGTCGCGTGAGATCGCGGAACTAAACACTGTGGCAAAGCACTATCGTCACGTCAAGACTGGCGCCGAGCTCCTCTCTCTCGAGAATGGCGATGAGAACAAGGTGTTCGGGATAGCATTTCGGACTCCCCCGCCTGACTCCACGGGCCTGCCCCATATTATGGAGCACGCCGTGCTCTGCGGTTCCCGGAAGTATCCGGTCAAGGAGCCGTTCGTCGAACTCGTCAAGGGATCGCTGAACACCTTCCTGAACGCGCTGACATTCAGCGACAAGACCTGCTACCCTGTGGCTAGTCAGAACCTGCAAGATTTCTACAACCTGATCGATGTCTACCTGGACGCGGTCTTCTACCCGCGACTGACGCCTGAGATCCTGGCCCAGGAGGGCTGGCACTACGAACTTGAGTCGCCCGACGATCCGCTGAGTTACAAAGGCGTGGTCTTCAATGAGATGAAGGGAGCCTACGCCTCTGCGGACAGTCTGGTGGCGCGTTACAGCGAGCAATCGCTCTTCCCAGACATCGTCTACAGGTTCGATTCAGGCGGCAACCCGGAGGCCATCCCCGGGTTGACATGGGGGCAGTTCAAGGCCTATCACGAGCGCTACTATCATCCCTCGAATGCCCGAATCTTCTTCTACGGTGATGACGACCCCGAAGCGCGGCTGCGTGTGCTCGACGCCTACCTGAAGGACTTCGAACGCGTCGCCGTGGGCAGTGCGGTGGCGTTGCAGCCGGCGCTCGATGAGCCACGCACGCTGGTTCACCCCTATCCTGCAGGGGACGAGCAGGCGCCCAAGGCAATGCTCACTGTGAACTGGCTGCTTCCTGAGAACAGTGATCCTGCCCTGGTGCTGGCGCTGGATATCCTCGCGCACGTTCTGATCGGCACACCGGCCTCTCCACTCCGCAAAGCACTCATCGACTCGGGACTGGGCGAGGACGTCATCGGCGGCCTGGACGACTCACTGCGGCAGCTCTACTTCTCGGCTGGCCTTAAGGGTGTTCAGCCTGCCAACACGGCGGAGGTGGAATCACTGATCCTGAAGACTCTCGAGGCGCTGGCCGAGGGAGGCATCGAGAAGGAGATGATCGAGGCCGGAGTCAACACGATCGAATTCGGGCTGCGTGAACAGAACACCGGGCGGTATCCTCGCGGCTTGCTGCTCATGATCCGCGCGCTGACGACCTGGCTTCACGAGGGCGACCCCTTTGGCCCCATCGCCTTCGAGGCGCCGCTGAACGACGTCAAGGCGGACCTGGCGCGTGACCCTCGCTACTTCGAGGGGTTGATGCGGATCCACCTGCTTGAGAATCGCCACCGCACGACAGTGCTCCTAGAGCCTGACCCTGAGCTTCAGGCGCAGCAGGAGGCTGCCGAACGGGCGCGCTTGGTGGCCGCCAAGGCCGCGATGACTGAGCAGGATTTGCTCGAGGTGATTTCCAGCGTGCGGGCGCTTGTGGCGCGGCAGGAGACTCCTGACCCTCCGGAAGCGCTGGCGACGATACCCAGCTTGGGTCTCGCGGATCTCGATCGGGAGCCCAAAGTGGTCCCGATCGAGGAGCTGGCCTTGGGGCACACACGGACCTTCTACCACGACCTATTCACCAACGGCATTCTGTACCTGGACCTTGGGTTCAACCTTCGTGTGCTGCCGCAGGCGTTGCTGCCCTACACAGGGCTGTTCATGGCCGCCCTGTTGGGTCTGGGGACCGAGACGCAGGATTTCGTCAAGCTTACCCAGCGCATCGGCGCCCGAACCGGGGGCATTGCGCCTACGACCTTCACGGCGGCGGTGCGCGGCGATGGGCGTGCCGCTGCGTGGGCCTTCTTGAGGGGCAAGGCCACGGTGGCGCAGGCGGATGATCTGTTGGCTATCCTGCACGACATCCTGCTGACGGTGCATCTGGACAACCAGGCGCGGTTTATGCAGATGCTGCTGGAGCGCAAGGCGCGTGAGGAGGCGGCTTTAGTTCCTGCCGGGCATCGTGTGGTCGCCTCGCGGCTACGTGCGAAGTTCAGCGAGGCCCACTGGGTTGCCGAGCAGATCGATGGCCTCGCCTATCTCTTCTTCCTGCGCAAGCTCGAGCAGGAGGTCGAGTCTGACTGGCCCAGCGTACTTGAAAAGCTGGAGTCGATTCGTCGGCTGTTGGTCAATCGACAGACGATGTTGGCCAACGTTACGCTGGATGCCGGCAACTGGATGCAGGTTGAGACCCGGTTGGCAGAGTTCCTGGCTAGCCTGCCGGCACAACCTGCAGCGCTGGCAACGTGGTCACCGGAGTACAGCACCGTGCCCGAAGCGCTCACGATTCCGGCGAACGTGAACTACGTCGGCAAGGGGGCGAATCTTTTCGACCTGGGTTACCAACGCCACGGTTCGACCGAGGTGATCGCTCACTACTTGCGCAGTACGTGGCTCTGGGAACGGGTACGCGTGCAGGGCGGGGCCTATGGCGGGTTCTGCATCTTCGACCCGCACTCCGGTGCCTTTGGTTATGTCTCCTATCGCGATCCGAACCTCGTGCAGACTCTGGACATCTACGACCGGACCACGGAGTTCCTGGAGCGGCTGGAGCTCTCTCAGGACGAGCTGGTCAAGGGCATCATTGGCGCGATCGGCGCGATCGATGCCTACCAATTGCCGGATGCCAAGGGATTCAGCGCGATGTCGCGTGCTCTGATCGGTTACACGGATGACGCCCGGCGCCAATACCGCACCGAGATACTGGAGACGACGGGCGAGGACTTCCGCGCTTTCGCGAACATACTGAAACGGGTGGCGGATCAGGGCAAGGTGGTCGTGCTGGGTTCACCGGCAGCGGTCCAGGCCGCTGAAGCCGAGCGCGCCCTTGGTTTTGATGTGAAAAAGGTGATGTGAGACGGGAAAGGGGCAGAGCTATGACGTGGCCGACTCGAGAAGAGGCCTGGGCGCTTCTGACAGAATACACGAAGAACCCTCATCTGATCACCCATGCGCTGGCTGTGGAGGTGGCAATGCGCGCCTATGCGCGGCGTTTTGGCGAAGATGAGGACAAGTGGGGCGTCGTTGGCCTGATCCACGACTTTGAGTACGAGCAGTATCCCGATCTGGGACCAGGAGGCCATCCGTTCAAGGGAACCGAGATCCTGCGCGAGAAGGGGTGGCCCGAGGAGCTGATCCGGGGGGTTCAGGCGCACGCGCCGGATCTCACCGGCGTCACGCTTGACAGCACTATGGAGAAGGCGATCTACGCTGTCGATGAGCTCACCGGGCTGATTGTGGCGGTGGCCCTGGTCCGTCCCAGTAAGTCGATTCTCGACGTCGAGGTGAAGTCGGTCAGGAAGAAATGGAAGGACAAGGCTTTTGCAGCCGGCGTGAACCGCTCTGATATCGAGAAGGGTGCCGAGTTGTTGGGCGTGCCTTTGCCGGAGCACATCGGTATTGTGTTGGAGGCGATGAAAGAGATCGCGGACGAGTTGGGCCTCGCAGGCGTGGAGGTCTCCTAGACGTCGTATGCGCAGAGCGGAGTGACGATGGACCGGATTAGCCAGAGCAGCCTGCCCAGGTCGGTGGCTCCCAGCATAGGGAACTGCTGTGCCGTGCGGTGGGCGAGCGTTGTGGCGGTCGTGTTGCTCGCGCTCTTGGGGTTGGAGGGCGCCGGCGTTGTGGCTCAACGCAACACTCCCCCGACCTCCGATTTCTGGACTACCGCGGACGCTGCTGAGGCGGCCGCGGTTTTTTACGAGACCACCGTCACGATACCGACCTATCCTTACGCGGCGTATCTCGAGACCGTGGTCGATGCGACCTACAACATTGCCTATCCCGTGCTGGATTGGGACGCGTATCTGGCCTCTAATCCGATCGCCGTCCCACGCCGCTATGATCTCCTCGTCATGGAGAACGATTACCTCAGAGTTACGCTCCTGCCTGAACTGGGTGGGCGCATCTACCAGCTCTTCGACAAGACGACGGGTCATAACCAGCTCTACCAGAATCCGGTAATCAAGCCCACGCGCTGGGGCCCGCCCGAGCAGGGGTGGTGGCTATCGGCTGGGGGAATCGAGTGGTGTCTGCCGGTAGACGAGCACGGGTATGAATGGGGAGTGCCCTGGCATTGGTCGGTCGTGACCTCTACTTTCGGTGTGACCGTGACCTTGCGCGATACCTATGCCAGCGACCGGCTACGAGCCACCATTGACGTGTCGCTGCCCGCAACGCAGGCCTACGTTGCCGTGACCCCGCATCTGGAGAACCCGACGGCGTCGCCGGTCGATTTCAAGTTCTGGATCAACGCGTCGCTGGCACCTGGAGCAGCAAACCGGCCCACTGAGGATCTGGCCTTTGTCTTCAATGCGCCTGAGATGTCCGTGCACTCCACGGGAGATAGCAGGCTTCCGGGCGCTTTCCCGACGATGCCGACCTCGCCGATCTATCATTTCAGTTGGCCCGAGTACGGCGGTGTCGACTACGCGCACCTGCGTAATTGGAGCGAATGGCTGGGGTTCTTTGAGTATCCCCAGGCGGCGAAAGGGTTCATGGGTCTCTATGCTGAGGCTCAGAACGAAGGCGTAGTGCGCGTTTTCCCGCCCGAGGTCGCCAGAGGCGCGAAGGGGTTCGCTGTCGGCTGGTCGCGTCCCCTGGACTGGCACTCGTGGACCGACTCGGACTCGGGAGGCGTAGAGCTCCATGGTGGACTGGCCCCGACCTTTTGGGACACAGCCCGCTTGCCGCCCGCCGGCACAGTGAGCTGGCGCGAGCTGTGGTATCCGGTGCACAACACGGGCGGCGTTGTCGTTGCCGCTGAGGAAGCCGCGCTCAACGTGACTGTCACAGGTGGAGTGGCGACAGCAGCCGTGCAGCCTACTCAGCCATGGGCCTCGGACGAGACTGAGGTGTTCGTGTGGAAGCGGACAACGTGTGAGGAGCTCGCCCACTGGACACTGCCGGCGCTCAATCCCACGCAGGCCTATCACAGTGGCGTGGCGGTTGGCGATCTGACGTTGGATGAGCTCGCTGTGGCTTATGTGGATTCTGGGCACACCGTCCTGGCGGGCTATGGGCCCACGGACTGTCTCGATTTCGAGATGCCGGCACCGCATCTGGGATATGGCATCAATCTGCGATTGCCCCAGCAGAACGCCAGCCTGGTGCCTCCTTTGGGATTCGACTGGGTGAAACTGCGACAGGAAACCTCGGAGGTGCCGGCGGCGCCGCTGCCCCAGAAGGTGCTCTACAACGTCGCCTGTGGCGCCTACGTGAACGATCTCGGCCAATGGGGGAATGCGATAGGTGCGATCGCTCAGGCCGGCCTGGGGAAAGTGCAGGCCTACGAGATCTGTGATGAGCCCAATGTCCGCGGCGCCGATTGGGCTGTGAGTGCGCCCGATCCGGGGCGTTTCGCTCAGATGCTGTGCATCGCTTGGGATAGGATCAAGGCCGTCGATCCCGACGCACTGGTCATCAGCGGTGGGCTGGCACCGGTCGGCCGGATTCCGGCGCCGTGGCCGTGTGGCGAGGGCAACGACTGCGCCGCTATGGATGAATGGCGCTACCTCGAAGCCATGCTGGATCACGGCGCTGGTGGCTGTATGGATGCATTCGGCTACCATCCTTACGGATTCGCGTCCCCACCGGAACGCGACCCTGACGAGATCAGCAACGCCTTCACATTCCGGGGTGTGGAAAAGCTGCGCGAGATCTTGGTGGGCGCGAAACTGGAGACGCTTCCGGTATGGGCCACCGATTTCAACTGGCTTCGCAGGCCCGCAGATGACGGGTTCGAGAGCTGCGACGCTCATGCGGACTACCTGCTGAACTATAGGTGGCAGGAAGTGAGCGCAGTTGATCAGGCTGACTATCTGGTGCGAGCGTTTCAGTACGCAGACACGCATTGGCCCTGGATGCAGGGCATGTTCGTCTGGAACCTCGACTGGCATACCTATCTCCCGGACGTTACCTGCCTTCCGAGCCGTTACTATGCGCTGCTGCGGCGTGACGGTGCACTGACTCCGGCCTACCTGGCCCTGATCGACATGGACAAGCGCCCCGGGCTGTTGAGCCTGCCCGTGCTCAGCGTCGTGCCGGAACGGCAGATGCTTTTGGCTGAACTGGCCGCACCACGGGTGCTGACGACCTCCTTCCTGATCGCCAACACCGGCGCCGGTGTCTTGACCTGGACTGCGACGATTGCACCGGAGAGCACGTTGGTGCCGGTTCTATCCGCCACGGAGGGCCTGCAGGGTGAGCGCCTGTGGGTTACCGTGGATACCCAGGGGTTGCCCACGGGAACGTATACGACGACGCTGCGGGTGGCCGCCTTGCCTCCCGAGACGCAGGACACGCCGCAGGCGGTGCAGGTCGTGCTGCGGGTCGTGCCCGAGCTCTGGCGGGGCTACCTGCCCGCTGTCCTCCGCAACGCGCGCAGCGCGATTCCCGTGGTTCCCGCCGACCCTGTTGGGCCTTCAAAAGTCGGCGCCCATACAGTCGCAGAAGGCGACGTCATCGCGTGGGTGCAGCAGGTGCACGACGCCGGCGGGCACGTGGCGCTCGTGAAGGGGCTGACCTTTGGGCATCTGTGTGACGTAAAGCGCATTTCGCCGGAGACGGTTACGATCGGGCGGTGGAGCGACTGGAAGTGGGAGACCGTGAGTGCCGTAGGCGACCCAGCGGCCCAGGCCGGCGCGCATATGGCGGCACACATGGATCGGTGGGCGCCCTACCGGAGCTGTGTCGACTATTGGGAGGTCCTGAACGAGGTCGACCCGGACTCAACCGAGGGCCACGTGTGGTTGGCTGAGTTCTTCAAAGCGGCGATGCAGATCGCCGACGCGAATGGATACAGTCTGGCGCTCTTCAGCTACAGCTTGGGCGTGCCCGAGATGTGGGAATGGAGGGCGATCGCCGAGACGGGGGTTTTCGCTCAGGCCAAGGCCAGCGGTCACATTCTATCGCTCCACGAGTATGGGTGGCCGCTGATGAGTTCCCTGTGGGGTTTGCCGCTGCCCCAGTACCCGGGTCAAGACACGAGCGATCAGACCGTTCCTCGATATCCCGATCGAGGGGTGGTGGCAGGACGCTATCGCCATCTCTATCGCGATATACTTATCCCTCGGGGTGAGGTAATTCCCTTAGCCATCACCGAGGCAAATCTTGCGATTGATGACCCTGTCGCGCGTGGTGATTACTTCCTGGACGAGATGACCTGGTATGATGACCGGCTACGGGAAGACGACTACGTCATCGGGATGGCGATCTTCACGCTGGGGGGCAGCATCGCCGGGTGGGGGCACTTCGACTATGGCGACTTCCTACCCGACCTCACGCAGCACATCATCGCGCTGAAGGACGAGTAACGCTGCGGCTGCATCGGCCTGACTGGCCCTGATCAGGCGAGGCCTTTCCACACCGGATAGAGGTCGTTCTCGAAGCCTAGCCGCGAGATGATTCTGCCGACACTTTGATCCACAAGCGCCTCGACCGAGTTCGGATGCCCATAGAACGCGGGAAGCGGCGGAAAAATCACTGCGCCGATCTCTGCAGCACGAACCATCAGCCTTAGGTGTCCCAGGTGCAGGGGCGTCTCTCGGACGGCGAGTATGAGTGTCCGCCCTTCTTTCAGCGCGACGTCGGCCGCTCGCGCCAGTAGGTTGTCTGTGAAGCTGCTGGCGATGGCGGATAGAGTCTTGATCGAGCAGGGCGCAACGACCATGCCACTTGTGGCAAAGGATCCGCTGGCGATAGGGGCTCCGATGTCTCCGGGAGCGTAGTCGTACGCTGCCATCGCCCGGACTTGATCTGGGGTGAAGTCCGTCTCGTGGATGAGCGTGGCTTCGCCCGGTGCCGTCAGGATCAGGTGGGTTTCCACGCCCAACGCCGCGAGGGCGGCCAACAAACGCACGCCGTAGATCGCGCCACTGGCCCCCGTTATCCCCACGACAACTCGCGCCGGCGTAGCCGGCAGTTCGCTGTTCATCGTCAGGTCTCCTTGATCCAGGCTTGGTCTTCGCGCCTGCTGGCGGTATTATAGCGCCGCGCCGGTCAGATGCGAAGCTGCCTCCGGTCTGCCTACACGGCTTGGCTTGGCAGCCGCCACCCCGGTGCTATAATCCCCTTGTTGCAAAGGTATCGGGAGTCTGCGGTCTCCTGTTGCCCTGGTGCGGATATTCTGGGTTGTATGGATGGAGACGAATGGGTATGTCAAGACGGGGACTAGGGCGCGGTCTGGACGTGTTGATCCCGGCGGATGCGGGGCCGGCGGACGGGTTGCTGCAGGTCCCCACGACGCAGATCGAGCCGAACCCGCTCCAACCTCGGACTGATCTATCTGAATCGAGCTTGGTCGAGCTGGCAGATTCGATCAGGGAGCACGGTGTAATCCAGCCACTCATTGTGACGCGCAGGCCCCAAGGCGGCTATCAGTTGATTGCCGGTGAGCGGCGGTGGCGTGCAGCCCAGTTGGCTGAGCTGGATCAAGTGCCCGTTATCATCAAGGACGTTGCACCGCAGGGCATGCTAGAACTGGCCCTTGTGGAGAACATCCAGCGGGCTGACTTGAACCCTCTCGAAGAGGCGCTGGCCTACCGGCACCTTGTGGAGGACTTCGGCCTCTCCCAGTCAGAGGTTGCCCAACGGGTAGGGAAGAGCCGTCCGGCGATCAACAACGTGATGCGGCTGCTGGCGGCGTCCGCGCAAGTCCAGCAGGCTCTCCTGGATGAGCGGATCACGGAAGGGCACGGACGCGCGCTTCTGGGTTTGGATTCGGCAGAGGCGCAGGACCAGGCGCTCGAGCAGGTCTTGGATAAAGGCTTGAGCGTGCGCGAGACGGAGGCGCTCGTACGTCGTCTGCGCCAGTTTGCCGGCACGACTCCCGCCCCCAAACCCGATGCTGATTCTCCTCACATTCGCGCCCTAGAGGAGCGGTTTCAGGAATCCCTGGGCACGCGTGTTCGGGTGCGGCACGGACGGCGGCAAGGCCGGGTGATCATCTATTACTACTCTGATGAGGAGTTTCAGGCCCTCTATCAGCGTTTGACGGGCGAAGAACTCTAGTTCACGACCTCGGCTTCCGACCACGTCACTGCATAGACGCACAGACCGCCCTCTTTTGCCTCGTTCTGCAGGCGCTTCACCTTGGTCCCGGGGCCGGCAAGAAGCTGGACCATGTTCCGGTCGACCTGACACGTCTCTCTGTGCGTCTGGCTTACGTGGAAATACGGGCAGCTGCTGATGTAGATGAGGTAGCGGTCTGGCACTTCAGCATCCTTCTGCCACCGAGATACGTAGCCCTGCTGATTCAGGAACGTGACCACGCTTTGGATACGGTCCTGGGGATCCATAGGGAGCTCTCCGGCACGGTCGGCGATGCGCTTAGCCGCGCGTTCGAGCAAATAGTCGCGCTCCTCTGGCGCCATACACTCTTCGATCGAGCCCAAGAGCGCCGATGCCAGCCCGCTGTAGTTGTTGGGGAAGAGGTCTGCTGCCGTCGAGGTCAGGCGATAGACGAAACGAGGCCTGCCTGGACGGTTGGACCGTTTGACCTCGGGGTCCGAGATATAGCCCTCCGAGCGTAGGATCTCCAGGTGGTGACGCACGGTCACACTTGTGAGTCCCAACTCGTTGCTGAGCTCCTGGACAGTCACTTCGCCATGGCGCTTCATGATCTCCAAGATCTGTTGTCTCGTATCCTGCATCTTTGGCCTCTCCATGGAATTGTGCGAATTACCCCACCGATCCCATATAGCGTGGATAAGGAAGGTTAATGTGAAACAATTACATTTTAACACCACGAAGCGGTTTTGTCAAACGTTATTATCCAAATTCGTGCCAGTCCTCACCGCTTGCAGAGCGCCTGTGCGAGGGCTGGTGTTTCGTTCGGGCTGTGCTATAATCAGCACGACTTGTAATCGGAGGTAGGTAAGTGTTCGAGGTCAAAAAAGAACTCCTTGATTCGCACGAAGCACTCCTTGAAGTTGTGTTCGAGGACGATACTGTGGAGGAGGCCAAGCAGCGTGCTGCTCGGCATATCTCTCGTGAGGTAAACATCCCGGGATTCCGGCGGGGCAAGGCGCCATACGGCAAAGTCGTCCAGTACGTAGGGGAAGCAGCCGTAGTGCAGGAGGCCGCCGAGTCATTGCTCGAGGAGCAGTATTCGAAGATTCTCGAGAAAGCGGAGCTCGCTCCTTATGCTTCGGGCGAATTCGTGGATATGAGTGTCTCGCCTTTGACTTTGAAGCTGCGGGTGCCCCTGCAGCCCAAAGTAGATCTGGGCGAGTATCGCGAGTTACGAGAAGAATGGGAAGCGCCGTTGGTCTCCCAGGAGGAGATCGACCAGGTCCTGGAGCAAATGCGCCAGGAGCATGCCGTGTTGGAGACGGTTGAGCGCCCGGCAGCGCTTGGAGACGAGGTCGTGATCAACGTCCACGCCGCTGTCGATGGTGATGTTGTGGTGGATGAGGACGAGATCCACGCGGTTCTCTCCGAGGAGCGTCCATTCCTGTCGCCGGACTTTGTCGCGGCGCTCGTGGGGATGGGTGCCGGCGATGAAAAGCAAGCCGTCCTGACCTTACCTGAGAGCATCGACGAACCGACCTTGCGCGGCGTCGAGGCAGATTTCACGCTTGAGGTCACCCAGGTATACGAGCGTCAGTTGCCCGGGCTGGATGATGCCCTTGCCAGCACCGTGGGCTCCTTTGAGACCTTCGAGGAACTGGTGGACGATATCCGCTCCCGGCTTCTCGCGCGGAAAGTCGAGCAAGCCGAGGCGACCTATCGGGATCGGCTGGTCGAGAAGTTGGTGGCGCAAGCGGCGATGACGTATCCCCCGCAATTGGTCTCCGATACGTTGGATGACATGGTCGAGGAAGTCCGAGGGCGGATCAAGCGGCAGAACGAGATGTCGCTGGAAGACGCGCTGCGGCTCGAGGGCCGTACGGTCGAGCAGTTCCGGGAAGAGCTGTTGCCCCAAGCGGAACGCCGTCTCAAGCAGTCGCTGGCCCTGAGCGAGTTTGCCGAGAAGGAGCACGTGACGGTCAACGATGACGAAGTGGTCCAGGAGTTCGGTAACCTACTACGGTCAATGGGGATCAATGATCCTGACCAGAAGGTAGAACTCAACTCCGATCTGGGCAGGGGCCTGCGCTCTAGTGTGCTGGGGCGGAAGGTTATGCAGCGTCTGGCAATGATCGGGCGCGGTGAGCTTGACCAAGAGGCCGAGCTGCAGGACGAAACCGCAGACGAGGCGGAAGCCTAACATAGAGCTTGGGGGTGGAGCGCTCATACAGTCTGTGGTCTGCTGGCTCGATCGGGTGCTCCCCCGGGGTTGAAGGAGGCAGGAATGACTATTCCTTACGTCATTGAGACGACCGGACGTGGGGATCGCATGTATGATATTTACTCCCTGTTGCTGAGGGAGCGAATTGTCTTTCTGGGGACGCCGATCAATGGACAGGTCGCCAACGTGATTGTGGCGCAATTGCTCTTTCTCGATCGCGAGGACTCGGAGCGGGATATCTCGCTCTACATCAACTCACCGGGAGGGGAGATCTCCGCGGGTCTGGCGATCTACGACACGATGCAGCTCATTCAGGCTCCTGTGTCGACGATTGCCGTGGGCATGACAGCGAGTTTTGGCACGATCTTGCTCACTGCCGGTGCCAAGGGCCGGCGCTATGCCCTGCCCCACGCCACGATTCACGTGCACCAACCCTTAGGCGGCGTCCAGGGGCAGGCGGCTGATATCGAGATTGCAGCCCGTGAGATCCTTCGGAAGCGTGATCTGCTGAACCAGATCCTGATGCGTCACACCGGCATGGATGTGGAGCAGATCGACAAGATCACCGACCGAGACTTTTTTATGACAGCAGAGGAAGCCATAGAGTACGGTATCATCGATAAGGTCTTGGAGCCGGTAGAGCACTAGATCACCCATAACGGGGGGGGAGTATATCCCCCCCCGAATGCTGTAAGTAGCATCTCATCATCCATATCAACACCTGTAAAACTCAGGAGGCTAGGGAAGTGGATCTGGAAGTTCTCAATGGTCTTCTACGACCAAAATCGATCGCCATTATCGGCGCCTCGAACACCCCAGGCAAGATTGGGTACACAGTTGTCAAGAACTTGTTGGAAAGCGGCTATGAGGGCGCGATCTACCCGATCAACCCCAACGATAGCGAGATTCAAGGGCTTAAGGCCTATAAGTCCGTCCTGGATGTTCCCGGCGAGATCGACGCTGCCGCCGTCGTTGTACCCGCCAAGATCGTCTCCAGTGTGGCACGCGAATGTGGCGAGAAGGGCGTCAAGGGCCTGATCGTCATCGCTTCCGGCTTCAGTGAAGTCGGTCGTCACGATCTGGAGGACGAGGTTGTGAGCATCGCCCACGAGTACGGGACACGGGTGCTCGGCCCGAACATCGTCGGTGTTCTCTCGAACTCTGACAAGTGTAACGCGTCGTTCGCACCCTTCCTGCCTTTGCCCGGTCGAGCGGCCCTGGTTTCCCAGAGCGGAGCACTTCTCATCGCGATGGATGCCTCCACGTTCATTCGACGTGTAGGCTTCGACAAGATGATCTCGATCGGCAATATGTCGGACGTCAACTTCGCCGACCTTGTCGAGTGGCTCGATCGGGACGAAAACACGTGGTGTATCTCGCTCTATATTGAGGGGCTCAAGAACGGGCGCCGCTTTATGGACAGCGCACGCCAGGCCGACAAGCCGATTGTCGCTCTCAAGAGCGGCGTATCGGCGCACGGGGCCGTGGCGGCAGCTTCACACACCGGCTCCCTCGCGGGCTCTGGCAAAATCTATGATGCGGCGTTTGAGCAGGCCGGCGTTGTCATGGCCTCCGATCTCAATAACCTCTTCGATCGGACCTTGGCCCTGTCGCTGCAACCCCCAATGAAGGGGGACAACCTCCTGATTGTCACCAATGGGGGCGGCGTGGGGGTGTTGGCGACGGACTCGGCCGAACGCTACAAGATCCCGTTGCGCTTTGCACCAGAAGACGTTCAGGCGGAGCTCAAGAAGCACATGCCTGAGTTCGGGTCCGCCAAGAACCCCGTGGACTTGACGGGCATGGCAGGGCGCGAATGGTATGAGGACTCGACGCAGTACGCGTTTGCCCATCGGTGGGTCGATGGTTTGGTCATCCTCTACTGCGAGACAGCGATGACCGATCCTATGGACATCGCACAGGGAATCAAGCAGGCGGTGGATGCGTCGGGCATCACAGACAAGCCAATCGCCGTTTCTTTCGTGGGCGGCGAGCGATCTGAAGCCGCGATGCGCTGGTTGGTGGAGAACGGTATCCCAGCCTACAACGAGCCGGATACGGCGGTCAACGCGATGGCAGCGCTGCGCGAGTATGCGCTCAATCAACAGACCGCGTCGCGGCCCTTCAAGCGCTTTGAGGACGTCGATGAAGCGGCGGCGCGTAAGGTCATCGCGACGGTTCGGTCAGCGTCAGAGCGCAACATGACCGAAGTCGAATCGAAGGCCATTTTCGAAGCCTATGGCCTACCCGTGGCCCATACTCGCCTTGCTGAGACCGAAGATCAAGCTGTCGAGCTGGCTGAGCGGATCGGCTATCCCGTCGTGATGAAAATCGTCTCACCTGACATCCTGCACAAGTCCGATGCCGGTGGTGTGAAGGTCAATATCGAGAGCAGCGAAGCGGCACGCGAGGCATTCCGCACGATCCTGGAGAATGCCAAAGCCTACAACGCCGAGGCCGATATCCATGGCGTTGCGGTCCAGATGATGGCACCGTGGGGCACCGAGGTGATTCTGGGTTCAGTCAACGACTCGACTTTCGGACCTACGGTGATGTTCGGGCTGGGCGGCATCTTTGTGGAGATTCTCAAGGACGTGACCTTCCGCGTAGCGCCGGTCTCATCCGATCAAGCCTTCAAGATGCTCTCGGACATCAACGGCGCGCCGATCCTTGAGGGCGCCCGCGGTGAGGAACCCAGGGACCGCCGCGCGCTGAGCGAGGTCCTGAGTCGCTACTCCCAGATGATCTACGACTTGAGCGACGAGATCCAGGAATCGGACGCCAACCCCGTCATCGTCTATGAGGAGGGCAAGGGCGTAACCATCGTGGATGCCCGGATCATTCTCAAGGACCGGAAACAGAACCCAGCTGCGTAGTGTCGAAGCGCATAGCCAGCAACCGCCCGCACAGGCCTGTGCGGGCGGTTTTGTTGCCCTGTGGATCTCGGCAAATCATGCTTGTTTTCTGGGGTCAGTGCGCCTATACTGAATGCCAGATATGGGGTTTGGTGTGGGTTTTCCGGGGGATGGGCGCACCAGGCGATCTCCCGGGGACTTCCCCATCACATAGGTGGGATGCTCGCGTCTTGTTAGGAGGGGTAGGTACAAGCAGTGTTTCCATTACGCGATAACGTACCCTCGCGGCAGCTCCCGGTAGTGACAATTGGGATTGTCCTGGTCAACGTGATTGTCTTTCTGCTGGAAGTCTTCATGGGTTCGGAGGCCAACGCGTTGGCGGAGCTTTTTGGCGTGGTCCCCGCGCAGCTAACTAGCGAATGGCGAAACCCGTTGGTGCTTGGGACCCTCGTTTCATCGATGTATCTGCACGGCGGTTGGGCACACCTGATTGGGAACATGTGGTATCTATGGATCTTCGGGGACAACGTCGAGGATCGCATGGGACGCGTGCGGTTCTTTATCTTCTACACGCTCTGTGGGCTTGTCGCGGGTCTGCTCCAGGTGGCCGCAGCGCCCCGGTCCTCGATTCCGATGATTGGTGCCAGCGGTGCCATTGCCGGCGTGCTGGGGGCGTATCTGGTGCTCTATCCGCGCGCTCGTGTCAGCACGTTGGTGCCGCTCTTCTACTTCATTCGCATTGTCTGGTTGCCTGCTGTGGTTGTCCTCGGAGGATGGTTTCTCATACAGCTACTCAATGGACTGGCGTCGCTAAGCGTGGTGATGCAAACAGGCGGCGTCGCATGGTGGGCGCACATCGGCGGGTTTGTGGCCGGGATAGTGCTGGTGTTCTTGTTCCGCAGGGCCGACCGCCGCCCGCCATCTCCTACGTACGAGTCGCGGTCGCGGTATGGTGGTTTCGAGCCGCGGTGGTAGCAGGTCAGGGAGGATTAGGCAAGTGCCCAACATCGCCGAGAGGATAGCCCGCGTTCGGGCGCGCATTGCGGAGGCTGCTCTCCGATCGGGTCGGGATCCCGAGGACGTGTGCCTTGTGGCGGTGACCAAGACCGTGCCCGTCACTGCGGTTGTGGAGGCATGGGCGGCGGGCCAGCGTCACTTTGGTGAGAATCGCCCCGAGGAAGGCGCCGAAAAGATCCCTTACGTGATGCAACAGATCGCCGCGCCAGCCATGTCTGTGGCCCTGGCCTCCGATGAGGGTCGTTACGATCCAGCAGCGGCCCTGGATGTTGGGCCTGAGTCGCCGCAACCGGTCTGGCATATGATCGGACACGTACAGAGCCGAAAGACTGAGATGGTGGTCGGGTACTTCGATGTCGTCCACTCATTGGACCGGCTGAAATTCGGACGACGACTCAGTGCATTGGCGGTGGAGGCGCAACGTGACTTTCCGGTTCTACTGGAGTGTAACATCTCGGGTGAGGCGAGCAAGTATGGTTACGCAGCGAGTGGCTGGGAACGCGACCCCGTGATTCGTGCGGCGCTGTATGATGCGGTCGAGGCATTAGTCACGCTGCCGGGCCTGCGGATTGAGGGGTTTATGACCATGGCGCCCATCACGGACGATCCTGAGGTGGTCCGCCCGGTCTTTGCCTCGCTGCGAGGGCTGCGAGACGTGCTGTGTGAACGGTTCCCCGAAATACGGGGGCGTCACCTTTCAATGGGGATGACGGATGACTTCGAGGTGGCGGTCGAGGAAGGGGCTACCATCGTGAGGGTCGGGCGGGCTATCTTCGGGCAACGGCCCATCTGACGTGATCGAATGACTTGGGTATGTGCACAGGTAGGAGCATCTGGCGGTGCCGGTACTGGGATTGACCGAACTGGGGGGTAGAGGGCCATGGCGGTCACAATTGGGTTGCTGATGCGAGTCGTGGATATCTTCCTGGGGATTCTGGGGCTCCTCTTGATACTGCGCGTCGTGTTACAGATCTTCGGAATGCGCTGGAACCATCCGGCGTTGCGGGTTGTGGTCACGCTTACAGACCCAGTGATTGCTGTGACCAACCGGCTTCTCGGCATCCCCTCATACCGCTCCACGTATCGCAGCTATGCGGGGGGGCGCTCCGACATGCTCAGCGCGGTTGCCGCGGTCGTCGTCCTGTGGGGTTTGCGGACCGTGCTGGTGTGGGCGTTACAATTGGTCATTCTCGTGCCGGCGTGGGCGGTTCGCCCGCTGAGCAGCATTGGCGGGATACTGCGACACCTCTTGGGCCTGCTCTTTGATCTCTACGGATTCGCGCTCTTTGTACGCGTGTTGTTCTCCTGGATCCAGGTGCCCTATGCGAGCCGGGTGATGCGGTTCCTCTGGAAGATCACGGAGCCGGTTCTCGCCCCTATCCGGGCGGTGTTACCGCCGCTTGGCGGTATCGATCTCTCGCCATTGATCGCGTGGTTCCTGTTGCGCCTGCTCCAGCAGGTCGTTTTCGCGATGCTATCGTGGGTCTTCTAGCGCGCTAGCGCGCCTCCACGAAATGGCGCAGGCGAGCCAGGCCCTCCCGGATCATTGCCGCGTCGGTAGCATAGGAGAGCCGCACGTGGCTATCTGCCCCAAAGGCAATCCCGGGGACAGCTGCGACGCGCTCCCGCTCCAGCAATTGTTCACAGAAGGCCACTGAGCCGAGTCCTGTGCTGCTGATGTTGGGAAAGGCGTAGAAGGCCCCTTGAGGGGTGGGACATGTGATCCCGGGGATTTCGCGCAGTCCGGTGATCATCAGATCGCGCCGCTGCTCGAAGATAGCGCGCATCTTCTCAACGGTTTCCTGGGGGCCCCTGAGCGCCGCGATGGCACCATACTGCGCGAATGTATTGGCTCCTGAGGTGCTGTGCGATTGGATGGCGGTCGCGGCCTTGATGACCGGAAGGGGACCAGCAGCATAGCCCAAGCGCCATCCTGTCGCCGCGTAAGCCTTGCTGAAGCCGTTGACGGTGATGGTCAGTGCGAAGACCTCGGAACCCAGGCTGCCGATGCTCAAGTGGCGCAGGTCGCCGTAGATGAGCTTTTCATAGATTTCATCTGCCACAACGATAACCTGGGGCGCGACAAGAACGTCGGCGAGTGCCTCGATCTCGGCGGGCGAGTAGACTGCTCCGGTGGGATTGCTGGGCGAGTTGAAGATCATGAGCCGCGTTCGAGGTGTGATCGCAGCGCTCAACTGCCTGGGGGTGACCTTGAACCCGGTCGTCTCGTCGGCCTCGATGACCACGGGCGTTGCGCCGGCTAGCTTGACGATTTCCGGATAGGTGACCCAGGATGGGTTGAGGATCAGAGCTTCGTCTCCCGGGTCGAGCAGGGCCAGAGCCACGTTGAACAACGCTTGCTTTCCTCCTGCAGTGACAAGGATCTGATCGGGCGTGTAGGGCAGGCCGTTCTCACGATCGAGCTTCTCGGCGATCAGGCGCCTCAGCTCCGGAAGCCCGGCCGTTGGGGTATATTTAGTCATGCCGGCGTCCAGGGCGTCTTTCGCCGCGTCCCGGATTGCGGCAGGCGTGACGAAGTCGGGTTCACCTACGCTAAAGTCGCAGACGTCAATCCCGCGTGCTATCAGGGCTTTGGCCTTACTGGAGATCGCGAAAGTCATAGAAGGGGAGATCTGACCGGCTCTTTCGGCGAGCTTGATCACGGGGTGCTCCTTGTACTGGAAATGGCATTAGGCTCAGCCATTGTACTGCACGTCTGGGCGAGAGCAAAAGCCTCGACCGTGGGCGGGTGCGCAATCTGGAGGCGGGTACCTTCGTGCCGTAACACGAGGGCTAGAGCATAGAGGGAGGTTGGGTGATGGTTTCGCAGGCGTTGAGCGCGTGGAAGGAAGCAGTACCATTGCTGTCGGAGGGATACCATTGTCTGATGCTGGACAAGGTCGATCAACTGCGTGAGACGCGCACGATCTACCCGCCCAAAGGACAGGTCTTGCGCGCGCTCAAGACAACGCCGTTCGATGCCGTAAAGGTCGTGATTGTCGGCCAGGATCCCTACCACGGTGAGGGACAGGCAGACGGTCTCGCGTTCTCGGTCCCCGAAGCCGTGCCGGCGCCACCTTCGTTGCGCAACATCTTCACGGAGATTGCCAATGACATGTACGGGGGGCGCCTGCTGAACCGCTCAACGGACCTGACGCGCTGGTCTGTGCAGGGTGTGTTGTTGCTTAACGCAAGCCTTACGGTCGAAGCTGGACATGCGGGTTCGCACAGCGAACTCGGGTGGAGGCACCTGACGGATGGCATCATTTGTACGCTCGCAGAGCAGCGCGACCACCTTGTGTTCATGCTATGGGGACGGTTCGCGCAATCAAAGCGCACGTTGATCCCCACAAGCCGGCACCTGATCCTGGAAGCGCCGCATCCCTCGCCACTATCCGCCCACCGTGGCTTCTTCGGCTGTCGCCATTTCTCGCACTGTAATGCCTACCTGAAGGCCCACGGCATAGCTCCGATCGAGTGGTGACGCCATAGTGGGGAGTGCAACTTATCCGTCCGGCGTTCGTATATACACTAGTACGTATGGCGCCTACGCATCCTGTCCGTAGCAATCATCGCTATTTGCGTTGGCGCACCGATTTCCGTATAATGATGGACAGAAAGGGAGTTGGGGGATGATTGAAGGACTTCTCGATCTCGCGTCCGCATTCGGGCTTTCTACCTCTGCCGGGTTGAACGCTTATATCCCGATGCTGACGTTGGCGCTGTTGGCCAAGTTCACACACTTGGTCAATCTCCAGGAGCCGTGGAACGCCCTTACGAGCTGGTGGATCATTGGCCTCTTGGCTGTTCTCCTGGTCGTCGAAGAACTAGCGGACAAGATCCCGGCGGTAGATACCATTAACGATGTCGTGCAGACGCTGGTTCGGCCCACCGCGGGCGCCATCCTCTTCGCCGCAACAACGCAATCCTCGATCGGCCTGCATCCTGTGTTGGCTTTCGGGTGTGGCGTTGTCCTCGCCGGGACCGTTCACGTGGTCAAGGCGGGGGCGCGGCCTGTCCTCACCGCGACCACCGCCGGCGTTGCCAATCCCATTGTCAGTACGCTGGAGGATGTCGTCTCTGCTGTGACTTCGTTTGTCTCGCTCATTTTCCCGTATCTGGTGGTTGTGTGGGTAATCTTGCTTGGCGTGACCATCTACCTGGTGGTGCGTTGGCGCCGTCAACGGCTCCAAAGGCATGCTGAGCGGATGGGCTGAGTCCATAGCTCGTTCCGTTCTCCACATCGTCTCGCAAAGGGGGCATTATGACACAGGATCCGTTTTACCAGTCTGACTATGGCACTTATCAACAAGATGCTGCCTCCAAGAAGAAGCGCACTTGGATCATTGTGCTTATCATCGCGGCGGTGTTGTTGCTATGCTGTTGCGCTATCCTGGTGGGGGGATGGTTCCTGGGTGACCCGATCCTGGAGTTCCTGAACGACATGGGCTTCAATCTATCCCTTCCACTGCTTGTGGGCGTGTGAGGAGTCCCTCAGTGCCTGCATCGGAGCAAGCTTGGTTGAGACACGAAGACAAAGAAAGAAGGATATGATGGATGAGATCTATGGGACACGGCGTCTAGACTCCGAACCTGAAGAGCCAGATGCCAACGAGGAAGAACTGGCAGAAGAGGCGGGCGCGGTGATTACGCCGCCGCCGTTGCCAGAGGCCGAAGAAGCAGAGGTCGAAGAGATACAGGCTCCGCCGCCCCTGCCGAGCGAAGAGATTGAGGCGCCGGTGGATGTCATGGCCCCTCCGCCACTCCCCGAGCTGGAAGAGGCCGCCGCGGCCTACGAGTCGGGCACGGCCATCGTCACGCCGTCGCCTGATGAGGAGGGCGAGGCGTATGTCTCCGGGATCGAGATGCCCAGTCCCTTCGAGGAAGAAGAGCCGGCGGTCCAGCAGCCTGAGCCGATCACACTGACGCCAGCCACGGCTGCTACAGTCACGCCTTCGGTTACGCCTCCGATTGTGCCTCCAGTAGCGCCTGTCAGTACACAGGGTGCGGCGCAGCCTCCGGTGAAGGAGAAGAAGAACAACACAGTGCTGATTGTCGCCATTGTGGCAGCGGTGCTGTTGCTTTTGTGCTGTTGCTGCATCGTGATCGCCTGGGCATTGGGCGGCCCACTGGACGAATTGATGCGTGAGATTGAGCGCAATCTCTGGCTTGGTGCAGGGCCGGTCTTCCGGGCGTTGCGTCTGTAGCTGTCGCTAGCTTCCGACCTACGACACCCCAGGGTCAATGTAGACCCTGGGGTGTTTGCTGTGTATAATGAGAGCCAAGATGGAACTCGACAGCCAGATACAGCAGAAACTTGATACGCTGCCGAAGGTGCCTGGCGTGTACATCATGCGCAACGTCAGGGGGCGCGTGATCTACGTTGGTAAAGCGGTCAACCTGGCCAACCGCGTGCGCTCGTACTTCCACATCTCTGCGCAGGAAGACAGCAAGACCCGCCATTTGGTCGCAGAGGTCCACGATCTGGAGTGGATCGTGACGGACTCAGAGCTCGAGGCCCTCATCCTCGAGGCGAACCTGATCAAGAAACACCGCCCGCGGTTCAATGTGCGTCTCAAGGATGATAAGCGCTATCCTTACCTCAAGGTCACGAACGAGGACTTCCCCAAGGTCTTGATTACGCGGCAGATGCAGCGCGACGGGGCGCACTACTTCGGTCCATACACCTCGACCGGGGCCCTGCGGGAAACACTTGACCTTCTGCGGCGCCTGTTCCCCTATCGCACCTGTGACCGGGTCATCACGGGCCACGACCGGCGCGCCTGCCTCTACTACGATCTCAAGCTATGCACTGCCCCGTGTATTGGCGCCATCGATCAGGAAGGCTACAACGCTGTCATCGCGCAATTGATCCGTTTCATGGGCGGAGAGACTGAAGAAGTGATCACCGATCTGCGCAGCGAAATCGACACGGCGGCGAACGCCCTGCAGTTCGAGCGGGCCGCACAGCTGCGCAACCGCTACCAGGCGCTACAGCATGTGATGGAAAAGCAGCGCATTATCACGACTGCAGCTACCAACCAGGATGTCATCGCGCTGGCCTGTGACAACGGCAATGCCTGCGTCGAGGTCTTTTTTGTCCGCAATGGGAAGCTTCTCGGACGCGAGTATTTCGTGATGGAGGGCGGAGGCTGCGCAGATGAGGCCGAGATCGTTACGGCGTTTCTGCAGCAGTTCTACACCGAGGCGGCGAATGTGCCGCCGGAGATTCTGCTGCCCGCTCAGATCGCCGAAGCCGCCGTGCTCGAGCAGTGGCTGCGCACTAAGCGTGGCGACGTGGTCTACCTGAACGTCCCGCATACGGGCCCGGGACGCGAACTGCTGAATCTCGCCGCCACGAACGCCGCGGAGACGCTACGGATGCTGAAGGCGCAGTGGGAGATGGATCAACACCGCAGCGAGAGCGCGTTGACCGAGCTCCAGGAGCGGCTCAACCTCCCTCGTACGCCCGTGCGGATCGAGTGCTACGACATCTCCACCACCCAGGGCGTCGAGGTGGTTGGCAGTATGGTTGTCTTCGAGCACGGCGTAGCCAAGAAGGGACACTACCGGCGCTTCAAGATCAGGACCGTGACCGGACAGGACGACTTCGCCAGCATGCGCGAGGTCTTGACCCGCCGCTTTGATCGCTGGCGACGGATCAGCGGCGGCGAGCTGAAGGGCACCCGCGGAAGCCAGGCGTGGACGCTCTTGCCGGATCTGTTGGTCGTCGATGGGGGCAAGGGCCAGTTGGCCGTTGCCGTAGAGGTGCTGAAGGCCTTCGAGCTGGAGGACAAGGTGGCAGCGGTTGGCCTGGCCAAGCGTCATGAAGAAGTCTTTCAACCCAACCGCCGTGTGCCGCACCTCTTCGACCCTTCGGCGCCCGCCATCCTGCTGCTCCGGCGCATCCGCGACGAAGCCCACCGGTTCGCGATCACCTACCACCGGCAGCGCCGTCGCAAAGTGGGGCTAGCTTCGCAAATCGATGATATCCCCGGCATCGGACCCGTGAAGCGCCGGGAGTTGCTCAAGCATTTCGGCAGCCTGCACGCTATCCAGACGGCGAGCAAAGAGCAGCTTATGGAGGTCAAGGGCATTTCGGAGGTGCTCGCGGTCGGAGTCATTGAGCATTTCGAACGATTGCGCAGGGAGGCGGAGCAGGAAGAGGCCGAGGCATGACCTGAGGGCCGCTCGCACAGCTGGCCCCGAGGGGAGGGAGCCCGATGAACACGACAGCGGTGAACCTGATTGAGGGGTACCAGGAGAACAGCTGGCTCATCCGGCGCCACGCCGACTCACTTTCGGATGCAGAAGCACTTCTACAACCCGCGTTCGAGGCGATCAACTTCAACTGGGTTCTGGGACACATCGTCGAGCATCGTAATCTGGCGCTGGTAGCTCTGGGCAAGACATCGCTATGGCCGGCGGCGGTAGACCGACTGTATGCCGCCGAACCGGGGGGCTTGGCGGGTGCGGAGCACCGCCGCTCGGTGCTCCAGTTGCTGGACGATCTTGAAGCGGCAGAGCAGCGCCTGATCGCGGCTCTGGAAGCGGCATCGGGCGACTGGCTGACCGAAGCGGTGATGACCCACTTTGGGGTCGAGAAGCCCCGCGGTGTCTACGTCGCGGGGTTGCAGTGGCACGAGACCTATCACGTGGGCCAATTGGGGCTGTTGCGCTCCCTGGCCCTTGCGCAGCGGAAGCGGCAGCCATAGGGTAGGTCCGTGCTGTCGCAATGTTCGAGCGGGCCGGGCACTTCGTGTGCCCGGCCCGTGGAGCTAAGTAGCGCTACTCCATGGCGTGCTGACTGATCGCCTCCTGGGCGCGGGCGATGAAGGCGTCCACCGGCAACGCTCCCAAGTTCTGCTCGCTACGCAATCGCACGGCGACCGTCCCGTTCTCGGCCTCGCGATCGCCCACCACGAGCATGTAGGGGATCTTCATGAGCTGAGCCTCTCGGATCTTGGCGTTCATCCGGGATGCCGAGACGTCCGTCGTGACGCGGATACCGGCCTTGCGGAGGCGCTCCTCGATTTCCCTGGCGTAGTCTATATGCCGGTCGGCAATCGGGATCAATCGCGCTTGCTCGGGGCACAGCCAGATGGGGAAGGCTCCGGCGTAGTGTTCCACCAGGATGCCGAAGAACCGCTCGATCGATCCCAACAGCGCGCGGTGGACCATGTAGGGCCTGTGCTCCAGCCCATCTTCGCCGACATAGGTCATCTCGAAGCGGTCGGGCATGTTGAAGTCGAACTGGATCGTCGTGAGCTGCCATAGCCGCCCCAGCGCGTCCTTGACATGCAGGTCGATCTTGGGGCCGTAGAATGCCCCGCCGCCCTCGTCAACCTCGTAGTCCAGGCCCTCGATCTCCAGCGCGCGTCTGAGCGCCTCCTGGGGCTGAATCCAACGTTCGGGGTCGCCCGCGGCGTCATCGGGACGCGTGGCAAGAAAGGCGTTGATCTTCTCGAAACCGAACGCGCGCAGCATTGACAGTGAGAAGCGCAGCACCCGCAGGATCTCGTCCTCGATCTGATCGGGCGTGCAGATGATGTGCGCATCGTCCTGCGTGAATCCGCGGACGCGCATCAGGCCGTGGAGCACGCCGCTCCGCTCGTAGCGGTAGACCGTCCCAAGCTCGGCCCAGCGCAGCGGCAACTCGCGGTAAGAGCGCAAGCGCGTCTTGTAGATCATGATGTGGAAGGGGCAGTTCATCGGCTTGATGTAGTAATCTTGCCCGTCCACGTCCATCGGCGCGTACATCGAGTCCTTGTAGAAACCCAAGTGCCCGGACGTTTCCCACAGCCACGCTTTGCCGATGTGCGGCGTGTAGGCGAACTCGTAGCCGCCTTCCAGGTGCCGGTCGCGCCAGAAGTCCTCGATTGTCTTGCGCATCAGGGCGCCGCGAGGGTGCCAGTAGGCCAGGCCCGGGCCGGCCTCCTCGTGAAACGACAGTAGGTCCAGATCGCGAATAAGGCGGCGATGGTCGCGCTTGCGGACCTCTTCCAGCCAGTCGAGGTACTCGCGAAGTTGCTCAGGGCTTTCCCACGCCGTGCCGTAGATGCGCTGCAGCATTGGCCGAGCCGAGTCACCGCGCCAATAGGCGCCGGCGGTATTGAGCAGCTTCACGGCCTTGGGGTTGATCTCCTTCGAGTTTGCCACGTGGGGGCCGCGACACAGGTCGACGAAGTCGCCGCTCTTGTAGACCGAGAGCACGACGTCGCCACCCGAGCGCTCGCCGTATTCGTCGGTGCCCTCGCGCAAGATGTCGTCGATCAGCTCCAGTTTGTAGGGCTGGTCAGAGAAGAGGGCGCGCGCTTCCTCCGGCGATATCTCCTCGTAGCGAAAGTCACGGCTTTCCTTGATCAATGCCCTTGTGCGTGTCTCGATCTCCGCCAGGTCTTCCTCGGTGAGGGGACGCGGCAGGTCGAAGTCATAATAGAACCCATGCTCGATGGGCGGCCCGATGGCGATCTTTGCATCGGGGAACTTCTCGAGCACCGCGGCCGCCATCATATGGGCCGCCGAATGCCTAATCCGATATATCTTACTCTCTCGGTATTCCTTGGGACTCATCTCTTCCATTGCCTTCCTCCTGTTCGCATATAGACGCAAAAGCGCCCCGTATCCTCTTGGGACGCGGGGCGCCACGTGGTTCCACCCAAGTTCCCGACCCGGTCATCGACCGCGACTTCGGGCACTCTTCACGCGATAACGGGCGAACCCGGAATGCTATACTTGTGCCGGCTTGCTGCCAGCCCTTTCCAGCATCCACTCGCGGGTGGTTTTCACCGGGTTCCCGTGGGGGAGGCTCTCAGTCGGTGGCCCCCGTTCCCTGGCACGTTCCGCCGGGTACTCGTCCCGCTCACTGCGTTGGCGCGTGCAAACAGCCGTTGGTGCTGCGAACACGCTCAGTTGTTTAAATTATAGACAGAAGCCGGCTGGAAGTCAAGCACCGAACTGACGCCTTCCCATCCTCCCCTAGTCTCCCAGTGCACAGGCCCAGTACTGCCAGTTCTCTTCGGTCGCTTCCCAGGCAGCATAGAGGGCCACGCCCGCAATGTGGGGGTCCGATGAGGCACCTCCCACGTAGGCACAGATGCCGTCCAGGCCGCTCGCGACGTTCTCCGCATACGGTCGATGCGTCAAGGTGCGTTCGCGCGAGGCCGATATACCCACCAGCAGCTCCGTGTTGGAATGCGCCAGGCCTCTGCTAATCGCGCGTGCCTGCTCGCGGATCCACAGCCGGTAGAGCGCCGGATGCGGCATCACGCTGTCATAGGTCATCGTCACGATCTGGTCCACGCGCGCCGCGACCTGGCGGTAGTAGGCCAGGCTCCACCTGTATCCTCGCACCGCTGGCAGGCGGTTGACTGCACCTGGCAGCCAGTAGGCGCTCGCGACGCTCAAGACTGCCCCATCGCCGATTGCGGCTCGTGTCTCCTCCAGCAGCGCCAGATAATGCGGATCGCCGTCGTGGACCGTTTCCACGTCCAGGTGCACGCCGTCAAAGCCGGCATCGGTTATCAGGTCCGCCGCGAATGCCACGATGTGCGCGCGGGTTTTTACATCGCTCAGGTCGACCCAGCCATCGATTCCCAACCGGCGCTCGCTCTCCAAGGGGATACCCACCCAGGCAAGGAGCAGCGTGTCGCTATCAAGGGTGCGGAATGCCTCTATGAACGTGGGCGCGTGGTCGTAGGTCGGGTTGAACGTCCCCTCGGCAGTCAGATAGGTCGTGAAGGGGTAGAGGTATCGCAGATGGTATATGCGCGCATTGCTGGCCAGCCGTTGCACAGCTTGCCGGCTGACCGGCTGCATGGTCCATTCGACGCCAATCCAGGCCGCGTTGTGGTCTAGCCGACAATCGGCGCTGTCCGGATGAGGCGGGACCCACGCCCACTGGCCCGCTCCGGCGACTGCTACGGCGACGATCAGAAGTAGGATGCCGCGTAGACACCGGCGCATCGTATATGTCTGCACCTGGCAGGTCAGGTCTAGTCCACTGAGCACGAATCGTCCTCCGAGAGGATCACCCAGTGACGGGTTTGCGGGCCTCGACAAGGTACTTCCTATCGGCGAAAACAAGGCTCTTGCCCGCCTCCTGTTGCTGCTGGAGCGCCAGCAGATGGTCGGCGTGGGTCGCGACTGAGAAGCCGGGCACCAGCCACGGGACGGCCCGCAGATAGTAGACGATTGCGCCCACGTCGGAGAAGGTCAGCTGGCCCTGCCATGTCTCGAGCCGGTCTACCACGAGACCGGCGCGCTCGAGCGCTGGCACGTACGTCTCGGGCGTTGCGTCGGGCCATTGTGGCTGTGCGCCGAAGGCCGCGATCAGGTCCGCCGCCCACAGACCGTGCACCTGCTGCGTGAGGAAGACGCCGCCGAGCGCTAGAATGCGCGCTACTTCGTCGGCGTTGAAGCCCGAGTGCCGGTTCAGGACCAGGTTGAACTCCCCGTCACCGAACGGCATCGGCGCCACACGCGAGAGCGCCACTTCTACTACACGCACCCCCAGCGGTTCGAGCCGTGCCTTGGCCAGAGCCACGTTGGGCGGGAAGTCCTCGGTCACGACCACCTGGTCGGGCCAGCTATCGCGCAAGCTCATCAGGCGTTCGCCACCGCCGGTCCCCATATCCAGCACCGCCCTCGCCGCGAGCAGCAACTCGGCTGCTCGCGTCAGATAGGACCACGGCGTCTGCTCTTCCAGCATCCGGCCTTCCAGGTATGAGAAGTCCCACCCGGTGAAGGGCTGCTGCTCCTCGCGGCGCCAGACCTCGACCAAGGTATCCTTGTCCACGTCGCGCTCCTTTTTCTTTCGTTGGCCCAAGAGGTCTGCTCGGTGCGCAGAGGCACAGCCGCCCGCTACCGCCGATCGCGCTGATCCAAACAGAACGCCACGATCTCGTCCCACAGCGCCGCGACCGCCGGATCGTCCATATCCCAGAAGAGGCCGTGGCCACCGCCGGGGTGCAGGTGCAGCCGGCTGTCCGGCGACCTGGACGCGATGTGGGCGTAATAGGCCTCGGACGCCGTATAAGGCACATCCGTATCGGCCGTGCCATGCACCAGGAAGATGGACGTGGCCGGCGGCGGGAGCCGCAGGGGCGAGAGCGCAGCCAGGCTGCAGGGGTCACCGCCGGAGACGTAGTCGGGCCACGTTCCGGTCTGTCGCAGGTAGAGGTAGAGATCGTACCTCTCCCCGGGCGGCGCGTCCGGCGTCACGGACTCGGGCCTGAAGCCGCGCAGGTCCTTGGCCTGCACGTAGTGCTCCGATGGTTGTGTGTACCACTCGGCGAGCAGATCGGCGTAGCCCGCCAGCGCCACCGCGCGCGTCACGGCGGGATGGGTCGCTGCCAGCCACAGCGTCAGATACCCGCCAAAGGAGTGGCCTATGACGACCACGGTCCCGGTCGGGCTGACAGCAGCCAGCGAGCTCACCGTCTCGCGAAGGGTCGCCAGCGTGACGTGGATCGTCGTCCCGACCGCCTTGGGGTAATCGGCCGAGACGACGGTGAACCCGCGGGCTTCGAGCAGTGCCCGGTGCCGCGGGTCGAGGTTGTCCGGCGATCCGAAGATCCCGGCGCCACCATGCAGGTAGACAAGGAGAGGCAGTGTCATCAGGGTGTCCTTTCGAGAGGCCGTCAGGCCACAAGGTGTCAAAGAAATGGCGGCGGCCATCCTCGCTCCGTATGGCCACCCTTCTTCCAACGGAAATCGCAGCGAGGGCAGCCCTCCGCGAGGGTACCGCTGCGGGCAAAGCCCCAGCCCGGTGTGCGGTGCGTCACGAAATCGAGATAGCAGTAGAAGGGCAGGAACGCCTCCACCCCGCGGGCACGATAGAGCTTCTGCGTGCCGCACTCCAGGAAGTCGAGGCCATAATCGAAGGTGACGCCGTCGCCCTCAACGTAATCGTAGACCCAGTCGCCGGGATAGCGACGCTCGTGCGAGCGGCGGGCGTGCGTCTTCCAGCCGGTGACAAAGGCTTCAGTGAGTTCCAGGCTGGGCGCCGGCGGCAACCGCCCGACGGCCGCCAGCACGGCATCGTAGACGATCTTGCCTACGTCCGCTGCAGTCGCGCCGCGCGGCCTCATCACCTCGTAGAGGACGAGGCTGGTCGTCGAGCGAACGAGGTCACGGGTCAACCGATTGGCGTCGCCGCCGATATAGGGGATCTCGGGAATCAGGGCCTCATACTGACTGCGGCTGTCCACAAGGATCGCGCTGGCAACCTCAGCGCCATAGCGGGCGTCGAGAAACGGGCGCCACGCCGCCGCATGCGTCTCATATTGCGCAAGGATAGCCGGCCGGCGGGCCAGGTAGTACGCTCTGCCAACCGACGCTTCGACCATCATTACACCTCCGAGCTACAGCAACGGCGGGCCATAGCACCTGCCCGAAGGGGCAAGGCGTGACCGATGGCCGCCTCATGCGGCGGTCGACCGCGCCTGCGTGAGGCGGTCGCGCGCCCTCGCCGACACGATCGCCAGGATCAGCGCCCCAAAGCTGAAGGGCGTCAAATAGACGGGGGCAGCCGAGTCGCTGACGCCTGTGGCGTGGGCGTAGAGCACCAGTCCAGGGAAGAGCGACAGGTAACCGGCGACCGCGACAAAGAGTACGTAGGGCCATAGCGCTGCCAAGAAGCGCGGCAGCCCACTCGACCGCGCTGGCCCACCTTTCGCCGGCGCGGCGAGGCCCAGCGCGGCGCTGCCGGTGATGATCCCCACCACTGGTGGGCCAAACCCACCCCCGACCAGGAGCAACAGCACCGAAAGGAGGATCAGCACCAGGCCGCCGTGCCTCCGGTGCACGAAGAAGACGGCCCACACCGCGGTCACCAATGACACCAGGAGTGCAAGGATGCCGGTCACGAGAGTGTTGGGGACGAGGGTCATCGCCGGCTCGCCGGCCAGGACACGGTAGGCCTCGGCGTCAGGCCAAGAGGCAAATACGATGCTGTCCAGCCGGGTGTTGCCCTGCAGGATCGCTCCCACCGCGTGCTCCCCGCCGACCAAGCCCACGATCACGCCGAAGGTCGAGGCCAGTAGCCTTGTTGCGCGCTTCACGGTGCACCTCCTCTGTATCTATGCGTAAGTCACTTCCGGGTCATGATCTGGAGCTTGAGCACGGTAGACCAGTTGCGCGAGGTCACCGCATCGCCCAGCGCCCGGTTGAGCGCTTTGGATACCTGGCTCGCGGCCACGCCCGCCGGACACCACAGATAGACCACGCGACTGCCCAAGACCAACGCCTCCGGTCCCCAGTCCTGCGCTGCCAGCGGCGCCAGCCGGTCCAGATCCGCCGGATCGGCGACAAAGGCCACGAGAAGGCGCGATGGGTTGTCGGCCACCGCGACGAGAGGGTTCCCGGCGATGGCGGCGTCCAACTCTGCGGCTGTAAGCACTGTGACCCGTGCCACGACGCCGAGTTGCGAGGCGACCGCTGCCTCAATCCGGGACGCATCGTCTGATGGCGAGCCGGCGACCGTCGTGTAGACGACATTGCCGCTGTTGAGCAGCGTGCGCACGGCGCTGTAGCCAAGCTCTGCCAGCAAGGCACGAAGATCGGCCATTGCCACGCGTTTGGCCGGGCCGACGTTGATGCCGCGCAGGAGCGCCACCCGCTTCTCAGCCACCGTCCACCTCCAGGGTCTCGATGAACACGACTTGCCTATGCGAGGGCGGCGCTAGCGAAAGTAGATCCTGGCGCCGAGTCCCGAGAAGTCGAAGAGGACGTGGGACAGCGTCGCCCAGAGGATCGACTTGCTCTGGCGCGCCACCCAGCCCCACATCAACCCGACCAAGCCGGCCACAATGACCAGTGAGAGGTTGCCGCCCGGGGCGGTGTTAGGGAAGATCGACTGCGGGGCAAAGTGCCACACCGCGAAGCCGATCGCCGGATAGACGAAGCCCAGGAACCAGGCGCCGTCGAAGGCGACTACGTAGGCGCCACGCCACAAGAGCTCCTCCAGCGTGCCGTTGACGAGCGCGATCACGGCAGAGAGGAGCACGATCACCAGGTTGGCCTGGCCTATGGCACGCGGGAAGGCATAGCCGTAGCCGAGCAGCAGCGGGATCAGCAAGAGCACGACGCCCAGCCATGCGGGGCGCCCGAAGCGGTTGGCTACGTCACGGAACACCAACGTGAGGCCGCCCGGGCCGAGGATCCACCAGGGCAGGAGCAGACACCAGACGATCCAGTAGAAGAGAAAGCCCACCAGGTAGCCCCGCGTAGGGCCAAGCCACGCGGCGGC
>JAXDDO010000032.1:0-129639 GCA_034676805.1 Anaerolineae bacterium | reverse complement strand
GGTGAGTGTGGCGAACTGGGCTTCCAGCGTCGGGGCGTGGCTCATGGGCGCTTCCTCCGTATACGTTTGCTGTGCTGGCCCGATTTTACCCCATCTCTGGCCTCCCATTTCAGATGCGTACGCCCTGTAGCCCAAGGCTGAGTGAATGCGCTTGGTCTGATAGACATCCTCAATGAAATGTCCGATCTCACGGTAGGCCGTGGCGTAATCCAGGTATTCCTTCAGATAGACCTCCTCCTCCTTGATCGTCCGAATGACCCGCTCGGCATAGGGATTCTGCGTAGGTTGGCCCCGGGCCGCCATACTCAGCTGCACCCCGAGCGCCTGCAGGTGCGCCACGTAGCCGTGGGCCGCATACTGCACCCCCTGATCCGAATGGTGGATCTCAGGCTGTCGCTCTGCCAAGGCCCGCCGCAGCGCCGTCAGCGCCAGGTCGCTGCTCAGGCGGTGCCCGAGATGCCAGCCGCGTAGGCTGCGGGTGAAGACATCCAGCAGGATCGCCAAGTAGACACACTGCTCGCGCAGGTGGACGTAGGTGATGTCGGCACACCAAACCTGATCCGGACGTGCAATCACTAGCTCGTGCAGCAAGTTCGGGCAGCGCCCGTAGGGGTGGTCGCTCTGAGTAGTCTTTACCCCACGCTTACGGCGCACCAGCAGATCATTCGCGCGCATCACCCGCTGCACCCGCTTATGGTTGACTGGCGCCTCCTCGCGCCGCAACTGGGCGGTCACCCGGCGGTAGCCATACGTGGGGAAGCGCTGTACCACACCCTCGATAGCCGCCAACAAGCTCAGGTCATCTGGCTCATCGGAGCGGTAGTAGTACGTGCTGGGCGCCAGATCAAGAACCTGGCACAGCACGTGTACCGGATACTCCACCCGCAATGCACTCACCATCTGGCGCTTCATCACCGCAGTGAGTTCAGCCAGTCCGAGGCTTTCTTTGCCGCGGCCAACTCCAGCGTCAACTGGCCGATTACCCGCTCCAGCTCCGCGATCCGCCCGGCGTGTTCCTCACTAGGGCTCTCCCGATCAAACACCCGCGGCCCTTCCTCCAGCAGCTTCTGCCGCCAGCGACTCAGCACACTGTCCGCGATCTGGTGCTCGCGGCAGACCTCTGCCGGTCGCTTCGCGCCCGTGAGTACCTCCATCACCACCTGGAACTTGAACTCCGAACTGAATGTCCGATGCTTCCGTGCCATCTGTGAACCTCCGCGTGGGTCTAGTATACGTCCGACCCTACTTTCCCCACTCTCCAGTTCTCGGGGTTCACTACATCCAGTGTATGTGACCCCTTCTCATAGGTCAACCACACAAAACCGTCACCTGTGCAATAGCGCCATCAAGTGAGTGACCTGGCGGGCAGATGCAAACGCCGTTTACCCTGCGCACCGAAGAAACCTACGTCAACTGGATCAGACGCTTCATCCGCTTCCACAACAAACGGCATCCCCATGAGATGGGGACGCCCGAAATCCGCGCCTTCCTCGCCCACCTGGCGACCGAAACCAACGTCGCCACCCCCACCCAAGACCAGGCGCTTGCTGCTATCCTCTTCCTCTACCGCGAAGTGCTGCATCAAGACCTCGATCCCCTCGACGACCACGCCATCCGCGCCGCGACCCAGGCTGCTGGCATGGTCAAACCTGTCGGCCCGCACACCTTTCGCCATTCCTTCGCCACGCACCTGCTGGAAGCCAGATACGACATCCGCACGGTCTAGGAATTGTTGGGACACAAAGACGTGAAAACCACCATGATCTACACCGACGTCCTCAACCGGGGTGGATTAGCAGTTCGCAGCCCACTGGATCAGGAGTGGCGCGGCTCATCAACAGCCCGGTACCGCAGGGGCAACAACATCACGACGGGAAGACTATGGGACGGCCGAGGCATCATAGAAGACATACCCGACAACAGAAAGAGCCCTCTATCACTAGAGAGCTCTTGATGTCCTATAGGACTAACTATAGGCGGGAGCGACGGGACTTGAACCCGCGATCTCCGGCTTGACAGGCCGGCATGTTAACCACTACACTACGCCCCCAGAACGATCGAAATCATACCATACACCCCCGAATTGTCAACCGAATTGGTCCGCCGTTTTCGATTCACGAGTGGTACTGAGCGCCTCCCATCTCCGGCAGAGACACGCCCTTCCACGGTGAGCAGACAACGTTACGCGCAGCTTGGCGCCAGCCTGCACTTCGCCTTACCATGAGACGACAAGCATCACTTGAACCGGCAAGGTGCGCATGCTAGGGTATAGGCACCGTTCACGGAAGGAGCAAGGACCAGATGCGCACAGAGGATTACATTCGAATTGAGTATGACTACAGCCCCCACTACTATCACCCCCTTGACGTTGTGCTCGAGCGGGGAGAGGGTGTCTGGGTGTGGGACGTGGAGGGCAACCGCTATCTCGACTGCCTGAGCGCCTACTCTGCGCTGAATCAAGGTCACCGGCATCCGCGGATCATCAAAGCACTTGTCGAACAGGCCGAGCGTTTGACGCTTACGTCGCGGGCCTTCTATAACGACCAACTACCCTTGCTGGCCAAAGAGCTGTGCGACCTCACCGGCTACGAGCTGATGCTCCCGATGAACTCCGGTGCCGAGGCGGTCGAGGCAGCGGTCAAAGCCGCCCGGCTTTGGGGCTATCGGGTCAAGGGAGTATCCGGTCCTGCCGAGATCATCGTGTGCGAGAACAATTTCCACGGACGCACGCTGACGATCATCTCGTTCTCCACAGAACCCGACTATCGCGACGGCTTTGGCCCCTTCACGCCTGGGTTCAAGGCGATTCCCTATGGAGACGCTGAGGCGCTCGAGCGCGCCATCACGCCAAACACCGCCGCATTCCTCGTCGAACCAATCCAGGGCGAGGCGGGCGTGATCGTGCCGCCAGAGGGCTATCTCAAAGCCATCCGCAACATCTGCGACCGGCACAACGTCCTCCTGATCGCCGACGAGATTCAGAGTGGCCTGGGGCGTGCCGGACGACTGCTCGCAAGCAGCTGGGAGTCGGTGGTGCCCGATTTGGTCACACTGGGGAAGGCGCTGTCCGGGGGCATGATGCCGGTCTCCGCCGTGGTCGGCAACCGCAACATACTCGGGCTCTTTGAGCCCGGCAGCCACGGCTCCACATTCGGGGGCAACCCCCTGGCGAGTGCGGTAGCACGTGAGGCCCTGCGGGTTATCGTCGAGGAAGATCTACCGAAGCGCGCTCGCGAAATGGGCGCCTATCTCTGTGAGGGCCTCCGCCAGATCAACAGCCCGCACATCAAGGAGATCCGTGGCAAGGGCCTTCTCATCGGTGTGGAGTTCAAGCCCGAAGCGGGTCATGCCCGGGCATTCGTCCGGGCCCTGAAGGCGCGCGGCGTCCTCGCCAAGGACACCCACGGTACCGTGATCCGGTTCGCGCCACCGCTCGTGATCACGCGCGACGAAGTCGACTTCCTGCTGGAGCAAGCCGCGGCCGTCTTTGCGTCAGCGTCTGTTCCAGCACAGGAACCCGTAGTCGCCAACGGACTCTGATTGCCGGACGCTAGAGCCGGTTCATAAACCACACGAGCAGTCGCGGCGTGACGTGGACCTCCACCCACGCCGCGATGAGCAATAGCGGTGCCACGATCAGCGCCAGTACCTTGATGAAGTGGCCGGCCTCACGGACGATCCCCAGCACACCGCCCCCCTCATCCGGTGGCTGCAGGATGACGTCGCCCATCCGCATCGCCTGAGCCGTCGCCACAATCGCGGCTGGCAGCTCGATGATTCCATGGGGCAACACAGTCACGGCGAGGAAGAGCCACGGGCTGATACCCAGTTGGCCAATCTGCATACCAATGTAGGCAATCAGCGCAACGGGGATCAACAGCAACAACAGCGCCAACGTCCCCAACGAGAGCAGGCCCAGCACACCCGCCAGAAGCAGGGCGCGCACGTTGTTGAGGAAGACGGCGCCAGTCGAGAAACTAGGCAGCAAACCCGACTGATCCATCAGTGATTCCAGGGCTGTAGGGTCAGTCATCGGCTCGAGGTTGAAGATCTCGACCGGCAACGGCCAGTGATGCACGGCCCACATCCCAATCAGCAGCCCCCCAGCCCCCACCACCAGCACCGTTACCAGCAGTTCCATCTTGAGGCCGCGGATGAGCCGGGGTATCTCCCGGCGGTACAGGTGCACCAGACCACGCCTCGGCCACAGCGCCCCCCACAACGTGGAAAGGCCGGCCTTGAGGTCCAGCTCGTCGATCTCGCGCCCCAGCAACTGCTCGCGGCTGAAGACCCGCACCCCGAGCCTGACCAGCAGCGTCGCCACGATCAACAGGCCCAATCCGATAAGCCATAGGGCATCATAGTTGGCAAACAACAGCAGGCTGGCCTCAGCCTGCAGCAGCAGCGCCATAGGCACGATAATGAAACTGGCCACCAGGTTCGCGGCCCGCACGCTCGTCGACTGGCTCGACACGATCACTGCGCCTGCCACCATAACCACGGACTCGATCGTCGACAGCGCCATCGCCAGGATGAACAGCGAGAGGTCGGGCCACCAGCCGACCACCAGGCCCAGCATCAACGTGTAGACCACCATGCCCAGATAGCTCGCCAGGACCGGTGGAACGGTCGCAGCAAGCAGCTTGCCCAGGTAGAGCTGCACATCGCTCAGGGGCGTCGCCAGCAGCGGCTCGAGGCTCCGGCGCTCTTTCTCACCGACAAAAGTCTCCAGCGCAATGACCAGCGAAAACGTGCTGGGGAAAAACCCAACCACCAACATCAAAAAGGGGAAGAGGCGTTCAGCGATCAGGTCACCACCGTACCGGCTCAGGAAACCAACCCCGCTTGAGGCCACGAAATTCGCCAGCACCGGGAAGATTGTGACCAGGACCACAATCGGAACGACGATGCGCCAATCCCGCAGCGTATCGCGCATCTCGCGGCTCATAATCGTCAGCACGGGCCCAACACCGTCTGCCGCTGCCCGCGCCGTCCGGCCCATTCGCTGGGTCAAGGCATCAACCCGTTGAGCCACGAATGCCTTCTTCCTCAATGACCTGAAGATAGACGCTCTCCAGGCTCTGGGGCAACTCGCTGAGCGTGACCACAGGCACGCGGGCCTCAGCCAAAGCCCCCAGAAGTATGGGATTGACAACCGCCGGGTCGGAGGTCCGGTAATGGACCCACCCATCCCCAACACCCTCTACAGTGACGAACTGTTTGACCAGCGACAACACACCGTCACGGAGGTCGACACTCCCCGCTCGCACCCGCAACTCCATGACGGGCGGCCCCAGGAGACGCGACTTCAACTCGGCGGCTGTGCCCTGAACGACAATGCGGCCGTGGCTGATGATCGCGATACGATCGCTCAACTCCTCTGCCTCCGGCAGATTATGAGTACACACGATCGTCGTGTGCCGCGCCTGTGCGCTCATCTGGAGAATGGCATCTCGAACCAGCCGGGCGCTCTCAGGGTCCATCGCGGACGTGGGCTCATCCAACAGCAACACAGGTGGATCGTGCAATAGGGTGCGCATCAGCGCGATCTTCTGCCGCATCCCCTTGGAATACTCGCCGAGGCGCCGCGGCAGCGCGTCCACAATTCGGAACTGCTCTGCCAACCGTGAGATGCGGGGCTTACGTTCGGTGCGAGGAAGCCGGTACAGCGCCGCGAAGTACTCGAGGTATTCCCAACCGCTCATGCGCGAGTACAGGCCGGGGGCTTCCGTCAAGACGCCGACACGTCGCCGTACCTCACCCGCATCCCTCACGGTATCATAGCCCGCCACCCGTGCATAGCCGCTTGTAGGCTTGAGGATGGACGCGAGCATACGAACCGTCGTGGTCTTGCCGGCCCCGTTGGGCCCCAGAAGCGCCAATACCTGTCCAGGAGCCAGGGCCAGAGAGAGATCATCCACGGCGCGCAGATCGCCAAACACTTTGGACAACCCCACAGTCTCGATCATCGATCCACCTCACGTTAACAAGCGGATTATACCACGGAAAGGTGCCCCTTCCTGGCTGAGCGGCCACCGACCGACAAAGACCGACCTTCCCGGGGAATCCCCGGGAAGGTCGGGTTAGCAATTGGGATCAGATGCTGCAAGGCAGGGCCGACGCCCAGAGCCACTGCCAGGCCAGCACCGGTGGGCAACCGCCGTGACTAGCCCGAGTCCGCCCTCACAGGCAGACAGGCGCATCCGTCCATCTTCCGGACGGAAGATGGTTCTCCCTCCATTTCGGTAAGCAACGCAGGCTGGGCACGCCTTGCCGGCGCTCTAGCCTCGACGCCGCAAGAAAGCCGGTATCTCGATGTTGTCGCGATCAGCAGTCTGCGCACTGAACAGATCGCTGGTCTCAGTTCGGCGTTGTGCCGGCGCACTGGCAGGGCGTGAGATCTCGGGCTCGCCATCGGTGTCGAATCCGGTGGCGATCACGGTGATGCTCACATCCTCGCCCATGTTCTCGTCGATCACGGCACCGAAGATGAGGTTCACATCGGGATGCGCGGTCTCGCGAATGATGGACGCAGCCTCGTTGACCTCGAACAGGGTCATGCTGGGCCCGCCGGTGATGTTGAAGAGGATGCCGCGTGCGCCATCGATGGTGATATCAAGCAGCCGGCTTGAGATCGCCTGTTGCACGGCGTCCACTGCGCGCTTCTCACCCGAGGCGCGGCCCACCGCCATCAACGCAGCGCCACCCTCCAACATAATGGACTTCACGTCCGCAAAGTCGAGGTTGATGAGACCCGGCACGGTGATCACTTCAGTGATGCCCTGGATGCCCTGGCGCAGCACGTCATCTGCGACGCCGAATGCATCGCTGAGGCTGACCCGTTTCTCGGTGATCTCCAACAACCGATCGTTCGGGATCACGATAAGCGTGTCCACCACCTGCTTCAGGGCCTCGATCCCCTCTGCAGCAACCCGCGAGCGCTTGGCGCCTTCGAAGGTGAATGGACGCGTGACAACGCCGATCGTAAGCGCCTTGATCTCCTCTTTGGCGATCCTGCCGATCACGGGTGCCGCACCGGTGCCGGTGCCGCCCCCCATGCCCGCCGTCACGAAGACCATGTCCGAGCCCTGCAGAACCTCGAGGATTTCATCCTGCGACTCCTCGGCAGCCTTTCGCCCTTCGTCGGGATTGCCGCCAGCGCCGAGCCCTCGCGTCACGCTATCCCCAATCCGCAAGCATTTGGGGGCTTGCGAGTGCATCAGCGCCTGCGCATCGGTGTTCACGGCGATGAATTCAACGCCCTGAAGCCCTTCAGCGATCATCCGGTTGACGGCATTACTGCCGCCACCTCCCACACCAATTACGTGAATCTGAGCGAAGTTCTCTGCCAAACCAGGCATTTGCGTCCCTCCTTGCCTCTCGGGTCTAGTTCCCCTGGAATATGATGATGCCCTGGAGCTCGCGGCTTTCCAACTTGAACCCACCAACCTTGATCCCATAGTTACCAACCTCCTCACACCCCTTCCGGAAATCCTGAGGGTCGGTCGATGCCTCCCTCAGAAGTGTCACCTCAGACGCCTTTCGCCTGAACTCGCACCTGCCTATCCACCTCAGGACGGGAGCAGATTTCTAAACCACCCGCCGGCCCGCTTGAACCACGGGGTCTTCACTGTCCGCCATCCCCCACCTTCTTCCCACATCGGCGTCCACTTCACCAGACCAACAGCCACTGCCGCATCCGGCCCGCTTACTTTGTCGGTCAGGCCAGAGATATCCTTGGGAACGCCAATCTGCACCGGTAGCTCAAAGATCGAGCGTGCCAGGTCGCGTATACCCGGTAACTGCGCCGTGCCACCACACAGGACCAAGCCAGCTGGCAGCAACCCGTCATATCCGGATCGCTTGATCTCCTGGAGAACGCTCTCGAGGATTTCCTCTCCACGAGCCTGGACGATCTCTGCCAACCTCCAGCGCGGCACCGGGATAGGGTTGCCTTCGCCGTAGGGCGACACGGTGAAGCGCTCATCCTCGGCGACCTGGTTGGATACGGCGTGCCCATGGCTGAGCTTCACCCGTTCCGCCACCTGCGAGGGCAGTCGCAGGCCGATCGCGATATCATTCGTGATATACTCGCCGCCGATGGGCAGCGATTTGGTGTGCCACACTGTACCCTCAATGAAGATCGCGATGTCGGTCGTCCCCTCTCCAATGTCCACCAGGACAACGCCCATCTCCTTCTCGTTCTCGGTGAGCACCGAGTTTCCCGCCGCCATGCTTGTCAGCACCAGCTCGCCGATCTGGATGCCTGCATCGCGAACGCACTTACGCAGATTCTGCAGGGCGGTGCTCGAACCCATCACAACGTGGGCCTCCACCTCCAACCTGAATCCGTGCATGCCCAGAGGGTTGCGGACGCCATCCTGCCCATCCACCGTATACGTACGGGGCAGGATGTGAACCAGCTCCTGGTTCTGCGGCAGCACAATCGCGCCGGCCGCCTCCAGAACCCGGTCAACATCGTCGGCGCCAATCCCGCGGTCGCGTCGCGACACCCCAACGACACCGGTGCTGTTTCTGGAGGTGATGTGGACTCCCGTGACACCAACGTACCCCCGCTCGATCTGATAGCCGCTGCTCTGCTCTGCTAGCTCGACAGCCTCGGCAATCGCGGCGGTAGCCTGGGCCACGTTCACCACCACTCCTTTCTTGATGCCCTTCGCCGGCACGCGTCCTACCCCAACGATGCGCACATCACCGTGCTCACCGACCTCGCCAACCAGCACGAGTATCCGGTGTGTGCCGATATCGATGCCCACCACCGATCTTTCCACGTATCACCCTCCTACCAGGTGCGCTCGAGAGAATAGGTCGCTCGACTGGGAAATCGCACGTCTACGGCCTGAGGAAACATGTTCCGCGCCGCCAGGTCGCTGGTCAAAGCCTCATAAGATCGCCACCGCGGTGCCATATCGGACCCCAAGCCGAAAGCGACCCGCCGTCCTTCCGGATCTGTCCACACTAGGCCACGCTCGGGGTCATACCCCAGCTCCCTTACGGGCACTCCCAGTTCAGCGAGAGCCGCAACGCCCTGCTGCACCCATAGCATGATGCGCCCCTCCGCGTCCTCCGGCATCGGGCCTGTCACCAACGGCAGGTCCGGGCGCTCCCCCTGTGCCACATAGACGAAACCACCCGCATCGACCCAGTACGTTTCCTGCCCCGTCACCCAGGTGAGCGCCGGTACGCGCTCCCTCAATGCTATCTCACAGGCAGCTGGAAAGAGATCGCACCGGACCTTGGCTTCTGTGAACTGTGGCATCGCCTCCAAGATCCGGGGCTCGGCCTCGTGCGCCCGGAGAAGAAACCGGTGATAACCCACGATGTCCGCCACAACTTTGATGTCGTATTTGAGCTGAGGTGCGTAGACGCCTGCGACCTCCAGGTTCTCCCACGCCAGATACCAGGGATTGCCGAGCCAGATCCACAGACCCAGGCCAATCGCCACAAGCGCCGGGATGACCAGCTTCCACGGAATCTCAAGGGGGCGGCGCTGCACGCGGTACGCAGCGTGATGACTCTGCGGCCCCAGGAGTGCTGCGGTGCGATAGTAGCGCTGTTTACTCTTCATCAATACCCCTTTCCGCCTCGCTGACCGAACCGGGTCACCACCGACCTGCCATCTGGATCCCGTCTTCCGTCGATCGTCGAGCGCCCGTCATCGCGATATTGGCCGATAGATCCGCTCGGATCGCTGATTTTCCTCGTGGCGATCAAATGCCAGGTCGATCAACCAATCAAGCAGTCGCTCATAAGAAATGCCCGAAGCCTCCCACAACTTGGGATACATACTGATGGGTGTAAAACCTGGGATCGTGTTGATTTCGTTCAGGTACACATCACCCGTCTCGCCGTTCAACAGGAAATCGACCCGCGCCATACCCGCGCCATCGATTGCCCTATAGGCCGCAATCGCGACCTCCTGAACATAGGCGGTCTGCGCAGCACTCAGCGGCGCCGGAATGAGCAGCTTGGAGGGATGCTCACCGTCATCCAGATACTTGGCCGCATAGTCATAGAACTCTCGGCTGGGGATGATCTCGCCCGGCACGCTCGCAGTAGGATCCTCATTGCCAATGACGCTCACCTCGATCTCACGCGCCGCTGGCACCGCCCACTCGATCAGGATACGCCGGTCATAGAGGGCGGCCTCCTCGAGCCCCTGCCGCAGCTCCGCGCGGTCGCGGCACTTCGAGATGCCCACGCTCGACCCAAGGTTCGCGGGCTTGGTGAACGCCGGATAGCCGATCTCAGCCTCTACACGATCCATCAGGGCTTCAGGATCCGCCAACCACTCACGGCGCGTCGTCCACAGATAGCCACCCAAGGGTAGACCGTGCGCCGTCATAACATCCTTGAACGCGATCTTGTCCATCGCCAGCGCCGAACAGAGGACCCCAGCGCCGACATAGGGAACACCAGCAAGCTCAAGCAGACCCTGAACCGTCCCATCCTCACCGAAGGTCCCATGCAAGACCGGAAACACAACATCGACCTGCGAGAGGGTCGCCAATTTGCCCACCCGGGCGTTCGCCGCTACCAGCTCGCCTGGGGTGTCTGGTTTACACTCGATCCCCTGAGCGACGGATGGGTCAACCGATGCCCATAGCCCTTGCTTCGACGGATCTGCGAAGATCGCCGCCGAGCGCGTCGTGGAGAAATCCTCCTGCCTCAACGCCCTGAGCGGATCGCCCCCCACAATCCATGCGCCTTCGCGCGTAATGCCCACCGGGATCACGTCGTACTTCTCAGGATCCAGCGCATTCATAACCGACTGGGCCGATACCAGACTGACTTCATGTTCTCCAGACCGCCCTCCAAAGATGACGGCCACCTTCAGCTTCGCCATTTGCTCTTCCTATGATGGTCTATGCCGCCACATCGGGCGCTAACCCATTTTAAACCGAAAGCCTTCAGGAACCAACAGAGCGTTGATATCGCGCCCGTGGTTGATCTGGCGGCTCCTCCGGAAGCATCTCGATCTCCGGTTCGAGCCGCACGCCAAACCGTGCAAAAACCTCCGACTGCACTCGTTCAACCAGAGCGCGGAAGTCCGCCGCCGTGCCCTCACCATCGTTGATGAAGAAATTCGCATGGTGGTCAGAGATTCTGATGCCCCCATACCGCGTGCCCTTCAGACCCGCCGCGTCGATCAGGCGCCCCGCATAGTCGCCGGGTGGATTCTTGAAGGTCGACCCCAGGGTTCGGCCCGGCGGCTGACCCTTCTGTCTGCGCTCGGTGTATTCGTCAGCCTTGGCCCTCAGGCGCGCCGGGTCGGCCGGGTGGAGTTGGAACTCTGCCCCAAGGACCACCCATCGCTCACCGGCGCCCTTCAACTTGCTGCACCGGTACTGAAAGCCGAACCAGTCAACTGTCACGCGCTCCAGGTCCCCCCCAGGTGCAAGGACGTCCGCGGCCACCAGCACGCGGGAGATCTCGCCTCCGAACGCCCCGGCGTTGTTGACCACTGCGCCTCCAATGGTCCCGGGCAAGCCTACAGCCCACGTCAGTCCCCCCCATCCTTTCTCGATAGCCTCGCGGGCGACCTTCACAACAATGGCACCCGCATCGGCGACCAGCCGGCCTCCGGCCTCGAAATTCGTCGCGCGCGTGCGATTTAGAATGATCGCGCCGCGCAATCCCGAGTCGGGTACCAGGATGTTTGTCAGGCCCCCATAGACGCGCCAGGGCAGCCCCAGCTCCCGCGCCACCCGCACGGCTTTCACAAGCGTCTCCCGATCGTGGGCGATCACCAGAACATCCGCTGGCCCTCCGACGCCCACCCACGAGTACTTAGCGAGTGACGCACCCAGCTCCGCCGCTCCCGTCAGGGCATCTGCCATCGCAGCCTCTGCCGCCTGCGTGTCCGTAACGGGCGTGCGCTCATCTGAAAGCCCCAACATCCTACCCCACTCCCTGTCTCAGGGTCTCGACCAAGCGCTGCCCCACAATCGTCTCGTTGCCGGCCCCCATCATCAGCACCACGTCGCCCGGCTGGCTGAGTGCCGCCAACCGCGTCACAGCCTCATCGAGCGAGTCCGTGCTCGTCACCTGAGAATGACCGACCTGCTGTGCCAGATCCCGGGCCGTCAGCGTGCCATCATCCCGCTCGCGCGCAGCGTAGATAGGTAGGACTACAACTGCGTCTGCGTCGCCGAACGCGGTCATGAACTCCTGCCACAACGCTCTGATCCGACTGAATGTATGCGGCTCCCACACAGCGATAATCCTCCGATCGGCGTAGCGCAGCCGCGCTGCCCGGAGCACACCGCGGATCTGGGTTGGATGGTGTGCGTAATCGTCGATGACGGTGACACCGCACACCTCTCCCAGCGTTTCGAACCGTCTGGCCGTGCCCCCGAACTGCGCCAACGCTGAGCGCAAGGCCTCCCACGAGAGACCCAGTTCATGACCCACCGCCAGGGCCCCCAGCGCGTTGAGAACGTTGAACTCACCCGGGATCCTCAGATCGATCTGGCCCAAGGCGCGTCCCTCGTGCTCGACGGCAAAACTGATGCCGTCGAAAACATTCCGACGTACGTCGGTTGCTCTCCAGGCTAGGGTGCGCGCGCGATCACAGCCATACAGCACCACGCGCCCGCCGCTCGCCTGATAGGCCGCGGCGATTTCATACGCAGTCACATCGTCACCACAAGCTACCAGGAGCCCACCTTGCACGATGTTGTCGACGAACTCGCCAAACGCCAGACGGACATGGCCCAAATCTGGGTAGCAGTCTGGATGATCGAACTCGACGTTGGTCACCACGGCGATTCCTGGGCTCAGCCCCAGAAACGTCCGCTGGTATTCATCGGCCTCGATCACGAAATGGCGGCCGGTACCGGCACTGCCATTCGTGGCCAGGTTGGCAAGCACGCCGCCAACAATGTAGGTCGGGTCCAGGCCCGCCTCTAGCATCGCCAGCGCAATCATGCCCGAGACGGTCGTCTTGCCGTGTGCCCCGGCCACGGCAATGACATGGTAGCCCGCGGTCAGAGTCGGCAGGAACTCACGTCTCCGCTGAACGCGGATCCCCCGGGCCTGCGCTGCCACCAGTTCAACATTGTCATCGGGCACCGCCGACGATGCCAACACCAGGTCCGCATCTCCGATGTTCTCAGCAGCGTGACCGATCGCAACCCTGATACCTTCGAGCCCCAGCGCTGCCGTAATGGACGAGCCACGACGATCCGAGCCGCTGACCGTGAGACCGCGGCCCGTGAGGACGCGAGCGATAGCCGACATACCGGCTCCCCCGATCCCCACGATGTGCACCTTGCGCGGCTCGCGCTGGTCTATGGCTCTATCATCGGTCATTGCAGCTAGGCTCACACAAAGACGATCAGGACGAAAGCGAATGAGATCGCGACTGCCACGAACAGCGCGGGACCCTCCAGCCAGTCAGTCGGCAGATAGCGAATCACATTCTGCGCAGCGGTGGACTGCGGACCGCTGATGCCCCAGACGTTGTACCCCAATTGGTGCAGGAATCCCCACATCATCCCGATAACCAGGAAGCCATTGAGGACCCCAAGAAACAGCCCCAACAGCGTATCCTGCAGCTTCTCCTTCCGGGCGCGCGCGCCCAGTCTCGACGAGATCACCGTCGTCGCGTACCCGAACGACACCAGAACTCCGAAGATCATCAGGCGTATGTAGAACCACGTGCGCGGATCAGACTGCTGCAACGACTGCAACGAAGTGCTCAGCACCGGCACATAGAGCACGCTCACATACTCGATGAACCGCGCCAGAATCACGCTGAAGATCACCAGAAGTTCCTTGGCCCACCCTCGCAGCGCACCGATGATGCCGAAGAGCAGGACCAGACCGAAGAACACCGTGTCTATTGGTATCATATCGTCATCCTTGTTCAGATCCTATCCGGGCGTAGCGCTCTTGCCGAGCTGAACGAGCAGACCGGCAACATCCCTGGCAGCCGACGGGCGCCCCAGTGCCCGCGCCGCCTCCGCCATCGCCGCCCTCCGAGCATCATCAGCCCACAGCGATCGCACCGCCGGCACCAACTCCGCCGCCAGGGCTCCATCTTCCAGGACCAGTGCCGCGCCTCTGCTTGCGAGCCACTCAGCATTGACCTTCTGATAGCGCCAGGCATGGGGGTAAGGCACGAGAATCGCCGGCAGCCCGAAATAGGGAAACTCCCCCAATACGCCGGCGCCTGCCCTGGAAACGACCAGATCCGCCGCAGCCAGTGCCGCTCCCATCTCGTCGTGAAGATAAGGGTAAAGGTGGTAACGAGTGAGAACATCTTGGGGCAGGCTTTGCAGGGCCGCCTCAGCCTCTGGCCAATCCAACCTACCACTGACATGGACAACATGTGCCGTCTGTACCAGGGCCTCCACGTTGGCCATCACTGCCCTGTTGATCGAGCGAGCGCCGCGACTGCCCCCAAAAACCAGCAGTACCCGGGCGGACGGCTCGATGCCAAGGGCTTCACGCCCTTCCTCACGCGTCCATCGGGTGATTCGTTCGCCCAGTGGGTACCCGGTCACGACTGCCTTTCCGCCGGTGAAGTATGCCAGCGAGTCCTCCACGGTAACGGCGACACGCGACGCAAACCGCGCCGTCGCTTTGATCGACTGTGCCGGCTCGATGTCGGGCACAAACACCATCATGGGTACCTGTTGCCAGCGCGCTGCCACGGTGACGGGGCCACTCACGTACCCGCCCGTGGTCAACACAGCGTCGGGACGCTCGCGCCGCAAGTGCCCACGGGCGATGAGGGTCGCACGCGCCAGATCCCAGCCGTTGCGAACTGCATTGAGCAGCGCAACGCCGTGCAGGCCGCCCCCCGGTATCCCCACGAACGGAATGCCAGCCCTACTCACCAAGTCGCCCTCCATACCATCGCGGGTCCCGATCCAGGTCAGGACTGCCTCAGGAGCGATCTCGCGCAAAGCCTGTGCCACGGCGAGGGCCGGATATACGTGCCCACCGGTCCCGCCACCAACGATCCAGAACCGCATCCCAGTCTCCCTTTGGTCGTCCCTTGGATACGCCTAGCAGCAACCCTACACCCGCCAACGTCATCAACATCTCCGTTCCCCCATAGCTGAAGAAGGGGAGTGCGGTGCCCGTGGGTGGAAACAGCCCGATCATCACCAGGATGTTGAGCAGTGCTTCCGAGATGATCATGGTCGTGATGCCAAAGGCGACCAACGACCCAAATGGGTCCGGCGTGCTCAGAGACACCCGGTATCCTCGATAGGCAAGAAACGCAAACAGGCCAATCACCAACAGACAGCCCAGCATGCCTGCCTCTTCACCGATCACGGCAAAGATGCTGTCTGTATGCGGAAACGGCAGATAGCCGAACTTCATCCGCCCAGCGCCGAGCCCCACGCCAAAAAGCCCTCCCTCACTGATCGCCTGCACGGAGCGATGGACGTGGTAGGGCATCGCTCGCGGATCTCGGAGCATCGCCAGATACTCCTCGAGACGTTTGCGCGCATGGTCCATGTTCCAGGCCAGCAGGCCGAAGGTCGCGCCGCCACTGACCAGAGACACGAAGATCTGAATCGGGTCGCCGCCCGCAAAGAAGAACATCGCGATTCCCGTCACGATAATGAGCAACGCCGTACTCAGGTCAGGCTGCAGGGCGACGAGCCCGCCCACCAGCCCGATGATCATGCCGAAGGGTAACAAGCCGTACTTCACCTGGTTGAGCTGCTCCCCTTTCGACGACAGCCAGGTAGCGATGTAGATGACCGCCACCAACCGCGCAAGGACACCGGGTTGGACCGAGCTGCCTGCGCTAAACAGCCCCCCACCTTGCCGCGTCAATTCGGAAAGGTTGAGCAAGCCACGCGATGCACCAAACACGGGCTCTGCGAACAACACGACGACCACCAAGAGCACAAGATTGCCCCCCATCAAGATGATCGCGGCTTTGCGCCAGACCGGGTATGGGATCCGGTATAGTGCAAACGCGACAACGCTTCCCAACAGTATCCACTGCACCTGCTGCCTCGGGTAATCGCCTGGCACATCGAACGTCGCGCTGTAGAGTGACAACAGACCATAGAGAAGCAACACGATGACGGTCCCGGTCAGGACCAGATCCACCGAACTGCTGCGAGGCTTACGCTTGGCCATTGGCTAGCCCCTTCCATAACTCAAGCACACGATCATCGCAGTCGCTCCACCAGCTGCCGGTATCGAGCGCCGCGTGCCTCGAAATCTTTGAAAGCATCAAAGCTGGTCCCGCCCGGAGAGAGCAGGACGACCTCGCCATCGCGCGCCCGCTCTGCTGCAATCGCCACAGCTTGCTCCAACGTCTCCACAGCGACTGTCTCCTCCATAACCAACGGCGCTGTGTAATCCCGACCGTCTAGCGCCGCCTGCACCTGCGCCTCGATAAGCGGCGCAGCCTCGCCGAAGAGGACCAACACGCGCACCCGCCGCACGGCCCTCTCCGCAAAGTGCTCCCAGGGCAAGTCCTTGTCACGCCCGCCCGCCAGGAGAATCAGCGGCTCATCGAAGGCGTCCAGCGCTGCCGCGACGCGCTCCGGCGCCGTGGCGATGCTGTCGTTGACCCACAGCACGCCCCGCAGCCGCCGCACCTCTTCCAGGCGGTGTGGCACGCCGGCAAACGCCTCAATCGCCCGCCGCATTCCCTCAGGCGTGGCTCCGGCCGCATCAGCCAGAGCAATGGCAGCCAGCACATTCAGCACGTTGTGCAGGCCCCGCAGTCGCACAGCCTCACGCGTCACAATCGTCGTGTCGACACCGTCTCTGCGCAGGATGAGCGCACGGCCACGCAAGAAAGCCCCCTCCGGCACTTCCTCCTCGACGCTGAAGTAACGGACATCCGCGCGCGTCGCTTGCGCGAGTCCTCTGGCATTCGGTTCGTCGTAGGCCAGCACAGCCAGATCACCGGAGCGTTGGTGCGCGACAATGTTCCGCTTGGCCGCGATATATGCTTCCATCGTATGGTGCCGGTCCAGATGGTTTGGCGTGATATTGAGCACCCCCGCGATGCGCGGGCTGATATCCATCAGCTCCAACTGGAAACTGGACAGCTCCATCACGACCCGGTCGGTAGCTTGCACAGCCGGCAGATCACTGATCAGGGGATTCCCAATGTTGCCGCCCACCCACGTTCGCACGCCAGACGCCTGCAACATGTGCCCGACAAGCGCGGTGGTCGTCGTCTTTCCCGCCGAACCTGTGATACCCACCACAGGAGCTGGACAGCGCAGGAGAAACTCGCGAGCGTCATTGCTCAATCGAACCCCTCGTTTCGCGGCCTCCTGCACAATCGGGATATCCAACGGCACTCCCCCACTGACGTACAAGACGTCGCAACCATCTAGAAGGCCGAGAGGATGCCCACCCAACGCATACTCGATATCCAAACCGGCCAACTCCGCCAGCTCGGCCTGCAGCCGCTCTGCTGTGCGGCTGTCCGACACGGTCACCTGTATACCTTGCCCTGCCAAGTATCGGGCCAGGGCAGTGCCCTGACGCGCCATGCCCAGGATCACGGCACGCGAGCCGCGGGGCAGTACCGCACTGCGCGACAGGTCAGGCATCAACACGATCCGCCCCCACCAAAGCCTCGACGATATGCTCCATCTTCACGCCGCGCGAACCCTTCACCAGAACCACATCCCCGGCTCGCACCAGCGAACGAACGGTCTCCGCGGCAGCCACACTGTCCGATACCGTGTGTATCTGTGCATCTGCCATACCGTTGCGCCGCGCTCCCTCGGCGATCAGAGCGCCGAGGTTGCCGACAGCGACCAACACCGCCGCGACCTCTGCCGCCCGGCGGCCAACCTCCAGATGCCCTTCCGCCTCATAGGGGCCTAGCTCCAGCATATCGCCGAGCACTGCGACTTTCCGACCGTCGAGTTCGGCGAGCACAGCCAGCGCCGCCAGGGCAGAAGGGGGACTGGAGTTGTAGGTATCGTCAAGGACCAACGAACCCTCTGGACCCTTGCGCGGCACCAGGCGTAGCTGCATTCCCGACTCACGCAGCCCCTCGACAATCTGCTCCCATTCCACCCCCTCGACCAAACCGGCCGCGGCTGCCCTGAGAACGGGGTAGACGCTATGCCGACCCAGGAGCGGCACCTCTACCGGGACGACATCCGCACCGTGGTGTAGCCGCATCTTGATGCCGGCCAGCCCGAGGCTCTCAACCGCATCGGCCCATAGATCCGCCTGCGGCGCCTGGCCGCAGGTGAACACCCTAGCCTCCGTATGCGCGGCCATGGCCCGCACGCGCGGATCGTCGTAGTTCAGAATCGCCACACCCGCGGGCGCCGGGGGAAGCGCCTCGATCAACTCGCGCTTGGCCAATGCGATCTCATCGATCGTGCCTGCTCGTTCTGCGTGAACAACCTCTACATTCGTCACAATGCCGACGTCGGGCTGGGCGATTCTGGCGAGAAAGCGGATGTCGCCACGGGTATACATGCCCATCTCCAACACCACACGCTCGCAGCGGGAATCCAGGCGCAATAGGGTCAGCGGCAGCCCGATCTCGTTGTTGTACGATGCCTGGCTTCGCATGACCGTATACCGGTTCTGGAGGACACGTGCCACCATCTCCTTGGTCGTCGTCTTGCCCACGCTCCCCGTAACGCCCAACACCCTAAGCCCAACCAACTGTCGCCGCCACCAACCCGCCGCACGCTGCAACGCTTCGAGTACGTTGGGCACCTTGATTAGGACCGGCCCACCCTGCACCGCGGCGTCAGAGAGACTGGCCGCAGGCGCCTTGGTCAGATCGACCAACGGCGCATCGACGGATACGTCCCGCTCGACAACCGCGACGGCGGCACCCCGCGCGAAAGCGTCGCCCACGTAATCGTGGCCGTCCACGCGTTCACCTGCGAGGGCAAAGAACGCTGCGCCTGGCCGGGCCTCTCGAGAGTCTATGACAGGGTAGACTGGCATACCCACGATCTGCGGATGCCAGCCACTTATCCCTGCAATCAACTTCGCCAATGAGAGTTGGTCAGCCATCGCCACCATTTTCCAGGTCCAGTCAAGGCCCGGTCGTCGCTTGCGACGACGCAGCCATGTTCGACGGCGGAATGCCCTGCAGCACGAACAGGCGCGCCATCACCCTCTGGAAGATCGGAGCCGCGGTCTGTGTGCCCCATCTCAGGTTGATGTCGTTTTGCGGACGATCGAGTTTCACCAGAATCAGAAGCTCAGGATCGGGCAACGGCCCGAATCCCACAAATGAGGTGATCACATTCACAGGATCATAGCCGCCCGGCACCGGAATCTGGGCGGTGCCGCTCTTGCCGGCGATCCGGTATCCCGGAATCTGCGCGTTCTTGACCCGCGCGTCAACGGTGTTGGCCATCATCTCCGCCACCAAGTCTGCCGTATGAGCCGAGATGGGGTACCCGTAGGGACGTGGCTCCGTCACCACGACCCGTCCGTCGGCATAGCTGCGCTCAGCCACAATGTAGGGCGTCATCATCGTTCCGTGATTCGCCAGCGCCGAGACAGCCGTTAGCAGTTGTAACGGCGTCACAGTGACACCTTGCCCAAAGGTGTTGACTGCCAGGAAGCTATCCGTCCAGTCGAAATCTGTCGGCAAGTGAACCTGCCCCGGCGCTTCGTTGGCCAGGTCTATTCCCGTTCTCCGCCCCAAGCCGAACTCCCGCAGATAACGGTAGTAGACATCGGCCCCGACGAACTGCGTCGTAAAGGTTGCCACGCCCACGTTCAGAGAGCTATCGAGCACGCCTTGTAGATTCTGTTGCCCGTGCGCCTGCCGGTCCGAGTTCCGGATCACCACGCCCCCGTACTCTACGCTCCCATTGTCGTAGTATGACCAATCCGGACTGATCTTGCCAGAGTCTAGCGCGGCGGCAACGGTAAGCACCTTGAACACCGACCCGGGTTCATACGGCACACTCACCGCCGGATCCAGGAAGATCTCATCGTCTACGCCCGCGTAACCGGCGAAGTTATCGGGTTCATAGGTTGGACGGCTGGCAGAGGCGATGATCTCGCCAGTACGCGGGTTCATCACCAGGATCGTCCCCCCTTGGGCCGAGAACTCGGCGATGCCCTTGTCGAGTTCGCCCTCGACGAACGCCTGAATGGTACGGTCGATCGTTAGCCTCAGGTCAGTGCCTGGATAGGCGCGAATCTCGCCCTTGGCCAACTCAGAAGCCAAGGGTTCCGAGTATGCGTCGACCTCGCCCACGTCGCCAGCGATCTTCGGGCGCAGGAACCGCTGCTGCAGAGCCTCCACCCCATATCCCTGTTCGTCCTCATTCACCCAACCGAGCGTATGGGCCGCTAACGCGCCCTCGGGATAGAAGCGCTTCCACGTCGGCTGCAGCGTGAGCCACGCCCATTTCTCTTCGCGCAAAGCCTTCAGACGCTCGGCTGCCTCGCCCCCGATGCCGTTCGCCAATGGGCGCCACTGCACACCTTCCACCCCTTCAGGCAAGAACATCGTCTCGAGGAGCGTCTCCTGAGAGCGCCCCACCAAAGGCGCCAGCACCGCAGCCGCCGTGACTGTGTCAGTGATCAGGTTGATTTCAGCGCCCACGTTATAGATGGGGGCATTACCGATCAACAGGTCTCCATTGCGATCCATGATTATGCCCTTTGGCGGCTCCGGCAGCGCGTAGGGACGGTGGACAAGTTCCTCGACCTCCGTCCTGTACTGATCCCTGTCGAGGACCTGTAAGCGCAAAAGCTGCCCCAGCACCGGCAACAGGGCAGCAATCAGCAGGGCAGTAACGAGCCGCAATCGGGCATCTGGACCGCGCAACATCTCAAGGCGCTCCTGTGAAGGCGAACTCGACCGCGGTCGCCGGCTCGTATCTCAGGGCCTCGGATCGCTGCTGCATGACCGGAATCGAGCTATGGCGAGCGATCTCAGTCTCCAGAGCGCTGTTTGTGCGCTGGATCTCCGCCAACTCGTTATGCAGCTTCCAGATCCCGTTTGAGATGTGAACGGTCGACGCAGTCAGCGTGAGGTACGCACCAATCAACAGCGTCGCCAACCCTACCGCGACCAGGAACAGCCTCGTCGTCATACGATCGAGGGTCTCTTTCCGACGCGGCACACCGTGAGTATTCTTGTGCCAAGTGACGCTCATATCGACCCCGCCTGTACAGCTCAGTTCTCGCTTGGCCTACCTATGCCGAGATCCTCTCGGCCACCCGCAGCTTGGCGCTGCGGCTCCGCGGGTTGTGCGCGATCTCACCCGCCGACGGCACGATCGGCTTACGCGTCAGGATCCGCAACGTAGCCTTGTGATCGCAACGACACACCGGGTACTCCGGCGGACAGATGCAACCACGCGACTCGCGCTGCAGGAACTGCTTGACGATCCGGTCCTCAAGCGAGTGAAATGCGATCACGGCTAGACGCCCGCCTTCGCCCAACGCCGCAACAGCTTGCGGAAGCGCTTTCTCGATCGCGGCCAGTTCGTCGTTAACCGCGATGCGTAGTGCCTGAAAGACGCGCGTGGCCGGGTGCAACGCTCCACGACGCCTCCCCAAGGCACGTTCCACAACCTCCGCCAGCTCACCCGTACTCCGGATCGGGCGCGCCCTCACGACCGCTCGCGCAATCAGCCGGCTCTTGGGCTCTTCACCAAACCGGAAGAACAGGTCACCCAGCTCCTCCTCGCTCAGGCCATTGACCAGATCGGCCGCAGTGACGCCGGTTGTCCGATCAAACCGCATGTCGAGCGGGCCTGCCAAACCGAAGGCAAAGCCCCGGTCGGCATCTTGGATCTGCAACGACGAAAAGCCCAGATCAAAGAGCACACCGTCTAGCGGCAGAAAGCCCTGTGACTCCGCCACAGCCAGTAAGCTCACATACGAGATATGCACGATCCGAGCTCGATCGCCGAATGGGGCCATACGCTGCGCTGCGCGCACAACCGCCTCGGGGTCACGGTCCAGGCCTAGTAGCTGCCCGTCTGGCCCACTTGCCTCAAGGATGGCAACAGCGTGACCACCTCCCCCGACGGTAGCGTCCAGGTAACGCCCCCCGGGGCGGATGTCCATTCCCTCCAGAACTTCCTCTAGAAGAACGGGAATGTGCTGTTTCGGCTGCGAGCCATCTAGATCTGCAGGCTCCCCCATATGGCCGGGTCCTCGCTTACGCTCTCCATCTCGCCATTGCTCTGCACTTCCCACCGGGTTGGACTCCAAAGCTCGATGAATCGATCGAGCCCCACGACCACAACGTCGGATGAAACGTCCAGCCCGGCGTACTCCCGCAGGCGATCGGGAATCAGGAGGCGCCCTTGCCGATCGAGTTCTGCATCCGCTGCGTCAGCAAAGAAGACACGCCTGAGCGCGCGTCCGCGAGGGTCGGTGATAGGTAACGACGTAACCTTCTGGGAGATTTCCTTCCAGACATCAATGGGGTATAATACAAGACAGCGGTCCAGTCCGCGTGTAACGACGATCTGGGCCGGCAGCTCTTCCCGAAAACGAGAAGGGATGGTAAGCCGACCCTTGTCATCCAGCGTATAGGAGAACTGGCCCAAGAACATGAGTCCGATGCCCCACAATCAATGTCGATAAGGGAGGTTTGGCGGCCATTTCTCCCCATATCCCCCCACTTTCCCCCACTGCCGACCACATTATACAACGGTTTCCCAAGGCACGCAATAGACAATCGCAAATTCTGCATGCAAAACGTGCGCTGGATTTGGGATATGCATGTAGGGCTCGTCCGTCTCACAGAGTCTGCGCGTCTTGTTCGAGTCATTCCCCTCATCTATAATGATCATCACTCTCGGCATCAGCAGTGTGCATGACAGGTAGAAAGCCATGCTCCACCTAGAGCGTATTCGCGGCGACATTGTTGCACTCGGCAGACGGGCAGCTCTGGAGCAAGCCAGGCGGCAGGAAGCGCTGGAACTCGCTCACCAGTGGTGGCTGTCAGCCTCCGACACTGAGCATCTCCGGCGCCATGTCCAGCCATTGACGCTCGCACTGGATCGATGGGACGGCGCTGTCCCGTGTACGGGGACGCCCATCAGTGCGCAGATTCCGTGCCCGGATTCAGCCCCAAACGATCTGACGGTGATCGGCGCAGATGGATCACAGATCTTTCCCGACCGGCATGCCCTTGTCCTCTACTACCTGCTTCAGGTTGGCGCGGTCATCTTCCGGTACACAGGCGAGGCCCCAGACACGCATACACGTGAATGGTTGCACTATGACGAGCGCGAGTTGTATGATCGCAATGGCTATCTGATCGGCAGCGATACGCTAGGCATGGAGCGGACGGTCAAGGAGATGGAAGTGCTGGCCGATATCACCGCACAGGAAAGGAAGCGCTCCCCTGCGCGCGTGCTGAGTTTGACCGATGGCCCCTTGCTCTGGCCCTATCTCGAACGCGGCCATAGTGCTAGCGCGGCACTGCAGGCCTACCTGTCCGCGTTACGTGGCGTTCAGCAGTCAGGAGGGGTCGCGGTGGGATACGTAGACCGACCAGGCGGTCGGCCGTTGCTGGAGTTGCTTTGGGCGGACCAGCTTGCGCCCGAAGATCTCGCCAGCAAGGCCGGCGACAATCCCCTGAGCGTCCTCACGGACTACGACTTGATGGCCCACAGTCTGGCGCCGGGCGCACGCACGACCTGGTTCACACGGCCCACCGCGACGAACCAGCGCCACGCGGGCGAGGGCCAGGAAGTCTGGTTCTATTACCTGAATCTCAGCCTGGGCCCGGGTGATGCGATCGCGCGTATCGAGGTGCCCGCGTGGGCCGCTGCGGACGAGACCGCCATGACTGCCCTCCATGGGGCGCTGCGCCATCAGGCGTCGGTGCTCAACGGCTATCCTTATGTCCTCGCGCGAGCGCACGAGGAAGCGCTTGTCACAACTCAGGACAAGACCGCGCTCGAAGCTGCGATACAGCGTGAGCTCGCGGAATCAGGGATCTTCGCACAGCCCTCCGAAAAGGCACGGCAGAAGCTGCTGCTGGGTCGGAGATAGCGCTCAAGGAGCTTGTATGGTACCCGAGACCCACATCATCACCATCGGCAATGTGCTACGGGCCGACATCCGCGGCTTTGTGGTAGCCTCTCGCATTCCCGAACCCGAGGTTCCTACGTTCGGCACCTTCGTGCGCGCCCCCATCCAGCAGGGGAGCGCAGATCTCGTGGGGCTAGTCTATGACATTCGCCTCCAAGACGATCCCTTCCTGAGAAACCTTGCGGCGACCGTCACGCCCGGTGACCCACGCTTCGACGAGGTTATCCGCGACCAACGCGAGAACCGGGCCGTTCCCGTGGAGATTTCCGTGGCCTCGGTGGGCTATCGTTACTGTGACGACCCGAACTATGCCTACGGCTTACCGCCACAGCCACCGATGGTTCTCCACCAGATTGTCGTCTGTCCACCGGATGAGGTCCGGGTCATCACCTCTTCCCCGGACTTCATGCGAGCCTTGATCGACAACCAGGACATACCCGCTGACGAGCTGATCCCGACGACCTTGCTGCGCGCAGCCAACCTGTATCCGGGCTCCGCAGCAGAGTTCCTCCTCGAAGCCGGTCGCTATCTTGCCCGCTACCTGGGCCGCGACCCCGTTCGCCTGGAGAAGATCCTGCTGCGCATCGCCCACTAATGGGCTCGATGCATCACCGGGCGCGCCCTCGTCTGACCTCTGCGATGAAGGCCGCGGCTCTGCGCGTCAACTCAGCGGCATCGCCCTTGTCGAGAAGGCCCTGGCTCACCAGGCTGCTACCCACACCCAGCGCCGCCGCACCCTTGCCGATGAAATCCGCTGCGGTGTCCAGGTCCACACCACCTACCGGCACGATCTCCAGCTGTGGGAGCGGCGCGAGGATCGCCTTGATCAGTTCCGGTCCGCCGAAGCTGGCGGGGAAGAGCTTGACCATGTCTGCGCCTGCTTCCCATGCGGTAAGCGCCTCCGTCGGTGTGAAGATGCCCGGCATGACCGGCACGCCGTAGCGGTTGCAGAGCTCGATCACTGCCACGCTAAGTGTAGGTGCAACAATGAACCCAGCTCCAGCCAGAATTGCTGCACGAGCGGTCTCGACGTCAAGCACCGATCCCGCGCCAAAGAGCACATCGTCACCATAGCGCTGAGTCGCCTTCCCGATCACGTCCAGCGCGCCCGGGGTCGTCATAGTGACTTCGATCACACGCACGCCGCCGGCCCTGATCGCATCGGCTGCGGCAATGAGCTGGTCCGAGCTCTTGGCGCGCATGATCGCGATAACACCGGTTTCCCGCATCAGCGCCAGTTTCTCTGTCTTGTTCATCCTCTGGCCTCCCCTGCTACCGCGCCGTCCGCTTGCCGCCGCCCAGCGCATCAGCTTTCATCAACGCCTGGACTTCGTCTTTGTTCACGATGGCCAAATCGAACATCAACGTCTGCTTGATACGCGTTGCGGCATCGCCCACCAGCACGCCCTTCTCGATACCCGCAGCGCCGAAGTCCTCGGTCAACAGACCGTAGTAGAAGCCCGCGTTCCAGGTATCACCGCCACCCAGCCGGTCCCACAGCGTGATCGGTTTGACCGCGGGCGAGCGGAAGTAATTGCCGTCCGCGTCCACCGCCGCCGACTCCCAGCGATGCTGCTCGAAGGTATCGGGGTAGCGGATCGTGATCGCCACCACTTTGGTGTTGAACCGCTGGTGGACCGTTTCGGCGAAGGTGCGGATGTCGTCGTCCTCCAAGGTTCCTATGTCACCATCCACAATCTGCTTGGCCGAGTACTGCCCACAGTCAAGTCCGTAGAGCGCCGCCATATCCTCGATTGTGGTAATGAGCAGGTCCACGTTCTCCACCAGGACGGGCGTCATAACCTCGCGCGCCTGCTCGGGACTCCATAGTGACGAGCGGTAGTTGAAGTCCATGCCGACCAGGCAGTCCTCCGGCTTTTCCTTCACGGCTTCCTCAAAGGCGGCCCGCAGATAGTTATGGGCATACCCGCTGTGGTTCGCCAACCCGAACGTGATCCCCGATGTGTGGAACAGCTTGCAGTCCTGCAGCGCAGCGGCCCAGTCGACCATACCGGCGTCGAGGCACGACGCAGCCGAGTACTTGCGCTGGTAGATCCCCACATTCGGCCTGGGTGTCCGCCCAAGCTCATAGATGAAACGCCCGATGGGCTCCGTCTTCGGGGCCCACACGAAATGATCGGTGTTGATCCCGTTCTCGCGGGCGATGTTGCGTACCATTTGCCCGTACGGGTTGTTCGGCACCCGTGTGATGTAGCCTGAGGGGATACCAAAACGCGCCAGACCCATCGCCAGTGTGTACTCACTGCCTGCCAGCGACAGATACACCAATCGGGTTCGCTCCGGGCGCTCGTTGTCCGCCGGCGTGTCGCGCACCATCACCTCACCGAAAGTGACGAACACGGGGCCTCGAGCCCCGAACCGGCTCAGATCGTCTTTGGTTATGTCATATTTGAGAGTAGCTGCCATTCTCTATCCTCCTCTTCTAGCTGGTCGGTCGCGTGCATCGATGGGCCGTTGGTTAGCGCTGCTCACCAGTCAGCCACGGAGCCATCGCGATGCCAGAGCCGCGGCGTCTCCCACGAACCATCGTCGAGCTTGTCGACCAGCGCCGCCTCATCCAGCTCAATCCCCAGGCCTGGCTTCGTTGGCACATCGATGTAGCCTTCCTTGATAACGAACGGCTCTTTGAGATAGCCCTCTCCCAGCGTGACGTGCTCCTGAACGATGAAGTTCGGGATACACGCATCGAGCTGCAGACATGCCGCCAGCGCGATTGGCCCAAGTGGACAGTGGGGCGCGACGGCGGCGAAGTAGGTCTCAGCCATCGCCGCAATCTTCTTGCACTCCAGGATGCCCCCGGCGTGCGACAGATCGGGCTGTAAGATGACCGCGGCCTGCTTCTCCAGAACCTCACGGAAACCCCACTTCGTGAAAAGCCGCTCGCCGGTCGCGATAGGGATCGTGGTGCTGCGCGCCACGGCCACCATCGTATCGACGTTGTCGGGAAGCACAGGCTCCTCGATGAACATCGGCTCGTAGGGCTCCAGAGCCTTCGCCAGGCGCACCGCCATCGCCGGGCTCACACGTCCGTGGAAATCTATACCGATATCCACGGTCTTCCCCACTGCCTCACGCACACCGGCGAAGCGTTCGACGTTGGCCTCGACGACTGCGGGCGTATCCACGATGTTCACCGCGCCCAGAATCCCCATCTTCAGAGCCGTGAACCCCTGAGTCGCGCTAACCTTGGCGCTGTCGATGTAGTCTCCGTAGGTCTCGCCGCCAAGCCAGCCATACATCCGGATCCGGTCACGCGTCGCGCCGCCCAGCAACTGGTACACCGGCACGCCAAGCCACTTGCCGGTGATATCCCACAGAGCCTGCTCGACTCCAGACAGGGCGCTGGTGAGCACCGGCCCGCCCCGGTAAAATTGGCCTCGATAGATTGCCTGCCAGTGATGCTCGATACGCCGCGGGTCTTGGCCGATGAGGTAGCGACCGATCTCGTGAACCGCCGCTGCTACCGTCTGCGCCCGGCCCTCAACGACCGGCTCGCCGAGCCCGACAATGCCCTCGTCGGTGTGCACCTTGAGAAAGAGCCAGCGTGGCTTGACGAACATAGTCTCGAGTTTGGTGATCTTCATGGACGCCTTCCTTGCGATATGGACTGCACCGATTGTAGGTGCATTGTAGTATCCCCCACGCGAAAGAGCCAGCGCGCAGGAGCCGCGGACCGGATCCACAGGCGGCGCAGGCACAACCGGAGCAGGAGTGGGAGCCACAGCTCTAGGTCATGGTATGCACTCGCTATGTCCCACGAATTGACGCTACACCGGACCGGTGCCATAATGGCGCCGTGATGATACCATTGGATGCACCCTCACGGCATCGCGCTTGGGCGATGCTGCACGACCTGGCCAATAGACGATCGTGAGACGGCCCGACGCGCCCCGACTCGCCTTGCTGATGCTGCTCTCGCTGACGGCTTGCGCACCTGCGGGGCCATCCGGCCATGTTCAGGTCGCCACGACGCCGGCGACGGTCCCTAGCCCAACGCCCGGTGCGACAGTCGCGACATCGCCGGTGGCGCCACGGCTTGTGGGTGCCTACTGGTATCCCTGGTATGGGGCCGACGGGCGCCATTGGCGCGAGGGCTACCGTGGTACGCCGCTGCTTGGCGAGTACGATTCGGCGGACGAAACCGTGATCCGCCAGCAGCTCTCGTGGGCTTCCGAATACGGGCTCGACTTCTTCGCAGCGAGCTGGTGGGGCCCCGATAGCTACGAAGACAGGGTCATCAGAGGTTCGCTTCTGGACGCACTCGAGGGGAGCGACATGCGCTTCTGCATCCTCTATGAATCTCCTGGGCTGCTGGGGGTGGAGAACGGCGCGATAGGGGTGGACGAGCCTGTCCGACGGCAACGACTGACAGGCGATTTCGCCTACCTCGCTCAGCACGTCTTGGGCCATCCGGCCTACCTACAGATAGAAGGCCGGCCCGTCGTGTTCCTCTATCTCACGCGGATCTTCGCAGGCGATCTCACGGCGGCGCTCGATGAAGTGCGCGCTGTGGTCAGAGAGGTAACAGGCGTCGAGCCGTTCCTCATTGGCGATGAGGTCTACTGGCAACTGCCCACGTCATCGCGGCTCAGCCCCTTCGACGGCGTGACCGCCTACAACATGCACACATCTGTTCCCGGCATTGACGACGGATTCGCGGACAGAGTCCGCAGCCGCTATAGCATCTGGGCCGACGCGGCGCGCCAACAAGGTGTTGCCTTCGTGCCCGACGTCATCCCCGGCTTCGATGACACAGAGGTCCGCCCACAAGCAGCACATCCCGTGATCCCGCGCAGTCCCGCGCTCTTTGCAGACCAACTGCGCGAAGCGCTGGTGCTTGCCTCGGGCCCTGTTCGAATGGTGATGATCACATCCTGGAACGAATGGCACGAGGACACGTCTATCGAACCAAGCGAAGCCTTTGGAATGGAATATCTGGAAGTCCTGAGAGATCTTGTCCGCGAAGCAAAGGAGGTCCCATGACGCCGCGAGAGCGACTGTTGACCACACTGCAAGGCGGCGCTGCCGATCGGGTGCCCTTGGTTTTACCGGGCTTCGATTTCGTCTCCCGTGAGGAAGCCGATGCCCACCCCGATCCGCGGCGTCGGGCCCTCGCTCACCGGGTCTTTGACGAGACGACCTACCGCCTTCAGGTGCCCAGCTACACCAACCGCTACCTGATGACGCCGCCGCAGTTTATGCACCACGAGACCAGCACACTGGGCAACGGATTCGAGGAGACCCGTGGCGTGATCGACACTCCCAAGGGCCGGCTCACCTTCACCACACAACTTGACCCTGTCTCGGGGACCACTTGGACCCTTGAGTATCCCGTGAAGACACTCGACGACATCGAGAAGGTCGCCTCGGTTCCGTGGCAGCTGCCCGAAGGGCTCGCTCCACCTGCCGGTGATATGCCCGCCGGATTCGAGCAGCGCGGCATTCTCGACACCCGCATCTCGTCACCCTTTGTCTGTGTGGCGGGTCTTATGAAGTTCGAGCAGTTCCTGGAACTGACAGCAACTGAGCCGAGACTGATCGCCGAGCTCACAGAGATCTGTCTGCAACGCACCCTGGACGTACTGGAAGTGCTGTTTTCCAGACCCGGCATCGAATACGTCTGGATCGGCGGCAGCGAGTGGGTCACGCCACCCATGGCGGGACCGCGCACGTATGACCGCCTGGTGCAGGAACAGGAGCGTAGCCTCATCGACGCTATCCGGGCCTATGACACCGCGAACGGGACGCACACGATCGTTCACATACACTGCCACGGCCACGTGCGTCACGCCCTACAGCGTACCATCGAGCGTGGCGCCGACTATACCGAGCCCATCGAGCCGCCTCCCGACGGTGACATCACTATGGCCGAAGCCAAGGCCCTCGCAGCAGGCCGGCTCACTCTGGGCGGCAATATCGAGTGCCGCGTACTCTGCAGCGGCACTGAGGAGGATGTATGGGAGGCTGTCCGCGACGCCTTTGCGGGCGGCAAGGAGCGCTTCATCCTGCGCCCCACCGAGGGACCTTCCCCCACCATGGACGAGCGTGAATACCGTAACTGGTCCGCGATGGTCGATGCGTGGGAGGAGATGGCCTAGAGTCACACCACTTATGGAGGACACGCATGTTCATCGACAGACCCGATATCGAACCAGGGATCAAGATCGCTGCACAGGTCACACCCGAGCCAAGCGAGGACGACATCGCCTTCGTCCAACAGATGGGCGTGGGCCACGTCGTGCTCTGGACCAACGGCGACAAGGCGAGCTACGAGTACTACGCAACCCGTCGCGAGCTCTTCGAAGCCGCAGGGCTGAAGGTCTACGGCTTCGGTAGCTGGGCCGTACACAACCAGCCCGCCATCACGTTGGGCCTCCCCGGACGCGACGAGAAGATCGAGGAGTACAAGCGTCATCTGCGCAACCTGGGCAGGGCAGGCATTCCCTACACGACCTACGCCCATATGGCCAACGGCATCTGGAGCACCGAGCGTGAGGCGACGCGCGGCGGCGCCCCAGCCCGGGCGTTCAACCTGGACAATGCCACCGAGGGTCATTGGGTCGGCACGGTCTACAAGGGCCCCTTGACCCACGGGAGGAAGTACTCCGAAGACGAGATATGGGACAACTTCGAGACCTTCATCAAGCAGGTCGTGCCGGTGGCCGAGGAGGCCGGCGTGAAGATCGGCATTCACCCCGACGATCCACCCGTGCCCGAGTTGGGCGGCATTCCACGCTGCATCTTCGGGAGCTTCGAGGGCTACCGCCGCGCTATGGAGATCGCAGACAGTCCCAACGTGGGGTTGTGCCTGTGCGTCGGCTGTTGGCTAGAGGGCGGCACGTGGATGGGCAAGGACGTACTCGAGACGATCAAGTACTTCGGTGAGCGCGGCAAGCTCTTCAAGGTCCACTTCCGCAACGTCGATAAGCCCTTGCCCCACTTCGTCGAAACCTTTCTGGACGACGGCTACATGGACATGTACAAGGTCATGCGTGCGCTGCGCGAGGTGGAGTTCGACGGCGTGGTCATTGCCGACCACATCCCGCTGATGGCCAAAGATCACAAGGTCGGGACAGCCTTCTCCATCGGGTACATGAAGGCGCTGCTCGAGCGCGCCAATGACGAGTTCGGCGCCTGAGGATGCGGTTCCCGGGCGCCGCAGGAATAGAGCTCAAGAACAGATCAGGATCAGCTCAGCATTAACACCCATAGAAGGAGGACCCTATGTCAGAGGAACAGCAACCGTCGATTCTGGAGCTACAGGCACGCTGGGACAAGATTCGCATTGCCAATCTCTACGATACCCTGGACAAGATGGGCTATCCCAACCAGTGCCTCGATTTGGGGATCCGCCCCTTGTTCCCGCGCCAGCACCTTGCCGGTGTAGCGATCACAGTGCGAGGATCTCGCGATCCGCGATCCCACGAAGAGCGGAAGGCCGACGCTGAGAAAGCCAAGGCCGAAGGGAAGCAACCTGCTGGCCCTCCGCTCCACGAGTTGCTCTTCCCCGGCTGCGTCGTCGTGGTCGATGGTGGCGGCGAGCCCTACACCGGCAAGTTCGGCGAGATGACCAGTTGGGGCCTCAAGCAGCGCGGCGTAAAGGGTATCGTACTCGATGGCTACATCCGCGACCTTCTCGGCCTGGAGGTAATCCCCGACTACACAGTCTGTGCGCGCGGCACATCGCCGATCGAGTCCGCTCAGCGTTGGGCCCAGGTCGGCGTCAACGTCACGATTGGTATGCCTGGCACGCTCACCAGTCAGGTCGCCGTCCGCCCGGGTGACTGGGTCATCGGCGGACCAGACGGTGTCATCGTCGTCCCGCAGGAGATCGCAATGGAGGCGCTGGTCGCCGCTGAGGAGATCGAGGCACGCGAACAAGGCATGCGCGAAGACCTCGCCAAGGGAATGTCGTTCAAGGACGCTTACGAGAAGTGGGGCCGGGCCTAGACCCCGCAGCGTATGCGTACGCCTACCGGCATGCCGGGTGCCACGACACCCGGCATGCCCTTGGGCCCGGGATCGCATCCCGTCGCGCGCTGCAGATGCTGGCACCCCTTCGCGACCTCGGATGTATGATTTGATACTCAGACCTGTACACGCTGCACTTGTGAGGGCTTATCTATGAACTACGTCGATTTTGGCCACACCGGGCTCCGTGTGTCCCGGCTCGGCATTGGCACCGGGACGCACGGCTGGGGTCACCGCTCTGAGCAAACCGCCCTGGGCCTCGAGGGCTTGGCCAACCTACTGCGCCGCGGCCTTGAGTTGGGCATCAACCTCTGGGATGCCGCTGATCAATATGGCTCACACCCACACGTCGCCGCCGCCCTGAAGGGCATCCCGCGTGACAACGTCGTAGTCGTGACCAAGACCGCCGCAAAGCGTGGCAAAGCGGTCAGCCGCGATGTCGACCGCTTCCTCAAAGAACTCGGGACCGACGTCCTCGACGTGGTGCTGCTGCACGGTCTCAGCAAGGCCGACTGGCCCAAATCCCACAACGATGCGATGGACGCACTCTCCAGGGCCAAGGCCGCCGGCAAGGTACGCGCCGTCGGGTTTTCGTGTCACGGACTGGGGGCGCTCCGCGCAGCAGCCGTTGAGGACTGGCCTGAGGTGATCCTCGTGCGGATCAACCACGCAGGTGTGAATATGGACGGACAGCCGTCGGAGGTGAGCCCGGTGATCGACGAGCTCTACGCCGCCGGCAAGGCTATCTACGGCATGAAGGTCCTGGGCTGCGGGCGCTTGACCGGTGACGTGCGGGCCGCCTTCGAGTATGCCCTTGGGCTGGGGACCGTGCACTCCCTGGCAATTGGCACCAGTAGCCTCAAGCAGCTCGAGGAGAATGCCGCCCTCATCAAGTCGCTATCTCCCCACTACCCGATGAGACCCCTGACACCCGCGACCGACGGGGAGAGGCGACCCCTATGAACAGCCGCGAACGTTTCCTGGCAACGATGTACTATCGCGACCGTGACCGTTGCCCTTGGGGGGAAATGGGCTTCTGGCCTGAGACGCTAGAACGGTGGCACCGTGAAGGGTGGCCCGACGACGTCTATCTCAACCAGTTCTTCGGCTTTGACCGCTTGCGCGAGAACGTGCCCGTCAATTTCGGTTTCGTCCCCTCCTTCAAAGAGACCGTCCTCGAAGAGACTGAACGGTACCGGATCGTCCAGCGCCCGGAGGGCATCATTGCCCGGGAGTTCAAGGGGGAGCTTTCCTACCATATGCCCCAGTGGCTCGAGTTCCCGATGAAGACCCGTGCCGACTGGGAGAACAAGATCAAGCCGCGTCTCGACCCCCAGGCCTCCCTGCGCTACCCCGAATACTGGGACGAAAAGGTGCGTATGTGGCGCCAACGCGACTATCCGCTCTCGGTTCGCATGGGCTCGATTTTCGGCTGGCTCCGCAACTGGATGGGCCTGGAGGCCATCGCCGTCACCTTCTACGATGACCCGGCATGGCTTCACGAAATGATGGATTACCTCGCCGAGTTCTGCTGCGCTTGTGGCGAGCGTGCCATCCGAGATGTCGATGTGGACTATATCCTGCTATGGGAGGACATGGCCTACAAGGCGGGGCCGCTCATCTCCCCCAAGATGTTCCGTGAGTTCATGCTGGAGCCCTACAAGCGGCTCACGGGCTTCATCCGCGATCACGGCATCGATCTGATCTTCGTCGACAGCGACGGTGATTCTTCCTCGCTGCTGCCGTTATGGATGGAGGGTGGCGTCAACGGTTTCTACCCAATCGAGCGTGCAGCCGGTATGGACGCGGTCGCTCTACGCCAGCGCTTCGGACCGGAGCTGCGGCTAATGGGAGGTATCGACAAACGCGCGATGATCTCCGGGCGCCCAGCCATCGACGCCGAGCTAGCCCACGTCGCCCCACTGCTCGAGGAAGGCGGCTATATACCCTGGTGCGACCACCACGTCCCGCCCGACGTTCCATTGGCCCACTACCGCTACTACGTCGAGCGCATGAAGGCGGCGAGCCTCGACCCCGCAGGTTTCTTGAGAAACCTGGGCGGGACCTGATGTGGTGGCAAGACGGTCAACAAACCAAGGAGAGATGCCCATGTTACTCGATCCAGAAGTTCGCTACCATATGCTGCGTCCTGCGCAGGTCGTGGCACGCCGCAAGGCTTGCCCGGTGGTCTACATCCCCATCGGCACGCTCGAATGGCACGGATTCCACAATCCTTTGGGCGCAGACACACTCCAGGCCGAGGGCCTCGCGATCATGTGCGCGCAGAAAGGTGGTGGCTTGGTCTTCCCCCCGCTGTACTTCGGGGAGAACCGGCTCGAGGCCTTGATGGAGGCCAATGCTGGCGACCGTGACAAGATCGCCGCCGGAATGGACTTGAGCCCCGACAACTTCACGCCGGCCCAGTCGTTGTTTTCCGTAACCGAACAGACTCTGAACTATAACAAGTTGCTGCTGCACATCCTTGCCGAGGCTGAGAGCCTGGGCTTTGCGCTCGGCGTGATCGTGGCGGGCCACTATCCGCTCATCGACCACGCGCGCGCTGCTGTGCTGCAGTTCAACCAACGCGGGTACGGGCGTAGCCCGATCATGCTCGCGTGGGCATTCGTCGACTACCTGTTGGTGCGCGATCAGTATCCCCACGCCGGAGATCACGCAGCGGGCTGGGAGACCTCCCACGTGCTCGCCCTCCACCCGGAGACGGTCGACCTGAGCCTGTTGCCACCCGAGGGTGAGCCCCTCGTCGGCGTCGGCGGGTATATGGATCCGCGTCATGCCACTGCGGCGTACGGCCAGGAGACGCTGGAGGCTGCCGCGGAGATCGCAGTGCGCGAGGTACACCACCGGCTGGACAATATGCATCTCTATCGCAGCCACGGCAACGCGCTGCGCGAGGGTCTGTGGCGCGAAGCGAGTTAGCGCAAGTCCGGCGAGCAGATGCCCAGGAGGCAAGAATATGGTACATGTGCTGGTGACCTACTTCAGCGTAACGGGCAACACTGAGGCCATGGCGAACGCTGTTGCCGAGGGAGTGAAGTCGGTGCCAGGCGCAGTATGCACCACGCGGACCGTCGCCGAGACGACGAACGAGGACTGGTTGGCTGCTGACGGTGTCATCGTGGGCTCGCCCACCTACTTCGGCCAGATGGCTGCGGACGTCAAGCGGATGTTCGACGACCTGGAACGTGTGTACGGCGACCTCGAAGGCAAAGTCGGGGCAGCGTTCACCACATCCGGCGGCGCCGGGTGCGGGCATGAGCTCACGAACATGTCGATCATCACCGCGATGCTAGTCTCGGGCATGGTCGTGCAGGGCACCACAAGGGGCCCTCACTTTGGTCCCTTCGCCGTCGGCAGTCCGGGCGACAGGGATCTCGACAGGGCCCGAGCACTCGGGGTACGCGTCGCCGAACTCGCCAAGAGACTCTCCGGCTGACACCGAAGCCCAGTTCATCGTACTGTGACGGTCAAGAGCATGCACCGACGCCACGTGATGGCCAGAGCATGACCCACTGGCAGACGTTGTCCCCTGCCACGACGTGGGCCGAGTGGGGCCAGGTGTTCACCGCCATCGATATTTGGGCCCCTGCGGTGCGCGAGATCTGTCACCGCGCCGGGCTGCCGGTGGAGACCATCGAGGCAGGCTACCCTGGCTCGAACGCCGTCTTCATCGTCGATCGCCGCTACGTGGTCAAGATCTACGCGCCACTCTGTCCCAAGGACTACGCGATCGAGTGCGAGTTGTATCCCCTCTTGTCGCGCTACCCTGACCTACTGACCGCAGAACTGATCGCTCAAGGCACCCTGGACGGCGCTACGACCTGGCCCTACATCATCATCAGCTTCTTGCCCGGCCAACCGATCCGCGAGGTACGTGAGCAGATGTCGCAACAAGACCGGATCGCCGTGGCCATCGACCTGGGGCGACGGGTCCGTGTCTTGCACAGCATACCGGTTCACCACCAGAAGGTTCTCGAAACGAGTCGCGAGGGCTGGCACGCATACGTGCGGCAAGCGCTGGCGCACACAACCAGGCAGTTGTCAGGCTCCGAAGCACTCTCGCCGGCCCTCGTTCAGGAGATTCCGAGTTTCGTCCACCAGGTGCTTGAGGGACAGGGCGAACCTGACCTTGTCCTGGTCTCCGGGGACCTCACTGACGATCACGTGCTGCTCACCCCGTCGGCGGACCGATGGTCCATCTCCGGCATGATCGACTTCGCCGATGCCCTGGCCGCCCCACCAGACTACGAGTGGATCGCGCTCTGGTTCAGCGCACTCGATCGAGACACTGCGTCACTTGAAGCCTTTGCCCGGGGCTACGGCCCGCCCATCTTGTTGACCCCCACGTTCTACGACCGCGCGTTGGCCTACACCTTCCTCCGCGAATATGGCGCGACGATGATCTCAGACACGCTCCAACGCCTATCCGCGCCCCAAGTTCAGACTATGGCGACGCTCCGGTTACTGCTATGGAGAAGCTAGCCCTCGCGGGGTGAACCTGCGCCAGGAAGCTCTGCGCCTTTCAACTCGCGTTCGGAAGCTTCTTCACAGGCCAAGGAGGTCCGAAATGCCGGTCGGTACCGTCACCACCGTCCACACAGTCGGTCACAGCAACCACCCGGTGGACACCTTCATTGGGTTGCTACGGCAGCACGGCATCACCACCGTCGTCGATGTCCACAGCCAGCCGTACAGCCAATGGGCCAGCCAGTTCAGCCGCGAGCCGCCGCAGCTCAGCCTATTCTAGCGAGGGATCGATGCCTACAATCTACACCATCGGTTATCAGGGGAAACCGCTCCGGCTGTTCATCGGCCAGTTGCGCGCTGCAGGCGTGGACGCTGTGATCGATGTGCGCTTGCGCAACACGTCACACCTTGCAGGATACACCAAGAAGGACACCCTCGACTTCCTGCTGAACGAGGGCTTCGGCATCGCCTATGAACACCATCCCGACCTGGCGCCCACGGATGCAATGTTCGAGGAGTACCAACAGAACCCGAACTGGCCTGTCTACGAAGCTGAGATACTGGGGCTTTTGAGACAACGGCACGCCGAAGAGCTGGGCCGCGCCATCCTGGCCCGCTACCACGCGCCCTGCTTGCTCTGCGCCGAGCCCACCGCCGACCGCTGCCATCGTCGCCTCGTAGCCGAGACCTGGGCCGTAGCCATTCCCGACCTCACCATCGCACATCTATAAGGAGCCGCGCCCCGGCATCACCCCATCCAAGCAAGGAGACGTCATCAATGCCCAAAACGATGCTCGCAGATCTTGGATTGCCCGCTGCGCGTGTATCTCTCCTGTCATCATCGGAAAGGCAGCAGGTGCTGACCTTCCTGTTGCGGTGGGAATACCTGGTAGATCTGCACGCCTGCCTCGACGTTCTGCTCCAGGAGAAACCGGACCTGGTCACCTTGCTGGACCTGCGCGCCAGGGCACTTGCCGTCCAGCAGCGGTTCGACACAGCACTGGAGGTTGCCGCGCAGCGGCTGCGGCTCCGCGCCAGCGTCAGCGCTCAGAGCCTTTTGGCGGAGCTCCACCTGGCGAAGGGCGCTTTGGATGATGCGAGGCGCGTCATTCAGGCGCTCGTCGAGCAAGCACCCGACAGCACCACGGCGTGGCGCGTCTATGCTGAGATCGCCATTGCCCAAAGCGACACATCTACAGCAGTCTCTGCCTGCCACAGGCTAGGCGAGCTGACCCCCGACGGTCAGAGTTACCTGCTCACGATGGTAGCGTTCTACCGGGCGCAGAACGACTGGGTCACCGCGAGCGGCTACGCCGTGCGCCTGCTCAACACCGCCGCCCACGCCGAGGAGCTATCACCCAACATCCTGCGAAAGCTGCTGGCCTACTTCAAGGCCAGCGAAGAGGAAACGCGCGTCCGTGACCTGCGCGATGCCCTGGAAGCACGGCACGCTGCCGATCTCTCCGCTCTTCAGGAGATCCTGGCACCCCATCTCGGGCGTCCCGCGATGCAGGCTAGTACCGAGCAAGGCTTCGTTCCAACCAAAGATCATGAGTCTACAACGCCCTCGGCGGTCCAGGTCGCCGACCGGGAACGTGACGATATCCTCAGCGCCGTCCGCAATACTTTCGGGTTCACCACCCTTCTCCCTGGCCAGTTGGAGACATTGACCTCCGTCATGCGAGGCGAGAACACCCTTGTCATCCTCCCCACCGGAGGTGGTAAATCCCTCTGCTACCAGCTCCCCGCGATCCTGGCGGAAACCGGGACGACACTTGTTATCTCCCCTCTGATCGCGCTTATGAAGGACCAGATCGATTCCCTGCCCGACCATCTACGAGCGCGGGCTACAACCATCAACAGCAGCTTGGACGGAGACGTTCTGCGCCAACGCCTGGAAGAAACAACTGAGGGGCGCTACCGCTTGCTCTACGCAGCGCCCGAACGACTCCGCCAACCGACGTTTCTCCACGCACTGCGCCGGGCAGGCATCAACCGGCTGGTCATAGATGAAGCTCACTGTGTCAGCGTCTGGGGACACGACTTCCGCCCCGACTATCTCAAGATCGCCGAAGCATGGAGAGCCCTGGATGAGCCCCCCATCCTGGCACTTACCGCAACGGCACCCCCACGCGTCCGCCGCGATATCGTGCAGCACCTGAGCCCCGACCGGCCGATGACCGTCGTGGCGGGCGACCTCATACGCCCCAACCTCCAGTTCGAGGTTTTTCGCGCAGCCAGCCGCGATGACAAACTTCGACAGCTCGTGGCCTTCTGCAAAGGTGCCGAGGGCAGCGGTATCATCTACGCAGACACACGCGCCCGGTGCGAGCAGCTCGCCGACCTGTTGCGTAGCCAGGGCGTCAACGCCCTCCACTACCACGCCGGGATCAGCAATCGCGCCGAAGTCCAGGATCGCTTCATGGCCGGCGAGACGCGGGTGATTGTCGCCACCATCGCGTTTGGGATGGGAATCGACAAGCCAGACATTCGCTTCATCGTGCACTTCATGCCCCCGGCATCCCTCGAATCCTACTACCAGGAGGCGGGTAGAGCCGGGCGTGACGGAGACCCGGCGCGATGCCTGCTGATGGTCTCGCGCAGCGATCACACGCTGCTAACCAGGCGTGTGCGACGCGACTTACCCACTGTGGACTTCCTGAGAGCCGTCTACGGGAGGGTCATCCGCCATCTCGGTTCACGATCGACAGCTACGGTCGCCAGCGCGGACCTGCAGCGCGAGCTGCAAGTGGACGAGACACCCCTACGTGTCGCGCTCAGCGTGCTCGAGGAGAATGGGCTGCTCCGCCGCGGGCCCGACGCGCCGCGCGCCGCCCTCCTCCGGTTGCAGCCGCAGAACGCTGCAGGGCTGGGCGACGACCACGGATTCGCTGAGTTTGCCAGAGCTGCTGGGCTCAGACCTGGGGAGTGGTTGCAGGTCAACCTGATGGACGTGGCATCCAAGGCCGGGCTCTCGCCGCTCACGATAGAGGAGCAACTCCTGACATGGGCAGATCAAGGCGCTCTCACCTATCGCTTCTCCGGTCGCGATATGATGTTGGGCCGCGCCACAGCGCCCGATGACGTCGCACAACGCATCAGTCTGTGGCTTGATCGCTACGCGACGATCCAAACCCAACGCATCGATGAGATGTCTGCCTATGCCGATACCGACCACTGCCGCCACGGGTACCTGAGCGCGTATCTGGGAGGAAGGCGGCTCGACCGCTGCGATGCATGCGACAACTGCGTCATCCTCCCCGCAACAGCGGATGTCCCGCTCCCCGATGAGCAGGCGCAGCTCTTGACGATCCTTCGAACGATAGCGGCGGTCTCCTGGGGCTGGGGCCGTTACAGCCTAGTGCGTATCCTGCAGGGCGACAGCGGGGCTCCGGAGCAGAGCAAGACACGCGCGGGCTATGGGGCCCTAAGATTCCGGTCACGCAAAGCGATCGAGGATCTGATCGCGTCCCTTATCGCCCACAGCTTCCTCACGACGCGCGACCTCGAAACCGGCGGCACGGTCGTCGATCTGACGGCGGCAGGCCATGCCGCGCTGACCGATCCCCAGCGACTCGCCGATCTAGTACAACCGCCACCGGAATCCATCCCCCGTCCGGGTCGCACCTCCGGAAACCGTGGCCCGCAACGTTCGCGCTCCTCAGCCGGCAACGAAACGCCGGCCCGCGCGCCGCGCGGACTCGATGATCCGGACATCGACTACGATCCACAGCTGTTCGAAGCCTTGCGCGCATGGCGGCTGCAAGTAGCCAGAGCCGGCGGGGTGCCGCCCTACGTCGTCTTCCACGACAACCACCTGCGCGCGATCGCTGCCGCGCTCCCCCAGGACCTAGAGGCGCTTCTGGCCGTGAAGGGCGTCGGCGCGGGCAAGCTCGCCAAGTATGGAGACGCGGTCCTAGCACTTGTCCGTGCCCATGTCTCCGGGAATGCGTCACCGCCCGAAACGGCTACAATGGACGGCGGCTGACGGGAAGCCGTTTCCTGGAGACACACTAGGATGGCCAAACGATGACCAATGTGAGACCACCGGGCAGCGCAAGGCGTGAGCGTGAGGCATTTGGTCGCGCGGTCCACGAGAAATGGGCTGGTCGGTTCGCGGTCGCGAGCGAGGTGCTGCGCCGCCCGGGCACCGAGATCGCAGCCGACGAGCAGTTCGCGGACACGGGTGGCATTCACATCTGGCTCATCGGGCAGCACGCCTTCGTGCGGATGGACCCGGCATGCGTACCCGTGGTTCGACAAGCACTCGATGCCGACGCGGGCGCGGCTACCCTGACCGCCGGTGCCCTGCAGAGGGCGCTACGCGCCTCGCGGATTCGCACGATCGAGCACAGCGACCTGCTCTACCTATATCCCCCGGACTTCCGCCCGGCGCTTGTCCCGGAGCCTTTCGTGGTGCGGCGTCTGGTTCCGGAAGATGCAAGCGCACTCGACCAGCTCCAAGCCACCTGTACTGACGAAGAGGTCGAAATGGCCGAGGTTGCGGTCCAGGATGAAATCGGCTTTGGCTGCTTTCTGGACAGACAGATGGTGGCCATCGCCACAGGCTTCCGTCTGACGGGGTTCATGGACATCGGAGTCCTGACACATCGCTCGTACCGCCGCCGGGGGCTGGGCAAGGTGGTCGTCAGCGCTCTGAGCGCGTGGTGCATCACTGCGGGCTTCATCGCGCAATACCGCTGTCTGACCACCAACACTGGCTCGCTCGCCATTGCCGTTGGCCTCAACTACCAGAAGTACTTTTCGCAGCAGAGCATTTACCTGGACCAAGAGCCGCGGGTCGAAGGCGCATAGCGCTGATCATCGACGCATATCACCCGCAGTGCCCAATCAACACCAAGAGTGAAGGAGCCAGCTTATGCCCGTCACCGTGCCCTCGTACCTGGCAAACTACGCCGACCTCTATCGCCGCGATCCCCATGCTGCCGCCTTGGCTTGGTTCGCCGACGCCAGCTTCGGCCTTTTCATGCACTATGGCCTCTACAGCCTTCTCGGCCGGCACGAGTGGGTCATGTACCGCGAAGCTATCCCCCTCCCCGAATATGAGCAGCTCCAGGCGCAGTTCACGGCTGCGGCCTTCGACGCCGGCGCCATCACTGACCTGGCACTTGAGGCAGGGATGCGTTACGTCAACATCACCTCCCGCCACCACGATAGCTTCTGCCTCTTCGATAGCGCCGTCTCCGACTACACCAGCGTTCACAGCCCCGCCGGTCGCGATCTGATTGCAGAGCTGGCAGCAGCATGCCGGGAGAAGGGTCTCGGCCTCTTTCTCTACTACTCATATGCGCTCGACTGGCGCCATCCCTATTTCTATCCGCGTGACGTCTTCGAGATGGCACGGCCCAACTACAAGCACACAGAGCCTCGCTACAGGTGGGCAAAAGATGAGGACTTCCGGCCCTACATCGACTTTGTGCACTCCCAGATCCGCGAGCTACTGACCCAATATGGTCTTCTGGCGGGCATTTGGTTCGACCCAATCATGGGCTACTACGCGCGCCCGGACCTCTTCCCAATCGAGGAAACCTATGCAATGATCCGCGAACTCCAGCCACAGGCGTTGATCGCCTTCAAGCAAGGCGCGACGGGCACCGAGGACTTCGCCTCGCCTGAGCGTGAAGGCGTCTCCTTGGCGGAGCGGGTCCGCCAACGCATCGGCCCTGAGGCGGCGCTCGTAGCCCAGCGGGCATGGGATGCGAATCAGAACAAGCACAATGAGATCTGCGACACGCTACAGCCGGGAGCCTGGGGATACAACAAGGACGACGATGGGAATCACAAGGGGCCGGATGAAGTATTACGCATGCTGGCGAACGCTCAGGAGCAGGGGTCCAACCTATTGCTCAACACCGGCCCCCTACCGGATGGCGCCATCCCCCCCGAGGACATCGCCACCCTCCGCGAAGTCGGTCGTCGCTTGCGCGTCTAGGCCCTCCCGCGGCGGGGAGGCCCGCAGCTCGCGCGAGCATCTCTGCCAGGGCGGGCTGGTTACCCAACCCCGCCATACGCCAACCGTTCCAGTCGCGCCGCGAACTTAGCCTGGTCGTATGCCGCGCCTAGTACCAGTCCGGCAGAGCATGCCCACGGCGCATGATCTCCGACCACATCTCGCCGATGTGATGGTGGTTGTGCAGTGAGTTTCGTCTCGTCCATGTGTTGGCCCTTTCCGCCAGCTCATCCGGCTTCCCAATCCCCAGTTACTCTAGACAACAGCCTGGCGTTCGGTCTTAGCCGCCTCGCTGACCAGATGTGCAACCTCGGGGCCGCAAACGTCGTCGTCCAGTCCGAACTGTCGAGCCGCTCCGAGTGCCTCTCGGATAGCACACGCAGTCTGTCGCGCACCACCGTGTGATGCACAATCGCCTCGTCGACGCGGCATCCACGAAATGGGATCTTCATTCAACACCCCGATCGGTCAGCGCCCATTCGTCCCGCGACATCGCGAACTCACCGCCGCCGATCGATCGCAAGCCTAGCCGTCCGAGCAGCGCGACTGATGCGCGGTTCTCCAGATTTGTCCCCGTAAGGATCCGCTCTGCTTCAAGCAGCCCGAACGCATACCTCATCGCCATGCGACAGGCCTCAGTGGCATAGCCGTGGCCGTGGTACCCGGGATGGAAGACATACCCCAGATTCCGCACTCGCCCCTCTTGCCCCTCGCGCGGCTCGATGGCGACGAGCCCGATCAACTTACCGTTAGCTCTCAGACAGACGGCGAGGTAGTCGTCGCCACCGGCGAACCATCCGGCCATTCCCTTGACCTCCTCATCACCCGTAGGCCACGGCGGCTCGTACTTGGCCGACTCGGAGGCCTGGTATGCGATCGCCAGTTCCTGAAGCTCCTCCCAGTCCTCGGACCGGAAGTTCCGTATGACCAACCTGTCGGTTTCGAGCCTGACCACGATCGCACCTCCTCTATGGATCCACACTGCAACGCTGCGGCGACCCCCTCAGTCGACGGACGAAGCTAGAAAAGCCCCGTCAGTCTGTCCACAACTTCAGCGATCCGCCGCCCGCGACGAAGGCTCGACCACCGTATGCTGTCGGAAGCAAGGACCTGCGCCCCCTTGGCCTGGCACATCTCGCCCATCTGGACAAGCGCTTGTTCACGCCCCCAATTCGCAGGCATCACGCCCGTGACGAGGCATACCACTTCCTTACCCTCCAACGTGGGAAGCTGCTCCAGGTAGACACGCATAGGTGGCGCCGGCGTCCCACCTCGAACAGGGCAGGCAAGCACCAGGACGTCGTAGGTTCCGACGTCAGGCACGTCTCGCAGCTCGGCGCTGGTGTCACCCATCTGCAGTGGCCGAACTGTCTCCAAGGGCTCCAGCGTCACGTGGTGCCCCGCAGCAACGAGTGCATCGTGCAGCCTCGCAACCACAGACCGCGTGTGGCCAGTATGCGAATAGACGATGATGCCGATCGACACCTGATGCGCACCCATTCCAGTGAGCTCCCTCCACCCCTAGGCTGAACTGTGCGAGCCCCGTCTAGAGCGCTTGCAGAAGCTTCTCGAGGGCCCGCAGACCGCTCGCCTCGGCTGCCTTGGCTGCCTGGAGCGACGCCACAGCAGCGCGGCTCCTGTCATCGACTGGGAGCACATCCTCGTCCGAGGCTTTCCACTCCCAGGGATAGATCCCCGCGACCTTCTCCAGGCTCTCTGCCACAACGCGGTAGTGTGCCGCCGCCTCGTCGAACAGCGCATCGGCACGTCCCGGGAGCCGGGCCTTGGCCTCATCGAGGAACCCGGAAGCGTTCTGGCGGCACTCCAGCCACACACCCGTGTTGTAGCGCATGCCCATGTCCGAGGCCTTGCCCTCCTCCAGGGCCTGGATCCAGTTGTTGTATCCCTGCAGTCCGGCCTTGTAGTGTTCGGAGATCCACGCCTCGGGGCTCTCGGCGATCTCCAGAGCGAAGACCAGTGCCTGCTTGATTGTCGTCACGTCATCGGCAGCATCGCCGGGTGACACACTGTACAGCTCAACGACGCCGATGCCCGTGTCACCGAGTTCCTGCCACGGCTTGGGCCCCTTGCCCACGTCGCAGCCGGGGCCGGAGAAGTAGTACCCGACGTCATCGTATCCGTACACTACGTAGAACTCGGGGATCTCGAGTTCCCAACCGTAACAGGGCCGCTCCTGGTCAATGGCGACCTTCGCATGCTCCCATGCGCGTCGCTGAAGCTCCGCGAAATCGTCCTGATCTTTGGTCCCAAAGAACCCCTCGATCTCGTAGCCCAGATTGTGTCCGAGCTCGAATAGCTTCATCGTCCGCCACGCGGTCGGCCCACTGGGACAGACTTCGTCATGTAGATTGAGGACGAAGGCGTGTCCTGTGCCTCCGTACAACCACGCATCGCTGATCTCGATTCCCAGGTAGGTCAGACACCCCTTGATGCAGCCCAAGTGTGCCACCCATCTCGGCACCCACCGGCAGTTCTCCAGCGCCTTCATCTCAGACCCCCTTCGTATGGTCAGTCTCGGGACCTTGATGAATCCAGGTCGGTCCCAGAGTCACTTCTGCAGCAGCCACGTCCACTTGCCCACTTCCTCGTTCCACAGGATCAGACTCCGTTCGTGGAGCCAGTACACCTGGTTGTTCATCAGCGACTTGAGCGCCGGCGAAAGACTGCGGGTGAGTTCGCGCCCCACTACCCCGAAGTCGTATTTCATGTGATGGCGCGGGTCATCCGATCTATCCATCAGGAAATGTACCGGCGGCGCGATACCTAGTTTGCTCTGCTCACTCAGAAGTATCGCTGCAGCCTCGCCAATGGTTTCCTCAATCCTTCGCCAGTTCTTCTCGTCGACCAGCACCGACAGCAGCGGCTCCAACTCACCGGCAATGGGCAGTTGCTTGAACAACGTACCGAACCACTTCCTGTAGGTCCAGTATCTCTGGCTGACCATGAACGCGATACGCATCAGATGCTGCGCAATCCTGGCAGCCTGAAGCCGCAAGCCGAGGGCATCGCCTCTAGCCCCAATCCGCCCGACAGGAAACCAGTCGCCGCCTAGAGCGTTCCACTCGTTCAACAGAAGGAACCGCAGCACGTCATCAGGGTAGTACGCCAGCGCATCGCGAGCCGCAGTGAGATCACCGGTGGCGTCGTGGTAGACAACGCCTGAAGTGAACTCGAGCAAATGCTGTTCGCTGATCTTCAGCCAGTTCGTGTCCTGCAAGGGGAGCGCTGCACTCCCGCCACAGAACCCAAGCGCACGATCGATGGTTGATACCCCTACATGATAGAGAATCGTCTCCTTCGTATCGTGGACATCCACCCCTGGCTTGCGCCACATCATATCGAAACCCTTGAACGACTTGGGCAGGAAGTCCCGGAACCCTTGCATCAACGCCTCAGCATGCTGCCCATAGGCCTCGTCCGAGAGGAAGACCGTCACTCGCGGTCCCCACTCGTGGTCCATCGACACCGCATCGTCAAGCCCCAGGATTTCCGAGCACATCCCTAGGGTTGCTGCCGCATAGGGCAAACCCGGGAAGCCCATCTCGAGAATCGGCTCGATCTGCTCCTCATACAGCATCCGGGACAAGGCAAGGCTGGGGACAAACTTCGTCATCTATCCTCCCTAGACATGGCGTTCCATCTAGCACATGCGAGACGCACGATCCACTGCGCGACACCATGTCGTTCTCGTTGTCTGTTCAGGCCTTATCCCAACCACCGGGTAACTTCATCTACGGACCTTCGAGGACGGGGGCCGGGCGTCTCATTGGGATATCCTACCGCCACGGCAGCGACCATCAGGCGATCCTCGCCCAGCCAATGACACAGTTCCTCATAGGCGTAGAAGACATCGCAGATCCACAGCGTGCCCAACCCGCGTTCCAACGCCGCCAGAAGCATATTCCCGATCGCCGCACCAATCGACTGAATGTCGACACTCAATCCGATCAGTTCACGTTGCGAGAGGCCATCTCCGGCGACCTTGTCATCGGCGAAGACAAAGATTGTCACGGGGGCCTCAGCCATGATGCGCAGGGTGTTCCTGCTACTGCCCAAGGCCACGCCTGCCGCCTCGAAGGCATCAATGCCTTCCTTCATCACACGCAGCATCTCCTCACGCTGAGCACCCTGGACAACGACAAAGCGCCAGGGCTGGCGGTTCTTGCCTGACGGCGCGAGCGTCCCAGCGTGCAAGATCGCACGTATGTCGGCCTCCGGGATCGGCGCATCTTTGAAGTTGCGGATGCTTCTTCGGCTCTCGATCGCTGCGGTGATATCCATAGTCTCTGCTCCTTGAGGATGGACGGCCACCTGCAACACAGCGCGGTACAGGTGCGTGACTGGTCTTGGATCGACACACCCCATGATAGGATGGAAACCTGCCAGAATACGTCATATTATAGCTAATTTGTTCTATTCAGCGTCGCGTCGTTCCTCCTCGATCAGGCTCTGCACTTCGGTGATCCAGTGCTCTCTTGGCGTCCTGACGTCAAACCAGTAGATCTCGCAGAGAGAACTGCCGGTGCGATAGCTGTTAGCCGAACCCCATTCACGCAGGGCAGCGGCTGTGGTGTGAAGGTCAGCTGTGTCCCCCTGATGGTAGGTTGCAAGGACACGCTGAGGGGGTAGCCACCGTACGCCGACCTCTCCCTGACAGGGCTCAACTGCCTCGGCGAGTGGCCACTGCACCTCGCAGACAGCCATCACGCTGTGGTTTTCCTCGAGTCCGAAGACACACCTCGGGGCGCCAATCAGATGATAGCCCTCACGTCTGGCCCAGTCTCGCACCATCCAGATGCGCGACGGTGCGTTCACCACCCCGACAAAGCGCGTATAGGCCACACGCGTTGGCTCAGTCGTCTTGGCGATTACGCAGTATCGTGCTCCGGTCACATCACACTCCTTCCCGTGCTTCCCATAGCACCTCCTTTGAGCCGCCCATCTGCCATAAGCATACCGAAGGGGCGTCTTAAAAGCGTCTTTTGCGGTGTCGAATCCCTTATCTCTCGCCAGACTCGTCGATCTGAGGTAATATGGAGTTGATGGTCCCGCCAACAGCCACCACACCGCAGACACGGCTGATCCTCTTGGGCGCCCCTCATGTCGAAAGGGACGACCAGGTGGTTCACATCAGGCACCGCAAGCCGCTGGCCTTGCTGGCCTATCTTGCCGTAACGCGTCAAGTGCACAGCCGCGAGACGCTGGCCGCCCTCTTCTGGCCCGAGCACGATAGCCCCCGAGCCTTCGCATATCTGCGCAACGCCCTCTGGCAACTGGGGCAGACCGCTGTCGGCCCTTGGCTAGATGTCGAACAGGACGTGGTCGCCCTCGAAGACGACGTATGGGCTGACGTGCCCCACTTTGAGAAACATCTGACAGCAACGCGTGCCCACGACCATGCCAGTGCCGATCTGTGCCAGCAGTGCCTCGCGCACCTTAGCGAGGCAACCGCCCTCTACCGCGGCGATTTTCTTGAGGGCTTCACCCTTGAGGACTCTCCGGCCTTCGACGAATGGCAGTTCTTTCAGGCCGAGCACCTACGCCAGGAGGCCACGCTGGCGATGGAGCGGCTCGCGCTGTACCACAGCGCGCAGGGCGACATCGAGGCTGCCCTGGCGGTCACCCTGCGTTGGGCCGCACGCGATTCCTTGAACGAATCTGCAAACCGGTATTTGATGCAGCTCTATGCTGCTGATGGACAGCGCGCAGCAGCCTTGCACCAGTACGAGACGTTACTTCGCCGCCTCAAAGCGTCGCGGTTGGAGCCAGCCCCCGAGACCATCAGCCTGTACCAACAGATACGGGCCGGCGACGTGCGCCAACGCCCAATGTCCCAGATTCCCCTCCCGGTACCTGCCCAGGCTGCACCTCGCCCGTTGCACAACCTGCCGGCGCTGGCAACGCTGTTCGTTGGGCGCCAGACGGAGCTTCAGCAGTTGGGCGAGCTCCTGACCGCGCAGGAATGCCGGCTCATCACCCTGACTGGCCCCGGCGGCGTTGGCAAAACGCGCCTTGCCCTGGAGGCAGCACATACCCATCGCGAGGTCTTCAGCGACGGCGCCATCTTTGTGCCGTTGGCAGCAGTGACGTCGCAAGACCTGCTCGTGCCCGCAATCGCCGACGCACTTGGTACGGCTTTCTACCCCCAGAGCGCGATTCGGCCTGTCGAACAACTCCTCTCCTATCTCGGTACCAGGACCATGCTGTTGATCCTCGACAACATGGAACATCTCATCGGCGAATCCGAAACGCTCTCCGCGATCCTCACGCAAGCCCCTCACACCAAGCTTCTGGTGACATCTCGCGAGAGGCTTGGCCTCCAAGGTGAATGGGTCATGGAGGTGCGAGGGTTAGCCTATCCCACACGGGATGACGAGATGCCCGCCGCCTACGATGCGGTCGCGCTCTTCGTTGAGACTGCGCGGCGCACTTCGAGTAGTTTCGCGCCGGACGACACGGACTTGGGCGCCATCGCGCGAATCTGCGAATTGGTCGAGGGGATCCCCTTGGGCATCGAACTCGCCGCTGCCTGGACAAAGATGCTCACCTGCGCCGAAATCGCCGAAGAGGTCGCTACCAGCCTCGATTTCCTGACCCTGACGCTTCGCGATCTCCCAGAACGCCATCAGAGCCTGCGGGCCGTGTTCGCACGGTCGTGGGGGTTGCTCTCTGAGGAGGAACGCCGGCACTTTCGTGCCCTGGCGCTCTTCCGTGGCGGTTTCACCCGCGAGGCCGCCGCAGGGATTGCCGGCGCCGGGTTGCCCGCGCTGTCAGCCCTGATGGACAAATCCCTGCTCTACCGCACACCACAAGGACGCTATGAGATCCTGGAAATCCTCCGGCAGTATGCCGAGGAGCAACTCAAAGCCGTGCCCGGCGAAGCCGACAAGGTAGCGGCACAACACGCTGCCTATTACCTAGACTTGGTCAGAGGTATGGAACTGCCGTTGATGGGCGATCTCGAACAGCCCCACCCTGTTGGGCAGCGTGAGGCGCTCGAGATCGTACAACGCGACCTCGACAACATCCGTGCAGCATGGCGTTGGTCACTGCAACACCAGGCCTCGACCAGTGTATCTGGAGCAGCGTTTGCACTGGCGCTGTTCTACGAGATCCGCAGCCGTTTCCGTGAGGGAGAGGCGATGTTCGCGGAGGCCGCCGAGGCACTGCGCCGGCAACCCGACCTTGACGACACAGGACTCCTGATGCTCTTCCGCGCACTGCAAGGCGAGTTCCTGTGCCGTATGGCCCGTATCCCCGAGGGAAGCCGACTCATCGAGGAGAGCTTCGCATCGCTGGCCGAATTTCCAGATAGCGCCTGGCTTCCCTTGGTAGAGGTGCTATCGACGTACATAGGCCTTGGCCTCTCCAGCGATGAACGGCGGCGGCGCCTGCAACACAGCCTTCAGCAATACCAGGCGCTGGGCAATACCTGGGGTGTTGCGTTGAGTCAGGAAGTGCTGGCGTCGACGTATCTGGAGCCCGGCTCGGTGGATACCATCCAGAACCTCCTCCAGGACAGTCTCGAGCTCCGCCGGAAACGAGGAGATGAGTGGGGGACTGCCATAACGCTCTACACGCTCGCAGTGAGCTATAGCGTGCGCGGCGACATTCCGCGCTGTCTCGACCTTATCCAGCAGAGCCTTGAGCTACGCGCGCGGCTTGGTGACATACGCGGCATGGCCATCTGCCAGAGTCTCATCGCGCGGCTGATGGCACACCAGGGCAACAAAGCCATGGCTCAGCATATGCACGCCGAAAGCGCGCGGGCCTTCAAAGAGATCGGAGATATTCCGAGCATGACCAGCGCGCTGCTAGCCCTGGGGCAGATCGCTCGTGAACGGGGCGATAGCGACGGGGCAGACCAAGCCTTCCAAGCTGCCTACGAGAGCGCACGCGCCATCAACTACGAATCCGGCATCGCGGCAAGTCTCCACCAACTCGGCAAGCAAGCGCTTCATGCAGGCGACAGAGCGACCGCTCGCGCCCGCCTGGATGAGAGCCTGTTGCTCTTCCGACACCTGGGCAACAGCAGCGCTGCTGCTGACGTCGAAGCCGACCTCGCCAGACTCTGACAGGCTTCTCACGATTGCTCCACTGCACAGGCAGGCTAGAGGAGCAGCTAATCCACGCGTGCCTTAGCCGCTCTCGAGGTTCAGGTGCCCCCTCTATGGTGCCTGGGCATCGCGTGCCCTTCACCGCCTTCGAGATTCGGCCGTGGGATCCATATGGGTCTTGGAACAGCGGCGTGAGTAGGTTGCGTCTCTGCGCAAACCGGCCTATAGTTCCCATGGACACGCGGGCGTCGTGGTATGGAGCCCCATTGGCAATCGCAAAGAGCCGAATGATGACCGGCACCGACCGAGACCAAGGGACCAATCCATCGGTCAGCCGGAGCTTCAGTGACAGTGCGGAGAGGCGCGGAATGTGTCGCCCTGGATGGTCCAGGCGAGTAGCTCACACATGGAGTAAACCCTATGCAATACGATTTTCCTAAGCTGCATCGCCAGGTGGTCTTTGGCGAATCTAGGGGCCGCATCATCTGGCAGCCCCGCATCGGCTGTTGGGTCACTGACAAGGAGTTTGCCGGCGAGCCCTTCCCAGCGCCCTTCACCGGGATGGACCTCTACCAGATCTACCGCGAACTGGGCTGCTCGGCACGGCTCTATGAGTTCAACGCCTGCTTTCGGCGCATTGAGCACCCCGCCGTGAGAATCACCACGCGCGAGCTCAACGCGACTGACACCGAGACAACAATCGAGACCCCCGTGGGTAAGCAGGTGCGGGTGCTGCACAGAACCTCAAGCAGCTGGCATCCCATCACCTACAAGTGGGAGGTGACCACAGAGGACGAACTCAAGGTCGCAACCTGGCGCGAGGAGAACACAACTTGGGAATGGGATCAGGCCAAGTACGATGAGCTCCAGGAGGCCATCGGCGACCTCGGCGCCCCGACAATGTTCATGCCGCGGATGAATGTCCAAAGCCTCTACATCGAGCGCATGGGCAGCCAGAACGGCATCTACGCCATCCACGATTGGCCCGATACGACAGAGGCTTTCTTCCGTGCACTCGACGAAAGCCACGACCGCCTGATCGACGTGATCAACGTATCGCCCATCGACATCATCAACTTCGGTGAGAACGTCCACGCGGGCACACTTCCGCCGAAGTGGTTCCGCAAATACCACCTTCCCGCCTGCCAGTATCGGGCCGAACGCCTCCACAGCGCCGGCAAGTTCGTGTGCTCGCACTGGGATGGCGACGTGCGCGCACTGCTCCCGTTTGCCCGCGAGACAGGGCTGGATGGTATCGAGGCCGTCACCCCCTACCCGCAAGGTGATGTCACGCTGGAGGAGACCAAGGAAGCCTTTGGCGACGAGGTGTTTCTGCTCGATGGCATCCCGGCGATCTACTTCGACCGAACGTTTTCGGTCGAGACGCTTGCCGAATGCACGCAGCGCATCATCGATCTATTCGCGCCCAAGTTGGTGCTGGGTATCTCCGATGAGATCTCCTCCACCGGCGATCTGGAGCGCATCCGTGTGGTGGGCGAGATCGTGGATGCCTACAACGCCCAGTTCCCCGACTGAGAAAGGAAGCGCCGCAATGAAAGAGCGAATGCTACTGAAAGAGTCGTTCGAAAACGGCCTGGACCACGCTTGGTTCTGGGTCCGGGAAGCCGCGGATGCGTGGAACGTCCGGGACTCAAGGCTGCGCATCCAGGCCCTGCCTGGAACGCTCTGGGGCCAACGAAACGACGCGCGCAACCTGCTGCTCCGCCCCGCTCAACCGGCGACACGCGGCATGACCAGCGAGGTGTGGGTGCGCAACCAGCCAGCCCAGCAGGGCGAGCAGGCCGGCCTCATCTGGTATGTCGACGACGGCACCTATGTGAAACTGATCAAGGAATGCCTGGACGGCGAGGTATGGATCGTTATGGCGCGCGAGGAAGACGATCAGCCGGCCCTCGTCAACAGGGTGCCGGTCTCGACCGATGCAGCCGCAATCCGGCTGGTGCAGGGTGCTGATGCCATCGTTGGTCAGTTCCGCGCAGCCGAAGGCGACGCCTGGCAGACCGTTGGCAGGTGCGCATCGCTTCCGATCGCGGAGATTCACCCTGGCCTCTTTGCTCACGGCGGTCCGGCCGATGACGCGCGCTGGGCTGAGTTCCAGAGGTACCACATCTACCTGACTGACGATGCCCCTGAATAAAGGAGGTTCGAGATGCGAGTCGTTGTGATTGGAGGGACAGGACACGTAGGGACATTCCTCGTACCCCGCCTTGTCGAGGCTGGCTACGATGTCACGGTCGTGAGCCGCGGACAGCGCGACGCCTACCAGCCTCACGGGGCATGGAAGGCCGTACGCCGCGTAGAGATGGACCGCGCTGACGAGGAAGCCGCAGGCAGCTTTGGCTCCAAGATCCAGGCGCTGGAGCCCGACATCGTCGTCGATATGATCTGCTTCACTCTGGAGAGCGCGCAGCATCTGGTGGAAGCGCTGCAGGGCAGGCTCCAGCACTTCCTCCACTGCAGCACGTGTTGGGTTCATGGCAGGACGACTGCGGTTCCCGTCACTGAAGACCAACCACGCCAGCCCATCGGCGACTATGGCATCCGCAAGGCCGCGATTGAGGCTTACCTGCATACAGAGGCCCGCCGTCATGGCTTCCCCGAGACCTGCATTCTGCCGGGCCACATTGTCGGACCCGGCTGGGTACCCCTCAATCCTGCGGCGAACTTCAGCCGCGAGGTCTATGCGCGGCTTGCCCGGGGCGAAGAGGTTACCCTACCCAACTGGGGCTTGGAGGTCGTCCACCACGTCCACGCCGACGACGTGGCCCAGCTCTTTATGAAGGCCATCGAAAACCGCAATCTGGCGATAGGCGAGAGCTTCCACGCCCTCTCTCCGGCAGCATTGAGCCTGCGCGGCTATGCCGAAGCCGTGGCGGGCTGGTTCGGGAAGGAGGCGAACCTGACCTACAAGCCGTTTGACGAGTGGCGCGCGGATGTCTCCGAGCGCGACGCCAGTGCGACGCTGGGGCATCTGGAGCACAGCCCCAACTGCTACAGTATTGCCAAGTCACAGCGGCTGCTCGATTACCGGCCGAGGTACACCTCACTTCAAGGCGTTCGCGAGTCGGTCAATTGGCTGATCGATCACGGCATCTTGGCAATCTGACATCACCATTCCTCTATCGGAGCAGGGCACAGGATAAAACCGTTATGCAAATCGTATCCGAATCGACGCACTTGCCCCTCTGGGCCACGACGCCTCCGGCTTCAGCGCCTGGAGACGACTTCCGCCCTTGGCTGGAGCTCTATCTCGCCGAGGGTGGCGCACGCCGCGGGGCCGTCCTGGTCTGCCCCGGCGGTGGCTATGTGGGCCGTGCGCCCCACGAGCAGGCGCCCATCGCCCAACACTACAACGCCGCCGGATTCCACGCTTTCGTCGTGCAGTACCGGGTAGCGCCGCACCGTCACCCCGCGCCCCTTCTCGACGCGTCGCGGGCCTTGCGCATGATCCGCGCTAACGCCGAGGCCTGGGGGGTCGACGCGGACCACATCGCTGTGTGCGGATTCTCCGCGGGTGGCCACCTGGCTGCGAGCCTGGGCGTTCACTTCCAGATGGCTGCCCTCAACACAGGTGATCCGCTCGACGCTATCAGCGCACGTCCCGATGCGCTGATTCTCGCATACCCCGTGATTTCCGCCGCTGCCTACGGGCACCGTGGCTCGTTCGAAAACTTGTTGGGTCCGAATGCAGACCTCGAACTGCTCGACCTGATGTCGCTTGACAGGCAGGTAACAGAGACCACGCCTCCGGCTTTCCTGTGGCACACGTCCGACGATGCCGCGGTTCCCGTGAAGAACAGCCTGCGCTTCGCCGAGGCACTGAGCGACCACAAGGTTCCGTTCGAACTGCACGTCTATCCCCACGGCGCGCACGGCCTGGGGCTGGCCAAGGATGATCCTCACATTGCCACGTGGAGCGATCTGAGCGTGGCGTGGCTCGAGGGGATGGGTTGGTAACTGGAGGCACTGTAGGCGTCACACCAGGCTGCACCATAGTGCGCCTGTCAATCCCAACAGATACACTCAAGGAGGTGTTATGGGCATCAGTCTAGGACTTGTAGGACTCGGCTCGTTTGGTAGCGCTTTTGCGGATCTGTTCATGAGCCACCCCTTGGTCGATCGGATCGCGCTGTGCGATCGCGAGCCCGAGCGCATGACGGCCTTCGCCACCAAGCCTTCGTGGCAGGCGAAGCTACGCGCATCGGATCTCTACCCCTCACTCGACGCCATCTGCGAGAGCGATGTCGATGCCCTCGTGATCATCACACAGCCCTGGCTCCACGCCCCCCAAGCCATCCAGGCCCTTCAGGCCGGCAAACACGTCTATAGCGCTGTTCCCGTGATCAGCATTCCGGACGCAGACGAGATCCTCACGTGGTGCGACCGCCTGGTGCGCACCGTCGAGGCCACCGGCCTACACTATATGCTTGGGGAGACGACCTACTACCGCCCCCAGGCGATGTACTGCCGCCGGCGCGCCCAGACCGGGGACTTTGGCAACTTTGTCTATTCAGAAGGCGAGTACTTCCACGACGTCGATTGTGCCTGTAACCTGCGTGAGGTTCAACGCATGCGGCTTGCCAGCAAGGCAGGCGACGAATGGCGAGCGGTCCAGGAAACCTACCGGCAACGGGGCGTGAAGAGCGGCCCGATGCACTATCCCACCCACTCGACCAGCGGGCCTATCAGCGTGATGGACGCGCATCCGGTCAAGGTCTGCGCGTGGGGCTACGCCAACCGCGATGAAGATCCCTACTTCGCTGATTCCGCCTTCAGCAATGAGACCGCGCTCTTTCAGATGAGCAACGGCGCGACGATGCGCATCTGCGAGTATCGCGAGATCGGCCACCCCGGTCGCGAGATCTTCCGGGTGTACGGCACGGACGGCAGCTTTGAGAACGATACCTGGACCGACGCCCTGTCTACGACATCGTTGAGCGTCGAGGACACGCGCAATCCGCTGCCCGACGAAGTTGCCCGAGCATTCAGCGCCGCCGCAGGCGACAGCTTCTATGGAGGACATGGTGGGTCGCATGCGCACCTGGTTCACGAGTTTGTCGACGCTATCGCACACGACCGTATCCCCGCGATCAATGTGTGGGAGGCCGTGCGCTATATGGCGGCAGGTGCTATGGCCCACAAATCGGCGCTACGCGACGGGGAGATCCTGACGATTCCGGACTGGGGCGATGCCCCAGCGGGTTGATCAGAGGTCCCAAGACGGAGTCTATGCGAAAGGACAGCTATGAGTCCGGAAATCAAGCGTCCCTTTACCGTCGATGGCAAACCCTTCTTTCCCCTGGGAGGACAGACTCGCAACTCCAGTGGCTACAACTTCGGCGAGTGGCGAACAGCCCTCGATGCTCTGGACTTGCTCCACGGCAACACGCTCGAGATCCCGGTCTACTGGGAGCAGATCGAGCCCGAGGAAGGTCAGTTCGACTTTGAGCATCTCGGCGAACTGATCCTGGATGCCCGCGGTCGCGGCGTTCGCCTGGTGTTGCTCTGGTTCGGGACATGGAAGAACGGCAATATGGAATACGTGCCGGACTGGGTCAAGACCGATCCCGACCGCTTCAGACGCGTCCTCTCGCCAACAGGTCGGGCCGTTTGGGTACTCTCCTCTCACTGCGAGGCGACCTTCGAAGCAGACCGGCGTGCGTTCGCCGCCCTCTGCGGATACCTCAAGGAACACGACGCGGACTCACGCACTGTGATCGCCCTCCAGATTGAGAACGAGCCCGGCATCCTGGGATCAGATCGCGATTACGGCCAGGCAGGCGAGCAGGCGATGGCCGCCCCGGTCCCGCCCGAGGTGCTTGCAGGCCTGCAGGCCAACAGCGACGGGCCGCTAGGTCGGATCTGGCAAGATGCCGGGCACCGGCCTTCGGGCTCGTGGCCCGAGATGTTCGGAGACAGCGCAGGCGAGGTGATGACCGCCTGGTCGATTGCCCGCTACATCGACCGGCTGGCCGAGGCTGGCAAGGGGATCTACGACATTCCCATGGTCCTCAACGTATGGCTCGGCGAGACCGGCTGGCGCGTGCCCGGCGACAACTACCCCTCCGGTGGCGCGGTGAGCAAAGTGCTGGATCTCTACAAATGGACCACGCCCCACGTCGACCTGATTGCTCCCGATATCTACATCAGCGACACGGAAGGGTATGATGCGATCTGCCGGACCTATGCCCGCCACGACAATCCCCTCTTCATCCCCGAGTCGGCGCCCGGAAGCTCCAACCCCGTGCGCATGTTCAAGGCGATCGGCGCGTTCAACGCCGTTGGCTACGCCTTCTTTGCCATCGAGCACATCATCGATGGCGATGGCGGCGTGCGCCCCGAACTGCGCCCCCTCGTCGACAGCTTTCGGTCCGCCGCTGCGGCGATCCCGTTGCTGCTGGCCTATCAGGGCACCGGACGGGTCCACGCCGTGACCCAGGAAGCACACATGGGAATCCAGACGTTGGATTTCGAAGGCTACCTGGGGCTGGTTGAGTTTGGTAGTGAGCAGGGCCTTCACAGCGGTAAGGACTGGCGTCACGCTCCCGGGCGCATCCAACGGGCCGAGGAGCCCCGCATTGGCCCGGGCCGCGGGCTCGTTTTCCAGCCCGCTCGCAACGAGTTCTACCTTGTTGGCGCGAACTACCGTCTCCATCTGCGCCCTCGGGTCAAGCCGTCCGAACAACTCGATGCCTCACTGACCAATGACCGGCTCCTCACGCGGCTGGCGCACTACGTGCGCGTGGACGAGGGGCACTTCGACGAGGACGGCGCGTTCGTCGTCGATCGACGCCGTAACGGCGACGAAACCGACAACGGGGTCTGGGTCGAGTCCGATGTCGGCGTTGTCCACGTGGTGCTCTGCGACTGATGAGCCATGTCCGCTGCCCACGGTACCGCAGCGTCAGGAGGTAACCCATGAGCGAGAGCAGCGATCTGTATGCCTCTTTGCCGGCACGCTATCCCGAGCTCGCCGGCAAGGTGGCCGTCGTCACGGGCTCGAGCCGCGGCATCGGCAAAGGCATCGCGCTACGGTTGGCCAAGGAAGGCATGAAGGTCGTTATCAACAGCAGGACACCCGAGGACGTCGAAGCAACCACAATGGAACTCCGGGCCCTGGGCGCCGAGGCCATAGGCGTGCCGGCAGACCAGAGCACGACAGAAGGCGTTCGGCTGATCCACGAGCAGACCCTTTCCGCCTTTGGGACCATCCATCTGCTGGTGAATAACGCCGCCAACCTGAAGCGTCTCCACTTCTTCGAGGTCGACGAGGGCCTACTCGACAGCCACCTCGCGACCAACATCCGCGGGCCCTACCTATGCACCTACTACGCCGCCCAGCAGATGCGGGACGCGGGACACGGCGGCAACATCATCCACATTAGCTCTGTCGGTGGACTTCGGGCACATTGGCGCGGCCTGCCCTACGATATGACCAAAGGAGCGCTGGACGCGATGACGCGCGCGATGGCCCTGGAGCTGGCAGCCGACGGCATCCGTGTCAACGCGGTCGCGCCTGGCGCCACGCTGACCGAGCGCTGGCCAGATGTCAACCACCCCAGGATGATCGAGGTCGCCAACCGGATTCCCCTGAAACGCTTCGGAGAGGGCGTCGAGATTGGTGCTGCGATAGCCTTCCTCGCCTCGGATGATGCCGCCTATATCACCGGTCAGGTCCTCTATGTCGATGGAGGGATAACGGCGCAGTTGTCGCCGCCCGGTCAGCCCATCTGAGTCATTTCCGCACTACCAGACGCCGGCCCCCGCAGGGGAGGCCGGCGTCTGGTCTTCTTTTGGCTTGAGCTGCCACGACCGACAGACTAGATCTGGTTCTCCAGGTCGAACTGCGTCTTCAGTGCGGCGATCAACGCGTGTGCCTTCTCCTCTGTGTCGGCCTCAGCAAAGATGCGCAGCACCGGCTCGGTGCCGGAGAACCGCATCAAGACCCAGTTATCGTTCTCCAGGAGGAACTTGACACCGTCCAGTGTCGAGATGCGGGTCACCGGATAGGATGCGATCTCTACCGCTGCTCGCTCATGCTGGTCGACCATCTGTGCCAACCGCTCCGGAACAATGACCCGCATCTCCGGGGTCGCCGGGAGGTTCGCTTCCACAGCGACAAGATGCCCGGTGATGGCGTAGACGTGCTCGAGGAGCTGAGAGATGCGTTGCCCGGTCTTTGCCAACATCTCGACCACGAGCGCGGAGGCGAAGATCCCGTCCTTCCCCAGGATATGCCCGCGAATCGTCAGTCCGCCGCTCGACTCCCCTGCCAGCAACGCGTTGTGCTCGACCATCGCCGCCGACACGTGTTTGAAGCCCACCGGGACCTCGTAGGCGCGCTCGCCGAACGAGTGGGCCAGCCGGTCGAGCAGATGCGTCGTCGCCAGATTGCGGACCACACCGCCACGCTCCTCACGGACTTCGTGCATATACCAGTAGAGCAGGAGTAAGATGTCGTTGACCGTGACGTAGTTGCCCTTCTCATCCACGATAGCAATGCGGTCCGCGTCGCCATCGGTTGCCAGCCCCAGGTCATACGCCTCATTCCGCACGTGCGTCATGAGCAGGCGCAACGCCTCCATGTCCGGCGCCGGGGAGCGCCCCCCGAACAACGGGTTGTGACGTTCGTTGATGAACGTGACCCGGCAGCGCGCTTCGGTCAAGATGATCCCTAGGGTGAGCTGGCTGACACCGTACATCGGGTCGACGATCACCCGTAGTCCGGCTCGACGGATCGCCTCCAGATCAATCAACCTCTCGACCGCGTCGACGTACTCATTGGTGAAGTCTTGCCGCCGAACCACACCGGTTTCCAGCGCCAGCTCGAGATCGATCTTGACCACGCTCTCGGTCGTCAGGGCATTGGCTTCGGCTTCGATGCGCCGCACCTCGTCGTCCTGCAGCAATGACCCGTCTGTCCGGAACACCTTGAGGCCGTTCCACTCCGGCGCGTTGTGACTTGCCGTGAATCCCAGACCATAGGCGGCCCCCACACTGGCAGTGGCAAACGTGATCAGGGGGGTTGGCACGTCTTCCTCGAGCAGGACTACCGGGATGTTGTTACCGGCGAAGACCTCCGCTGCCGCATCTGCAGCCCGGTCGGACAGAAAGCGGCGATCGTACCCCACCAGCACCCCGCGCCGTTCCTCGCCCCGACGCGTGACGGCGTTCGCCAGGGCTTGGCATAGGCGCCGCACGTTGTGCAGCGTGAAGCCCTCACCGATAATCGCGCGCCACCCCCCGGTGCCAAACGCAATGACGTTGAGCTCCTCGTGCCGCCGGGGCCGGTAGATCCGTTTCTGGATGGTAAAAGTAGCATGGGCCAGATCATCGGCTGTGTTGATCCCGAGCACCTCGTCCTGATCGTAGATCTGGTAGCTGTCGACGCGCATACCGCTGCGAATCAGCCGGTGCGCGGTGTCGGTGAGACGGTACTCCCCATCTCCTGGCGACGGGGCCAGGCCGCGAAGCACGGAGAAGATCAACGGTGCTTGCACGATGTATGCGCCAACGTTGACCTCCTGGATCTCACGCACCTCGGGAGATGCCTCGACGTCCTCGATGATATCGATGATCCGACCTGCGGCATCGCGGATGATGCGCCCATAGGGCAACGACTCTGACACGACCGCCGTCAGTAACGTGAGGTGTGCGCACTTGAGCCGGTGGCGATTGAGGAGCCCCTGGATCGACGTCAGCCGAAACAGAGGCGTATCACCGTAGAGGATCAGCATATCGCCCTCGTAGCCAGCCAGCAACGGCTCCAGCCGCAGGACAGCATGCCCCGTGCCGCGCTGCTCTTCCTGCACCACGTAGGTGATGCCGGGAACTGCGATGTGCGCGGCGATCTCGCCATCGGCCTCCGGCACGACTATGTAGAGATCATCGGGCCCCACGACTTGCAGCGCATTGCGCACCACGTGGTCGATGACACGCCGGTCACCCAGCGGTTGCAGCAGAATCGGCTCACCGTTCTCGGACACGGTTTCCTGCCCGGCGGCCAGGATTACGGCCTTCAGAGGCCGCGCCGGCATCGGTTGTTCAGGGGCGCTCATCCACCACCTCCTGCTGTTGGTATCATGCCACACAACGCACGATCACCAGTTCGTGTAGGAACCGTCCCTGCGGTGCAGGTGGGGCGCCTCCCACAACTTGAGTGACTGCGACTTCAGATAGTCCTCGTTGACCTCAACACCCAGCCCCGGAGTTTCAGGCACAGGGAACCAAGTGCCGTCGAGCTTGGGCTGCAACGGGAAGATCTCGTCCGGAGGATACTCCTGCGCCTCCGTAGGCGACACCCGCACCTCCAGCCAGGCGAAGTTCGGCACGGCTGCAGCCAGGTGCACCGTCGCCGCGGTGCACACAGGCCCAAGCGGGTTATGCGGCATTAGGTCGATGTAGTGGGCCTCGGCCCAGCCAGCGACCTTCTGCGCTTCGGTCAGCCCGCCGACGTTACAGACGTCGACGCGCGCGAAGTTCGTGAGTCCTCGCTCGATATAGGGCAGGAACTGCCACTTGCTGGCAAACTCCTCACCAATGGCGAACGGGACGTCCGTCATCTGGCGCAACGCCGCGTAAGCCTCCGGCGACTCATCACGGATCGGCTCTTCGAGGAAATCCAGCGTCCCCGATGGCATCCGCTGACAGAACGAGGCGGCCTCCGCCACACTCAGACGGTGGTGGTATTCGACGCCCAGCACCGGCCCAGGCCCGACCTCCTCGCGCACCTTGGGGAGCCATTCAGCCGTGCGCCCGATCGACTCGCGCGGCTCGTAGAGCGAGCGATCGCGCTGCGTGCTACCGGCATCCGCCGGGCTGATTCCACGCCGCTCCACCCATCCCTCTGCCGCTCCGATACGGATGACGTTCCAGTCGTGTGCCAGCAGTAACTTGACGTTCTCGATCAACTGGTCATAGGAACGCCCGCCGGTGGTCGCGAAGCAGGGAACATAATCACGATGCTTGCCGCCGAGCAACTGGTAGGCCGGTACCCCAAGTGCCTTGCCGGCGATGTCGTACAGCGCGATGTCGATTGCCGATATGGCAGCCGTTAGAACGCGCCCCCCTTCAAAGTACTGGCTCCGGTACATCTCCTGCCAGAGCGCTCCGCGGGCCATAGGGTCTCGGCCAATCACAAACTCACGGTAGTGGTTTACCGCGCCTGCCACCGCAAGCTCGCGGCCCGAAAGGCCCGACTCACCCCACCCATAGATGCCTTCATCAGTCTCAACCTTGACCAGGCACTGATTCCGGTGGCCAACCCACACAGGATACGCTTTCACGTCGGTGATCTTCACGGTAGCTCTCCTTCACTTGCCCCAACGGGCGATTTTCTTCACGGCAGCTTCAGCGGTCTCTTCATCCTCCACATTCCCCAATATCAGCCACGCGCCTTCCGGTCGCAACGCCTCGAAGATATAGTCCAGATCCTCCAGCGGGGCGTAGAGGCAGAAAGCCTTGCCCGCGGCCTGGATCCGCCGGTAGACCGGAATCCAGTCCGCCCAATAATCCCGTCCGGCCCCTGGCACCCACTGAATGGCATGGATCTCAGGAAGGGCCAGCAACGTATCAAGAAACCGTAGTGCCCCTGGCCCATCCAGATGGTAGATGCACTTGTCCATGTGCCGGCACTCTCGGATGATGCCCGGCAGGAACACCTCCTCGAACATTTGGTTGGAGACCATGCACGAGAAGTCATTGGACGGCACGTGATACTTGCCACGACACGTCGCGTTGAGCCAGGTCGTACTTGGCATACCGGCCGCCGTCAGCCGGTCGTAATAGAGGTCGTAGACCTCGAGGAAGTCCGCCGTAACGCGGTCGCACAGCGCCTTGATCTCCGACGGGTGTTCGATCATGTCAATACAGAGCTGTTGCGGATCGCGGAAAGCGGCGATGGCGTCGCCGCCGGGATGGATGTCTGTATAGCCGACGATGAAGGTGTCGCGCGCCACCTCAAGCAGAGCGTCGGTCAGCTCAAGGATCTTGCGGAAATAGACGTTGTCGCGATCGAGCTGCACCTTATCCACCGATTCGCGCCGCCAATCCTTCAGGATCGGCTCGCTCCACGACGTCGTCTCGCCAAACTCCAATGGGCAGCCGTAAAACGCCGAGAAGACCTCGGGCCCCAGATTGGGCCAGGAGGTCGGCAGCGCATCAGCGTAGTAGACCTGGTTGCGTACCTGTGCCACGGTCCGCGCCACAGTGAACTCGGTGTCCATCCATCGTTGGCGGAAAGAACGGTGCGCCCTCTCCGGGTAGGGAACCTGCTGTTCCATAGGTCTGGGGTATGTGAGGGAGACCAGAGGGCGGTCGATCACAGCGCACGCCCACCACGCCTCGTAGCGCTCGAGGACCTCCTCGAAGTCCGGCTTCAGTTCGAACATGCCGCCGCCTCGCTCAAACCAACGGGTCCGCTAGTATGTAGTCGATGATGTCGCCGACATAACCGAACGCGAGGGCAACCACCGTGTCCGCGCCGCCGTAGTACAGTGCCAGGCGCCCTGTCGCGGGATCGCAGAGCGCGGCACAGGGGAAGACGACGTTTGGCACATCGCCGACGCATTCATACAGCATCTGCGGCGAGATGAAGTAGGAGCGTGACCTGGCGATCACCTTCCAAGGCTCGTCCAGATCCAGCAGTGCCGCTCCTGCACTGTAGACAAAGCCATTGCATGATGTTAGCACACCGTGGTAGATGAGAAGCCATCCTTCTGAGGTCTCAATCGGAATCGGCCCTGCCCCGACCTTTGTGCTCTGCCACCCACCCGCCGTGCCGAACACGTGGCGGTGGTTCCCCCAGAAGTGCATATCGGGACTCTCGCTGTAGAAGATATCCCCAAACGGCGTGTGGCCATTGTCGCTGGGCCGGCTGAGCATTGCATACCGGCCATTGATCTTGCGTGGGAACAGCACGCCGTTGCGGTTGAAGGGCAAGAACGCGTTCTCGATCTGGTGGAACGTCTCGAAATCATAGGTGTACCCCAGGCCGATCGTCGGCCCGTGATACCAGTTGCACCACGAGACGTAATAGCGGTCGTCGATCCAGACGACGCGCGGATCGTAGCCGTAGACAAATCGCCCGATCTCCTCGTTCTCCGCCACGAACTGAATGCGATCGTGAGCGAGTTCCCACGCAACGCCATCGCGGCTTCTACCCACGTGGAGTTGCATCTGCCGGCCCATATCATCCACCCGGAAGACACCGGCAAAGGCCCCCTCGTACGGCACCACAGCGCTGTTGAAGATGCTGTTCGATGTTGGGATAAGGTCGCGTGGAATCACAGGGTTGCGCACAGAGCGCCAGACGACGCCCTTGGCATCGGCTGGCCGCTCTTCCCAGGGAATGTTCGGCAAAGGCTGGCCAACGATTCGAATGCTCATACGTATCTCCTTCCGGTCAAGGTTTGGTCCCGGGACACGCTCCGCGTGACCACACGAGGTGGCGCGGGCACTGCGTGAGCATGGCCTCTCTACACTAGCTCCACTGAGTTCGACCCAGATAGGGCAGTGTGAGGTCCGGCACCTCACGATCGTCTCGAACGGCGTCCTGTAAAGCCTGGTTTCTCTCCAGATAGCTCTCCAGACGCTCCAGACTGAACTCGCGCACAAGATCAGAGACACTCAAGTCGGCCCGGTTCGTCTGCAAGGTAAACACACCTTCCTCGTGCCACACTTCGATGGAGACGTCCGGACCATATCGTTTGCGGATATCAGGGATGACCGCAGCGTTGAAGTCGCAGTGGAAGATCCCTATGTCCAGATCGATCGTCCGTGCGACGACCGGGTCATGCCAGCCGCCCTTCGCGAGCGTTTCGCCCAGAGGATTGATCACGCGCGCATAGCGGGACTGGACCGCCGACACCACATAGTATCCGTGGTTCCACGCGTGCACACCTAGATGCTTTCCCCCATCATACGCAGAGCACCAGAAGACAACCTCGGCGCCTTTTTGCTTCAGCTCCGCCCAGCCGTCAGCGTACATGATATCGAAACAGATCTGGATGCCAATACGACCGAAGTCGGTTTCGAAAACGGGCACGTCCCTACCCGGCGTGATCCCCAACTCCAGGCTCTTGAACTCCGAGCCCTGCACCACAGGATGCACCTTGGAATAGATCCCGGCGATCTCGCCGCGGCGGTCGATCAGTACAGCATCGTTCATGAATCGATCGCCGTGGATGGCGACAAGCGGGCAGATGATGTAACAGTGATGGTCGCGGGCGAAACTGGCCGCAAGGTCGATCGTTGGACCCGGAACCGGCTCGGCAATCTCGCCCAGTGACTGGTAGGCCACGCCCTGCGACACACAGGTCTCCGGCAGGGCAACGATATCCGGCTCTTCGGCAACCGCCTGCTTCAGCAACTCCCGCGCGCGGTCCCGATTGTACTCAACCGTCGGCCCCCCGCGATTGAGAAAGGCTACGGCCGCGACTCTCACCTTTCGCCCCATATCGCTCCTCCTGTGTTGATAACAACTACCGAGGCTTCGACTTGCTACCCGTACCACCGGACTGTCGTGTGGATGCGCGTCCTTGCCCGCTGCCATCATATCCAGACGCTTGGCATCGACCTTCTCCAGTTGATGCGGGTTCGCGCCGAGCCATTATACTGCCGTTGGCCCCGCTGGCATATGACGTGCTGCTGCAGATCGTGACCATCTGCGTTTGCGCAGCCCGGGAATGAGTAGTACACTATATCTGGCTGGGAAATGCTGCCCAAGAGGTTAGGATCGGCCGACCGGTGAGCTCCAGGGCGCGCGGGGCTAATCTGCCCCAGGAGCCGAAAGCTATGTGCAGCATCTCCGCCAGTGGTTTCTGAGTTCATACATCAGTAGGAGGGTAAGTATTATGAAGATCGGTGATGCTATACAGTCTGCGGATTGGAAGAGCGAGAAGCACGTCCCCGCCATTGAAGTGCCAGACATGGTCAAGGCCGGTGAGCCGTTCATGGTCACGGTCAGTGTAGGGAAGGAGATCCCGCATCCGAACACGACTGCTCATCACATAGTCTGGATCGATGTCTTTTTCAAGCCAGATGGCGACAAGTTCCTGTATCAGGTCGGCCACTTCGACTTCACGGGACACGGCGCCTCTGTGAGGGGAGCAGACACAGGGCCAGTCTACACGCACCCAATCGCGACTTTCTCGATGACGGTAGACGGCCCGGGCACGCTGGTGGCGACCGAGCTGTGCAACATCCATGGCCTGTGGGAGGCCAGCCAGGAGCTCGTGGTCGAGTAACCAGCGCCGGCACTTGCGCATCGCTTGCGAGCCGGGGGGCAATCCCCCGGCTCGGTTTTTGTCCCCGAATCCCAATGAACCTGGGAGCCCGCCAGCCACAGGGTCGGTGCACCAGGCCTCTCCAGGCCATATGCCTCGACTTGCGGTCATCGTATTTTAGTCTATAATAGTCACCATAATAGTCGCTAATCTACCTGTGAGGAGGGTATGATGAGGACAAGGAACGCGTTCGTCGCCGGTGGGTTGGTTATGGCGCTCCTTCTGGGCGCATGCCAGACACCTACTTCTGCGCCCACGCCGACCACCGAGATAGCACAGCCGACTAACACCCTGTCGCCCCTGCCGACACCGACGGTTGCTTCCGTCGAGGAATCGCCGCTAGCAACGCCGCAGACACAGGACAACGAGCAGCTATCGCCCGTTCCGACGCCCGATCTCTCTTCAACGGTGGACGACCAAGGCGCGATTGCGTGGGTGGCTGATGGCGTCGTTACAGAAGGCGAATACGCAAGCCAGGCCGATTTCGGGGATATTCGGCTATGGTGGAGCAACGATGACACCTATCTCTACTTGGCGATGGAAGGGGATACCGCAGGCTGGGTCGCAGTCGGCATAGACCCAGATCAAGGCATGCAAGGAGCCAACTATGTGTTCGGCTACGTCGAGAACGACGAAGCGATGATCTGGGATGCCTATGGCACCGCCCGAACGGGCCCCAACCATCCGCCCGATGAGGATCTCGGGGGCACCCATGATATTGTGGAGTTTGTCGGCGTAGAAGAGGACGGTGTCACACGATTCGAGGCCAAGCTGCCGCTAGAGTCGGGCGACCAGTACGACAAGGCGCTAACACCCGGCGAAAGCTATCCTGTCATCGTTGCCATCGGCGGGGAGGATAGCTTCAGTGCATACCATCTTCGCTACGACCGCGGTGAGCTAACGTTGCAGTAACTGCGAAGGCCGGAAATCGCGGGCACAGAACAGTGCAAGCACGGCTACACACGCGCCTCTCAACACCGAGCAGGAGCGAGCTTGCTACAGAGCAGCAGCGGCTTGCCTACTGGATTCCCTGCGCCGATCATCACGTGCACTGGAAAATAGAGATATCTAAGGCTAGAATAGAGCCATCCGATCCTATAATCGTAAGGAGACAACCAATGGAACTGCTTGATGTACTCGCCCAAGCCCTTAAGCTCGAACAAGATGGTCGTGAGTTTTACGTGAAGATGGCGGACCGGATTGAGGATCAGGACGGTAGAGATATGTTCCGGCAGCTCGCTGAGGACGAAGTCGATCACTACAATTACATCATGCGCCAGTATGAGGCCCTCAAGCAAGGGCGGGGATGGTCTGCAATCCCCGAGATGGATCTGGTGGCCTCGATCGACGCCGTTTCGTTGGTCTTCCCACCCGACGAAAAGGTCCCGGAGGTGCTTCCCGAGAATCCAGATGAGGAGGATGCGCTGCTCTTTGGCCTGGGGATCGAGAGCCAGAGCTTCACGCTCTACCAGAACAGCGCCCGGCAGACCAGCGATCCCGACGCCAAGCTGATGTTCAACCAACTGGCGAGTGCAGAACACCGCCACTTCGAAATCCTGATGCAGCGGTACGAGTCTCGCTACCACTATCCTCGGTAGTCATACCTGCGGGAAGTTGGTTGTGCAACGTACGTGCCCTGGCTGGACCTCATCCGGCGCACTGGGTGCACATCCACAGCACACATTATCGTGGCACGGACAGGACTGCAACCCGACCGGTGGGCGGGAAAACTAGTGTTGGTGCAGGAGGTTAGCACATGGAGCAGATATTCGAGATCGCGCAGGTAGGCCGTCCAGCGCCGGCCTTTGAGACGCAGGGACTCGTAGGCGACAAGATCCAGCAGATCGCCCTTTCAGATTACATGGGCAAGTGGGTCATGCTCTTCTTCTACCCCGGTGACTTCACGTTTGTGTGCCCGACGGAGCTGGTCTCGGTCGCCGAACGCTACATGGAGTTCCAGGCGTGCGGGGTCGAGGTACTGGCCATCAGTGTCGACTCGCCGCATGTTCACAAGGCGTGGCAGGAACACGAGCTCTCAAAGATGATCGAGGGTGGCCTACCCTACCCGATGCTGAGTGATCGCGCCGGGCACATCGGAGAGCGATATCTCGTCTATGATCCAGAGGAGGGCGTGGATATCCGGGGATTCTTCATCGTCGATCCCGAGGGCGTGCTTCAGGTGGCTGAGGTGCTGAACGCATCGATGGGACGCGACGTAGACGAGATGTTACGCCTCATCCAAGGCGCACAATACGTTTACGCCCGCAAAGGCGAAGCGCTACCTGCGTGCTGGCACCCCGGCGACGCCACCTTGAAGCCAGGTGAGGAGCTCGTCGGCAAGATCTGGCAGACTTGGAGAGTGAGGTAGGCTGCTTACTGAGGCCCTCGCCGGTCCTGCCCTTCAAGAGGGGTAGGACCGGCGAGGGCGGGCCTCTAGACCATGCCTGAACTCCCAGAAGTCGAGACCATCGCGCGCAAGCTGCGAGCCAGCCTGATTGGCCGGTCTGTAACCCGTGCCGACATCCTGTGGGCCCGCACGATCGACCGTCCCGACCCGGCTAAGTTCCAACACGATGTAGTGGGCGCCAGCATCACCGGTGTCGATCGCCGTGGCAAGTACCTGATCGTCGCGCTCGACACAGGGCAGTTTCTTCTCGTGCACTTGCGGATGAGCGGTAAGTTCGCGCTCATCGCAGCCGGAGAGGCCGTCGAGCGCGAGGAACACTGCCGCGTGATCTTCAGTCTGGATGATGGGGCTCAGTTGGCCTACATCGATCCGCGCAAGTTCGGGCGGTTCTACCTGGTCGAGCACCTCAACGAAGTCATCGGGCCACTTGGGCCCGAACCGCTGGATCACGGGACCGGCCCGGGATGGTGGTGCCATCAGCTGCGTGGGCGTCGGGGTGAGATCAAGCGTCTTCTGCTGGATCAGGCATTCATCGCCGGGCTGGGCAACATCTACGCTAACGAGGCTCTCTGGTTAGCGAGAATTCACCCGCAGCGCACGGCTGGCTCTTTGACCGAGGCCGAATGTCACCGGCTTCATGAAGCCGTCGTCACGGTGCTCGAGCAAGGGATCCGCAACGGCGGCACCAGCCTGGAAGATCGGCAATACGTCTACCCAAATGGGGGCCTGGGGAGACATCAGCAGTACCTGCGGGTCTATGATCGTGAGGGCGAAGCGTGCCCCCGCTGCGGCTATGCACTGAACCGCATCGTGCAAGGCCAGCGGAGCACATACTACTGCCCGGTCTGCCAACAACTCACTGAAGCAGGCGCGAGCACCGAGAGTATGCAGCCTGGCCCGGAGCGAAACACTGAATAGTGTTGGAGGAGAGATATGGAGACAACGACACTGATGATCGAAGGGATGTCGTGCATGATGTGCAACAAGCACGTCACCCACGCCCTCAATGACCTGGAAGGCGTCGTTCGCGTCGACGTAGACGTCGATGCCGGGACCGCTGTAGTGACATACGACCCGTCCGTGGTCGGGCTAGAGGCTTTCAAGGCCGCCGTCGCCGAGGCCGGTTACGAGGTAGTGGGACAGGTATAGTTACCGGCTCGCACGCAGGTCGATATCATCCCGCCGCTTGATGCCCGCTCTCGGGAGCCGGGCAGCGATCTCCGCCAGCGTATCGCCGGTGTCGGGATGGACATAGTACGGTGCGAGGTCCGCCACCGGCACCGCCGCATGTGCGTGCACGAGTAAATCCGGGTCGGGAATACGCCGCGAGCCCGCATCCAAAGTCTCGTAGTTGAACAGGGCGATATCCAGGTCTATCGTGCGCGGGGCGTTCTTATCCGTGGTTCGCGCTCGCCCCAGCTGCTGTTCGATGCGGTGAAGCACCTCGGCTTTCAGCGCTTCAGCCGAAAGTGGGGTTAGAACTTCAGCAGCGGCATTGAGGAAGTTGGCCTGCTCTGTCGTGCCCACGGGCGCTGTCTCGTAAACAGGGGACACGCCTGTCACGGTGGCCTCTAGCGCCAGGAGACGGACCGCGGCCCGCAGGTTCGCGACGGGATCGATGTTCGAGCCCAGCGTGACGAAAGCCCGATTCGGAAGCCTCGCCAGATCCTCACGAGTCCGGGTGATCTCCACACCCACCGAACGGGCAAACCGAAGCGCTCCGGGCTTCTCGACGAGCACACGCGCTCCGGAAACGCGTGGATCGGAGAGACAGAGTGCAGCGACCTCGGCCGCCATCCGCTCCACAAGGTAGAAGCTGGAAGCCTCCACCATCTTGATCACACGCTTGGCGATGGTCCTGTAATTGACAGCATCGCCGATCTCGTCGGAGCTGCCCGGCGGCGTCAGATCCGCATCGAGCGTGATGTTGATCAGCACGTCCTGACGCTTCTCGCGCTCCTCGGGATTGAGCCCAACGATCGTGCGCAGAAACAGATCCTTGATATGGATTCGATCGGACATTGACGCTCCCTCGGACTGACGAATTGCCAGCACCCCGGACAGCCTGCTCGAAGAACTTAGAACTCAACCGGCTGGCTCAGCGTTACCAGGTCACGGGTGCATCAGCCACTGTGGCGCGCCTCGCCCCGAGTGACAAACTGCATCGAGAGGGCGGCCAGGAAGAAGAAGATCACCGGCATCAACAACACCAGTCCATAGTTACCTGACCGCTCGATCAACACGCCGTTCAGAATTGGCCCTGTGATCGCGGCCAACTGCGACGCCAGGTAGTAGAACCCGGTGAATGTACCGATCTCGGCGTCTGAATCGGACGTATCGATCACCATGGGCAGCGAGTTGATATTCACCAGGCTCCACGCAATCCCGCCCAGTGCCAACGCACCGCCGATCACAATGATGTTGGGCACGAAGAAGCCGACCAAGAGCAACCCCGCAAAGATCAGAAGCCCCATCGTGATCGTGCGACGGCGGCCAATCTTCGCTGCAATGTATCCACTCGGGATGGAGAACAGGATGAAGGTGACATACGAGACGCTGGAGAGCAGCGATGCCTGGTTCTCCGCGATGCGTAGCACGCTAACGCCGTACGAGGTGAAGAAAGTCTCGATCGCATTATAACCCACGAACCAGAGGAAGATCGAGAGCATCAACAAGAGCAAGCTCTGTCGCACGGCAGGCGCAACGCGCCGTATGCCACTGAACACGCCCAGGGCATCTTGCTCCTCGCGAGACTCACCTGTCTCACCGAGATAGCGCGGTTCCTTGACAAAGATCACCAGCAAGACCACTGCCGCAGCCATAAGCACCCCGCTCACGATGAAGGGCAGGGCGATGTCCACATTGTACAGGAAGGCCCCGACCAGGGTGATGATAATGCCACCCAAGCCGCCCATCAGGTTGATGATACCATTGGCCTGGCTGCGAAGCGGCGACGGCGTCAGGTCCGGCATCAGCGAGATGACCGGCGTCCTGAACCCCGCCATCGCGGTGATGAAGACGCCAACAGCGATGATGAAGAAGGCCAACGGCTGGCGCAACTGCTCACTCATACCCGAGAGCTCTGGGGGTATCGTCCGCACAATCAGGGGGACTAACAGAAAGGCGACGATGGAGACCGGCGCAAGGGTGACAATGAACGGCTTGCGGCGTCCCCCCAACCTGGGATTCCAGACACGATCGCTCCAGAAGCCAATCAGTGGCAGCAGGAAGAGCGCCACGATATTATCCAGGGTCATGATGAAGCCGGTTAGGCCTGGCCCTAGGCCGAATCCATTCGCCCGCGCCGAGGTCTCAAAGAGCGGGTGTCCCACCTGGAGAAAGATAGGGACGTAGTCATTGTACAGCTTCCACATGACAGAGAGTCCAAAGAAGCCGAGTCCGATGAGGAATGTTCCCTTGTAGTTGAGTTTGGCCTTCGCGGGTTTGTCTTCCATCTTCAGGTCACCTGCCTTCCTAGTGCACTTGAGGGAGCCTATATGCCTCGCAACACATCCTCAGTACTGAATGGAGACCGGCGTCCCGATCTCCGCCCAGTGATAGAGCAATTCAGCCTCTGCCGTCCCGAGCACCACGCAGCCGTACGAGACCGGCGACCCCAGATAGCCGGCCCAGAGGACCTGCCCGTTCGACATGATGGGCAACGCGTGTATGCCGTTCTCCGTCGAGCCGGCCCAGTAGATGCCCAGCCAATGTGGCATCCAGATGTTCCAGGTTGAGCCATACGCATTGGGGATCTTGCTCTGGATGCGGAATTCGCCGGCGCGCGTGTAGTAGGGCGCCGCCCCCGTCGATGCGACGAATGAATAGACGAGCTGATCGCCCTCGTAGGCATACAGATGCTGATCGGATAAGTCGACGAGGATCAGCTTCCCAACCCCGGTATGTGCAGGCGCCGAACCTGTCAGGCGCAACACCTGTCCCACGTAGATCTGTGACGGATTTGCAATGCCGTTGAGCCGTGAGAGCGCGACGACAGTGGTGCCCAGACGTGACGCAATCTGGGTGAGCGTGTCTCCCACCCTCACGGTGTAAGTCTCAGCGCTGGCGTCGACCTCCGGCGCCTCCGTCGGTGCCGGCGTCTCGCCTGCGGGTACTGTGGCCTCGGGTGTAGGCGACGCCTGCGGGGCCTCCAGGACCGGGTCCGAATCACCACCCCCAGGGACGATCAGTTGCTGACCAACATAGATCGTGCTCCGGGTCGAAAGGCCGTTTTCGTACATTAGGTCCCAGGTGGATACCTTGAACCTGACCGCGATCCCGCTGAGCGTGTCACCAGATTGGACCAGATAAGCGCGTGCGTCGATCCCGGGCATAGCAGGGGTTGGAATCGGAGTGGGCTCACCTGGCGACGTTGCATCCGGTGGTCGGAGCGGCTCGGACGGCGGCGTCGTATTCGTAGCATCCGGTATGGACAGCCGCTGCCCGACATAGACGTAGACTGTGTCCATCCCATTGGCCGTGACGATCGCATCAACCGTAGTGCCATAGTAGAGCGCGATTCGGTAGAGGTTCTCCCCCGGCTGCACCGTATGTGTCACCGTCGTCTGAGCGCGGGCTTGTCGACTCAGCAGCAACGCCGCCAGGAGCAGCACAGCAACCGGGAGTGCAATTCTGTAATGTCGATTCCCCATGGACAGCCTCAGATCCAAGTGTGAAAGATGATCATTCACTCAGTGTGTGGCGCACGCGATGCAGCCCTGATACAAGACTTCTCTTAAGTGACTCCATCATTATACCGCAAGGGAAATGACGGCAAACAATGCGCGTCCACCAGCAGCCTCTGCTGCCGCGACGCATAATGCTGTTTCAAACCGGGCACCATCAAGCGAAAGGTTATCCACGCGAAAAGGTCTGGGGCTAGACGCCCCGAACCGCGGGAGACCTTCGAGCCTGCGGCGTCCGGGTCAGGGAGACTGGCCTGGAAGCAAAAGGGGAGGACCTGGAACTGAAGTCCCAGATCCTCCCCTTTTGTTTGCGTCAAGAATACGGACAAACCCAAGCACCAGAACACGGTGTGCGACGGTCAAATTTGTACTAACTCACCATAGGCGGGTAGCCAAGTGTTTCCCTTGGCCCTCTACCCACTGCTCTGCCCTTCGCAGTCAGAGCAGTCTATCTGCTAAGACCTGGCATAGCGGCAGGCAACCAGGCGTGAATAACTTCGTCGAGCAGGGCAATCAGGAGGAAGACGTCATTGGGGCAAACACATCATCAGTCTTCACAATTGAGGTGAACCTTCTGGCCAAGTATTGCCTCCTATATATACAGCGCGCTTGAAAACCACAGTCCCCGCGAGAAAGGAGGTGCTAGAATTGGACAACAGTGAGGTACAACTTGAGTGAGGTACAACTTGAGTGAGATACAGATGATCCGTCGTTGTCAATGCGGAGACGAAGCTGCATTCGAAGCGATCTACCGGCAGTATGCGGAAGTAGCGCTGAGGACAGCGTTTTTGATCACGCACGAACCCTCTGTCGCCGAAGACGCAGTCCAGGAGACGTTTATCCAGGTGTGGCGAGGGATTCGTGGCCTACACGATGTACGCGCCTTTCGTGCATGGTTCTTTCGCATCTTGATCAACCGTGTGAGGCGCCTGGGCAAAAGAGACAAACAGGCTCCTACAGCACCAATCGAAATGATAGCAGACCGCCCGGACGCTAACACGCTCCAACCAGAAGAGCAAATGGAACGCAAGGAAAGGCTCCGCTGGGTTCAGACGGCCATCGCTCAACTACCGGAATCCCAGCGACAGACCTTAGTTCTACGCTACTACAGCGGCCTGTCAGAGGCCGAAACGGCCGTAGTGTTGAAGATCCCGGTCGGGACCGTTAAATCCCGTCTCTATACTTCCCGTACGCGACTGCGAGATCATCTCTTGAGAAACAGAGTTCAGTGCGGACTGTCCGTGTTCAAACAACTTCCAACGCAACAAGAGTGAGAGGAGGAGCAAGTATGGATATCGAACGCAACGTAATGGAGGCGCTTGCTGCCGAAGCGGAACAGGTTGCAGCGACTCCGGAGCTGTGGGCGCGCATCCAGGCCGAAGTAGCAAGGACGAATCTTGCACAACGGCAGCAACGAAAGCCCGTGGCCGGCATTTTCTCTGAGTGGCACCGGCACCCGGTGATAGCCAGCGGTGTTGTGATGGCCCTGATCCTGACGGTTGTGCTGGCACTGCCATCCACAAGAATTGCCGTTGCACAATGGTTGGGCGTCTCTTTCGAGCAAGCGGCTTCGCCCAATCAATTGGTGCAAGAACTTGTAGGTCGCCGGCCTCTGTCATTGTCAAGCAGTTACGAGTATTACCTCTACGACTTGCCCCGCGATCGAACGTCACTGATCCAGAGCAATGGATTCCGCGTACCTCAACCCGGCGAACAGCTTACCCTACCCGATGGAGATCGCTTGACCGTCCCAGCATACCTTCCTGAAGGGTTTGCTTGGCAGGATATTGTCGCGATTCACGGGTCTATGCGCTCGGAAGGTTTCCTTTCTCTGGGTAGTATGAGCGGGGGCGGGGGCGGCCTCGAACCGATGCCTGACTACGCTCGATCATTCGCTAGCTTCCTGATCGGCGGTGACACGTTTGATCACTTTCTGGTACTCGTGCGATTACGAGAGCAGCCTACGACTGGTCTGTCAGTCCGCACCTTTTTCACGCTGTCACCCGAGCGAGATCCCAGTATATCGGAAGGTCCTTCCGGCAACGCAGTTGGCGACGCAGTTCCGACGCCGACCCCTGCCCCACAGGCCTATCAAGCTAAGCTTCAGCTCGGGATTATCGTCGAACCATCCCAATCCAAGAGTGGGCTCACGCTTCTGGTCGGGCCAGGGGATTTGCATAACGTACAGGTCGGCGAGTACCCCGGCTGGTGGTACACCGGCGCGTGGACCCTCGAAGGTACCTGGCACGATGATGGGGCATTGACTAACCTGGTCTGGAAGCAGGGTGATCATGTTTTTCAGTTAGTCGGAGAGGATGTTGGTATCGATACGTTGACCAGAGTCGCCACATCGATCCCATAGCACTGTAGAACACTTTCGTAACCGGACATCCGCCCGTAGATGCGGGGTTGCTTCCTGCATCTACGGGCGCGAGAACCGTGTAGAGTGCTATCGAAGTAGGGATGTGAGGTGTCCTTGTTGAACCAGATGCCGAAGGTTACGCTACCACTGCTATGGCTGTAAGAACTTCACCTAGCACGTTAAGGATGCACGCCATCACAATTCTGCTGGCTGAACCACCCTCCTCGATACCTACCCCGACCACTGTTGTTGTTCAGGATCCCAAAGACCCCAAGTCCGTCCCTGCAAAAGGGGATCTAGAAAACGGCGGGCAAGCTCGACCCCGGCATCCATGCGATCGCTCTCCAACTAGACTTCCACGGCCAGCCGCCGGAACGGCACGGTCCAAGTGGCGGGGGGATCGGGCAGGGTACTAGGCAGAGGATGCGTCTGCCTATCCTCGAAGGTCGCCCGCAGTGCCTCCAGCAGGTCCTCGGCATCCAGTGGCCGCATCCTCGCCATCAGGACGATGTCCACCAGATCCTTGACCCGACTGCTCTCACCACTTATATGCGGTCGCGTATAGGCGTGCAGCTTTTCGGCGATGTGCTGGCTGACCGGATAGCACGGCATAACTACCGGCGCGATGCCGGCGAACTCAAGCAGGGATGGCGCCCTTAGCTCTTCCGGTGGTTCGACGACAGGATCCCCCCAACCTACGTCAAGATGGTACATCTCGAAACGACGGCCATCCAGCAGGGCTTGCACGGAGAAGCGTACACCTCCGGCTTCGGGGTTGTGCAGGCGAGCCGGCCGCTGTACAAGATAACCGAACCAGTCACCCAAGTCCAGTTGTGCAGCGCATACCAAGGTTGCGTGGAGATCATCTGATGGGCCAACTAGCAGAACATCGAGATCCTGGGTGGTGCGAGCGCGTTCGCCGAGCCGCCACTGCAGCGCCAGCCCTCCTTTAAGCAACCAGGACTGCGGCTGGTCGGCGACCAACCGGGCCAGGAAGCGCTCGAAGACCACCATTTTTCGCAAGCGGATCAAGGGTGTTCCGAACTGAAGGCTTTGTGTCCTCAGTCGGTCTTCCAAGGCTCTACGGAAGGCTGTGCTGTTTGCATACCTCATTCGGACTGCTCTCGTAAAGCTTTGCCGATCAGGCGCTGTGGGCGTCCGCCACGAGTATTTGCGTAGAGTACCAGAGCTGACTCGCTCACCAACCCTCTTTCGATGGCCTGTCTCACGGCTTGCGAAATCTGCTCCTCAGCCAATCCGCTCGATGCGACATCAGCGATGGTGCGCGGTACCGTGGTCACCGGCAGACCCGCTACAGTCGTCACGTCGGGCGGATCAAGCCGGTTGGTGTGTAGGGCTAAGCCAGGACGGCGCCGCGAAGCGCTACGCGGCACCGTCACGTGGATCCTGTCTGGCAGGGCATCCGAAAGCTCACATAGCGCGAGGGCGCTGTCATGGGAGATCACGGCTTCGGGACCGGCGTCCAGCCAGGCCACGAAGAGATCCTCATACGGCGTCGCAGGATATAGTACCAGGCGGTAGACCCCCCATCTGACCCGGATGAACCGCCGGGCACGTACGTAGTAGGTTAGCTGGGAATGCGTGAAGCCGGCCTCCCGAGCTTGGGCCGTCGTGAAGTAGCCGGCCTGACGCTCAGCGACATCATAGAGCCGCTCATCGGGAGAGGGTTTCTCAGTGCCTTCGCTCATGTGTGCAAAACCTTTCGCTCCGTGCAAGTATTTGCACACATCATACCACAATCCAGTCTCCAGGCACATACAGCGGCAGGTCCCTTGGCGGTGCTTTCATCCAGTACTTCACGCCGGTGTGGAGGTTCGACGGCTGTATCTCCTTACCGAAAGCGCTTCACTGGATATCCTCCCGCTTGCCCAGATACCGCCACTGTGTGGCCACCACCTCAACCTTGCTCTGACTCACCTGTCCGGCCGATAACCGGACAGCTAGGTCGCTCTTCTCCGTCTCGGTCAGGCCCTCGACCTGGCGGGCCAGGTGGGCCAGATTTTCGCGCGCGTCCCGCTGCTGCAGGAAGCCAGTGACCTCAACATAGCCGCCCTGATTCCCTAGCGGTGGACGGGCCAGGGGCTGCGGGAGTGCACAAATCGATGGCGTCGAAGTCCTTGCCGTCGGCGTCCGTATCCTGGCACTCTGATGGTTGCGTGTTATGGTGCTCGAATCTCAGCTGCTACGCAGGTCAGACGTTGACCCTGCCTGGCTACTGCCAACAACTACCCTGCCCTGCTTCAGCGATGACCGCCAAACGCCGATTTCCATAGTATTTACGGCATGCCCCTCCCCGCTGCAACGGGGAGGGGCATGCCGCTCTCCTCCTTGCTAGTCTTGAGAACCATAGTACGGTTTTGTGTGGTGCCCTAAGTTTCGCCGCCCGGTCTTGGAGGGGGAGATTGGCGTGCGCTTGTCGGAGTTGATCCCGCAGATCGTCGCGCAACACGGCGGTGAGGCATGGGACTTGGTGTGCAGCCTGACCACGTGCACATGTTTGCCGCGTTTCCCCCGACGCTGGCAGCTAACCACATCATGCACCGCATCCAAGGCGCCACGCGCCACCCACTGCGCCAGGCGTTCCCGGAACTGGACCGCCATCTGCCGTCTCTGGGGACCAGAGACCCGACTTCGAGCAGTGCCGGCGAAGGACGAACCACTGGGGGAGCGCGAGGTGACGCCGAAGAGGGTCGTGTCCAGTACCTGCACCCGCGAGATGGGCAGTAAGCCGTGGAAGGTACCGCCAACGTAGAAGCCGAGGACATGGGAGTACGCTCCGACAAAAGTCGCGACAAGCCAGTGCCAGGCCTTGGGAATGAGGGGGCGCATCAGGAGCGCCTGCCTCGCGCCGACGAGAAGACCGTGGGCTGCCAGCGAGAAGAAAACCTACCTGTTGTCCACGATCTCGTAGCCCCACAGGGCCTCGGCCGTGGTGCTGTAGAACCGTCCGAGGATGATGCTACACAGGGCACCGGCGCAAGTTACCAGAGTCCACGCCAGGGGGAGCGGTCCGACTCGCAACCGCTTTTGCTCTTCCACCATGGCGTCCTCCCTTCTGTTCGGTTGGTGGGATCGTAAGTCCAGTGTAGTCGCTGGAAGGCGGGGTGTCTACTGTGGATATCTACAAGATAGGGTGAGACTCTCCCCGTTAGAACAGGGAGAGTCTCGGTTCACTTTGGATTCGTCACGCGATGCGCGGGTCGGTCGGCCCGCGAAGCGCCGCCTACTGACGGGTCAGGCTGAACTGAAAAGTGAAGGGGCCGACGACATCGGTGGTGGACAGTGGGGTCAGCTCGACTACCTGCGCCCCCGAACCTTCGCTAGACGTGGTGCCGGGATCGGACGTGGCATTAGCTGACGAAGGCAGCTCGACCAGATCCATCGTCAGCCGCAGTGCCAGTATCTCATAGCCGAGCCCTTCAGATGCCTCCGGCAGCACCGAAACATCGAAGACGTGGGCGTAGGCGCTCTCACCGGGGGGCAGTGAGAGGCCAAAGAGCTCAGAGTCGCCGGAAACGCCATAGCCGTGAATCCAGGGTAGGATAGAGCCAGCACTGTCTGTAAGGATTAAGTGCTGGGGCTCGTACCGCCGGCCATCAGGCGACTCTACGCTGAAGCCCAGGACAACGCGCTCTGCGTCTGCGTAGCCTTGGATCAGCGTAACCGTAAGCCCGTGAAGGGTTTCGCTCAGCGCCAGCGGCTGGACCAAGTCGACGTGCGCGGGATCGTCCAGAATCAACGGTTCGGCGAACAACCGAGTTACTGCGGGAACGGCGGCATATGTGACGGCACCGAGGCTCAGCGCCAGAACCAGGAGCGACCACCCCAGGCGTGTGGCGGGTGCAAGGCGCGCCCAGAACGCCGGGCGGCGCTGTGATCGGACCTGCGCCCGGACTCTCGGCCACAGGTCGATGGTGGCGGGCACATCGTGCTCCGCAATCCCTTTGATCGTACGGCTGACTTCTTGTTCTCTCATGTCTCTACCTCCTGCTTATTATGCGGATTGTGAGGGCGGCGCCAGGAATGCTCTAGCCAGAGCATCAGCGTCGTGACTCGGAACGTCTGGACCACAGATGAAGGCGCAGCAGCCCGCGCAGGTGCTCACGCACGGCGTGGAGGCGCCACTTGACCGTCCCAGGCGGACACGCCAGGCGTGCAGCGGTCTCGTCGACGCTCAGCTCCAGGAAGTAGTGGAGGGCGATGGTGGCACGCTGTTCGATCGGAAGCCGGCCCAGCGCGTCCCAGACAGCCTGCCGGAGTTCGGCGGCCTCGACGAGCTCCTCTGGTCCCGGATCCGGCGTTGCCAGGAGCTCGGCGAGGACGGGTTCGCCTTGCTCATTTGCGTGACTTAGGCCGCCCTCCAGTGAGATATGACGCTTGTCGCGGGTCACGGCCTTGAGCGCATCGTTGGCCACGCTGCGTAAGAACCACGGAGCGAAAGGCCTCGCGGCATCGAACTGGTCAATGCGCTCGTAGGCGCGCAGAAACGCAGCCTGAACGATGTCCTCCGCCTGAGCCCGGTCGCGCGTAATCAAGTAGGCAGTGCGGATAGCCTGTACCTGATGCTCGCGAACCAGCGCTCGCAGACCGCGAATGTCGCCCTGTTTGAGCCTGGCGATGGCTTCTTGCTCTTCCATATGCCTCCTCGTGGGATACGGTGAGGGCCCTCTACTTATACTATCCGTAAGCACCGGGGAAGGTTGGGGCAGTTGCCAGTGATGGAGACGTGGGGGGATGGCGTAGCGAGAGAACCGATCGAGCTTTGGATGACGGCCCAGACCTGCTGTGGGCCCAGCAACGTAGCAACCATCATAGTGAAGACAGCCGACGTGGTGTGCACAACCCACCATCTGCGCAAGAAAGCGAAATAGATCGAGCGAAGAGTAGAAGAAGCCGACAGCCTGAGCGGCGTCAGAGTCGCGACATCTCCCCACACCTCCGGCTAGGTCAAGTTCCCTTCCTGCCCTGTGGCGACTACTTTCCGCTTGCTGGGTGTAGCCCGAGTGAATGATTCTTCCTACCACCCGGGAAGAGGGGCGATCATATCTGCTGGCATCAGCAGTTCGCTCACATATAATCACGGTGTCTTCTATATGTATCGCAATCTCGCGCCCTGCTTCCATGAGGTCGTGTTGTGACCACAGTATGCGTGTTGTCGTCGCTGCTCTTCAATCGAATCGCTGACATTCTAGTGCATACCGAATGCACGACGATGGCTCCAGCCAGCCTATATCGGTGGTTTGGCAAGGCGTTTTCGTATAACCTGGTTGACATGCAAGCTGTCACCCAGCAGCTTCAGATCTACTGCCAAACGGGCGAGGCACCTGAGGGCCTTGTGAACACAGTCTCGGATTTCCCTCAGATGTTCAGTTGGTTTGGCAGAGACGTGGTTCATTCCGAAGAGGCACGGATGCTGTTGGACTGGATCGAGCTGGTCCTGAGTGAAGCCAAGGCCGATGCCGGACCCTATGCGTTTGTGCAGGATGCCACCGCGTACCTGCACAAACTCGGCGTGCTCGACATTGTACAGACGTTGTTGGGGCGGGGCTGGTCGGTGCCGGAGTTGAAGCTGGTCATCGCCCAGGACGTATGGAGCCCCTTCTATGTAATACCTAACACAGTTGTGTGCTTCCGCGACGACACCTATGCCACCTATGCTGTGATGCTGGCTCACGAAGGCACGCACCTGGCGACCTTGGACCTGGTCAACGACCCCAGTATTGTGGGCAGCACCCCTGGCCCTATCGCTGGCCTGATGGCCGAGGCGCTGCCCCAAGCTGTTCACCTGATTGTGACCGAACGCTGCGGGATCCGCTACGAGGACCTTTTCCCAGGACAGGACATTCACAGTCACGACGACTACCTTGCAGCGTCGCCTCAGCGCCAACAGATGGCGCCTATGATTCGGCGGCTTGTGCAGGAACTGCAACATTGTGATGACCGGTCGCTGGCCGGCATCTACGCCTCTGTGTATCACGACTTTGCCGAATGAACGCGCCTTCCCGCTGCAGAGGGGAAAATGAAAGGGGAGGCTGGTACAAGAGCTTACGCTGGCCTCTGGCTGGGTACCAATGCTGTGACACATACTGCGTGTCCGGGCCTCGGCCCGTGAATATGCCTTGGCTCGGTTACCTACACAATAGGCCTCTAGCAGTGGGCGTAGGCCGCCAGACCTGCATGTTGTCGAGTCTCATAACCACGGTCCCCCTGGCGCCCATTGTCCGTTGAAGTCCTCTCCGGCAACGAGTGCGCCGACCACGGGCAGCAAGAACGCCCGCAGGCGAATCGCGAGTTGTTCAAGACTCGGCGCGCTATCCTGTAGCATCTGCCGACGGACAAATGCGACCCACTGTGTCTGCTTATCGCGTCGCGCCACGAACTCATCACTCAGGCTCAGAGGCACCGCCGGCAAAGTCGTCGAGCGACGATCAAAGGTTGCGCGAATGGCAGCAGCCAACGTCGCGCCATCAAAGCTGAATCGCGAGGCCAGCAACCAGATGTCATAGAAGTCCTTCATGCGACTGTTGATTTCATCCAGGTAGACCATCGCTTGCAGCTTTTCGGCGATCGCACTCTCACGGCTGTACCCGCGCAGCGTGGGCGGAGCGAAATCGAGCAGTGTCGGCAACTGGACAAGAACCGGCTCCGGCACAACAACATCTCCGAATCCGACGTCGGTATGCAACCGGACACGTGCTCGTCCTAGCGTCGCCAGGAATCGAGCACGCACGCCAGAATACTCTGCCGCCTCCACGATGGCTTCACCCACAACACTTTCAGCGTGAAAGACAAGACCATCGTCTTCAGACGTCGCCTGGTCACAAATCGTTCCCACGACTGCCACAAGACTATCGACAGAGTGGTCGAGATAACCGAGCAAATCAATGTCTCGCGTGGGTCGAGAGAGAGGCCCTTCCCAAACACGGAACATCAATGCGCCCTTAAGCACGAAGCGATCAACATACGGGGAAACACCTAGTCGATAGAGGAAACGCTCCAGCGTGTAATGCTGGAGAAGTTCCTGAAACGGGCGCCCCTGCTCGCACGCCAAGTTAAGTAGACGGCGATGGACCGATTGAGCGGTGTTGGCAGTCACAGTATCGCCTCCAGGTAGGGCCGCATGACGTTTTCAATCCGACAGATGCGCGCATAGCGTAGGAGATCGCTGACATCGAAGTTAGGATGCTGGCGGTAGAGATTCAACGCCTCGATTGCCACATCCAGACCCAGTTTGTGCCGATATTTGAAGACATCTGCAACAGTCTTCGCCGGTCCGTAGATGCGCACATCAACCCCCTCTAGCGAATATTGCCTCATCCCCTCTGACCATGCCGCTCCGGAGAAGTGGAACACGCGTACGGGTGGCGAATCGAGGGAAGGACGAGAGGCTCCCTGCTCGATGGCCACATCGACGACGTGAGGAATCTGCGTCGTCAGGTCGTGGAAATCAAGAGCCGAAATGAGGCAGATGACCGCGTCTGGAAATCTCTGAGCTACGACGACTAGGTCGGGGTGTGTGAGAGGCGGGAGATCGGCTAACCGATAGACCCCACGACTCAGACGCTCAAGGGCGCCGGTGTCACGGAGGGCGTAGAGCGTGCGCGGGTGAATACCCAGGGCAAGGGCTTGCTGTGTCCGAAGCACGCCGCCGTGCTGGGCGAAGATCGCGAGAGCTTTATCACGTGTGGACTTGTCAACCATTAGCTTGACCGTACGCCCGTTCCTTGCGGATAAAAACATACATAGTTATTAGGATCTATGTATCATTTTATCCAAACCTCTGGCTAATGCAAAGCCCAAGGAGCAGGGCTCAAACGAGAACAGAATGAGCCATGCTCAAGTAGACTGAGCATGGCTCCTATGAACCGCTGGTCACCCAGTTGGAGAAGATCTGGTCAGTCTTTGCACGGAAGACGAAGAGACTGACCTTTGTACAACTAATGGGTCGCGCACGCGATACAGGGATCGAAGGCACGCACAACACGCCCTACTGCCAACTCCAGCTCGAGCGCCACATTATCGGGGGTAACATACCGCTCGGCTGCAACGCGCAGCGCGCGCTCGATCGCTAACAGATTGTGCACCGTGGGTATGACGAATTGGGCGCGTACAATGTTGCCCTTCTCGATCTCGTAACGATGGATCAGGGGCCCGCGCGGCGCCTCCACCATGCCATAGCCTACACCGTCGCGAGGCTTATGCGGCACGGCGACCTCGCCTTTGTCTAGCGGGTCTGCGAGGATCTCTATCGCCCGCTCGATCGCGTAGACCAGTTCGATTCCCCGTGCCAGGTCGAAAAGCATAATCGCGTGCGCGGGCCTGCCGAACGCCCTGCGAAACCGTGCCAGATAACCATCGGCTCGCGGCGTGCCCAGTTCTTGTATCAGATTGGCACGCGCCAAGCTGTTGGCGCGCATCACGTTGCCCTGATAGCTCGTCTGACTGGCGTAGCTGTACTCCGTCTCCTCGACCGTCAGGTAATCCTGGAAGTCACGGGCCGAGAAGATCGCGCAGACGTCCTCGCTATCGCAACCCAGCACGCGAATGACGTCGCCGTAGTAATTGGGGTGAACCGGGCCGATCGACGATATGTAGCATGCCGGCGCATCGTCGCCCCAGGTCCCAAGCCGCTCGCCCATCGCCAGGGAGGCCTCCCAATAGGCATCGAAGAGCTCGCATGCGATGGGCAATGCCCAGATCAACGCCTCGCGCGCCTTGGCAGCGCTCTCGTCCGGGATGCCCGAGGTTACACCTCCCACCACCGCTTTCACCGGATGAATAAACTGGCCCCCGGCAAGTGTAATGATGCGCGTGCCGACCTGACGTATCTGCAACGCCCGGGTCGCGATGCCCGCAATGGCGTCGTCGGCTGACTGCGTTGGCTCGATGTCAAAGAGACTGGCCACGCCCATACGATCCGGCAACGTAAAGAGGAAGAGCGAAGTTGCCTGGTTCTGCAGCAACTGCCCCAGCATCAGGAGCTCCCGGATCTTCAGTGCCAGTGGTGGTGGGTTGACCCCGTACACATCCTCCAGTGTCTTGACGGCCGCCACATGGTGAGCGGTCGAGCAGACGCCGCAGATGCGAGGCACAATGACGGGCATCTGTTCAGCCGGCCCCCCTTGCACCAGATACTCGAAGCCCCGATATTCCGTAGCCTGAAAGCGCGCGGACATCACTTTTCCGCGCTGAACTTCGATCACGACCTGCGCGTGTCCCTCCATCCGGCTCAGTGGGAACGTCAAAGTCGCCATGCTAGAACACCTTTTCCTTGGGCCTGGCGATCCGATTATCGCCCGCGTAGTCTGAGAACTGAAACAGAAACAGCGACAACTGCGGCGATCGCACCGCGGCATCGATCTCATCCTCAGGGATGTCCGTCATCGAGTCAAAGACCCGCTTGATACTGCGAAGCCACACCTCCGAGTCTTTCTCGATGAAGGCATCCGATGGCCCGCGGCAGCCGACGCACGGATGGCCGGCTCGGGGACACGGCGCTCGACACCCCCCGCGGGTTGACGACCCAATACACAAGTAGCCCTGGTTGATCAAGCAGATATCGGGGAGAACTCTGCCCTGCTGAAAACCCACAAGTTGCTTGGGTCGCATATCCCGTAGCTTGGTGCGCCCACACTCCTGGCAGACAATCTTGCTCGCCTGAAAATCGGGGTCTCCCAGCAGAACCGCCATGAACAGCTCCGGAGTCGGCGGACATCCGGGAAGGTAGAGATCCACGTCGACATACGCATCGACGGGATGGGACTTCGCAAGCAGCCGGGGCACGTGGTGGCGCTGCGCCTCAGCGAAGAAGACCTCGCGCACCTCATCCCGGTCGCCCAGATTTGCCACGCCTCCTGAGATGGCGCACGTCCCCACAGCCACAACCTGGTCGGCCCTCTTCACGGCGCTACGCAGCTTATAGAGATCCTCATCGGTGCGCACGCCACCGCTAATGAGCAGCATGTCCACCTCTGGGATATCGTAGGTGGAGACCACCAGGGGCATATAGACAAGCTTGAAGCGGTCGACCCACTCGTCGGCATTGAGAAGCGAGACCTCGCACCCGGCACATCCGGAAAGCTGCAATACGGCAAAGCGCTTCATGGCCATCTTCCCCCTGCCCATACCGAAGAGATGCCTGGTCCCGGCTCAAGCTCTTTGGCGGCGACCCGGCCTGTCGACTCCGTTAGTGTAGTCGCGCCCCCCAGAACCGCAACCAACGTAGCGACAAGTCGCAAGCCGGGCCAAGACGCCCTTCGCGCGCCAACTTTACAAACCGTCATATGACGTTATACTCTCCCGGGTATCTATCCAAGCAGTCCATAGAACCAGCAGCAAACAGGCCATTGTATGTATACAGATCTCGTAACAGAGAGTACGCCCCGAACGACCGCTCAGATCACGCTGCCCGACAAGCGGACCTACGAAGGCCCGGTGGGCACGCGGCTGGAGGTCTTTCTCAAGGCTGCATACCCCGAACCGGAAGCGCCCCTGATTGCGGCCCTGGTGGATGGCAGCCTGCGCGAGTTGACCTTCCCGGTTGATCGTGATTGCACCGTCGAACCCATCAATCTCTCGCAGTCCGATGGCGTGCGCATCTATCGCAGGTCCCTGACCTTTCTCATGGTAGCTGCGGCACAGCGACTCTTCCCCGGCTCAGAGATATTCGTCGACCACTCCTTGCCCTATGGGGGTTATTTCTGTGAGGCACGCAACCGGCCACCCCTCACCGAGGCCGAGCTAGTGGCTTTGGCTGAGGAAATGCAGCGTCTCGTCGACGCAGATCTTCCCATCGTGCGCGAGCAGGTGCCTCTTGATGAGGCATTAACCATGTTCAGTGAGCGCGGCGAGATCGACAAGGTGGCCGTCTTTGAGGGACGTGACCGCAAACACAAAGCCTACTTGCAGCTCTACGGACTCGACGGCTATAGGGACTACCTCCACGGCTACATGGTCCCCAGCACCGGCTACCTGAAATACTTCCGGCTGCTGCGGTGGGAGGAGGGATTCATCCTGCAGTTCCCGCGCCGCCACGAGCCGAGGAAGCTCCAAGAGCCCGTGCGTTACCCTCAGCTCAAACGCGTGTTCCGGGAGTATGGCGAGTGGTTGCGGCTGCTGAAGACTGAGAACGTCGGCGGCCTCAAACGAGCCTTCGAACGCAGCCGCGCACGCGAGATCATCCTGGTCTCTGAGGCCCTGCACGAGCAGGTCATCGCCAGCATCGCCAGGCAGATCTCGGACCGCCGTGACCAGCTTCGACTCGTGGTCATCGCAGGCCCATCTTCGTCCGGCAAAACCACCTTCTCCAAGCGACTGGCGGTGCAGCTTCTCGCCCACGGACTACGTCCCTTCGCGCTGGAACTCGACAACTACTTCGTCAACCGTGATGACACGCCCAAGGACGAGTTCGGTCAGTTTGACTTCGAGGCGCTCGAAGCGCTCGACCTTCCCTACTTCAACGAGCAACTCCAGGCGTTGATGCGCGGCGAAGAGGTGCAGTTGCCGCACTTCGATTTCTACACCGGACAGCGCCAGCCCGGTAACGCGGTCCAATTGGAGCCAGGGCAGCTCATCATCGTCGAGGGTATTCACGGCCTCAACCCGCGGCTGGCCTACGCTCTGCCCCAAGAGGTCCTCTACCGTGTCTACGTCTCCGCGCTGACGCAACTCAACCTGGACCGCCACAACCGGGTGCCGACCACCGATACACGGCTGATCCGGCGCATCACGCGCGATGCGCGAACGCGCGGATATTCGGCTACCGACACGCTAGAGCGTTGGGAGAGTGTCCGGCGCGGCGAAAAGCGCAACATCTTCCCCTATCAAGAATACGCGGACGTGATGTTCAACTCGGCGCTCGTCTACGAATTGTCGGTTCTTAAGCCGTTGGCTGAGCCGCTCCTCCTGCAAGTCGACCCCGAATCGCGCCAGTGGGTTGAAGCAAAGCGACTTCTCAAGTTCCTGCAGTGGTTCCCGCCACTGGAAGAAGATCTGGTCCCCGAGAACTCCCTTCTGCGCGAGTTCATTGGCAATCTGGCGCTAGAGGAATTCCACTGGGACTAGGCCCTATGCAGTGTCCGTCCTGTGGTAAGGATCTCGGGGGCGCCACGATTGTCTGCCCTCACTGTGGCAACAGCCTGGTAGAGGACTCGGTGGCCACCCGGCGCCAGCGAACCCCACGGCGCCGAATCTGGCTCAGGCTGTTCCTCGCGCTCTTGGCCATTGTCTTGTTCGTGGGAGCTCTGGCAGGCGCCGCGTACCTGGGGCTGTACGTGGGCGAGCGAGATCGCCAGGCGCAACGGGCTGAGCTGATTCAGGACCACTATCAGGCTGGCCTTGTCGCCCTCAACGATGGGCGCTATGAGCGCGCAGTTGCCGAGTTTAGCTACGTCCTCGAGATCGACCCCCAGGATGGCCTTGCCGAACAGGGGCTGGCGGAAGCACGGACGCGGCTGGAGGTCAAGCCCACCCCAACACTGGAGGCCGCCCGGTCACTTGCCGAGGATCTGCTGGAGGAAGCGCGCGCGGCGTTCGACAGAGAGGATTGGGTATCGACCGCGCGCACATTAACCCAACTGCGCGCACTTGACGCGGGCTATTCCCAGGAGTCCGTCGAGGAAATGCTCTTCACCAGCCTCTACCGGGCCGGACAGCAGTATCTTGAGCAAGACCAGCTAGAGGTGGGCATCTCCTATCTCGATCAAGCGATCGCCCTGCGCCCACTGGATGGGGATGTCGTGGCCCAACGCAATCTCGCCGCGCGCTACCTGGATGCGCTCAACTACTGGGGCGTCGACTGGGAGCTGTGCATCGAGCGCTTCGAGGCGCTCCACGCGGCCGCCCCAGACTACAATGATGTCGCCCAACGCCTCTACCGCGCGTATCTATCCTATGCAGACCTTTTGAGCGACCAGGGCGAGATGTGCCCCGCAGAGACCCGGTACAGCCAGGCCCTGCGCCTCTACGCCGACCCGACAGTGGAACAGCAACGTGCAGCAGCGGCTCACACCTGCCTCGTGGCCACACCAGTCCCCATCAGCGGCACCGTGCCTGTGTTGACCCCGCAGCCCATCGCCGGATTCACCGTTGGCCGGCTTGCATATCCCGTCTACAACGAGGCCAGCGGCGTCTACGATCTCTACGCGCTCTACGCCGATGGACGTATTATCCGGGTTGCTGCGAGCGCCGACCACCCTTCGTGGGAATGGAACACAGGGCGCCTTGTGTACCGGGATCGAACCGGGAGCACGGTGGGCCTGATCCTGCCCGAAGAGGGCGTCCCACTGCAACTGCTCGCCCCGGCCCAACAGGCCTGGCCGAGCCTGTCGCCCGATAGCCAGCGCCTGGCGTACGCTGCCCCTTCGACCGATGGTACCTGGAACGTTTACATCGCCAACACCGACGGCACCGGCGAACCACAGCTACTCGATGAGGGATGGGCGCCAGCTTGGGGCCGATCGGGTCTGCTTGCCTACACCGGCTGTGATGATCAGGGCCGATGTGGGATCATCCTCGACAATCCCGACGACGGCGAACCCGGAGGCAGGCTTACCGGCAGCGAAAACGACGGCGCTGTGACTTGGGCTCCGGGGGGCAATCTGATGGCCTACATGAGCAACGTAACAGGGAACTGGGATCTCTACCTGCTCGGGCCCGAGGGCGGCGTCCAGCAGCTGACTTCTGATCCCTCCGACGAGGGATTGCCTGCATGGTCACCGGATGGCAGCGGCTTGGCTTTTGTGAGCAACCGCGACGGCAAATGGGCCATCTACGTGATGCAGTTGGACTCTCGCGAAACCCGTCGCATCGTCGATCTGGGTGGTTCACTGCCAGGGTGGGAAAACCAACGCCTTTCCTGGGCACCCTGAGCCGTCTTGACGAAAGTCGGAATCAGAGGATAATGACCCCTGTTCGGGGCGTAGCGCAGCTTGGTTAGCGCGCACGGTTTGGGTCCGTGAGGCCGTCGGTTCAAATCCGACCGCCCCGACAGCTTGTTACTGACTCATCCAGCGTGTTCAGTTCCCCACAAGCACAATCCTGCTTATGCCTGCGCCGCCGCTTGGCTGGCCTGCAAACCATGCTACGATCTCCCCAGAAGCTTCTACACCCGTCTCTGGCCTGCTGACGCCTCACAAGGAGGTGCGTTGTGAAGCCGTTTCGCAAGCACGTCGCAATTGCGATTGATGGTGGCGGCATCAAGGGCGTGATGGTTACACGGGCACTGGCCATCCTCGAAGATCACCTGGGCCGGGGTTCGCCCGAGATCTTTCAGCTCGCCGCCGGCACCTCCACAGGCTCGATTGTCTCAGCCGGGATCGCCGTTGGGCTGACCGGCTCGGATATGCACCGCCTGTATATCGATCTGGGCGATGCCGTCTTCCGCAAGACACTGCGAAGTCGCTTGTGGCCGCTGACCCGTTACCGCTACTCCCATATGCCCCTGATGGACGCGCTCAAGCGCCACATCGGCACCCTGACGATGGGAGACCTGTGGAACTCCACCCCACGTATCGACGTCGTCATCACCGTTTTCGATCTCCTAGAGAACCGTACGCGCTTCGTCAAGCCGTGGAAACCCGAGTACGCGCCTTGGCCAGTGGCTACGGCGGTCCTGGCCTCCAGCTCGGTGCCCACCTACTTCCCCGTCGTCGAAGGACGCTATGTAGACGGGGGAGTTGGCTCCTATGCAAACCCCTGCTACGTCGCGGCCTACGAGATCAAGTACTGCCTGGGGTGGGACCCGGCGGAGACCACGCTGCTAAGCTTGGGGACCGGACGTGATCCGCACGCGCTGGATATCGAACGGGTCAATCGGTGGCACACGTGGGAGTGGATTACGCCGCTATTGGGCGCCTTCCTGGCTTCTGCCGATGATCAGCAGGTGCATCTGGTCGACACCTTCTTCCAGGATCTTGATTTCAGGCGATTCCAGGTGGATCTGCAACGCCCGATCGCCATGGACGAGCCCTCAGCCATTCCAGAACTCACCGCCTATGGAGATGAACTGGGCCGCAAGATCATTCAGGACGAACTCGACTGGACGCTCCAGATCGAAGCTAGCATGGCACCCCCTTGGTAGCCCCGAACATCGGTGAAACCAGTACTCGGGTATTGACACGTGTGCTATAATGGATATGGACGGCACCCCTGATGGGCGCGCACACTCTGGTGCTGTATCTCCTTCTTAGGAGGTGGTGTATGGATCATTTAGCGAAGCGGAGGACCCGGCATTAGCCGGGTCCTCTCCTTTATATGGTGAGCCCTGCACCGACTGAGCCGTGCGGCTGATGGTGCGCGAGGTGCCCGATGATCAGGCCATGTGAGGCATCCGTGTCGCGCACACGTCACGAGATTTCCCCAGAACCCTTGAAAAACCCCTCCGACTATGCTATCATAAGCCCCGATTTCTGGTTTGGGCGCTCTGCCGGTACTTTTCGGCACATCCGGTCTTTCCCGGCATATCCGGTAACTCCCGGCATCATCCGTTCCGACTTGATAGGACCTAATGTATCCAGATAGCGAGATTCTCTTCCCACCACGATGCATCGAGCAGCTAGGTGATCTGCGTGGTCCCGGGTGGCAGGAACTCACCCGTCGCGTAGCCCAACTGCCCCACAACCACGAGGAAGTGCTGGCCTTCGGTTTGCTGATGATCCGGCTCGGCAGCTGTCTGACATGCGATCTTGACAGCTATCGCGCCTCCCTCGGATGCTGCACGTGTGCACGCCGCACAGTTAGTGGCTTCAAAGACGATGACACCTCGCTCCTCGATCTCTACGACAAGTCTCTGCTGGAAGTCCGCGGCTATCTGGAGAAGCAGCAGCCCCTGTCCGTCTCACTTCTGCTCGAGGAGAAGGTACCCGTTTCATCGGGCAAGCTGATCTAGACACGGCTATGCGCCCACGCGCCGGTCTTGGAGCCATCCTTGCGATCCCCCTTTTAGGGCTGATCGTGGCCCTGATGGGCGCAATGATGCTGACCGGCACCACGACCCTGTCGCCGCGTGCTTGGATGGCGAGCATCACCGGCGAGGAGGCGCTGGCATCTCAGGTCAGAGGCACCCTGCAATGGCTCTTCGGTTGGAGCCGCCCCCACCCCCAGACTGCCCCATTCACAGCGGTCGCCTACACAGACCTTGCCCCCTTTGGCGTCAATACCGAGCTCGAACAGGAAGTCGAACCCGAAAAACGCGCCCGCTCTCTGCAGATGATCGCCGATGCAGGCTTCCGCTGGATACGGCAACCTTTCCCCTGGTACGACCTCGAGATCCACAGCAAGGGCGATTTCGAGGACCGCCGCCACGAGCCGTATCGGTCAGCGTGGGACAAATACGACCAGATCGTTAGCCTTGCCGAACAACACGGCCTTGAGATCATTGCACGACTCGGCGCCCCCCCTGCCTGGAGTCGCCACGATGGTGTCGCGCGTGGTGCATTCGGGCCGCCCGACGACCTCGGCGATTTCGCCGACTACGCCGCAGCCGTTGTCGACCGCTATCGCGGTCGTATCCGCTTCTACCAGATCTGGAACGAGCCCAATGTCTATCCTGAGTGGGGTAACCAACCGGTCGATCCCGAAGGCTACACTCAGTTGCTCTGCGAAGCCTATCGCCGCATCAAGGCCATCGATCCGAACGCCGTTGTCATTAGCGGTGCGATGGCCCAAACGTCGGAGCTGGGAACTTGGAACGCATCCTATCAGGGCAACAACCTGATGGACACGATCTTCTTGCAGCGCATGTATGCCGCCGGCGCCGGCGACTGCTTCGACATCATGGCCGTCAACGACTATATGCTCTGGTCCGGGCCTACCGATCACCGCATCACACAAAGCGAGATCAATTTCTCCCGACCGATGTGGCTGCGGGACATCATGGTAGCCAATGGCGATGCCGGCAAGCCCATCTGGATCAGTGAGATGAACTCAAACGCGGCACCTGCGGGCGTTCCGGAGCGCTACGGTCGAGTCACTCTGGAGCAGCAGGCCCGTTGGGCGCCACTCGCCTACGATCGCATTCAACAGGAGTGGCCCTGGGTCGGAGTGACCACCGTCTGGTTCTTCAAGAAAGCATCCGACGCGGAGCAGAACGACCCCTCATATTACTTCCGGCTGGTCGATCCCGACTTCACCCCGATGCCTGTCTACCACGCCCTCTCCACCTACCTGAATGCCCTGGAACCGACGCTCTACCGCGGCTACCATCAGGAAACGGCCTGGCAGCTCGACTATGGTGGTGCTTGGGAAGACGTTGCCAGCGATGCCGCGGCTCTTGGTCTATACCGGCGCACAACCACGGCCGGCGCTTCAGTAACGGTGGTGTGGAACGGACGAAACCTGACCCTCATACCCGGTCCTGAGAGTAGCACAATCCGCCTTGTCGACACGAACGAGGAACAGCGCCAGGTGCAAATCGACGGTACACCAATCCGTCTCGGCACTTCTTTCGTACCGCAGCGTCACCGTTATACCCTGATTGTCGTCGAGGGATCTCTCTCGATCGATCAACTCCAGGTCCGCTAGCGTCCTCCTCATCCGTCCCCAACGCCGGGTTCGCCCTGGCAGGGATTCTAACCTTCGCCATACTCGCCTCCTCCTCGTTTTTGAGGTATAATGCCTATTCGGGAACCGTGGCATTTCCTTTATATCGGGGGGCCAACCACGTGAGCCCCGCGGACACACAGACTTCGCGACGGCGTGTCGTGGTCGGGATCAGCTCTGTGCAGTCCGTTGTGGCCCGCCTGAAAGAGACCCTGGAGGTAGGGAGTCTTTGGAAGCAGAGACTGAGATCGGCGCAATTAAGCCAGTAGATATTCAGCACGAGATGCGCACGGCGTACCTCGACTATGCGATGAGCGTCATCGTAGCGCGCGCGCTGCCAGATGCCCGGGACGGTCTCAAGCCGGTGCAGCGCCGTATCCTCTATTCGATGCACGATATGGGGCTCCGCCCCAACACACCTCATAGGAAGTCCGCCCGCATCGTGGGCGAGGTCCTGGGTAAGTACCACCCACACGGCGACAGCGCCGTCTACGAGGCGATGGCGCGGATGGCGCAGGATTTCTCAATGCGCTACATGCTCGTGGACGGACAGGGCAACTTTGGCTCCATCGACGGCGACTCGCCGGCAGCCATGCGCTATACTGAGGCGCGGCTCGCCCCGGTAGCGATGGAGCTCTTGAGCGATATCGAGAAGGACACCGTCGACTGGGCGGACAACTTCGACGGCAGCCTTCAGGAGCCGACCGTCCTGCCCGCCCGGCTCCCCAACCTGCTCATCAACGGCTCCTCAGGCATCGCTGTGGGCATGGCAACAAGCGTCCCGCCCCATAACTTGGGCGAAACCGTCGATGCCCTGGTCCATATCCTGGACAACTGGGACCGCCGCGATGACATCACCGTCGAGGAGCTCATCGGCTTCATCAAGGGCCCCGACTTCCCAACCGGCGGACAGATCCTGGGCAACGAGTCGGTCATCACCGCCTACGCAACCGGCAAGGGCAAAGCCGTGGTTCGCGCAGTTGCCAGCATCGAAGAGATGGGAGGGGGACGCTTCCGGATAGTCATCACCGAGATCCCCTATCAGGTCAACAAGTCCAGCCTGATCGAGCGCATTGCCAAGCTCGTGCGCGCGGGCACACTCGATGAGATCAGTGACCTGCGCGACGAATCTGATAGGCGCGGCATGAGCGTCGTGATCGAGCTCAAGCGAGGGACGCAGCCCCAGAAGGCCCTGAACCGCCTCTACAAGAACACACCACTGCAGTCGACCTTTGGAATCCAACTCCTGGCGCTGGTCGATGGCGTGCCAAGGGTGCTGCCCCTGAGACGGCTGCTGCAAGTCTTTCTGGACCACCGGCTAGAGGTTCTCATCCGTCGCAGCCAGTACGATCTTAACAAGGCTCAGGATCGGGCCCACATCTTGGAGGGGCTCCTCATTGCGCTGGACCACCTCGATGCCGTGATCAAGACGATCCGTGAGTCCCCTGACGTGGATACGGCTCGCGGACAGCTTATACAGCGCTTTGGGCTGACAGAAGTGCAGGCCCAGGCGATTCTCGATATGCAGTTACGCCGCCTGACAGGATTGGAGCGCCAGAGAATAGAGGATGAATACGCTGAGCTCCTGAAGACGATCGCTTACCTCGAAGGTCTGCTCGCATCACCTCACCAGCAGCGTTACGTCATCCGCAACGAACTCATGGAGCTCCGGAACCGCTACGCGGACCCACGGCGGACGCAGATACTTCCCAACGTGGACGGGACCTTCGACGATGAGGACTTGATCGCCAAAGAGGATGTACTGGTGTCCGTGACACAGCGCGGCTACATCAAACGGGTACCCTGGTCGGTCTACAAGGCCCAAGGCCGCGGCGGGCGCGGGGTGCTGGGAATGGCGACCGACGGGCAAGATGGCATCAAACTCCTGGTATCGGCCAACAGTCACGACACCTTGCTCTTCTTTACCGATCGCGGAAAGGTCTACCAGGAGAAGGTGTTCCAGGTCCCTGATGCGGGTCGCACCTCGAAGGGCGTGCTGCTAGCCGGAATCCTGGCGATCGCGCCTGACGAACGGGTTACCGCGATGGTTGCTGTACCCGACTTCGAAGAGGCCCGCTATGTCATGATGATCACCCGCCAGGGCACGGCCAAGCGTGTGTGGCTCAGAGAGTTCGAAGGTGTACGCCCCAGCGGGCTCATCGCGCTGCGCCTGGCCGAGGGTGATGTATTGGGCTGGGTACGGCTGACCCAGGGCGATGACGAACTGATCCTGGTCACCGAGCAAGGCAAGGCGATTCGGTTCAGTGAACGAGACGTACGCGCTATGGGGCGTACGGCCGTCGGCGTCAGGAGCATCCGTCTGGCGCCTGAAGACCGGGTCGCGGTCGCAGAAGTCGTCGAGCCCGGGGGCAGGCTCTTCCTGGCATCTCAGAAGGGGTATGGACGCTGTACGTCGCTGGACGAATTCCGCACACAGAGTCGGGGCGGGCAGGGCGTCAGAGCCTACAAGGTCACCAAAGCAACCGGCCCCATTGTGGATGGCCGCGTTGTGAAGGGCGAAGACGAGATTACACTGATGTCGGATAGTGGTATCATTCTGCGCACCGAGGTCGTGCGTATCCCTGAGATGGGACGCTATACCCGCGGCGTGCGGATGATGGATCTGAAGGATGGCGACCAGGTTGCCTCCGTCGCCAGGCTCTTCAATGAACCGGAGCGTGATCACGCCGCTGGCCAACGTGAAGCAACGGCGCACCTAACGCAATCCAGCACCCACGCTGTCGCTGAAGATGACGGCGATTTGCACGACATCGACGACGACGTCATCGACATCGACGTGGATGACGCCGAGTACGATGTGGATGACGCTGAGTACGACCTGGATGACGTCGAAGACGACGGCCGGGATGACATCGACTAGCCGCACCCAAGGTAAGCCCCCGACTGGCGGACTGCAAAGAGGACGCTGTGCCTGAGGTCAAGGAGTCGGCTATGCACGACACTGTTCGGACAACCTCCAGTCAGCTTGTCGCCCTGCTGCCAGATGCAGAGGTCGACGCACTGGCAGAGACCTTGGTGGCCTTCGCCAATGCCGATGGCGGCACCATCTACGTCGGCGCGGCGGAGAGTGGGCGGCCCACGGGTGAGGTCTACCCTGAGGAATTCGAGGCAGCGGTCCAGCAGGCCGAGTTGAGGGCGCGCCCGCCCCTCCTCGTGCAATGGGAGATGGCGGAGTCCGGAGGTCGGTTTGTCTTCGTCGGGCACGTGCGCCGCAGCCCCGAGATCCATACGCTGGACGACGGGCGTGTGCTGGTCCGCACTGGCACCGAGAACCGCGTGCTCTCCGGGTCGCAGGTCCAGCAAGTCGTCGCCAGCCGTTCATCTGGCGACTATGAGTTGGAGCCGGTGCCCGGAGCCAGCCGAGCGGACTTGGACGATGATGTGCTCCGCGAGTTCAAGGAAGTCTGGGAGGAGCGTCAGGGTCGCCAGCTTACCCGGTCCCTCGATGACCTCCTGACTGAGATGGGATGGCTGCTCCCCGGAGGGCACCCCACAGTTGCCGGCATTCTACTGTTCGGAAAGATCCCTACGACGTTCCTGCCGCGCTGCGGCGTGACCTTCGTCCGTTTTGAGGGCGATCGTCTTCGCCGGGCCGACGGTGAACCAGCCTACGGCCGCAGAGTTGAGATCAACGCCCCCCTGGCGCATACCATCAAGCGGACGTGGGACATCATAAAAGAAGAGATCCATCTGGGTGCGGTGGTCAGGGGCCTCAAACGAGAAGAGCAATGGATCTACCCCCCGGGGGCGATTCGCGAAGCTCTCGTGAATGCAGTCTGCCATCGAGACTATCGCCTTCGAGGGCGAGCAACCGAGGTGCGCATGTTCTCGAACCGGCTCGAGATCTCCAGCCCGGGAGGGCTGCCCGCCTTTATCACCCTCCAGAACATCATGGACGAGCACTTCTCCCGCAACCCTCGCATCGTCAGCGGCCTCTACCAATGGGGCTATATCGAAGAGCTGGGCATGGGTGTGGACCGAATGTTCGAGGAAATGCGAATGGCGGGCCACCCGGCACCGGTATTCAACGCCAGCGATGCCTCTGTGACCGTCACGTTCCTAAGTGAGAAGACGCGCGAAACAGCATTGCCCGACGAGGTGGCCAAGCTCTCGATGAACGAGCGCCAGACCAAGGCTCTCGCCTACATCGCAAGGCACAAGAGCATCCGCAGCCGCGACTACCAGGAACTCTGCCCGGATGTAAGCCCGGAGACACTACGGCTCGATCTATCGGATCTCGTGGAGCGTGGCGTGCTCCTGAAAGTCGGGCGCAAGCGCGGCACGTACTACATTATGAAGTAAGGGCCGGCTACCTGCAGCCAGCGCGGATAGCCATACGAAGCTTCGAGATCCAGCCGTAGCATCTCGCACGGTTCTACGAGCACGTGACCTGCAGTGGCCCGTAGCGTCTCATCCAACAACGGCCCGTCGCTCACGGCCTCGAACGAAAACGACCACCAGAACCTGTCGGCAGCCGTCACCTGCGCCAACTCAACCGAACAGCCGCGCTCATAGCTCGCGGTCGCCGGTATTGGCACCACCGCGTCATCGGGTGTGACGGCGTACACTCGCACGAGACGAGCTTTCTTCACCGCGACCCATGCTGCTTGGCCGCCCAAGTCTTCCTCCGCGCTCGCTGCCTCGGCAAGCCCAAACGCCCACTTGTCCCAGACCTCCAACATTCCCGCGGCAGTCGGCGCCAGCTGAACAGCCCGCCCAGGCCCCTGCCGCCGCTTTACCTCAATCCGCCCTTCGCGGAACTTGATCCCCAGCGAATCGAGCCGTGGTACCCAGAGGTAACGATCCACCCGCACCCTTTCAGCCTCGGTAGAGAGGGCCCCCCCCACGAACCAGTCCACCACGGCCTGAGGCGGCGGCCCTTCACGGAACCACCTGACCTCGGCCGTCCTTGATGCCACCATACACGCCTCCTGAATGCCGCATAGAGCAGCACGAGATGGCAGACGTTTGACGTAACCTTACACTGTGCCAGAATGCACAGCATATGGGTCGCACACATCTCTCGGCAATGCCACTTGGGCAAACACTGCTAGGCCCAGCCAGCACCAAACGTCACCACGAGCAGTCATCTGCGTCCCCGCAACATTCGGTGCGGGGTACGTGGTGTTTCGCCAGATCCCTCAAGCGCCTGCTCTACATCTACGCGAGCGTTGGATTGTGTGCGTTGCTGACAATCTCCGGATGTACCTCACCCAAGCCGACCGTCATCGACGCTATGCCGCCGGCAACTGCCACGATGGAACCATCGTCCCTGAGCCCCCTGCCGGCGCTGCCCTACACATTGGCCTTCGCAAGTGGCGGCGAGCTCTACACCATCTCCGCCGATGGCGGTGACCGGCAACCCCTACTTCGAACGGTAGCCTACGAGAACAGCCTGGCCTGGTCGCCAAGCGGCGATTACCTCGCAGTATCCAGTACGGTCGATCGCAACCAGGATATCGTCATCATGCCCATCGGACCGGAAGGAAGGCCGCTGGCCGAGTACAACTTGACTCAGAGCCCGCTTGAAGAGGAGATCACGCCAGCCTGGTCGCCCGATGGGCACCGTCTGGCCTACGGCCTCTACGACACGGTGAGTTGGCGCATTAGGGTCGCAGATCTCGACCTTTTCGATCCCCAACAGGCGCCGGTGGTATCGCAGATCCGTACAGCCTCATACATCACCCAGGCCCTGCGCTACAAGGGACACCCAGCCTGGTCGCCCGATGGTGAGTGGCTTGCCTACACCTCCGACGCCAACTCACACTGGCAGATCATGCGCGTCCAACCCTTTGGCGACCAGCACGAACCATTCCCCGGCACCGAAGCCTTCCTGACCGGCACCGGCTATCCGGCGAACGCAGCATACCCCACTTGGTCGCCTGATGGTACGCAGCTTGCCTTCGCGACCGCGCGTGCCGGCGGCTGGGACATTTACATAGTCGCAGCCGATGGCTCCAATCCCCGCCGGCTAACAGACCACCCAGCGGCCGACTGGCATCCGGCGTGGTCCCCGGATGGCGCATGGATCGCGTTTATCTCAGAACGCTCGGGGAACGGCGACCTCTACCTGATCCGCGCCGACGGCACCAACCTGGCCCAGCTCACAGACACGCCGGAACCTGAAGACTCGCCCTGCTGGAGGCCTCCCACCTCGGCCGACAACTGGCTTATCTTCGAGCCCTAGCGTGACGGACCTGACTGCAGGATATCTGAGAGCTTGCCGCAGTCGCCCTCATCGAACCAATCTTCGATAAGGTGGAACGAAATCGAGTACGGGGACGGCAGGCCCAGGCGCCCATCCTCCAGGCCTTGTCGCAGCGACTGGCGCGTGAACCAACGCGCATCTTCGAGCTCCGCATCGTTCAGCGTAACAGTCTCGCTCGCCGCCTCAGCGGTGAACCCAATCATCAGCGACTGTGGAAAGGGCCACGGTTGCGATGAATGGTAATGCAAGGCTCTAATCGTAATGCCGGTCTCTTCCCAGACCTCGCGAGAAACAGCAGTCTCGAGGCTTTCGCCAGGCTCCACAAACCCGGCGATGCTGGAATAGCGCCCCTTCGGCCACTGAGCCTGTCGTCCCAAAAGGCAACAGTCACCCGATGTCACCAGGACGATGATCGCAGGATCTACCCGCGGAAACTCGACAACACCACACGCGGCGTTGCTGCAGCGTAGCTGATACCCGGCCTCCTCGGCGACCATGGTGCTCCCGCAGCGCGCGCAGAAAGCATGGTGACGGTGCCAATAGACCATCGCCTTAGCCTGGGCTGCCAACGCCCCCTCCTCGGGATCCAAAAGCAGCGCTGCCCCTCGCAAGTCGAGGAAGTGTCCGACGCAGCGGCCCTCGGAGCACAGCGTGTCACACGGATCGCCAATGCCCACGCCGTAGTAGACGGTTCCGTCAATGATGCCCAGGAAGATGAAGTCAGTCCCCGCGTCTGGACACTGCGCCTGCAACTCGGCCACCTTCGAAGACGTGAGCTTTGAGAGGCGCGGAGGGGCATCGCCATCCATCAGGATCTGGTCTTGCCACACCACCACGAAGCGCGTTCGGTCATCATCCAGGCTCTGGGCCATCCACGGTGCATCGCCGCGGCGGTCGTGGGCGCGATCCACAATGTGACTGACAAAGGCATTGCGCTGAGCGCGGACGAAGGAGTTCATAGCACTGCACGGCAAAGGTCTGGGTCAGCCATAGTCGTCTCGACTAAACGCCGCCATACACCGTGGGGCTGCCAGATAGCAAGTAGATCGGCCTCAGCCACGTCCAGAGGAATGTGCTGCCGACACACACGATACAGGAAGACCAGGACAGATACGCGCATGTTCTTGGCACAGTGCACAAAGACCTTGGCGTCATCGAAAACTTCCATCAGGCCAAAGAACCGCCGCACATCTACCAGCGTTGGCGCGTCCCATGCCACCGGCAGATGGATATAGATCATCCCGTTCTCGACAACCAACCTCCCCTCTTCAAGCCACACATCTGCCGAGCCCGGCATCGCCAGGTTGATCACGACATCGTACCCCGCAGAAGCCATCGACGCAAAGTGCTCCGCCTCAGGCTGTCCACCGGTTCCCAGACGATCAGAGATCGGCAGATAGTTCTCTATACTCTCCAAAGATGCCCCACGCATCGACCGCCGTTCCTCTTGACTTTGCTGAAAACAGCCGCCACTACAACACATTCTCGGAGTATACCCGTTGCGCATGCCAGGTCAACGCACCCTCGTGCTGGCAAAAACGGCAAGTAAGCCTAGAATGGGGGCAAGCTAGGGAAAAGTTGAAAGGTCGAACATGCCTCGGAAGACATCCAGGATACACACCGTCGCGCTGGCAATGTTGTGCATCGGTCTCACCATCGGCGCCGTCGGGCTCTTTGTGCGCATTGCGGAGTTGGCCAGTGCGCTATCTGTCACAGCTCCCGCCCCACACGCCACCGTCGTCACGCCAACGTTGCCCCCATCAACTGCTACCCCCACCCCTACCAACACATCGGCCCCGACGGCGACGCCGACGGCGACTCAGATTCCGACACCTACCCCCACGTGGACGCCAACCCCCACAGAGACGCCGACGCCTACGGTGACGCCCACCCCGCTGCCTCGGACTCGCCCCACAGCCGTGCCGATCGCGATCCTGCCGACGCAGGATATCTCCTCCACCTACATCATTCCGACAGCCGTGCCGAGGTACCCGATAGCAGAAGAGGCATTGACGGTGGTGCTTCTCGGGAGCGACCGGCGCCCGGATTGGGAGCACTGGAACACGGACGCGATCCAGTATGTCGTGGTCTACCCCAAGATCCCCTCGGTTGCCGTGCTCTCGATTCCCCGTGACCTCTACGTGTACATACCGACCTTCAGGCCCAGCCGCATCAACGTGGCCGATATGTACGGAGAGGTCTACGGCTTTGAGGGAGGCGGATTTGGGTTGCTCAACCAGACCCTGCTCTACAACCTGGGCATTACCGCCGACTACTACGCCAAGGTGAACTTCCAGGGACTCAAAGACATCGTCGACGGGCTTGGAGGGATTGATGTGCCCGTTCACTGCCGCATCCAGGACTACTGGCCCTATCCCGATGAGAACGGTGAGTACCACATCATCGCCCTAGAACCAGGGATACAACACATGGACGGCAGGCTCGCGCTCTGGTACTCGAGAACTAGAAAGACGACGAGTGTCTTCGACCGCGAGGCCCGCCAACAGCAGGTGCTGGAGGCGATCTGGAGCAAAGCCAGAGCTGGGGGCCTCCTCGAGATGATTCCGACGATCTATGAGCAGTACGGGCAGTCAGTGGAGACCGACCTCGGTTGGGGCAACATTCTAATGCTCGGCGCCCTCGCTGCGCGGATGGAGCTCTCGCAAGTCACCCTCTATAACATCGGATGGTCGGAAGTCATCCCCTATGTCACGATGCAAGGCGGCAATGTCTACCTGCCAAACTGGGAGAGAATGGCGGAGGTCATCGACCGCGCGCTTCTGCCCCCTTCGCCAAGTCGCGCGGCCCGCAACAGCATCAGAGTAGAGATCTGGAACGGGACCGGGCGCGCCGATTGGGAGCTGCTGGCTGCCGATACCCTCTATCAGGGCGGCTTCACGCCGGTCATCGGAACATCGGATGGACAGCGCTATCCACAGACGCTCCTGCAGGTATTCGGCGACCATGCCAAGGGAACAGGGGCGCCCGAGGTCCAGGAGGTCTTTCGCATCCCCGATGTGAATGTCGGCTTCGCGGGCGAGAGCAGCGGGGATATTCGCCTTCGCCTCGTGCTCGGCGAGGATTACGACCCCTGCCGGTAGCACCGCGATCACCCACGGAACCGATAAGGCTCGAAGCGCAAACAGGAGGACCCGGACCAGATGCCAGCGCCCCTCTTTGACACCGGCGACATACTCAACTCCGGGCTCTCTGCCGCGCTCCAAGTTGCGCGCCGGAATCCCACGCCAACCACTGTGGCAGCTTTCTACGAGGCGCTACTCAACAGCACACTCGTACTCCCGGTACCGGAAGACCTGATGCCTTCTTCGACAGCGGAGCCGCAATACGAGACCGACGACGAGGAGCCAATTCCATTGGTCACCTTCGAAGACGACGCCGGGGAAACGGTGCTAGTGGCCTTCACCGACGAAGACGCCGCCATCGCCTGGGAGCCTGAAGGGATGGCATATGTCGGGCTACGCGGGCTCGACTTGGTGCTCCTCGCAGCTGAGCACGCCATCGCCAGTATCGTCCTCAACCCGGGCAATGACAACACCTGGCGGATGTCGCGAGCGGACATCGCCACTTTGGCGCAGGGAGAACTGCCGGCCCATACGGTGACTGCGCCCGAGGTTGGGGTCGCCGGCACGACAGTGGTAATCGCGCCGCCAACAGAGGCGCCCCCGGCACGTTGGCAGATGGCCGTCAGGGAGATACTCGCCGGCTATCCCTCAATCGAAGCCGCTTATGTGTTCGAACTGCATCTGGCCCACGAGGGTAGCCGTCTCGCCATTGGCCTGGAGCTCTACCGGGAGATGACGTCGGAAGCCCAAGATCGGCTCGTGGACACCGTGCTATCCGACTTCGCCGCACATCTCCCCGAGGACCAGACGCTGGAATTCGTGATCCTCGACGAGCCCGATTTGCTCCAGGCGGTTCGCGACGCCGTCCCGGCGCTCTATACACACCCGGCGTAGGCAAGCGGCTGTAGCGGGCTCAGCCCTTGCCTCCTGGCCTGGTAGACTGCTAGGGGACGCCGGACCCGCAGCTCCTATGGTGAATGCGACTCGTCCGGGGTGGGTTTGGGCGGCATCTGTGTCTCAGGCGATGAGCCGACCCCCGAACTCGCGTTACCAGCCTCGGGCACTTTCGCCTCAAGATCGATCACCTGGTCGTCGGACGCCGTCCAGACCTCGGTCTGCGTGCTCTCGTCGCCTGACGCTCCCTGATACTCTGCCACAACCGCCGGCGGTGAGAGCGAGATGAACATCCGCAGCCCAACAAGAACCAGCACCAGATCGTCTACCTGCCCTAAGCCCAAGAGCGCGTCCGGTATAATGTCGATGGGCATCAGGAGATAGAGCACCATCAGCAACGGCACCAGCTTGGTAGTCAGTGGGACTCGGCTGTCCCACAGGAGATTCCATGCCACGCGGAACTGGGATAGGAACTCCTTCAACCACCCCAGAAGTTCTTTCTCCTGATCTGCGCCCCGTCTGGGCTGGTCGAGTTCACCTTTTGCCATGTTTCCTCCTTATAGAGAGGACTTTGAGAATCTGAGCATGATCTAGCGCTTCACCACCGACCGGAAAAGCGCGGCAGGGCACACAGCGCCCCAACTATCATACGTATTCTACCAGCTTCTGGTTGCGCTGGGCGCACATGCCGCGGGTCGTTGTCGGGCTGCCAATTCGTGGTAGATTTAGCTCAGGTTCGCCATGCCCTATCTAGTCGACGGACACAACGTCATCGCGGTACTCCAGGACATCACCCTGGATGACCCTCATGACGAGGCCAAGCTCGTCATGAAATTGCGCGCCTGGACGGCGCGGGTACGCCGCAAGGCCATTGTGGTCTTCGATGGTGGCGTTCCCGGCGGACCGTCGGCAACTCTGTCGACTGCCGACGTCAGGGTGATCTTTGCCGCGCGCCACCATACGACTGCGGACCGCATCATCCACGAGCGGCTGTCAGCGCTTCCAGATGCCCCTAACTGGACCGTCGTCTCATCGGACCATGAAGTACTGGACCGGGCCCGGGCCATTGGGGCACGGACGCTAACCGCTCAGCAATTCGCCGATGACTTGGACCGCCCGCCAGGTTCCGCGAAGGAAAAACCTGACTCAGTCTCCCCCGCAGAGGTCCTGGCTTGGTTGGAGGTCTTCCAAGAGGTGGAAGAGAGCCAGGAAGTGAGCACGCCCGGCGCTCAGGCGCGTGCGCCCAAGGTCGAGCGCCAGCCAGACGCTCGACCGCACAGACCGCCACAAGCGGAACCGGCTGAACCGCCGCCAAGGAGCACGCGCACCATCGCAGAGCAGATGGGAATGTCGCTTCGCCCACTCCCCCGACCCCCGAAACCCGTCGGCAAACCGGACAGGGTATCGGAGGATGAGATTGAAGACTGGCTCCACGTCTTCCAGGACGATCCCGAGAGCCACATTCCCCCACCCAAGCTACCCAGACCTCGTTCAGAGGCCCCAGATTCGGCCCCTGTCCGTCCAGAACAGCCCGCTGTAAGGAAGACCGGCACCCTGTCTGCCGGCGAGGTCGAAGCTTGGCTCGCTGTGTTCAACGACGGCGAGGCGGAGGCCACGAAATCGCCAGGATCCGATCGGGAAGGCTCCCGTCCTGTTGCTGGCGATGTGCGCGAAACGCCTAACTCCCGGCTGGCGAGGCACAAGCAGAAGCTGGCGCCTGTCGACGACAAGAGCGCGTCAGAGTTGTCCGAGGAGGACCGTGAATTGTGGCAACGCCTCTTCGGCGAGGACGGGTAGTGCCGCTGTACAGATCGATTCCGGCCTGACAGGGAGAGTGAACCTGCCCGGCCATGAGTGTATGTGAAGGGCATAGGAGGGTCGATGGGCAAGCGCACGCAGATCACGATTGGTATCATCGTATTGGTCTGGGGCCTACTGCTCCTTCTGGGAAGGTTGCTCCAGATCGACATTGGGGTCTATCTGTGGCCACTCCTCCTCATCGCGATCGGGGTCTGGCTGTTGCTAAGACCGGGGGGGCTCGCTCGCGGCGGGCCGACGCAGGTCGTGCTTCTTGGAGATATCCGGCGGCGTGGAAGCTGGAAGGTTCAGCAGCAGGATATCTGGTGCCTGATCGGCGACGTCAATCTGGACTTCACCGACGCCGAGGTCCCCATAGGGGAGACGCTGATCAAGGTACAGGGCTTTGTGGGCAGCGTACGGGTGACCGTGCCCGAAGGTGTGGCGCTCTCCATCTCGTCCACCGCGTTTGTCACCGATGCCCGAGTGTTCGGCTATAAGCAGGACTACATCTTCACGGTGTACGACACAGCGACTGAGGGCTACGCCGAGGCTGAGCGCAAGATCCGCCTTGAGCTGCTCTACTTCGTGACCGACCTCCGAGTGAGGCACTCGGCAGACTACCAGGCCTGAGTCACGTTCGCTCGTGGCTGGACCGGTTCGGGTCCTCAGATAAACCACCAGGTGTCATATGACTCGCAAGATCATACACCTGGATCTGGACGCGTTTTTCTGCGCCGTTGAGGCGCTGAAAGATCCATCCCTCCAGGGGAAGGCTTTTGCGGTTGGTGGTCGTCCCGAGTACCGGGGCGTCATTGCTTCGTGCTCATACCCCGCACGCAAGTATGGCGTTCGATCAGCCATGCCCACAGCGCGCGCCCTGCAGCTTTGCCCCGAGCTCATCCTCCTGCCCGGTCACCATTCCGACTACCGGGACTACTCTGAGAAGGTGATGGCCCAACTCGATAACCTCACCTCACTGATCGAACAGATCTCGATCGATGAGGCGTTCCTCGACGTTAGCGACCTGCGAGCACCTGCCGCGCAGATCGCCTCCGAGCTTCAACACGTCATCTGGGAGCAGTTGTCACTGCCCTGCTCACTGGGAGTCGCGACCAACAAGTTGGTTGCAAAGATCGCCAACGATGTGGGGAAATCGTCCGCCAGAACCGGCAAGCCCCCGATGGCCATCACGGTCGTGCCGCCAGGCGAGGAAGCCGGATTCATGAGCAACCTGCCGATTGAGCGGCTGTGGGGCGTTGGCCCCAAGACCGCTGCGGAACTGACCAGCACTTTGGGCATCGCGACCATTGGCGAGCTGGCCCGGTGGCCACCGGCCGACCTGGAGCGGCGTTTCGGAAGACATGGCGTGGACCTATCACTCCGGGCACGCGGCATCGACGACCGCCCGGTCACACCCGAACACGATGTCAAGTCGATCAGCCATGAGACTACCTTTGCGACTGATGTCGTCGACGGAGACGAGCTGAGGCGAACGCTCTACCGGTTGGCGGAGGATGTCGGCCGTCGGCTGCGTCGCGCACAGCTAGCCGGTGCAACCGTGAAACTCAAGTTGCGTTGGTCGGACTTCACCACACTCACGCGTCAGGCCACCCTCCCAGAGCCCACTGACCGGGACGCGGTCATCTGCCAGGTGGCATTGGAGCTGCTGAGTGCGAACCGGCCCCAGGGCAAACCTGTCCGGCTGATCGGCGTGGGTGTAAGCAACCTGCGCTCACCCTCCGAGCAGCTCCACCTGTGGGATGATGCATCGGTGAAGAGCAAGCGACTACAGGAAGCGCTAGACCGCGTCCGCGAGCGGTACGGGCGAGACGCCATCCAGCGTGCGACACAGCTCGAACGCGACGACGATGACTGAGGCCGGATAGACCTCTATAGAATAGCGGCAAAGAAGTCGCGGATTCTCGACTCCATATAGACGCGATCTTCCAGCCCGCGGGGCATATGCCGCTCATCCGGGAAAAGCAGGAGGTCATAGGGCTTGCCGGCCCGGATCAAGGCGTTGATGAGACGTGCTGTGTGCCGGAAGTGCACGTTCTCATCGATAAGGCCATGGACCAGCAGCAGCGCCCCCTCGATATGGCTGGCGTGCGCCATCACGCTGCTGGCGCTATAGCCTTCGGCGTTATCTTCCGGCATCCCCATATATCGCTCTGTGTAGTGCGTATCGTAGCCATCCCAGTGCGTGACCGGCGCCCCGGCCACCGCCGCCTTGAACGTCTCCGGGGCTTGCGCCAGGCACATGGCCGCCATATAGCCACCGTAGCTCCACCCGACGATGCCAACCCGTTCCGGGTCAGCCAGACCCTCATCCACCAGCCACTGCACGCCATCTACTTGGTCGCGAACCTCGAGCGCGCCAAGATGTCCTTTGATGGCGCCCTCGAAGGCCAGTCCCCTCCGCGCGCTCCCGCGGTTGTCTACCTTCATGACCAGGAACCCCAGGCTACGCAAGTACTGGGCACGCATATCTGCTGTGAGCGCCCAACTCCGGGTGACCCGTTGGGCGTGCGGTCCACCGTAGACGCTGACGACCACAGGGTAGGGTCCGATCCCAAAGCGTTCCGTCGCCGGACGGTAGACCGCCGCGTACAACGTTACACCGTCTCGGCTCTGGAACGCTCTCGTTTCCGGTGGCGTGAGGGCAAAGTCCTCGATGCGGGGGTCACGTGTTCGGGGCAGCTCGCGCAGAACACCATGGTTCTGGGTCGAGCGAAGCATGACGGTCGGGGTCAGATCCAAATCTTCCGCGATATCAACGTAGTACCGCCCCTCCCCATCGAACACAGCTGAGTGGAACCCGGCCCCCTCGCTCAAACGAGCGATCTCGCCCCCTTCTATGTTCACGACGTAGAGTTGTCGCTCAAGAGGGTGCGCCATCGTGCTTGAGAAGTAGACCAAGCCGCGAGCCTGATCCACACAGTGAACCTCGTCGACCATCCATTCCCCTTGAGTAATGGACTTCATGAGGTGTCCCCCTGCGTCGTACCGGTAGAGGTGCATATAGCCGGTTCGCTCCGAGGCCCAGATGAACCCTCCGTCGGCCAGCGGGTAAAGCATGTCGTGGAGGTTGATCCACGTAGCGTTTGTCTCTGTTAGCAGAGGGGTTGGTGCTCCTGTCGTGGGGTCAAAAGCAACCAACCGCAGTTCGGTCTGGGCACGGTTCTCAATCTGTGCCACCAGGCGCCCGTCGGGCCACCAAGCTACTCGCGCCAGGTAGACGTCCTCGTCGTCGCCTAGGTCCATCCAGTTACATTCTTGCCCATTGCTTCGCACCACGCCCAGTCGCACCCGGGCGTTCTGCGCACCAGCGAATGGATAGCGATGATCTTCCTGTGCGCTGGCTCCGACCGTGTCTTTTCCCTGATGCACGATACGGTAGATCGGAATATGGTTTTCATCTACCTCGGTGAAGGCCAGCCATGCTCCGTCAGGAGACCACCAGAAACCCTGTGTGCGCCCCATCTCCTCCTGGGCGATGTACTCGGCGAGGCCGTGCGTCTTGCCGCTCTCCCGGGCCCCATAAGTCACCTGTTGCGGCGCACCACCGTTCGTCGCCACAACCCAGATCTCGCTGCCCTGAACGTACGCAATCGACGACCCATCTGGCGCGAATTGCGGGTCAAGGACGGGGCCATGCCCATTTGTCGCCACCTTACGAGGCGTGGACAGATCGCCATCCAGCACTAGGATCTCTCCGGCGAACGGTATCAGGAGCTTTGGAGCATGTTGCGCCCACGTATAATGGGTAACCCCGACTGCGCGCGTGCGCGTCCGTTCGCGCCGCAGGCGTTCCTCCAGCGATAGCGTTGCTTCGTCTTCGTCGCCCCGCGACGGATCAAACAGGCAGCGCCTCTCGCCGGTGCTCAGATGATAGGCATAGAGCCGTTGCTCAAGCGTTAGCTGGGGACTGTCCAGATAAGTCAGCCACGCGCCGTCTGGACTGAACCGCCACTGATTGGGCACGCTCGTGCCGGGTTGAGGGTAGATTGCCGCGTCTCGGGCCGTGATTTCCATCGCTTCTCCTCCGCTAGATCGTCGCCTGCCGAGTTCCTACTCACCGGCCTGGGCCAGCAAGCGTCCAAGTTCCACGGCATCATCACACACCATCATCCGCACTCGGACACGCCGAGGGACCGTTGAACCACGCAGATAAGCTCCCAAGTGCTTGCGGAACCTGACGACGCCGTGATAGGCGCCGTGGTGCGCCACCGACATCGCCAGGTGCTCCCGGATCACCGACAAGCGCTCCATCCAGGGCACCTCGTCGCGGTCTCGGCCCTGGAAGATCCAAGGATTTCCGATCGCCGCACGGCCGATCATCACCCCATCACACCCGGTGTGATCGCTGATACGCTTGATATCGGCGACTACCTTAACGTCACCACTGGCAAGCACCGGGATTGAAACAGCCCGCTTCACCGCAGCGATCGCGTCCCAATCTGCTGCACCGTGATAGCCCTGCACAGCGGTCCTCCCGTGAACCGCGATGAGCGCCGCCCCGTTATCCACCATCGCCCGCGCTACGTCAAGGTAGGTGAGGGACGACTCATCCCAACCCAGGCGGATCTTCCCACTCACGGGCAGTGGCAGTACGTGGGTCAGTCGCGCGAAGATGCGCCCAATCGTATCAGGTTCACTCAGCAAGGCCGCACCGGCGCCCGACCGTACGATCTTCGGAGCGGAACATCCCAGATTCACGTCGAGCATCGCCATTCCCAAAGACGTGACCTTGATAGCCGCCTCCTCCAACGCGCGAGCATCGCTACCGACGAGCTGAAGGACAAGGGGGGATTCATCCGGATGCAGAGACAGCATCGCCTCACTCCGCGGCGTCCCCAGTGCTCCCGCTCCAAAGCGGATCGTGTTCGCCGCCATCAGTCCTGTGTAGATCAGCGACGCACCAAACCGGCGGCACAGGCGCCGGAATGGTTGGTCGTTATAGCCCGCCATCGGTGCGAGGACGAGCGGCCCCTCGATCGTGCTGTTCCCGATCTTGAACGCCATCATGCGATCTCTAGCCTCTGTGCCCACCTATCGTGGGACGAATGGGTGAAGTGCATCGGCATGATTCTACCACATGCCGACCATGACAGGCTCTTCATCGTTTTTTGGTTCTTGACAAGCCGGCCTCGTTCCGGTACAATATTCGGCAGTGAGCAACCAAATGCGCAGCCAATCACTCGTCTCGGGTGTTTCCAAGAAGCCGGACCGCTAGGTCCGGATCTGCGCGTTGCAATAAAGACGACAACCGGCCCTAGCTACAAGATAGCTAGGGCCGGTTCTTTTTTCTGAGAGCGGACTAACGATGGACATCAACCAACAGAACCGGTCCACCAACGTGGAGATGAAGTGCAAGCGCGTGAAGCCAGACCTTGGGTCTGGATAGCTGCGCTTGGGATACCCGTTCCAACGAAACGCCAGCTTCCGGCCCCGTGCTAGAGGCTGGCGTTTTCGTTTACCATCATCAGAAAGCTGGAGGAGAAGGGACATGCCAATAGACGGTTTTCGCATCATCGAGTCGACGTTACGCGAAGGTGAGCAGTTCGTGGGGGCAAGCTTCACGACCGCTCAGAAGATCGAGATCGCCCGGTTGCTCGATACGTTCGGGGTTGAATGCATCGAACTCACCTCTCCACTCGCCTCTCCGCAAAGCTTTGACGATGCCCGGACGATCGCGGGGCTAGGGCTCCGCGCGAAGATCCTGACACACACCCGCTGCCGGATCGAAGATGCGCAACGTGCCATCGACACCGGCGTCGATGGCGTCGATGTCGTGATTGGCACCTCCTCGATGCTTCGCCAGTTCAGTCACGGTCGCGACATCGACCAGATCACCGACCTGGCTTTGAGCGTAGTCCAATTCGTGCGCAGTCAAGGGGTCGAGGTGCGGTTCAGCACCGAGGACTCGTTTCGAAGTGACCCGAACGACATCTTCCGCATATACGAAGCCGTCGATGCCATCGGCGTGAATCGGGTTGGCATCGCCGATACCGTCGGCGTGGCGACGCCTCGCCAGGTCTACGAACTGGTCCGGCAGCTGCGCGGGCGCGTCCACTGCGACATCGAGTTCCACGGTCACAACGACTCCGGTTGCGCGATAGCCAACGCTTTTGAGGCGCTCGACGCCGGCGCCACCCATGTCGACACATCCGTACTCGGCATTGGAGAACGCAACGGGATCACGCCGCTTGGCGGGCTGATCGCACGGCTCTACGCGATCTCTCCGATGCTCGTGGCGAAGTACGATCTTCCCCTGCTCCGCAGGATCGACAACACCGTTGCCCAAATGGTTGGCGTGGACATCCCCTTCAACAACTACATCACCGGCATCACAGCCTTCACCCACAAAGCGGGGATCCATGCGAAGGCTATCCTGAACAACCCGGAGACTTACGAGATCATCGATCCACAAGCCTTTGGGCTGACACGGTATATCAGCATCGCGCATCGTCTGACGGGCTGGAATGCCATCAAGAATCGGGCCGAGCAGTTGGGATTGTCGTTGAGCGACGAGGCACTCAAAGCCATCACAGCCCATATCAAAGCCCTTGCTGATGAGAAACAGCTCTCACTCGACGATGTCGACGGCCTGCTGCGGCGTTGGGCCAACGGAAGCAATCGCCAGGTCCAGCCGTCCGCCGACGGCCAAGCAGTCACGCAGTAACGCTATTTTCAGGAGGAAGCCATGGCACAAACACTGAGTGAGCAGATCCTTTCCCATGCCGCCGGAAGGGAAGTCCGGGCCGGCGATCTCGCGGTCGTGGAGGTTGACCGGGCAATGACGATCGACTCCATAGCCCCTGAGTTGATCGACGTACTCTATGAACAGCTTCACGTGACACAGTTACCACACCCGGAGCGCTGCGCGATTTTCGTCGATCACGTGGCGCCTGCGTCGAATCTGCCCACAGCCCAGGGGCAGGTCCGTGCCCGGCGTTTTGCCCAGGCCCAAGGGATCAACGCGTTCTACGACGTCGGGCGCGGTATCTGCCATCAGCTCATGATCGAGGAGCACCTGGTTCAGCCTGGCACGGTTGCCGTGGGCTCAGACTCGCACAGCACGACCTATGGCGCGATCGCGGCATTCGGCACGGGTATGGGGACAACGGATGTCGCGCTGGCCTTCGCCACCGGGCGCACCTGGCTGCGGGTTCCGGAGACAGTCCGCGTGGATCTGAGCGGGGATCTCGCTCCCCAGGTAGACGCAAAGGACATCGTGCTGCGATTGCTCAGCCTCGTGCGGGCCGATGGGTTCACGTATCAAGCGGTGGAGTTCCACGGGGCAACCTCGCTCTCGCTCTCCTCACGGATGACGCTCTGCAGTATGACCACCGAAATGGGAGCGAAGGCCGGGATCGTCGTGCCCGACGCCGTGACCCGCCAGCACGCCCCGGTGCCGGATTGGCTGGAGGTTCAGGACGGGGCCGTCTACCAGGATGTCATCACGCTCGACCTCTCTGACATCGAGCCGCTCGTCGCCTGCCCTCCCCGCGTCGACAGCGTGGCCCCGGCACGCCAGCTTGCCGGGGTGCACGTGGATCAGGTCTATCTCGGAACCTGCACCAATGGGCGCCTCCAGGACCTCCATGCTGCCGCCGCAATCCTCGATGGGCGCCATATCGCCGCCGGAGTGCGTATGATCGTCGTCCCGGCCTCCCATGCGGTATTGCAGGCCGCAACGGAGGACGGCACACTGGCGCGCCTTCTGTCGGCAGGAGCCACGATCGGGCCGCCCGGCTGCGGTGCATGCATTGGCCGGCACATGGGCGTGCTCGGTTCAGGAGAGGTGTGCTTCTCCACAGGTAACCGCAACTTCGCCGGGCGCATGGGCGCGCCGGACGCCCTGATCTATCTGGGGTCTGCTCAGGTCGCCGCAGCCACCGCGCTCCGTGGCGTCATCACCGACCCCCGTGCCATCGACTAGAGGAGGAACTATGAACCGCATTTGGCTTTTCGGAGACGACGTAGACACCGATCAGATCATTCCCGGTCGTTACTCGCCCTATATGACTAGCGAAGACGCGTTGGTACAGTATGCTTTCATCGAGCATCGACCGGACTTCGCTCCGAAGGTGCGCCCGGGCGACGTCATCGTGGCGGGCAGCAACTTCGGCTGCGGATCATCGCGCGAGTACGCACCACGCGCGCTCCAGAAGTGCGGGATCGCGGCGATCATCGCACCCAGCTTCGCCCGCATCTTCTTCCGCAACGCCATTAACCTCGGCATCCCGCTCTTCGTGGCCGATCTGACCCAGCAGGTCAGCGACGGGCAGGCGGCACATCTAGACCCTGCCGATGCCTGTCTCACCACCCTGGATGGATGTATCGAGCTACCGCGTCCCCCGGCATTTGTGCAACAGATTCAGGCGGAGGGCGGCATCGTCGCCTACTACCAGCGCTACCACCGCTTCCCGGAGGAGCAAACTCCCCATACGTGGTAGAATCGTTCGTGATTGGGTGCCAAGCGCAGACACACACCTCAGACTGCTATCGCCAAGGAAAGAGGAAAGGAGAAGAAACAATGTCCGCAGAATGCCCTGAATGTGGTGCTGAAATCGAGTTGGCCGGTGACACCATTGTCCACGAGATCGTAGTTTGCCCGGACTGTGGTACGGAGCTAGAGGTGATCGATCTCGATCCTCCAACGTTGGCCCACGCCCCCGATGAGGAAGAAGACTGGGGCGAATAGCCCTACGATCATCGACCGCCCGCCGAGACGCCCCGGTCGGGGCGCCTCGGCCTGTGCGGTCGTGTAAGCAGAATCCCAAGGAGGTCCCGTGAAACCGAAAGTCGGTGTTCTCCTGTCCCGTGTCCGCGTCGAGGAGAAACTTCTGATCCAGGAGCTGGAAAAGCGTAACGCTGACTCCGAAATCCTAGACGACCGTCAGATCGTCTTTGATATCCAGGGCAACGACTGGCGACGGTACGACGTCGTCCTGGAGCGCTGCGTCAGCCACTCTCGGGCCCTCTACTCCCTGTTGCTCTTTAGGGACTGGGGGGTGCCCACGGTTAACACCTACGAGGTGGCCGAAAACTGCGGTAACAAGCTGCTGACGACCAGTGCACTCGTGCGCGCGGGCGTGCCCACGCCCGTGACCAAGATCGCCTTCACGCCCGAGTCGGCGCTTGCAGCAATCGAGGAGATGGGTTATCCCGTCGTCCTTAAGCCGGGGGTAGGGTCTTGGGGCCGGTTGTTATCCAAGATCAACGATCGTGAAGCCGCTGAGACCGTGCTGGAACACAAGCAGGTCCTCGGCTCTTACCACCATTCCATCTATTACATCCAGGAATACATCGAGAAACCCGGGCGGGACATCCGCGCCTTCGTCGTCGGTGATGAGACGATCTGCGCGATCTACCGCGACTCGTCTCACTGGATCACCAATACGGCCCGAGGTGGCGTTGCCACCAATTGCCCGGTCACCCTCGAACTCCACGAGCTCTGCGTGGCAGGTGCCAAGGCCATCGGGGGCGGCGTCGTCGCGCTCGATATCTTCGAGGATCCTCACCGCGGATTGCTAGTGAACGAGATCAACTATACAATGGAGTTCCGCAACAGCATCGACACCACGGGGGTGAATATCCCCGCCAGAGTGGTCGACTACGTACTGCAGGTTGCGGAAGGCAATGTCTGATCGATTCCCAGAATCGCGCGACGCGAATCCGATCGCGGCACAGCTCACCGTTACGGATGCTCGGGCAGAGGCGCTCCTGACCGGGTTGGTGGCGCATGCCAGCCCATCGACACAGGAACAGGCCGCCGTCGCCTATCTCGTGGGTGAGATGGCAGCGCTGGGGTTTCGAGCTGAGATCGATGGCGCGGGGAACGCTGTCGGCGTTCTCGGTGACGGAGATCGAACCATACTGCTTCTGGGGCACATCGACACAGTGCCGGGATACATCGAGGTGCGGCGCGATGGCGACCGGCTCTATGGTCGAGGGGCGGTCGACGCCAAGGGCCCGCTGGCGACCTTCGTGGTCGCGGCAGCACGCACCGGCGCACGACCGGGCAGACGCGTCATCGTGGTTGGGGCCGTTGAAGAGGAAGCCGCTACATCCAAGGGCGCCCGGTTCCTGCTGACAGGCCCTGCTCCCGACGCCGTCGTCATCGGTGAGCCGAGCGGCTGGGATCGCTTGACCGCCGGCTACAAAGGACGGCTTCTCGTGGACTACCTGCTGCAGCAGGAGAATGGCCATACGGCGGGTCCGGACAATGGTGCCTGTGACGCGGCCTTCGATTTCTGGGCGCAGGTGCAGGCCTATGCCTCCGACTTCAACACCGGGCGACAACGGCTCTTCGATCAGCTCACGCCCTCACTCCGGGCGATGCGTTCCGATAATGACGGGTTGCTCGAAACCGCGGCACTGACGTTGGGGTTCCGCCTACCGCCGTCGATTGAGGCCGAGGCCTTCAAAGCCGAACTGAGCTCTATGGCCGGTCCGGCGCGGCTGACATACCGCAGCTTTGAGCCCGCCTTTCGCGGGGCCAAGGACACGCCGCTTGCCAGAGCGTTCATCAAAGCCATCGAGGCCGAAGGTGGGCGCGCTCGGTTCACGGTGAAGAGTGGCACGTCTGACATGAACGTCGTGGGGCCGGTATGGAAGTGCCCCATCCTGACTTACGGGCCAGGGGATTCGGCGCTGGACCACACGCCGCGCGAACACATCCGGCTGTCCGAGTACCATCGCGCAATCCGGGTCGTTACGCGTATGCTAGAGGAAATCTAACCAGCCGGAGCCGGCACGGATAGCCGTGCTCAGGAGCATGTATGAACCCAAGACGCTATGATGTGGTGATCGTCGGCGCGGGACCGGCCGGCATCTTCGCCGCCCTTGAGTTGAGCCAGACAGAAGGGCTCAGAATCGCCATCCTGGACAAAGGCCGTGATATCGATCAACGGCACTGCCCCATCCGCGAAGGAAGCCCCGAGTGCCTGCACTGCCGCCCGTGCGCAATCCTTGACGGGTGGGGAGGCGCCGGAGCCTTCTCGGATGGCAAGCTAACCCTGTCTCCGGCAGTCGGTGGCCACCTCGCCGAGATCTTGGGAGAAGCGCAGATCGTGCGGTTGATCGAGGAAGCCGACGCAATCTACCGGGCGTACGGCGCGCCAGACACCGTGCACGGCACATACACGGATGAGATCGAATTGCTGGACAAGCGCGCCTCGCTGGCGGGCCTCCGCTTCATCTCGGTCCCTATTCGCCATATGGGCACGGAGCGATGCGCCGACATCATGCGCGGCATGCGTGACACCCTGATCGAGCGTGGTGTGGAGATTCGCATGCGAACACCCGTCACCGACGTCTTGGTGGACAACGGGAAGGTGACCGGCGTTCGCACGGAGGCGGGAGACGTACTCGACGCGGACTACGTCATCCTCGCGCCCGGACGCGAGGGCGCGTCGTGGCTTGAGGTGACGGCGCGCACGCTTGGTCTATCGCTGGCTCGCAATCCTGTCGATCTCGGCATCCGGGTAGAACTACCCGCCCCCGTTCTCGAGCCCATCACGGACCTCGTCTACGAGTCCAAGTTCATCTACTACTCCAAGGCCTTCGACGACAGGATCCGCACTTTCTGTATGTGCCCCTACGGCGAGGTCAGCACCGAATACGCCGGCGATGTCATGACGGTGAACGGTCACTCATTTGCCGACCACAAGACGGCGAACACCAACTTCGCGCTGCTGGTCAGCAAGAGCTTCACCGAACCCTTCGATGATCCCATCGCCTATGGCAAGAGCATCGCCCGCCTGGCGAACCTCCTCAGCGGCGGCATCATGGTCCAGCGATTGGGCGACCTTGAGTCAGGGCGTCGCTCGACACCCGAGCGGCTCTCTCGATCCGTCGTGACGCCCACGCTTCCCAGCGCCGTACCGGGTGATCTGAACCTGGTGCTGCCCTATCGTTACGTGGCGAACATCCTGGAGATGCTCCACGCGATGGATGAGATCGCCCCCGGCGTGGCCTCGCGCCACACGCTGCTCTACGGTGTCGAGGTCAAGTTCTACTCCAACCGGCTTGATCTGACCCGAGAGTTGGAGACCCAGGTGGCCAACCTCTTCGCGTGCGGCGACGGGGCTGGCGTCACGCGCGGACTCATCCAGGCCTCGGCAGCCGGGATGGTCGCAGCGCGCAGCATTATCAAGAGAATGACCTAAGCACTCTCCCAAGGAGGCGACCGTCGATGGGCTCGTCGCCCATACTCGATTTCGCTAGAGGGGTGACCCACTGGGGCATCGTCCTGCTGGTCATGCTGGGGTTGGTCATCCTCACCTGGGTCGTCTTGCGGAGGCTTGCGGGGCGTTGGCAGGTCGCCAGCCGCCGCCTCTCAGCCGAGCTCCGCACCGCGATCCTGTCGCTCTCCCGGGACCAAGTCCAGGCCCAGGATGAGGCAGCCCGCTTTCCACCGGATGCGCCCCCGCCCTACGCCGATCCGGCGCACCGCCTACACGCCAGCCTGGCACACCTTGAGGCCCGCCGTGCCGCCCTTGAGCACGCCCTGGATGACCTCGAAGCGCGCTCCCCGGCACCCCCCGACACACCCTTGAGGCACGTCACGTTCGCCCTGTGGGACGAGCCGCGCTTCTGGCGCCAGCACCTACTACAATTGGAGAGCCTCGCCGGTACGCTGCCTGAAGCCCAGGCCCAGATGGCATCTGCCCAAACGCTGTTGCGCGACTTGCGCGGGCAGCCTCTGCGGCTCGCTCGTCGTGCGCGCGCTCTACGCCAAACGGTTGACGACGCGCTCGCCAACCTGGACTCCTTAAGGGTCGCCGGCGTTCACGGCGACACGTTCGACACGACCGCATCGACGCTGCGGGCGGCAATCGCGACCTTGCAGAGCCTGCCCGAGTACCTGCTCACGGCGACGGAGAGCCAGATCATCCGCAGGGCCGACTTGGCCACCACAGCCGCATCCTGGGACACGCTGACCGCGCTACAGCCCCGCGTCGAGGGGCACGCCGTCACCGTCCGGTCCTGGGTTGCCACCCTGCCCGATCTGCAGCGCGATCTGGAGACGATGCGTGAGGCGGTTGCGGCAGCCACCACTTACCTCTCCAACGCGCACCCGTCGCTCGATCTTGCGGCAGAGCGCACAGCATGGCAGGCCACTGAGCGGCTGTCCGAGAAGCTCGACAGAACGTGTGCGTCCCCAACCATCGAGGACCTCGCGCACGCGGCCCAGGTGCGGGAGATCAACCAGGAGGCCCACGCCCTGATGGGCAAGCTCGCATCGCTGGAGGCGCTCCGGCTAGCGCTCGAAACGAGCCTCGCCGCGAGCGAGGAAAACCTCGAGCAGGCCGACCTGCACATGCGGCAGCTATCGCAGGCCACGCGGTACCCGCTGGACCGTGTCCCCTTGCAGGCCGGATCAGACCGGCTTCGCAGGCAGGCCGCAAAGATACGCAGTGCAGGATCGGGCCGGACTCCGGCACAGCTCGAACACGATCTTGCAGCGGCGCAGGTTCTGGACCAGAGGGCGCAACGATTCCTGGCCGATCTGGCCGAGGCGCGTGAGAACCGCCGCCGCCTGATCGAACTCCTGGATCACCAACTGCCAGGCCACGGCGACGCGCCATCCCAAGTGGATTGGCTGGCTTGGGCTGAAGACCTCCACCAACACACCGTCGTCTACGCGCCGGAGAACTGGCTTCCCGGCAGTGTGGCGGCGTCTGACGCCGCCCCGGCGACCGGCGACGCGCCGCCCCGCACCGACCTGCGCGTGCCGCATATCCTTGACGATGCGCAAGCCCTGGCTCAGCGCCAGCAGGCGCTGGTGCCGGCGCGCGTGGACGAGCCGCTGCAACCACAGACGCTCAGCAAGCGCGTTGCCGAGCTCGCAGTCCTGATCGGAGACATCGAGGCGTTCGTCGACCGTCTGGGTCAGGTGACGCACCAGCTGCAGCAGTTGCAGCGCATCTCGACGCGCGCCACCGCCGACATGAAGCTGCCCTACGAGGCCCTCGAGCGGCTGGATGAGGTCGCTGAGCGCGTACTCCCCACGCCTCTGGCGCAGGAGAACAACCATTGGCGGGCCGTCCGTGAGCACCTGGACGCGGGCTATGCATTGGGGCTGGCCCTGTCCGATCCCGGTAGTGGCGCCGTTCGTGACCACGTGGCGCGCCTGGGCGATTGGCTCAAGGAGAGCCACACCACGGTCAGGGATTGGCAGCACGTCCTTGACCAGGAGCGACGCCAGACGCGGGAAGCGCTCCAAGATATGCTCGACGACTTGGCGAGCGTCGCCCGGCTCGACGGCGAGGTCGCTGTGCGCGATGCCCGCCTCGCGCTCGAAAGAGACGCCGGCGCAATGGAGAGAGCCCAGGAGGACGCAGTCCGGGGGACTGGCGTCGAAGTCCAGAGCCGCATAGCGCAGACCATCGCGCTCCTGGCCGATGAGGCAAGCGAGCGCCTTCAAGCCCTGGCCAAACTCGACACCGCGACTGCCGCCCTACAGAAGGACGTCCTGACGCCCCTAGCAGAGCCCGTCAGCCGCTGGCGCGAGGCTCAGGAGAAGGCCGAGGACGCGTTGGGGGCGCTACAGCTATTGGAAGTGCGCTCTGGGCGGCTGTGGCCACCCGTGAGCTGCGACACGAAGGCCGTCAAGGCCAAGATGCGCCAGGCCGACACGGCGCGCGATACCCTCCGGCAAGGCGGGGCCACGGTCCACGAGGTCATCGATGCCACGCGATCGCTGGCTGTAAGCTACGAGCAGGTCGCGTCGATGGCGACCGAGCGCGGGCGCACCTACGAGGCCCAGCGCACCACTCTGGATGAGATCCTGGCGCGACTTGACGCGTGGTGCAATGCCCTCGAGGACTACCGTAAGCGCCATCACGATGACCCCGCCGTCGCTGCAGCAGTGCGCGCCCGGCTCGACGAAATCGAAGCGTCCTGGAACCAACTGCAGGTCCAATATGATCACGCGCCCGACCTCATATCCGGCGAGCGGGCGCTGCGTGACCTGGATAACCTGTGGCGCCAGGCGCATCGCGATCTGCCCCTCGGCGGCCATGCCGACATCATACCAGCCGACCAGATCACGACCCGGCTGTAGACCACGGAGGTCAGTTTGGCCAGACAAGTCTTCGTCAGCGGCGTTTTCGACTTACTTCACAGCGGGCACATCGCCTTCCTCAAGGAGGCGGCAACCTACGGGGACCTGTATGTGGCCCTCGGGTCCGACAGGACGGTCTACGGATTGAGAGGGCGTCCTCCGGTCAACAACGAGGAGGAGCGCCTCTTCATGGTCAGGGCGATCTCTTACGTCAAACGCGCCTTCATCTCACAGGGCACAGGCGTCCTGGACTTCAGACAGGAGCTGCGCGACCTTCACCCTGATCTGTTCATTGTGACCGAGGATGCCAATCTCCCGGCCAAGCGCCGCCTGTGCAACGAACTGGGCATCGAGTACCTGGTTTTGAAACGTGAACCCTATGCGAGTCTGCCCCGTCGCTCCACAACCGACCTCCGTGGTGTCGATCGTCTTCCCTATCGCATTGACTTGGCCGGAGGGTGGCTCGACCAGCCCTACGTCTCGAAACACTACCCCGGCCCGGTGATCACGCTCTCCATCGAGCCCACCGTGACGTTCAACGAGCGCAGCGGTATGGCGACAAGCACCCGCAACCGAGCGCGTGACCTGTGGGGGTGCCGGCTGCCCGTTGGGGACGCCGAGAAACTGGCGAGGCTGCTCTTCTGTTACGACAACCCGCCCGGCACCCTGCAAGTCTCCGGCTCGCAGGATGCGATCGGCATCGTGATGCCCGGGCTGAACAAGCCGCACTACGAAGGCGACTACTGGCCCACGCGCATCGACAAGATCCGGGACGAGTTGACCCTCCAGTTCGTCGAGCGGGCGCTCTACCTGATCCCTTTGGATCCGCGCGAGCAGGGCTACGATGTCCTGGGAGACACGCACATCAACCGCGACGCCGCCAAGGCCCTTGCTGATGCCGCAGAGGCTTGCTGGGACGCAATCACAGTCCGCGACCTCAACCGCTTCGGAGCATCCATGCGGGCAGGGTTCGAGGCCCAGGTCGCGATGTTCCCCCGGATGATGAATGAGATGCTTGCCGACATGATCGAGCAGTACCGCCACCGCGCTCTCGGCTGGAAGGTCTCCGGCGCGGGGGGCGGCGGCTACCTCATCCTCGTCGCGGACCAACCGGTCGACGGCGGTTTCCAGATCGTGGCGCGGCGCGAGTTGGAGTAGGGCGGGTCGCCCAACAGGGGCGCGACATCCGCGTGTATCGCGCGCTCGACCAAGGAGGGATCGAACATGGACGTGGACCGGAGCAGACGCCCCCAGACACCTGCAGGCGGTCATAATGACCAGGACCGCCTCCCCCTTTCCCCGCCCCCTTCGCTGCCCACTGCTTCCGCGGGACTGTCGCTCTACGTGGGCCGGCAGGCCAGTTCTCTGGGACGCTACCTGCTCGAGCAGACACTCCAGGCGCTCGTGGGTTGGGTGCCCACCGTCGCCGGCATCGGGCTACGCGCCCTCTTGTATCGCCTGATGCTCCGGATGGATGGGCTCGTCGCGATCGAACCCGGCGTGCGACTCCGCTTCGCAGACCACATCCGCCTGGGCAAGGGCGCCTATCTCGACCAGGCCACCTACCTGCACGCCTGTCCCGCAGGGATTCACATCGGCGCCGGCACGCTGATCATGCACGGCGCGATCCTGCACGTCTACAACTTCCGCGACCTGCCCCACGCGGGCATCACGATCGGACGGGACAGCCTAATTGGCGAGTACACGGTGATCCGCGGACAGGGCGGCGTTGCCCTGGGAGATCGCGTCTACACCTCTCCAATGGTCCAGATCATCGCCGTCAACCACGTCTTCGAGGACCCCGCGCGGCCCTTCATCCACCAGGGGATCACGGCACAGGGGATCGTCATCGAAGATGACGTATGGATTGGGTCGGGCGCCGTCATTACCGATGGCGTCCGCGTGGGCGCCGGCGCTGTCGTGGCAGCGGGGGCTGTCGTGACCAAGGATGTACCGCCGCATACCGTCGTGGGCGGTGTCCCGGCACGTGTCCTGCGCGAGATCGACGGCACGCCCGGTCAACCGCGGGGTGTGGTATACTTCTAGCAGAGGCTAGAAACCCGGAGTCCAAAGCCACTTCGAGACCCCTCGCAGTCGCGACGCGGGGAGCATGCGAGGTCTCGCCGTCGCACATCCGGGCTCACGGCTGTCAGTTTCAGGCATCTCTGCACGAATGGCTCGCAGGAGGTGGGTGAATGGAAAGCACGCAGTCCCCAACAGATTCAGTCGCAACATTGTCCGTCGTCATTCCCGCTTATAACGAAGAAGATGGCATCGCAGAAACCGTCGAACGCGTCCTCGCGGTCCGCCCCGCACTGGCCCAAATGGGCCTCGCCATGGAACTCATCGTCGTCGATGACGGCTCGCGGGACCGCACCGGCGAGATCGTCAGCACCTATTGCGAGCAGCACGAGGGTGTGCGTCTCCTGCGCCACGACCCCAACCGTGGCTACGGCGCCGCGCTCAAGACCGGCTTCACCGCCGGCTGTGGTGACCTGCTGGCCTTCCTCGATGCCGATGGCACGTACCCTCCCACCTCGCTCCCCGATCTCTGCAACGAGGTGCTGAAGGGTGCCGATGTCGTCGTCGGCTCGCGGCGCTCTGGCGCTGCCAGCGGCATGCCGTTCGTGCGCAAGGTCGGCAACTTCATCTGGGCCAACCTGGTCACGCTCCTCAGTGGGCAGCCCGTCGTCGATCCCGCCAGCGGCATGCGCGTCTTCCGCCGCGAGGCCCTCGACCGGCTCTATCCGCTGCCCGACGGCCTCAACTTCACACCCGTCATGTCCACCCGCGCCGTCCACGAGGGCCTGAAGTTCGTCGAGATCCCGATGCCCTACCAGGAACGCCGCGGCCGCTCCAAGCTCAGCGTGGTCCGCGATGGCCTGCGCTTCCTGCAGACCATCATCTGGACCGCGCTGCTCTACAACCCGGCGCGCCTCCTCGGCGGCGTGGGCTTTGGGCTCTTCGTCCTCGGCGTCCTCATCGGCCTGATCCTCGTGGGCATGCGCCTCTCGGGCATCACCCAGCTTGGTCCCTGGGGCGTCACCGGCGCCTTTATGACCATGGTCCTCGGCGTCGTCGGCTTTGACCTCTTCGCCCTCGGCGCGACCTTCAACTACCTCGTGGCGCTCTTCAACAAGGACGTCATCCAGAAGGGCCTCTTCGGCAAACCCATCTTCGACCCCCCGCTCGACCGCCACTTCTGGTGGATGGGGCTCCTCTCGTTGGGCGGCGGCCTCGTGCTGGGGATCGTCAGCCTCATCCTGGGTCTGAGCGGCTGGCCCATCGAACGCCTGTGGCTCTACCTGCTGGGGGGCACCATGGCGATCGTGATGGGCATCCAACTGGTCACCTTCTGGATCGTGATGCGCGTGCTGGAAGAACTGAGCCAGCGCGAACTCGCCATCCGCGCCGATCTGACGTACGACCATGCGTGCTAGCGACCAGCTGACCGACACAGCCACCCAGGGAGCGAGCACCGGGGGAGGACCGCCCGACGACAACGTCGGGCGCCGTATCCGCCAGCACGTGCCGCTGCCGGACTTCCCCAACACCGACGACCTGCTGCGCGACGAGCTGGACCGGCGCCCCCGCGGCGCCGTCGACATCCTGCTCGTCAACCCGCCCGCGCCGGATCGGGGCATCTGGATTCGCAGCCAGCACCGCGTGGGGCGCCGCTCGCGCGAGGGCATGATCTGGCCGCAGATCGAGCTGGCGCAGATGGCCGCGCTTTTCCCGGACTACCGCGTCGACGTCATCGACGCCATCCCCAGCCGCATGACGTGGGAGGCCTTCGAGAAGCTGCTCGACGCCAAGCGCCCGCGTTACTACATCACCCAGGTTACCGCCCCCACACTCCAGAACGACATGGTCGGCGTCTTCCTGGCCAAGGCGCGCGGCGCCGCCACGATGGCCTTCGGCACACACGTCACGCCGATGCCGCGCGCGACGCTGGAGGCCTACCCCGCCCTCGACTACGTGCTCCTCGGCGAGCCCGAGTTGACCCTGCGCGAGCTTGTCGACACGCTCGAAGCCACAGCCAGGGAGGGCAAGCCCGAAGTCGCAGGGCAGATCCAGGGGGAACCCGCGTCCCGTTCACCGGGAGGCCACGGCGGCGAGCCGCGCACGCCGCGTCGCTGGTGGCCCAACGTCGACGCCGCCTTCGCCGACCGCCTGCACCGCCTCTTCACGAAGACGGACCCCGGGTGGACCCCGTTGTGGATCGACGCACAGCCGTCACCCGCCGCGCCTCCACTCTCGGGCATTGCCGGCCTGGTCTGGCGCGACGCCAACACGATCACCATCAACCGCGCGCGTCCCTACATCGCCGATCTGGACGACCTGCCGATGCCCCGGCACGAGCTGCTGCCCTACAAGCACTACCGCGCGCCGCTCGTCGGCGGCCCCTACGGCTTCACCGTGCCCAGCCGCGGCTGTCCCGCCGGCTGTCGCTTCTGCATCAAACACGTCTCCTACGGCCGCTCGGTCCGCTTCCGCTCGCCCGAGAACGTGCTCGATGAGCTCGAGGTCCTCGTAGGTCTTGGCGTGCGCAAGATCCACATGTACGCCGACCTCTTCACCGTCAACCGCGACCACGTCATGGGCATCTGCCAGGGCATCCACGACCGCGGCCTCAAGGTCCGCTGGACCTGCAACAGCCGCGTCGACTTCGTCGACCCCGAGATGCTCCACGCGATGCGCGCCGCCGGCTGCTGGATGATCTCCTGGGGCATTGAGTCGGCCGACGAAGGCATCCTGCAGCGCGTGAACAAGGGCATCACGCCCCAGAAGGTGGAGCGCGCGCTGCGCTGGGCCAAAGAAGCCGGCATCATGAACTGGGGCTACTTCATCATCGGCCTGCCCGGCGAGACCGAAGCCACGATCCGCAAATCGATCGACTTCGCCAAGCGACTGCCGCTGGACCTCATCCTCTTCCACATCGCAGCGCCCCACCCCGGCACGCCCTTCTTCTTTGAGGTCGCCGAGAACGGCTGGTTCCGCCCCGGCACGCGCTGGGAGGAGGTCGATATGGACCGCTCCACCGTGCTCGACTACCCGAACCTGCGCGCCGAGGACCTGGAGCGCTGGGCGCGCCGCGCCTTCCGCGAGTGGGCCTTCCGCCCCGGTCCCATGCTCACCTACCTCAAGCTCGTCCTCGCCGACCCTGGCGTCATCAAGTCGGCTCTCCGCATCGGACTGGAGACACTGGGATGGAAGTAGAGGAGGCGTCAGCGGTCGGCCACCGGCCTCCGGCTTCCGGCTCCCGGTTTCTGCCCTGGCTCGCCACGCTCGAGCTCCTTCTCGCCGCCGCGGCGGGGGCGCTCTGGTACCTCCAGGGCGGCTGGGTCTGGTACCACGGCAGTTGGCCCGGGCCCCGGCCCCTGATCCTGCTCGGCTTGGTGTGGGTCCTGCGCTTGGCGCGCAGCCTGGGCACGCCCGAGGGCCGCCGGCAGTTGCGGCCCTCCGTCTTCACCGTGCCCCTGTTGCTCTTCCTGGCCACGGCGGCCGTGTCGTATTGGGCCGCCTACGACCGGGAGATCGCGCTGGCCAAGGTCTGGCTCTTCATCGGCGCGCTCGGCCTCTACTGGGCCATGGCGGGCCAGCCCGACCTCCCGCGCATCTACGCCGCGCTCGCCATCTGGGCCGGCTTCTGCATCGTGCTGACCGCCTACTTCTTCCTGACCTTCGACTGGAGCGCCTACGCCCCCAAGATCCCTGCGCTCACGGCCCTAGGAGCGGCGATCTCCGCGCGGTTACCCAGCCTTGCGGCACGCCACCTCAACCCCGACGTCGTCGCGGGGCTCCTGTCCGTGACGCTCCCGCTCACCGTCCCGCTGATCGCCCTGCTGGGGCGGCGCGACGTCCCCGGCTTTGGCCGCACCACTCGACGCCTTCTCGGTGCGTTGGGCGTGGTAGCACTCGGCGCCGGTACCCTGTGCGTGCTCCTCACCGTCTCCCGCGGCGCGTACGTCGCGCTCGCGGCCACCGCCGTCCTATGGCTGGCCTGGTGGCTGATCACGCGCTGGCGAGTCCCCCGCCCGCGGCTGGTGCTGACCGCCCTCATCCTGGCCGGCGGGCTCGTCGCGGCGGCGCTGGCGGCGTTGAGCCTCAACGGCACGCTGCACCCCGACCCCCACCTCGGCGAAGCGCTCGGACGGCTCTCGGCCCCCTCGGTGGAGGCCGCGCTGGCCAACCGCTGGCGCATCCTGCGCCTCGGCGCGCTCCTGGTCCGCGACACGCCCTTCACCGGCATCGGCCTGGGCATGTTCGAAATGCACTTCTCGGTCTACGCCCTGCTGATCCACGTCGGCTATATCGAGCACAGCCACAATCTGCTGCTCGACCTCGCGATCGAGCAGGGCCTCCCCGGCGCGGTCACCTACCTCGCGCTCGTCGCCACCGCGCTGCTGTGGCGCCCGCACGGTCCGGAAACCGGTAACCGGGAGCTGACCCCTGACCCCTGGTCACTCCCCCGCCTCGCCGCCCTTGCCTCCCTCAGCACCACGCTCATCCACGGCATCCTCGACGACACGCTCTACGGCAGCCGCGGCATCCTGCTGCTGTTCTTGCCGTTCGGGCTGCTCGTCGCCGCGGGGCGACGGGTCGAGCAGCCCCGCCGCCAACGCCCGCCGGCCCTAGCGCGGGCCGCCCTCTGGGCCGCCGGTTTGACGGTCCTGCTCGCCGGCGGTATCATCGGCCTCCGGGGCCAGGCCGGCGCGCCCTTGCGCGCTGAGTGGGCCGCCAACCTGGGCGCGATCGCCCAGGCCCGCGTCGAGCTCAACGTCTACGACCAGGCGCACTTCAGCGACCCCACCATGAGCGAGGTACGCCGGCACGAGGACTTGAGCGAGGCCATGGCGCACTTCGAGCGCGCGCTGGCACTGGACCCGCTCAACGCCACCGCCCGCGAGCGGCTGACGGCCATCGCCTTGGCCCGCGGGGACTACGAGGCCGGTCTGGCGCATATGCAGACGCTCTGGGACGCGGGCCCGCCCGACCCCTCGCAGCGCGACCGGGTGACGCGCCTGCTCTACGGCGACGCCCTCGTCGACGCCGGGCGCGTGGAGGAGGCGGCGACGATCGTCCAGGGGCTCGAGTTCGCAAAGGACCGCCTGCTGGGCCAGAGCTGGGCGCGCCAGCACGAGAGCGGCGACGCCGAACGCGCCGCCTACGCTCGCCAGGCCGCCGAGCTGGTGGGTAACGCCGAAGCAGCCAACGCCGCCGGGACGACCGGCAATTGAGTGCCGTTCTAACCAGATACACAGAGTCAGCCTTTAGGGCGATCCCAGGATGGTAACCGTGTCCCAACGTTCCTACATCACAGCCTTCACCGCCGGCCGCGGGCTACGCGCGCTGCTCCTCACCCTGCTGCTTCTGGGGCTTTGGCGCCCCGTCGTCGCGCAGGACGAGCCCGACGCGTGGACCGGCCCCGTCAACCTCTCGCGCTCCGGCGCCGCCTCGCAGCCCGTCATCGCCATCGCGCCCGACGGCGTCCGCCAGGCCTTCTGGTGGGATACCTTCGACGGCCTCACCACCAGCGCCTTCGATCCTGAGGCCGAGGCGTGGACCGCGCCCCAGCCCGCCCCCATCATCATCCGGACCGTCACCGGCGAGGGCGAGAACGTTGAGGTGACAACCGCGCCCATCGCCGCGATGCCGCACATCACCCCCGACGGCGCCGGCCTGGTCCACGCCTTCTGGCTCGGCGCGCCCAACCAGGAGACCGGCCTGCGATCGCTCCAGCACAGCCGGCTGCGCCTGGGGACCGGCCCCACCCGCGCGTGGACCGACCCGCAGGACCTGGCCGAGTCGGTCACGGTCTGGGCCGTCGCCCGCGCGCCCCGCGCCGGGACGCTCCACCTGCTCTACGTCCGGCCCACCCAGAGCGACGCCTGGCCCGCCGGCCTCTATGCCAAGCACTCCACCGACGAAGGCGCCACCTGGTCCGCGCCCGTCGTGGTGCTCCCATCGGTCTACTTCCGCCTCTACACCGCCGAGCAGCTCGATCTCTCCGTCGTGGCCGGCACGGACGACACGGTTACCGTGGCCTGGGACGACCCCCGCCTGGGCCATCCCTTCCTCGTCCGCTCCACCGACGACGGCGCCACCTGGTCCGACCCCGTCGCCGTCGACGCGCCCGACCTGGGCCCCGCCCAGCCGCGGCTCTTCGCCACGGGCGACCCCGCGCAGACCACCTACCTGCTCTGGCAGGCCACCCGCGCCTTCGGCGGCTGCGAGCTCTACCAGCAGGCCGTGCTCACCGAGACGCTCTCCGCGCCCGTCCGCGTCCTGGCCGACCTGCGGGCCTGCCCGGAGCAAGCGGCGCTCTACCCCACCGGCGACGGCGCCTTGCTCGTCGCGGGCCAGGGCACCGGCAGCCTCACGCTCGCCGCGTGGGACAGCGCGGCGGTCGATCCGGCGTCGGGGGAGCCCGGCGTGTGGAGCGTGCCGCAGGCCCTCGGCTTCAGCTTCGACGACGCCGAAACCGGCGCCCGCGTGAGCCTCGGCGGCCTGCAGACCGCGCTGGCGCCCGACGACACGCTCGTGGTGGTGGGCCTGGGCACGCCCGGCCAGAGCCAGGAGGCCCAGGCGGCCGAGCTCTGGGCGCTGGCCGGACAGACGGCCGCCGCCGCCTTCGCCTTCGCGCCGCCCCCGCCCTGGGCCGCTCCCACGACGGTCGCCACGCGGGCCGCCGCCGCGACCGATCCTGCGCCGCCCGCAACCGCGGTCGACGCCGAGGGCCGCCTCCATCTGCTCTGGGCCGAGCCCGGCGAAGGCCTGCGCTACACCCAGTGGACCCCCGCTGCACGCGCCGCAGGGACGTCCGCCGGTGCCTGGCGCGCGCCCGCCGCCGTCCTCCCGGCTGATGCCGCGAGCGACCCGGCGCTGCTGGCCCACGGCGACCAGCTCCACGCCGTCTGGGTGGCCGGCACCCTGGGCGCCGTCCTCTACAGCCGCGCCTACACGCGCGACGCCTACGCCGCCTCCGGCTGGTCCAGCCCCGTGCAGCTCTCGCCCGCCGGTGCGGCGGGCTCCGCGCCCGCCATCCTGGCCGACGCCGCCGGCGCGCTCCACGTCGTCTTCGCCGTCCCCCTCAACGAGGGCCGCGGCATCGCCTACACCCGCTCCGGCGACGGCGGCGACACCTGGTCCGCCCCCGTCCCGGTCTTCGATGCCGGGCCAGGCGAAGAAACCGGCGCTACCGCCGTCCACGGCGCTACCGCCGACCGTGGCGCTACCGCCGACCGTGGCGCCACCGCCGTCCACGGCGCATGGGCCATGGTCGACCACCCCGCCCTGGCGGCCGACGCCGCGGGCACGCTCCACGTCGCCTGGACCCGTGGCAGCGTCGACGGCCCCTTCCCGCTCGAGGGCCTGCACTACGCCCGCTCCACCGACGGCGGGCAGAGCTGGACCGCGCCTGCGCTCCTTGCCGAGGGCGCCACCGCCTGGCCGCACCTGGCTGCCACGGGCGCCACGCTCCACGCGCTCTGGCTCGATGTGGACCGCGGCACATTGAACGCCCGCGTCTCCGCTGATGGCGGCACCACCTGGGGCTACCAACAGGGCATCCCCGGCCTCCAGAGCGTCGCCGGCCCCGCCGCCGTGGGCCGGGGGGGGGTGGGGCCGGGGGGGGGGGAGCCCACCCCCCCACTCCCCGGCCCCCCCCCCCCCCCCGCCCC
>JAXDDO010000024.1:0-143560 GCA_034676805.1 Anaerolineae bacterium | reverse complement strand
GGTGAGTGTGGCGAACTGGGCTTCCAGCGTCGGGGCGTGGCTCATGGGCGCTTCCTCCGTATACGTTTGCTGTGCTGGCCCGATTTTACCCCATCTCTGGCCTCCCATTTCAGATGCGTACGCCCTGGATCTGGGGGTGAGGGGCGCAGGTAGTCCAGCAGGTGTTGCAGGGCCGCTCCAGCAGCGTCGTGGTTGTTGGCATCCCGGTCACCGCTGAAGCAATGACGCCAGCACCAGCATTCGCCGGGAACCGCCAATCCGATGTAATAGAGCCCCAGAGGTTTGAGGGGCGTGGCCCCGGTCGGCCCCGCGATACCGGTGATGCTGAGGGCGACCTCGACATCGAGGGCGCCCTGCGCGCCCCGCGCCATCTCCAGTGCCACTGACGCGCTGACAGCGCCCCACCGCTGTAAGCTTGTGGTGCTCACACCCAGCAGACGCGTTTTGATGTCATTGGCGTAGGCAATCACGCCGCCCCAGAAGAAGGCCGAGCTTCCCGACATCCGCGTGATCGTGTGGCCCAGCAATCCTCCTGTTGCGGATTCGGCGACGGCCAGCCGCCACTGCCTGGCTACCAGTTCTTGACTCACAGCCCTCAGGATCATGAGGCCACCCCGGAGTCGAACGGGTTTAGGGACGAGCCTGCCCCTGAGCGGTCAGACATTTGAGCTATCGCGTATGCTGGCGTTTGGGGCGAAGTGCCCTCAAGACGCCAGCTCCCTGCGGACCATCGTGAGAAGTGATTGTGCGTGAAGCGACGCGAGGTTGTAGACAGTGCCCCCCAGGTGTTCTGCCAGGGCTTGAGCCAATCCCTTGTCATAGTCGGCGCTCTCCATGTTGATGACGATGGACTTGATCTTCTCTTCCTGGATCTGTTCTGCGATGTGGTACGCCTCTAGCTGGGGCGGCATATCGCCCATCGAGACATTACCGGCGCCGTCGGTCAGGATGACCAGGAGCGGAACCAGCTCCGGATAGCGGCGCACCTCTCGATCGATCGTCTGGTGGGCCAGCCACAGCCCGGCTGCCAGGGGGGTTTTCCCCCCGATAGGTAGATTCGTCAGCATACGCTTGGCCAGATCGATGCTGTTGGTGGGGGGCAGTACGAGTGTGGCGCGGTCCTTCTGGAAGACGACCATCCCCACTTTGTCTCGGCGCTGGTAAGCGTCCGTTAGCAGAGAGAGGATGGCGCCCTTGGTCGCTTCCATACGCTCCGAGACCGCCATCGACCAGGAGGCATCGACCGCGAAGACGATCAGGTTGGCCGATCGCCGTACCCGGACCTTCTTCTGGTAGTCCTCGGGCCGTAGGTGGAGTGCAGGATCCCTGGGCTTACCGGTTTCCCGCTCGCGTTGAAAGGGAGCGGCCGCGCGCAGCGTAGCATCGAACGCCAGGTCTGATGCGTCGCGCGGAGAGGATTGGAAACCCGAGTAGCGCCCCCGTTTGCGGTTAGTGCGCGTTCTGCTGCGCCGGCCGGCCGTCGAGCGGACGACGCGATCGGCAGGTGTCTCCAGCCGGCGGGTCTGGAAGAGCTCGCCGGGCCGGATGAACTTACCGCCCTCCCACCATTTCCCCTCGGTGGGCCACTTCGGAACTTCCTGCTCAAAAGGCTGCGGTTGAGGCGATCCGGAGGGCTCTTCCGGCTGATCGCTCGCCTCAACCTCTAGGCTTTTTTTTCGCGGCCCTCGCCCGTGGCGTCGCCCTCGTACAGGGTCTCCTGTTTTTCGGGGAGGCTTTCTTCCGCGCGTTCGCGCGCTGTCGCGACCATCTTGTCGAGCTGGTCAATCGAGGTCTGTACCTCATCGAAGGGGCGACGCTTGAGGCGGTGGGGGAGTGCCAGCTCGGCGGCTAGCATGATATCGCGATCGGTCACCCGCCGGCGGGTTTCCCAGGCGGCGTGTGCGACGGCGGTCTTGAGGATCACCAGGTCGCCACGATGACCGTCCACGCCCAGCCCGGCCATCATCTCGGCGATGGTAGCCATATCAGCCCGCGTGTAGCGCACCTCGGGGAGCAGCCGCCGCGCCTCGGCGATGCGCTCGGCGAGGGTCTCCTCTTGGGGTGCCCACTCCTCGGAGAAGCCGTCCCCGTCCTGTTCGAAGGCGAGGTTGCGCTCCATAATGGCCATCCTGGCCCGAGCGTCGTGGACACCGCCCACGTCGACGCAGAGCGCAAATCGGTCGAGCAACTGGGGCCGGAGGTCGCCTTCCTCCGGATTCATCGTTCCAACGAGGATGAACCGCGCTGGATGCTGGAATGAGATGCCTTCACGCTCGACGGTGTTGACGCCCATCGCTGCAGCGTCAAGCAGAACGTCCACGATGTGATCGTCGAGCAGGTTGACCTCGTCGACGTAGAGGATGCCGCGGTTAGCGGCTGCCAGGACACCCGGTTCGAAGCGCCGCTCGCCTTTCTGAATAGCGCGCTCGATGTCAAGTGTCCCTACGACCCGGTCCTCTGTCGCTCCAATGGGCAGCTCCACAAAGGGGACTGTGCGTGTCAACCGGGGCAGCGTCTCGCCTTGTGCCACGCGCGTACGGCACTCGGTGCACCAGGTGGCCGGTTGATCGGGGTCGCAGTTGAAGTGGCCGTCGGCGACCACCGTGATCTCTGGAAGCAGGGCCGCCAACCCCCGGGCGGCTGTTGACTTGGCCGTGCCGCGCTCACCACGGATGAGGACGCCGCCGATTCTGAAGTTGATGGCGTTGAGAATCAGCGCGCGCTTCATCCTCTCCTGGTTCACGATGGCTGTGAAGGGGAAAACCAAACGTCCGTTGTCCGTCACATATCCTCCTAGAGCAAGCACCCCCGACTGATTCCGTCGGAACTGACGGAGGGCTCATTGGGTTGGTTTAGCGCTCGAATGCAATGTCGGCCAGGGCTTCGACAAGTTTGACGAGATCGATCGGCTTTGCAAGCCAGCGGACCGTACCTTCCTCGATCAGTGGTCGGACGTCGCGGTCGGGAACGCGATCGCCGATCAGGATGATACGGGCTCCGGGAAACCGTGCGTTGAGCTCGTGAACCAGGGCGATCCCACTCAGATCTCCGTTGGTGACGTCGCTGAGGATCAGCTTGACCTGGCAAGCATCCCCGTCCTCCATTGAGCGATCTCGCTTAGCCAGGGCATCTGCAAGCGTCGGTGTGGCCCACGCGCGATGGTTGAGGTTCTCCAGCGCGATTCTCAATGCCTCTCTAACCAGGTTGTGTTCCTCGATGACGAGAGTGATCGCGGTTCTTTGAGTCCGCCGGCTAACGCCATCGCCACCGCCTTCAGCGGTAGGGGGACTAGGCAGCGCTACAGCGGGCAGGTAGATCTCGAAGGTTGAACCCTCTCCCACCTTGCTCTGCACTCCGATCTGGCCGTCGTGTTGGCGGACGATACCGTAGACCTGGGAGAGTCCGAGGCCGCTGCCAAGCGGCGATCGCGTGGTGAAGAAGGGCTCGAAGATGTGCGGTAGGACTTCTGGGTGGATGCCGGTCCCGCTGTCGGCCATACTGAGGACAACCCACTGGCCCGGCTCAAGACCCTCGACAGGCCTGGGGGCATCGGGCGTCACCGTGATTTGGCGACCGGTGATGCGAAGGTCGCCGCCTTGAGGCATCGCATCTCTGGCATTGAGGGCCATATTGACCATAGCCTGCCGCAGACGTTCGGGGTCGACGTACAGGCCGACCGGTTCCGGGCTGGCATCTACTGTTATGCCGATTCGCTCGGGCAAGCTCTGGCGTAACCGCTGCTCGAGGTCCGCCAGAAAGGCACCGAGCTGGACAGATTCCTTGCGGAGGATTGCCCTGCGGCTGAAGTCCAGTATCTGCTGAGTTAGGTCAGCTGCGCGCCGCCCTTCCTGGTAGATCGCGGTGGTGCGTTCACGGTCGGCAGGGCCCAGCGCCGACGTGCGCAGCATCATGTCGGCATAGAGGACGATGGTCGCCATCAGGTTGTTGTACTCGTGGGCCAGGCCGGCAGCCAATTGTCCCACTGCTGCCAGCCGCTCCTGACTGATGACCTGTTCCTGGGTCTCTCTCAGTTGCGCCAGCGCCTCTTCGAGACGGCGATTGCTGGTGCGCAGGGCCTCCTCGCTGTGCTTGCGTTCGGTGATGTCCTGAATCGTTCCCGATACCTTGCTGATGGTGCTCCCATCCGATTCCGCCCGACCCATGATGTGTACCCACCGCACATCGTTCTGGGGTGCGGTCAGTGGCAGCTCTAGCTCGAAGGATGCCCCCGAGGTGCGTGCAGCTTCGAGAGCCCTTCGCAGCGGGGCGCGTGCCTCCGGACTATAGCGCGCCAGGATCGCCGACTCCGTCGGCTCGAAGCCCGGGTCGACCCCGTAAATACGGTACACCTCGTCCGTCCACACGAACACGCGCGTTTGGGGGTCGAGCTCCCAGCCGCCGATCTTGGCCATGCGGCCGGTGGCGTGCAGCAGCGCCTGGCTCTGGCGCAGGGCGGTGTCAGCTTCCTGCTTCTCGATCGCCCGGCGGACCGTGAGCAGCAGTTGATCTACATCGTACGGTTTCTGAAGGTAACTGTAGGCGCCGAGGTTGATGGCTTCGATGGCCGAGCTCTGGGAAGCGTGGCCGGTCAACACGATGCAGGCAATCGCCGGATTCTGCTCTTTGAGACGCTCAAGGACCGCCAGGCCCTCCATGTCTCCGAGGCGCAGATCGATCAGCGCGACCGCGGGCGCCTTGCCCTCGGCGATCCCGAGGGCTTCCCGGCCTGTGCCAGCGGCCAACGGCTCGTAACCCTTGAGCCGCAGGATGTCGCTCAGAGTCTTCCGCAGACTACGGTCGTCGTCGATGACCAAAATCCCGCGTCTCAACAGGCGCCTCGGGCTCTGATGGACTCACAGGCTGTCGCCCCCAGGTGGGCATGGCTGCTCCGGCAAGGCCATGTGTGATGCTTCAATCGGCTATACCTCTTTTCGCTACCCATGGGTCCATCTCGTCTGATCTGTTCAACGCAGGCACGGGCGAGTTACGACTCGGCCCACCATCATTTCGATTATACCACCTTACAGAGCCGAAGGCACCTACCGCGTGTTTGAACTCGGTGTGACCCGGGGTACACTAGGCGCAAAACGAGCGTTGACTTTCGGCGTTGTAGGGGTTGTGTGATGGGACGTGGGACAAAGTATGCGATCGGCGTGGACTATGGCACTGAGTCAGGTCGTGCCGTTCTGGTGGATGTGGCCGACGGGCAAATCGTCGCAACGGTCGTGCACGTCTACGCCAACGGCGTGATCGACGAGGCGCTGCCGGAGAGTGCCGGAGGCCAGCGCCTGGAGCCGGATTGGGCGCTTCAGGATCCAAATGACTACCTGGAGGTTCTCAAACAGACCATCCCCGCCGTGCTCGAACAGAGTGGGGTCCATCCTGAGGACGTTATCGGTCTGGGGGTGGATTTCACGGCATGCACGGTGCTACCAACGAAGGCAGACGGCACGCCGTTGTGCTTCCTGCCCGAGTGGCGCGAAAACCCCCATGCGTGGGTCAAGCTCTGGAAACACCACGCCGCGCAGCCGGAGGCCAACAAGCTCAACGCGACGGCGCGCGAGATGGGCGTCGCGTGGCTGGATCGCTACGGTGGCAAGATCAGTTCTGAGTGGTTCTTCCCCAAGGTGTGGCAGGTTCTGGATGAGGCGCCGGAAGTCTATGCGGCTGCCGACCGTTTCATCGAGAGCGCTGACTGGATTGTCTGGCAGATGACGGGTCGCGAGACGCGCAACAATTGCACGGCGGGCTACAAGGCGATCTGGTCGAAGCGCGAAGGGTTTCCTTCGTCGGAATTCCTGGCGGCGCTGGACCCGCGGCTTGCGGATGTCGTCGACACGAAGATGTCGCGGGATATCCAGTTCTCGGGCGAGCGCGTGGGCGGGCTAACAGAGGAGGCATCGCGCTGGACTGGGCTGAAACGCGACACTGCGGTTGCTATTGCGAATGTGGATGCGCACGTGTCGGTACCCGCGGCGACGGTCACCGAGCCAGGGCGAATGGTCATCATCATGGGCACGTCCAACTGCCATATGGTGTTGAGCAAGGAAGAGCACGTGGTTCGCGGCATGTGTGGTTATGTTGAGGATGGGATCATTCCGGGTTACTTCGGCTATGAGGCGGGGCAGTCGTGTGTGGGCGATCACTTTGCGTGGTTCGTCGAGAACTGCGTCCCGGCCGCCTATGAGCAGGAGGCCGCGGCACAGGGGGTGTCCGTTCACGAGTTACTCGAGGCCAAGGCGGTGCGTCAACAGCCGGGTGAGCATGGTCTGGTGGCGCTGGACTGGTGGAACGGCAACCGCAGCGTGCTCGTCGATGTCGACCTGACAGGCTTGTTGGTCGGTGCCACCCTTACGACGAAACCGGAGGATATCTACCGCGCGTTGATCGAGGCGACCGCCTACGGTACGCGGATGATCATTGAGACGTTCGAGGCGCACGGTGTAGCGGTGAACGAGATCGTAGCAACGGGTGGGCTGCCCAATCGCAACAAGCTGCTGATGCAGATCTACGCCGATGTTACGGGGCGTGAGGTGAAGATCGCTGCTTCGCCCCAGACTTCGGCGCTCGGTTCTGCCATGTTCGGCGCTGTTGCTGCGGGGAAGGCTGCAGGTGGTTATGACACGATTGAGGAAGCGAGCGCCGCGATGGCAGGCCTGCGCGATGAGCGCTACGTGCCCATACCGGAACATACCGCAATGTACGATCGGCTCTACGGCGAATACGTGCTGCTCCACGATACCTTCGGCCGCGGGGCGAACGACGTTATGAAACGGCTCAAGCGTATCCGCGTCGATGCGCTGAGCAACAGTGGGTAGGAGCAACCATGATGCTGGAAACTTTGCGTGAGGAACTGTATCAACTCCACTTGGAGCTACCGAAGAACGATCTGGTCCGGTGGACCGGAGGCAACATCAGTGCCCGTGATCCCGAGACAGGCTACGTGATGATCAAGCCGTCGGGCGTGCGCTATGAGGCGCTGCGCCCCGAACACATGGTGATCGTCGATCTTGACGGGACTGTGATCGAGGGTGCGCTCAAGCCGTCGTCGGACACTGCCAGCCATCTCTACATCTACCGGCATCGCCCGGATGTGGGTGGGGTGGTGCATACCCACTCGCCCTATGCGACGGCCTTCGCGGCGCTTGGCAAGCCTATCCCGGTCTACCTTACGGCTATGGCCGATGAGTTCGGCGGGCCGATCCCCTGCGGAGACTTTGCTCTGATCGGTAGTGAAGCCATCGGCAAAGTCGTCGTTGAGGCCATCGGTACGTCCTGCGCCGTGCTCCTCAAGAACCACGGGGTCTTCACCATCGGTGCCAGTGCCGAAGCGGCGGTCAAGGCCGCCGTCATGACCGAGGATGTCGCCAAGACCGTCTGGTTGGCGCTCCAGATTGGCCAACCCGATGAGATCCCCGCTGAGGACGTGGCCAGCCTTCATCACCGCTACACCCACGTCTACGGGCAGTAATCCGTAGCTGCGGTCGGTTCTGCGTGGCAGGCACAAGGCGCCTGCCACGCTCGCGTGCACCTGGGGCGTGGTGGACTGGAAGTCGCAGGGCAGCAGTGAACGTGGGCTTGGCGCGCTGTGGCCACCGGGGAGGCTTGGCTAGGGCACCTGCTGGATCGTCACAGCACGGGTCTCGATATCAGCGGCGATGAGGTAGATCTTGGGTGGCAGGATCGTGACCTCCATCAGAAAGCCGCTTGCGGTCTCCTGCACTGCGAGGGTCGCTGCGGTGGCCAGCTCCTTGGGCCAGCCGATGGTGTTCCATAAGCTCTGTTCGCACCATACTTTGCCGATGCCCTGGATAGGTATGATATAGCCTTGCGGGGGTGCGAGCGGGGCACACGCCGGGGGCCGATCAGGCATCGCGGCGGACCAGGTATCGGCATAGACCGCCAGCTCGGCCTGATAGGTGTTCACGTCCTGGCTGTCCAAGACGTAGATTCGTTTGTTGTCCATCCGGGCGATGACGAAGCTGCGGAAGCGGGCGTACGGATCCGCGTGGTCTACGTTCTGCCAATAGGCCTGGATCTGGCCCGGGCCTTCGGTGACTGGCCCCGTCGCGCATCCTACCTCCATGCCAATCGATGCGGCCTGGTTGACGATCGAGGCAAACCGCGCGTCCGGCGTCGCACACGCGCCCTCCCTACCCGCTTCGGCAGTGGCGGAAGGCAGGGCCGTGGCAGCAGACGTGGGCGTGCGTGTGGGCTTAGGTGGTGTGGACGGAGCCGCTGAAGGCGTTGGAGGGGGAGTGGCGGAAGGTTCCGGCGATGGTCGCAGCGTCGGCGTTGGAGGAGGAGTGGCGGAAGGTTCCGGCGACGGCCGCGGTGTCGGCGTGGGGGGGGCCGTCGCTGTGGGCGAAGGTTGGGCGTCTTCGGTCACGATAATGCGGGTGTCTACGACCGCGCCGAAGAGCCGTCCATCGGGTGTACGCAGCTGCCAACTGCCGCCGTAGGTGCCGGGACGGGCGGGGGCTTTCATCTGGAGCGAAATGTCGACCTCGTTGCCCGGCGCCACCTGTGAAACTGGGATGCGCTCGGGGCAATCGAACGGTTGACCGGAGACCAGGACCAACTCAACCGTGTGTGGCCAGGGGCAGTTCCCATTGTTGCGCAGCCGCCAAGTCTTGGTGAAGCGGGTGTTGGGCTCGAGCCGTGTGCCGTCGGGCACCGAGAGGTCGTGAACGAGCAGGGAATCGGGCTCTACAGCCGCTGGCGTGCACGGTGCTATTAGTGGAGGAATGAGGACGGCCGTCGGCGTGGATGCCTGTACCGCAGAGCTCCAGTCGACGCCACTCCCCTCCGGGCCTGCTGGAGGTGGTGTGACGGCGCGGTCCGTGGCAGCAGTCTGGCCCACAGGCACGTCAGCGGTCGAGGTAATCGCATCTCCGAGCGTTGGCGATGCCGGAGGCAGCCCAGGTGAAGCGCAGGCCCCCAGGAAGAACAACGCCAGGGTGAGTTGCGCAAGACGACACGCGATTGCTGCAAATCTTCTGGTCTTCATGGGCCTTGCCCTACAATTGCAGATTGGACCGTTGTGAGGGTCACTGCTTCCAGTATACTCACAACGTGGGGGTTTGTCTACCAAACACTAACGCGCGGGGGGGCTTCCCGCGCGCTATCTAGCGGACAAGGTCCCAGGAACTAGCCTGGGGAAACGGCAGCTTGGCGTTGCGCTCGGGCTTGAGGACGAGATGGCCTGGCGACGCGATCGTCGCGATGCACCAGCAGCCAGATGGCGATGCCGCCGATCACGGAGGCGAGCCCGCCGCCGACGAATCCGAAGATTCGTAGCGCCTTGCTCACATAGCGTTGACGTGCTTCGTACTGCTTGCGGGCTTCTTCGGTCAGATCGTAGCCGAGCTGGTCCACAAAGCCGTCGGACGGTCGAACCGGCGTCAGCACGGTGACAACGGCCCGTTCGATGGCGTGTTGCTCGTGCAGCGGAACATAATCCTGAATGACGACGTATCTCTCACTCGACCGCTTGAACATCCGCACTTCCCTCTCTCATGATCTTCTTCAGGCTGATAAGCGTGCGATGGTAGAGGGCCTTGATCGCGCCCTCGGTTTTGCCCATCACCTCACCGATCTCGACGTTCGACATGCGCTCGACGAACTTGAGGATGATGAGCGTCTTGCGCTCCTCTGGCAGAGATTCTATCACCTTGACCAGTGCCCGGCGCGTTTCCGCCGCCGTAAGCCACGACTCTGGGTTTGGCATCGCTGAAGGCAGTGGGAGCGGATCGTCAATATCGATGGAGACGGTCGGGTGGCTTGTGGAGTCCCGGTACCAGTTCACGACGAGATTGTGCGCGATGCGGAACAGCCAAGCCTGAAACGGTGCCCCGGTCTCCTTATATCCCTCCAGGCTGCGCAATGCTCGGTAGAACGTGCGCGACGTCAGATCCTCGGCCTCCACGCGGCTGGAGGTGTGCCTATAGTGATAGTTATAGATGCGGTCCACGTACCTCCGGTACAGTTCTCCAAATGCCTCTGGATCGACCTTGGCACGCGTGACGAGATGGCGCTCTTCTTCATTGTTCATCGGTTATCCTGAGTGACCGGATCACGCCTTGGGCGGGATGATCTCGGTTACCCCGAGTATAACATATCTTGCGGAACCGCACCCGGGACAACTGATGGCCATTGCTGGCTGCGAACCGTGGTCTTCTGCACCTTACAACACGCGCGCCCCGGCAAAGTTGCGCATTTGGCGATGTCGGTATAATGATACAAACCTTTCTGCGGTGTCGTTCGGCTGCCCGCGCTCCGCAGCGGTCTCCTTGCCGGGGCCGGCTGGAGACGGGGATAAGGTGTAAAAGGAGTGTCACCTATGGATACCGTGCCGGGTATCGATGTGTCGCGTTGGCAGGGGCAGATTGCCTGGGACAAGGTCGCCAACGCAGGATATCGTTTCGCGTATATACGGGCGGCAATCGGCGACTACTACACCGATCACCGGTTCCAGGAGAACTGGGACGGGGCACGCGACGCCGGCCTGCTCCTCTCGGCATATCACGTGGTTGCACCCAAGGTCGATGCGCAGGCTCAAATCGCTCACTTTCTCGATGTACTGGGGAGCCGTGTCCCGGATCTACCCGTGGCAGTCGACGTGGAGCGCGCCGATGGCGTGTCTAGGGAAGGGATCACGGCCTGTGCTCGGGCGTGTCTCGGGGCGGTCGAGGCGGCGCTGGGGTGCCGCCCGATCGTCTACTCCGCCCGTTGGTTCTGGGATCGTTGGGTGCTACCGTCGCCGGAGTGGCGTGCCTATGACCTGTGGGTCGCGAGCTATACTGAATCGGCGCTGCTTCCCAACGGATGGAGTGAGTGGCGCTTCTGGCAGTACTCCGAGAGCGGCAAGGTGCCAGGGGTCAGCAGCAGGGGGACGGATCTCAACCGCTTCGCGGGAAGCTATGCCGATCTGCTGCGCTATGCCGGTGAACGCGACGCGCAGCCGGATGACGGGCACCAAGAAGGTGCTGATGAACGGGTGCGTTGGCCCCGCGCGCAGGTCACCTATCGCAAGGTCAACGTGCGCAGTGGCCCGGCTACCAGCTTCGACGACGTCGGCGATCTGCTGGCCGGCGACCTCATCGAAATCCGCAACATCGCCGGGGATGATGCGTGGGTCGAGATCGAGCCTGGAAGATGGGCGGCGTTCTCATACAAAGGCGATCGTCATATGGAACTGTTGCCAGATGAGTCCGTGGATGATGCCGGGGCCAGCGCGGATGCGGTTAACGACAAAGACGCCGCAGATGGCCAATAGCTATGGTTGCGCGTGTACTTGCATTGCAACGTCTTTTTGTGTAGAATAGGGTCAGTTATGGAACGCACTCTAGTGACAAGAGCCACCTTCGGCCTTCTTGCAGTCGCCTTCCTTCTGGGGTTGCTGTGGATGGCTGTACCCCAGTCCCTGTTGGCTGCCTGGTTCGAAGACGATCCCCCGCCGCAGTTGGAGACGCGCCAATTCAGTGAGAGCGGATTCTGGGTCAGCGGCGAGTTCCTCACATACTTCGATGTCCACGGCGGACTCGAGATCTTTGGCTACCCGATTTCCTATCCCTTCGTCAACGACTATGGCGTGCTCGTGCAGTATTTTCAGAATGCCCGGATGGAGTACCACGCGCTTCATCCGGATCCCTATAAGTTGCAGCTAGGGCTTTTGGGCGATGAATTGGGATACCGGCGTGAGCCCACTCGCTCAACCTCACTTTCGCCGCACCGGCAGTATTTCCCGGAGACCGGGCATTCGGTGGCCTACAAGTTCCTGGACTATTTCCATGACCACGGCGGAATCGACATCTTCGGCTATCCGATCACGGAGATGTATGTCGAGAACGGGCAGCTCGTTCAGCATTTCCAGAGGCTCAAGCTGATTTGGGACCTGGAGATGGGCCGGATCAAGGTTGGCAATCTGGGTGAGGTGTACGTCAGGCATAACCGCAACCATATGCCCCCGTCCGCGATCATTCCAAAGGGTTCTGATCTGAGAGTGGACCCTGCGGGACCGCCGGTTGGTATGTTGCGCGTGGTCGTGGGCTTGGCCGACTCAGTCGTCAGTCCTGGCGACAACCAGATCGTGACTGCGGTGGTGCTGGACGATGCTACCGGAGAACCGGTCAAGGATGCACCGCTCTCTATGCAGCTCTATGATCGGGAGAACGAGGACGAGATGCGCTGGACGGGCGAGTTCCGCACCGACGCCAAGGGCCGGGTGCATGCCGCCATCCCGCTCAGCGGTTTCAGGCGGGGTACGTGGGTCGTGCTGCGTGTTACCGCAGCCTATGGTACGGCAACGGCCTCGAACAAGGAGTTGTTCCTCGTCTGGCGTTAAGGGATGCCTGCCTGCGAAGGCTGATGCAGTAGCACATAAGAGCGCGGGCCCACGGGGCCCGCGCTGTTTACTGCCCAGAAGAGCTAGTCATCGCTCTCGCGTGCGGCCGCGCTGGCTATCCTGAGTCGTTCTTTCAGCCGCTCGAACCACGATTGTTTCCGGGCTGGCGGAGGCGTTGACGATCGGAAATTGCGCAGCCGTTCGACCACGCGGCGCAGCTTTTGCATCTTCACGGTTTTCTCGTTGCTTCGTTTCATCGTTTCCTCTATGTATGCCGTGACTCACCGGCGGGCGAAGCCGCCGGTGAACCCTCTACTCACTATGGGGTTGTGAGCTGAAGACATACCCGACACCACGTACGTTTAGGATGTGGGCTGGGTTCTCGGGATCGGGCTCCAGTTTGCTCCTCAGGCGGCGGATATGAACTCGAACGATCGATCGGGCCCCCCAGGCATCGGCCTCGTAGCCCTGCGCACACCGCACGAGTTCCTGTGGTGAGCAAACTTCATCGGCCCGGTTGACCAGGCATTCCAGCAGACGGAACTCCGTAGGGGTGAGATCAACCGCTTCGCCCTTGTAGGTGACCACATGCTTGGCCTTGTCGAGAACGATGTCACCTACCGTGACCACATCATCGGTGTGGGGCAGCGCGACTGCGGTATCCCCCAAGTGATCGGCCTTGACCAGCTCCTGAAGTGTGGTCTGAAGCTGCTGGACCAGCGCTCGACGATGGCGGTCCACTTTCAGATCCGAGAGGGCGCGACGAACCGCCGCGAGAACTTCGTCGACGGGACACGGTTTGAGAAGGAAATCGTAGGCGCCCTTGCGCAGCGCGTGAATCGCCGTGTCCAGCGTACCATAGCCGGTGATGAGGATGACGACGCAGTTGTCGGAAATCTGCCGCAGGCCGTCGAGGACCTGCAGGCCATCAATCCCGGGCAGGCGCAGGTCGAGGATCGCGATGTCGAAGGGGGGCGTCTGCTTGCGGGCGAGGGTCAGCGCTTCCTCGCCGGAAGCCGCAAGCGTAACCTGGAATCCTTCCAGGCGCAACACCTCCCCCAATGTGATGCGTTCTGCTGCTTCGTCGTCGACAATCAGGATATCTGCTCTGCGTTCCATAGTCTCATTGGTCCTCTGGGTCAGGGTCCTCTGGTAGTCGTATGATGAAGGTGGTTCCTCCGCTTGCCGGGCTCTCGACCTCGATCGTGCCGTTGTGGCGCTCGACAATGCCGTAGCTTATCGCGAGGCCCAATCCTGTGCCGGTCGCCTTGGAGGTGTGGAATGGCTCGAAGAGATGGTCACGAACCTCGGACGCAATGCCCGGGCCGTTATCGCGAAAGGCTGCCACAACCTGACCGGCCTCCGCGTGATGGGCCGTTCCCACCCACAGTGTGCCTCCTTCGGACATTGCCTCGATCGCGTTGATCACGATGTTGAGGAAGACCTGAGTTAGCTGGTTGGCAGTGCCCTTGACCAGGGGAAGACCGGGCGTAAGTCTGGCCTCCACTTGGATTCGCGACTGCTGCAAGCGTTTGCTGGCGATCGCGAGTGCATCCTCCACCGGACGGTTGATGTCAATTCTGCGCATTGCGGACGAAGGGCGGTAGAAATCCAGCATGCGATGCACGATCTGGATCAGCCGGTTGACCTCGGTCTGTGCCATCTCCAGGAACCGTCGCCGCTGTTGCTCGTCGAGCCCTGCATGCGCCGCCAGATGCAGGCTGTTCTGGATGGCTTGCAGCGGATTGTTGATTTCGTGAGCCAGCGAGGCGGTGAGACGGCCAACCGCCGCCATCTTCTCGGCCTGGATCAGTTGGCTCTGTGAGCGCTCTATCTCGTCGGCAAACGCCTCCAGGTCGTGGAAGAGCCAGGCCTTCTCAACTGCTACCACGAGGGTAGCAGCAACGTGGCTGGCCAACGCGATGTCCTGTTCCCGCAGTCGGCCGGTCTGGCCGACTGCCAGCAGCATGCCGACGGTCTCGTCGTTCTTGGCCAGCGGGACGCATAACACGTCCAGGGGTGAGAGCTCGAGCGCCCGGTTCCAGAACCCGGCGGTGATCCCCCGTTTCAGGATGGGGCGCACCTCCGCGGTGGCTCGTTGCAGGGGGTCGTCAGCCTGAGAGATTACGCGCCCTTCCAGCCACACGCCCGCAGGGCTGCGCGCGGCGCGGATGACCCAATCTTGGGTCGCTTCATCGGTGAGCGCGACCGCGAGGACATCGGCCTCGACAAGGCGACCGAGCCCGTTGAGCGCCGAGACCAGGACTTCGTCCAGGTCCAGGCTGGACGAAATCGCGCGGTTGATCTCATCGAGCGCAGCCAGCTCCTGGTTGCGCTGCCTGAGCATCTGCTCCGTCCTGCGAATACGCATCACCACGCCCACCCGCGCCAGCAGCTCCTGGGGATCGAAGGGCTTGATGATGTAATCCTCGGCGCCCATCTCCAGCCCACGCGTCTTGGCGACGATAGAGTTGAGGCCCGTGATCAGGATGACGGGAATCTGCTGGAGCTCTGGGTCGCTCTTCATCTTGCCAAGGACATGGAAACCGTCCTCACCCGGCATCATGATGTCCAGCAGCACGGCATCGACCGGAGTCTCGTTCTCCAGTTGTTGGTGCAACAGATTGAGTGCGGCGTCACCGTCGCTTTCGACCAGGGTCTCACAGGGCAGCAACTCGAGCACCTCGCTGATCAGATGGATCATCTCCGGCTCGTCGTCAACGACAAGGACGCGGGGCAGGGGAGCGCCTTTGGGGACTAGCGCGTATGGCCCCAGGGACCGGGCTGATGTCAGCGGATGAGAGGTCATAGTCGCTTGTGGAATGGATCGCTTTCAGGATTCCGGGCCGCTTTGTGCAAGCGATTGCTCCACCGTCTGCCGTAGCTGTTCAAAGCGGTTCACGGACATAGTCAGAACGCCGGTGCGAGGATGCTCGTTCAGTCCCCCGAACACACGTCGCTGTTCAGCATGGACGCCGTCTAGCGGGACCCAATAACACGTTGCATCCCGGAAGGGATGGCGGGTGTGGACACGTGCGGGTGTGTTGAAGTGCAACTCGACCATGCGCTGTCTGGTACGATATGACTCGAGGCTCTCGTCGGACAGCTCTGCATCCTCCTCAAACCCTGTCGCGTGCGCGACTCCGGCGGCAAAGTCGGCCATGATTGCTTCGTAGGCGGGGTCACCTGGAAAGATCATAGAGGTATTGCCATCCCAGTAGATGATGATCCAGTCAGCTTGGGCGCTGAAGGATCTTAGGAACCAGAGTGCATCCTCATTCGTGAGCGCGTTGACCCACCATACAAGCAAGCCCGCGCCGACCAGCAGGATGAGCAGCACACTGAGAAAGCGGGGGCGTTTGCCAGGCATCTATGACCCTCCCAGTTCGATTATAACGTGGTTTCCGTTGTTTGTGAAGCGCCGGAATGCAGTGTAGATAGCGGCCCTAGACACGCCGGAGGGGCGGTGAATCTAGTCACCGCCCCTCCGGTTCAGAATGATCTGTCGTTGGCCTCGGTCCCTTCAGTTTTACCCGTGAGGTCGAGCCCGCCGGTGTAGCTCCCGGGACGAGAGGGCTACGTTCCAGTGGGCCTCTAGGGTACCGTCGTGTTGAAAGCCTCGATATTCCACAGGTCAGAGCTCTCGGTTGAATCTGTGATGAACCCTTCCACGTCGGTGCGGATGGCCGCCAGCTTCGTGTGCAGGAACAGCGGAATCGCCGGGAGTTGCTCCGCGAAGATCCGCTGCGACTCCTTGTGTCCCTCCACGTAGTCCTCGCTGCCCGGCAGCGCTGCGAGTGCACGGGAGCACTGTTCGTCATAGGACGCGAGCTCAAACCCGGTGTGGTTGACCCCGGTCCAATCGTTTTCGTCGGTTGGGATCTCCGCTTGCATGTAGAGGTAGCAGGGAGGCAGCACATCGGTGAACCACGCAAAGGATGCCATATCAAAACGCCGACCAAAGAGCGGGCCGTTGGGGCCATCGGCGTAGTAATCGGCAGTCGGAAGGTGTTCCAGGTTCACCTTGATGCCGCAATCGGCCAAGTTCTGCTGGAAGATCTGGGCATACTGCTCCTGCAGCGGTGTGGTCGTGGTGTGCCAGGTGAATTCCAGTTGCGTGCCATTGGCGATGCCTTCGATGTCGCTGGCTTCGCGGACGCCGTCACCATCGGCATCGACCCACCCGACCTCCTCGAGCAGGGCCACGCCGGCCTCGGGATCATGCGACCACGTGGTGAGCCCTTCTGCGTAAAGGGGGTGCGTGGGCGGGATATACGAGTCGATTGTGACCGAGCGACCGTGCAGAATCGTGTCGACAGCTCCCTGTCGATCCAGGCACATCGCGATGGCCTGGCGAACGCGCACATCTTCAAAGAAATCGGGCCGGTCGTAGTCGGGCGCAGGGTTGATGCCGAAGTCTACGTGTTCCCACATCGCGGTTGTGGTGAAGATGGGCTCGACTACGGCCTCTTGCTCCAGTTTCAGCAACAACTCAGCTTGATCCGTCAAGGACGCAACCTGCGAAACGACATCGCACTCACCGGAGATGAGTTTCGCCAATGCCTCGTTGCCATCGGGGATGAAGTGAAAGATGATTGTATCGAGGTGAGGAAGTCCCTCGCCGGCGCGGAAGTAGTTCGGGTTTTTCTCGACGGTGATGTGGTCGCCGGCGACCCACTGCGTGATAACAAACGGCCCCCAGCCCATCGGCCTGCGCGCGCTCTCTTCGGCGTCCAGCAGGTCGGATGCGCTATACCCCAGCTCATCCTGCCACAGGCTTCGCGGGAAGGGCTGCCAGAAGTTGGTGTAGTAGAGCTCATCGAAGTAGCCGGGTAGACCGGTCCACACGACCACGGTGGCACTCGTCGCCTCGTAGGAAGTCGTCCGCTCAACGCTGTAGCGGCTGGTGGGGGTATCGGGATCAGCGTTCAGCTCGAAGCCATAGACCGAGTCGTCGGCGGTCAGGGGGTCGCCGTTGGACCACAGCAGGCCCTCCAGGAGCTCGAAGGTGACGACCATTTGATCCATCTCGATCGGCACGCCGTCAAACGCGATGGCGCAATCATTGCTACGGCACCCGGCGGAGCGAACCTGCATACCTTCGGTGAGCTCGACAGGTGTGTTGTTGGCGTCGACGACAATGTCGCCGGCCTGAACCGTAACTGGTCGGATGACAGCGTCACCGTCATCGAGGCTCGGCAGCTTCTTCAGGATCACCGGCTGGTATCCAAAGGTCCGGTTGTCGAGTGGGCCGTCATAGACCGCCTCCTGGATGTTCGTTGCCGCCAGGTTGGGGTTACCGTACATATACAGGCTGTTGGGCTCTTCTCCCATACACACAACCAGTGTGCTGGGGTCGGTGCGTACCTCCTGGTCGACTGTGGAATCGACCTGTGGTGTGACCTCGGCGCTTCTCTCAACTTCGACAGTTCTTTCAACCACCACAGTCTCGATGATCGTCACTGGCGTGCTCGTGGCGCACGAACTGAGCAGCATAACTAGCGCCAGAACCGCCCCCAGTGAGCGTAAGGGTTTTCTTGTCATAATCTGCGTTCCTCCCTGATGAGACAGCGCGACTTCGTTCGAAGGCGCATTATACGTGACTTTGGCGGATGAGCGAAAGTCGCGTGGGGCCGCAACTACGCAACCATCAGATCAGCCGGAAGCCCGGCTTGACCATGCGGGCCGGGGAGATGCCAAGTAGCGCACGATCGGGGGTAGCGATCACCGGGGACACAAAGGTCGCAGGATGTGCAAAACAGACCTGAGGAGGAACGCCCTTGCAGCATCCCGGCTGGTGGGCCCTTGGCGCTAGCCAGGCAGCGCAAGCCGCTTGACCCGGGCTGGGCGCCACCCACTCGTGTGTGGGCAGGCCCCGGCGCTACTGGGTCAGATAACCGATGAAAACGCCGACGGTGAGCAGGATGACGATCAAGGCCACGAGGCCCACAACCCACAGACCCAGGAGACTTACGACAAGCCCGATGATGACCACGAAGCTCAGGAACACCATGAGTCGGGCGATCTGCACCTTGAGGCCAAGCCGATGCGGGTGACTGCGAAACCACGTGATGCCACCGCCGATCGCACAGATCAGGCTTAGGGTAACGCCGAGGAAATAGAGCTGATTCCCCGTCAGGATAGGCGTGTTCAGGACCAAAATGCCGCAGGTGCCTTGGCGATTTGGCAGCGGATAGCCGCTCTGAACCGTCATCTTGACCAGAACTAGGCGCTTATAAGCCGCATCCTCGCTGCCAACAGCCCACTCCACGCGTCGTGACTCTCCAGGGGCAAGCGAGAACTGCGTTGTCTCTTCACGTATGAGTGTGACAAAGCCTTGCGTGATGCGCGCGCGCACGAAGACGTCGGTGGGCCGGACGAGGGGGTTCTTGACCCGTGCCCTGACTGTGGCTGTCTCGCGGGACGTCATCATCACAGGACAGCGGAGGCTCCCCAGCTTCGCCTCCTGCTGTATGCCTGGGTCGAAGAGAATCGCCTCCAGATCGCCCCAGACGGTGATGCCGATCAGGATGGTGGCCAGCAGCAGGCCAATGGAGAACGCAACGAGACTCAGGATACGCACGGTTCGGTTGTCTTTCATCACCACCCCTCCTACGCCCAGTCTCTAGCCGTTTGACCTACACCACCGACATTGTCCTCACATTGGCTGCCTTTGCGGGTTGCATCATCTGCCCTCGGTGAGGCGGAAAACAGGCCCGCCTATTCCCATTGGTCGCTCTCGGTATGCGATAGGAACCCGTCTCGCGAAGCTTTGTCTCTGCGACGCTTGGAGATCGTCATAGCGCCGAGAAAGCCCAGGAACAGGCCACTGATCGAGGCGCCGTGCGCGAGGAAGCTGAGGAGGAACGTCGCTCTGATCACGCCTATGACCATCAATGCGGGAAGGACAACTCCCATCACTGCCAGCAGGAGACCGACGACGATCAGTCGCCGGGGATGCTCGGCGATCATACTCCCCTCCAACCAACCTCGGCATAGCGCACGTGGCACCCGCGTGCCCAGCGGGCTATGCTGAGCTCTGGCGAACTCTGTACCCACCACATCAGACGCAGCGCCCTTCCGTGATTCGCTAGCGATACAACCAGCACGCTACGAAGTGCTCAGCCTCCGGCACGAAGTCCGGCGGCACCTCGATGTCACAAAGCCCATCGATCTTGTGCGGACACCGCGGGTGATACCGGCAACCCTTGGGCGGATTGACGAGGCTTGGCGGCTCACCCGGCGGCAGTTCCTTATGGGTAAGCGCGTTACGGTAGTCCGGATCCGGCGTAGCCGTCAGCAGCGCCTGCGTATAGGGGTGCAGCGGGTTCCGGAGAAGGTCGTTTACGCCGGCGCGTTCAACGAGCCTGCCTGCATACATCACGAAGATTCTGTCCGAGAAATACCGAACCGTTGACAGGTCATGCGTGATGTAGATAACGGCCAGATGGTGGGATTGCTGAAGGGCCTCCAAAAGCCGCAGGACCTCCACACGCACAGAGGCGTCCAGCATAGATACCGGCTCGTCAGCCACAATCAGTTGCGGGTTCAGGATCATCGCCCGGGCGATCACGATACGCTGCTGTTGTCCGCCGCTGAGCATGTGAGGAAACTTCTGAGCGAAGTCCTCGACGGGCGTCATTTTCACCTCAGTCAGCACGTCCCGGATGCGTTGGGCGTGCTCCTGGCGGTCCCTGATGCCGGTGACGATCATCGGCTCCGCCAAGATCTGCTCCACCGTCATAAAGGGCGGGAGCGCCCCGTACGGATCCTGCTGGACATACCCTACCTTGCCCCGGTAGTTCTGCATATCGCGCGAGGTCAACTCGCTCAGGTCCTCCCCATCGAACACGACCTTGCCCTTGATGGGTTGATATAGCCCCAAGATGGTCTTCATCAGAGTGGTTTTCCCGCACCCGCTCTCGCCCACGACCCCGATCGCTTGTCCATGGTTGAGGTCGAAGCTGACCCCGTCCACAGCTTGGACATAGCCGGCGTGGAAGAATCCCCAACGTTTCAGCTCGAACCACACATGAAGGTCTTGTAACGACAGCAACGTCTCCGCACGCTGTCGGGCCGGTCTGACACTCGCTCCCATCTCGTCCTGAGGCTGTTCATTCACTTGAACTGACATTATCAGATTCCCCCTCCTACCTGTATAGCCAGCATTTCACTTGTCGATCATCCACCTGGAAGATCGGGGGCTCCTCCGAACACCGTTCAAAAGCCGAAGGGCAGCGTGGCGCGAATCGGCAGCCTGACGGGGGATCAATAAGGCTGGGTGGTTGTCCAGTGATAAACGTCGGTTCTTGATCCACCCGGAGTCGCGGAACGCTGGCCATCAGCAATCTCGAATAGGGGTGAAGCGGCTCCGTGAAGAACTCCCGCGCGTGACTAGTTTCGACGATCTGGCCGGCATACATCACGGCGACGGAATCGGCGAGTTCGCTGGAGGTAGCGATGTCATGGGTGATTAGGATGAAGCTTACCGCAAGCTCTTTCTTGATGTCTTTGAGCACGTTGAAGATATTGGCCTGGGTCAGGACATCCAGCGCCGAAGTGGGCTCGTCGAGGAAGACCAGGGAGGGTAACGTGATCAATGCCATCGCCAGGGCAACCCGCTGTCGCATCCCCCCGCTGAGCTCAAAGGCATAGCGGTTCAGGAAGTCGACCGGGACGCCGACTCGATCAAACATCCAGGCGGCTTGGTTCAGCGCATCCTCTTTCTCCGCCCTGTGATGTACGATCAGGGGCTCTGCGACCTGGTCTCCTACCTTGAGCACTGGGTTGAGCGCATTCATTGCGGCCTGGGGCACCAGGGACATCTTGAACCACCTAATCTGTCGCCGGAATCTCTCGTCGGTGAGTTGCATCGTATCCTCACCGTCGAAGTAGATGTGGCCGGAGTAGGTCTCAACGTTGTTGGGTAGCAGTCGCAGCATAGCCCTGGACAACGAGGTCTTGCCGCATCCGGACTCGCCGAGGATGACCATCGCCTCGTCTGCATTGAGCCTCAAGTCCACGCCATCGACCGCTTGGACGACTCCCTGCCGGGTGCGGAAGTAGAGCCGCAAGTCCTCGACGCGCAGTAGGGTGTTTTTCTCTGCCATCGGTCCTACATACCTCTCAGTCTAGGGTTAAAGATCCGGTCGAGGGAAAAGCCCAGCAGCGAGAAGGCCAACCCCATCACCATGAGCAGAACAGATGGCTCCAGGATCCAGTAGTAGTGGCCGTGGTACAGCGCCCCGCCACCGTAGGCATCGTTGATGACCTTACCCCAGGTAGGGAGGACGGGATCGCCCAACCCCAGGAGGGCGAGCGCCGCCTCGGTGAAGACGAAGCTGGGCACCAGGGCAACCAGGTTCGGAAGCAGCGTAGGTATGATGCGTGGGATCAAGTACCTGAAGATCAGGCGCGCGTCGCTGGCGCCGTAGGCTTGGGCGGCTTCCATGTAGGCGGACTCCTTCACCTGCAAGAAGATAGCCCGGTAGGTCTTGATCCCCCCACCGAAGATGGACAGGATGACCACGACCCCCAGCATCACGAAGATGCTCTTGGAGTAGAAAGTACCGACCATGATCAGAATCGGCAAGAACGGCAAGATCAGGTTGATCTCGGTAACGCGCTGGATGAGCGAATCCACCCACCCACCAAACCACGTCCCCACGCCGGCGATGATCATCGTTGTCAGGCTTGTTCCGACGGCGGCCAAGAGCCCAAAGGCAAGCGCGATGGGCGTGCCCCACAGAAGCGCTACTGACAGCTCGCGGCGGCGGTGATCCGTCCCGGCGAGACCATGGACCTGCCCATAGATCACGAGCTCGGCATCGACGTCAGCCTCGGGTTCGAATGTGATCGCCTCGACTCGCAGGGTGTAGGTGCCGTGGAGGGGAACCAACTCGTCTGCCCTCGGATCTACGGCGAACAGCCCGTTGTGCGGAAGCGCACCGCCGAGCCTTCGTTGCAGCGTGCTATCCTGGGATACACGGTAGGTCTCCGATGCGCCCACCGCCTTATCGGCGACCCGGATCTCTCGGCCATCGGGGGTCAGCCACGTCATCGAGACGTGAGGGGGCTTCTCGCTGTACTTGGCCGTGAAGAAGACCGACATCTCCCTAGGGAAATCGTCGTAGGGAAACTCAAAGGTGAACGCGAAGGCGATATTCGTCATATCGCCCGTGCCTTTTTCGACGCTCTTCACAACCGACTCGTCATCGCTGTGCATCCGAATCGTTGCGGGAAGATCCTTGGCGGTAAACCAGTTGGTCCACACGGGGGCCGCGTTCTTCGGGGTGTGATACCAGACATCTTCACCACCTCGCCAGAGCCGCACCGCCTCACTGTAGGGCATGGACACGATCGCATAGATGGATAGCACAACCAAGGCCAAGACGATCACCAGGCCGAAGACTGCGGCCGGATAGCGCACCAGTTCCCGAAGCGTTTTCATCTACTTCCTCCTCCCCCAATCCGCACCCGCGGATCGACCAGGGCGTAGACAAAGTCCAGCAGAAAGACCGTGGCGGCGAGAAGGTAGGCAAAGATCACCTGTGAGCCTACGATCACCGGCGTGTCGAAGAGCCCGATGGCTTGGTAGAGCGCGCGACCCAGCCCAGGCCAGTTGAACACGGTTTCCAGGATGGTGGCTCCTGTCCATAGGTAGATCAGCATCAGGGCAAACTGTGTGATGATGGTCGGCAGTACGGGCCTGAGCACGTAGCGCCGCTCGATTTCCCTGTCGGAGAGGCCCTTCGCTTTCGCCATTTCCACGTAGTCTTCCATCGAGTAGATGAGGAAAAAGGTGCGGAAGTTGTAGGTCTGCAGAAAGATGGTGCTGATCACAATCGCGGAGGTCGGAAGGATCAGATGCTTGGCCAGACTAAGGGCATACCCTATCTTGGTCTCAGGCGGAGGGGCAGAGACCATGCCGCCGAACGGCAGGATCTGCAGCACCGCGGCAAAGATGAGAATCAGGAAAATGCCGTAAAACCATGCCGGCGCGGACGATGTCGGCGCCAAAGCGATTACGATGCGATCCAGAATGGTGCCGTATTTTCTCGAAAGAAACAGACCAAAGAAAAGGCTGATAAAGAAGAGGCTCAGGTTCGCAGCTCCCCACAGCACGAGCGTGGAAGGCAGCCGTTCCAGGAGAATCAGGCGGACCTGCTTGGAGCCGCTGTCGCTGGTCATGTCTGTGGCAAAGCCCAGATCGAGCGCAATCGCCCCCTTGAGGTAGCCGAAGCTGCGCACGATGAAGGGTCTGTCCAGGCCCTGGCGTCTCACCTCGACCTCGACCCGCTCCCGGATCATCTGTTGCCTCTCTGCAGCGCTCAGGGCCCTGATCTCCGGACTCTGATCCTGGGAGATCTGCAACGAGATCGTTTGCTGGATATTACCCAGTCGTATCTTGTCGACGTAACCTCCCATATTGGCAACGAGAACAACCAGGTAGATACCGACAATGACGGTCACGAATAGCACGACCAACCGTACAACTGTGTATCTACCGACTCGAGCAAGCGCGCTGGTAGCGCCAGACCGGGGTCTTTCCCGAGGTGCCTCCTCCGTCTTCATAGCCAACGCTGTATCGCCCATCCCAATCTCTCACTTTCTATGTGCGCACCTGAGTCTATGCGGGCTAACTCAGACGCCAAAAAACCTGGAGCTACACAGAGAAGGCGCAGAGAGCCCTCGGGAGAACGCCTGCAGATCGAATCTCTGCGCCTTCTGCGTGCATCTCTTCGGTGTGACCTGTTCATACACGGCCCTAGCATCCCTCTTCTTACAGACGAAGGGGGGCGAGTGAGACCCGCCCCCCCTCTAGCTCACATCACGGCCCTTGTAGGCGGTTTGCCCGCCACCCTGGAGATGATGTTGATCCCTCCGGGGTGGGCAGTAGCTTGTTGCCTACTGGGTCACGAAGTCGACGGTCTGGCGTACGGGGACGAGCGCGTTCTTGGACACCACGATCACGGCGAGCCGGCTCGAACCAGCTTCGAGGCCGCCCGTCAGATCCGCATCCAGTGTCACCGTCCAGTAACCATCCTCGACAGGGTCGGCGTCACCGGTATGCGCCAGCGCCCCGGTGGCGTCGAAGACCAGGTACTTCGCCAGCGAGATGTCGGCGACGGGATAGGGGACGCCCTCTTCAAGGTCGACGAAGACGTCGTAGACGGCTTCCTCGCCAATCCCGACCTGTCCCGGTCCATCCACGATCACGGTGGGAACGGGGGCCTTGCTGAACTGGGCCCAGCGATCCGCCAAGTCCGGATAGTTGGTGTTGTTCTGCAGGATCAGCGTACCCTCGACCGGGAACACGTCCTGTAGCATAAAGGGCCCGGTTCCGACATAGAAGTGCTCGCGCACGCGATACCACTCCTGCAGGTTGGTGTAGCGGGTCTCGACTTCGTCGGCCGACAGATACTGGCTGAGCGTGGGTTCGTAGGGGATGAAGCCCTCTGCCTGGGCCGCGTCGAGGTTCGCCTTGAGGATCTCGAGGCTCGGGCCGCCGATGAAGCTCATGTACTCGACCTCGAGCTCGCCGGCCTTGCTGTCGGAGAAGGCGAGCTCGCCGTTCGACTCGGCCAGCCACGCCGCTGCCATATTGTGCCAGGCCCCCTGGCCTTGAGCGTACATCCCGTCCGCGGTGGGGTACATCGCGCGGAAGTTGCTGACGTTGTTCTCCGCGTCGAGGCCGTATGCGTCGGTGTAGTACTCGATGACGACCGGGTCCTCGGAGGCGATGCGCCAACCCTTGAAGGCCTGCATGAAGGCGGTGAAGTCGCCCACTGCGGCGGGATCGAAGATGGCGCTCTCCTCCTTCGCGCGGTCGAAGTAGAGCGCGACCGAGAAGACCATATCGGCGAGGCTGAAGGTGCTGCCATCATGCCACGTCAGGTACTCCGGGAACTCCGCGGGATAGGTCATGACGACCTTCGCCTTGGCTGTCTGGGTCTCGGTGTACTTCTCGCCCGCGGTGATGAAGACCTGGTTCACGGGATCCCAGTCGGCCCAAGCGTCGTCGGGCACCACGTTCTCTGGGACGAACTCCAGGTTGACCCAGTCGAGAGACTTCCCGACCGGCAGGCCTTCCTCGATGTAAACATCAGCCTTCTCCAGGCGCATGGGCCGGAAGAGCCCCGTATAGGGGTCGTACACGACGGCCATGTCACCGAGGCCGCGGATGGGCATCATGTCATAGACCCAGTTGGAGCCCGAGACCGGGTTCCAGGGCTGCGTCATCAGGCTGGGTGCCGCGATGTTGACCGAACCACCGACCTGGCCCTCGATTCGCAGCGTCTGGGCCCACAGCCACGCGCCGTAGACGTTACCCGAGAGATCCGCGGCTACCTGGATTTCCTTGCGGGAAGGGCCAATGCCCGTGGCGTCGACCAGGAAGATCCGTGCCGAATCCTCCAGGGACAACGTCAGGACCTGAGCCATCATCTCCCGGCGCTCTTCCATGGAGGTGAAGTTGTTGTTGGCGAGGTCGCGGCAGAGCTGGTAGAATTCCTCGGTGGGGGTGTAGTTGTCCCATAGAGGCACGCCGGTGTAGCCGTCGGGGGTGAAGAAGAAGAGGAAGTCGCCACCCGCGTCACGGCTGATGGCGGTGCTCACCCACCCGCCGGTGTAGTAGCTGAAACATCCGACGGAGGGTTGTTCGCTGAGCCAGCAGGTCGACGCTTCCGCCGACGTCTTGTAGTCGCGCCGGACGGTGAAGCCGATGTCCTCCAGCACGTTGGCCATGTAGTCACCGATCTCCAGGCGCTCATCCTCCACCCGGATCAGGCCGATGATCTCGACAGGCGCGCCGTTGTACTGCCACTTGCCGTCGACCATCTCGGCGCCCAGCGCTTCCATCTCCTCGGTGATGATCTCGACGCCCCGCTCCTGGTTGTAGGCGTATTGCAGCTCGATGCCCGAAATCACGTCGGCCAGAAGGGCCGTATCGTTCGCCGCGAAGTTGATGGCCGTGAACCGCGGGATGGCCATGCCGCCCATGATCTCTTCAGCGATGTAGGTCCGGTCGACGAGGTAGTTCATGGCCTCGCGGATCTTGGGGACGGAGAACGGATTGAGCCGGCCGTCTTCGAACTCGGGACCGGCCGTGTTGAAGGTGATCTCGTTGTAGCTACCGTACGCGGTCGTGTACTCGAGGTCTTCCGATGCGCGGATTCTCTCGGCAAGCGGGGCCTCGGCGATGCTGTACGCGTACAGGTCGATATCACCGGTCTCGAGCCGTGTCACGGCGGAATCCGAAGAGGGCTCCTCGGACATGATCACCGTATCGACCCATGCACCCTTGCGGGTCACAGGCTCCTCTTCGGGCTCGACCTCGACCTCGACGACGACGGTCTTCTCGACCTCGACGGTCTTCTCAACCTCGACAGTCTTCTCGACCTCGACGGTCTTCTCGACCACCACGGTCTGAATGACTTGCTCAGGGGCAACTTGCCCGCAGGCACTGAGCACGATGCTCAAAGCAAGAAACGCACTGAGCACAACCATCACTCTCTTAGCCATGCTTATCTCCTCCTTCAGTAGGGTCAGATATCTGACTTTTCACTCCACCGACATTTATGTTGCTACGATATCGCGTCATAGGTTCGGGCTCTAGCGCACTACCTCCTTTCTGCAATGCAAAAACCATGGGCCTATTGGGGACCTTTTGAACGCTTTTTGAGACCCACTGGGATGATTTTATGAGCAAAAGGGCAATTGTCAAGGAACTAGCGGGCTAACATCATCGCCCACGGCGATAGGCCGGCGAGCCCGTAGGGCTGAAGGCAGACCAGACCATCGGATGGATACCGGGCGGCAACCTGGAAGCTACGAATCCATGCCCACACCTTCTCAAGTCGGGCAGGGGTGCCTGCTTCGCCGGCTGACCTCGCCACCGCGTGAACCACGCGCTGCCAGGAAGCTTTTGGCGGCGTAGCGTTAGCCATGGGTCGAAGTGCTTCTCGGAAAAGATCATCCAGTGCCATCGTTGCTCGACTCACGTAAACTCGTACGCCATCTCAGGTACCGGCCGCTGGCGGCGGGTAAGCATCTCACGCAACCGTTCCCGCGCATAGTGGAGGCGTGATTTCACCGTTCCGGCCGGCACCCCAAGGATCTGAGCGATCTCTCCAATCGCCAGGCCCTCCATATAGTAGAAGACGACCACGGTCCGGTGTGTAGGCGGCAACTCCGCCACGACCTCGCGCACCATACGCGTCGTCTCGTTCTCCTCAGCCTTGCGATCTGGTGCCGGGAAGGCGCCTGCCAGGTTGGTCAACCACTCCAGCATATCGCCCAGCGGTTGCACCGGTCGCTTGGCCGCGCAGTCATAGGAAAGATTCACAGTGACCCGATAGAGCCAGGGCTTTAGCGGGCGCTGCGGGTCGACAGATGCGGCATAGGTGTACAGGCGCACAAAGCACTCTTGCAGCACATCCTCTGCCGACCGCTCGTCGCGCGTGATCGCCAATGCCACGCGGAAGACCAGCGCCTTGTATGTCTCGAAGAGCTCGCCCAACGCACCGAGATCGCCGCCCTGCAGCCGCAGAATACACTCACACTCCCCGGCTTCGTCCCGGGTCGGCGTGCGGTCCTCATCTATATATACCGCATCAGGCCTCATCAGGTTCATCCGAGCTCCGCTCAATTGCCGCGAGTATTCGCCGATCCTCGTCCGAGAGAGGGGCTTGGGACAGCAGGTCGGGTCGACGTTCGGCTGTGCGCTTCAGCGCCATCGTCCGCTGCCAACGCGCGATGGCGGCGTGGTTACCCGACCGCAGGACTTCGGGCACGGCCCACCCCTCAAAGGTTGCCGGACGCGTGTATTGTGGGCCTTCCAGCAGGCCGGAGGCAAAGGAATCGTCAGCGGCGCTCTCGGTCGCGCCCAACACTCCCGGTACCAGCCGCACTACGGCGTCCACGATCACCATCGCAGCCAACTCCCCACCCGTAAGCACGTAGTCGCCAATGGAAACCTCGGCCACGGCCAGGTGCTCGCGCACGCGTTCATCCACGCCCTCGTAGTGACCGCAGATCATAGCGATCCGCTGGGCTTGTGCCAGATCCCCGGCCATCGCCTGCGTGAACTGGCGCCCCTGGGGTGAAAGCAACAAGATAGGCACTTCGCCGGCCCCCTTCGTGACGGCGCGCACGGCCCGAAAGATGGGGTCGGGCTTCATGATCATGCCTTGCCCGCCCCCATAGGGGAGATCGTCGGTAATCTGATGCCGGTCGAATGCGTAGTCACGGATCTGGTGAACGAGGATGCGGATCAAGCCTCGCTCTTGGGCACGCCCCACGATACTCTCCTGGAGAGAGCCCAAGAACATCGCTGGAAAGAGCGTGAAGATGTCAATCCGCATTTGCTGCTATTCTAGCACGACGGTGGCTAGAATCAAGGCATTTGGCAGACGGCGCATCCTGCACATACCTAACCAGCGATGCCGGTCAAACTGCACGCCTCCACAGCGCCTGGGCTAGTTCGCGAGAGCGTGCTGTGATGGCTTCCTCATCGAGTGTTGTGAGACGCCGGTCCCACATCAGCACACGTCCTGCACTGAGGGTAGCGGTGATCATGGAAGCTTCGTATCCGAATATGAGGTGCCAGGGGAGGTTTGCTGCGCTGAGGGGGGTCATTGGATGGTAGTCGATCAGGACGATGTCGGCGGCTGCCCCTGGCGCCAGCTCCCCGAGATGCATATCCGGCCAAAAGACCTGAGCGAGCGCGGCGTTGGCACTGTAGGCCAACTGAAAAACGCGGTCGGCCGGCATGGCCCGTGGGTCGCTGCGGACGAGCTTGTGACCCAAGTAGGCAGCCTTCATCTCGGCGAGCATGTTGTTGGAGAAGCCATCATTCCCCAGCGCGACCTTCACGCCGCGGGCCAGCATCGCCTCGACCGGAGAGAAGCCTACGGCGTTGTTCATATTGGAGCGAGGCTGGTGCGTGACCCAGGTGCCGGTGTCGGCGAGCAGCGCGATCTCTCCTGGCTCGACGTGTACCGCGTGGGCAACAATGCTCCGCGGGCCGAGGATGCCGGCGCTGTGGAGCCGCTCAATGACGCGCTGCCCCGACTTTGCCAGGCTGTCCTCGACATCCTCGATGCCCTCGGCGCCGTGGATGTGGAACCCCGTGTTCAGATCGGCGGCTGCCTGGACTGCGCGAGCGAGCGTTGCGTCGCTCAGGGTGAGCGACGCGTGCAGGCCGAAACTTGCTCCGAGTTGGGGGTGCGGCTCGTGGTGCAGCCGCTGGAGGAAGCGGATGTTCTCGGCAAGCCCTGCGGTCGCGCGGGCCGGCCCATCGCGATCCGTGACCTCGTAGGCCAGCGCGGCCCGCACGCCCGAGGCCAACACCGCGTCGGCGATCACGTCGAGCGACCCTTCAATGGCATTCGGGCTGGCGTGGTGGTCGATCAACGTGGTCGTGCCATGGCGAATCGCGTCCACCAGGCAGACAAGGGCGGAATAGCGCACGTCCTCCAGGGTCAGCAGCTTGTCGAGCTGCCACCATAGCGACTCCAGGATGGCGCCGAAACTCGTTGCAGGGGGGCCGGGATAGGCCCAGCCGCGGGCGAATGCTCCATAGAAGTGTGTGTGACCGCAGAGCGAAGCGGGAAGTGCCAGCTGTCCACGGGCGTCCAACCGCGCCTCCTCGGGGTAGGCGGCTTCCAGTGCGCTCGTGGTGTCGACCGCAGCGATGCGTTGGTCCTGTATCAAGAGCGCGCCGTCCTCGATCAGCCCAGGCTCCGCACCGAGGGTGGCGATTCCGGCGTGGGTGATGAGCATACCAGCTTCCTTTCAGGCTTTCACGAGTCGCTCGAAGCGGCTGTCTTCCTGGAGCATCCGCTGCAGGCCCTCGTGCAGCGTGATCTGCGGTTCGTAGTGCAGCACGCGGCGAGCGCGCGTCAGATCGGCTTGCATATGCGAGACGCCTCCGGTGGTCACGGGGCTGTAGATGACGTTGCTCGACGATTTGGTCAGCGCCAGGATCTCACGGGTCAACGCATTGATGGAGGTCCCGATCCCGCTGCCTACGTTGACCGTGAAATGCCCAGGATCGTCGACCGACAGCGCGCTGATCAGTGCTTGTACGACGTCGCTGACGTAGACGAAGTCGCGCGTCTGCTCGCCCCGACCGAAGATCACAAGCGACCCGTCGCCAAGCGCCTGGCTGATGAAACGCGGGATGACGGGCGAATGAGAGGGCAGCAGCGGCTGCCCCGGCCCATAGGCGTTGAAGATACGCAGGACGATTGTTGCTGTGCCCCACAACTCGCCGATCGTGTGAACGTAGTGCTCGGCGGCAAGTTTACTCACCGCATAGGGCGAGAGCGGATTGGGCGGCGTGGTCTCGTCGATCGGTTGCGTCGCCTGGTCGCCGTAGATGGCGCCCGACGATGTGAAGACCAGACGTGGGATGCCTACGTCACGCATAGCTTCGAGCAGCGCTACGGTGCCGCTGACATTGGCTTCATTATATTCGCGCGGGTATAGGATGGATTCGGCCACCAGCACCCGGGCAGCCAGGTGATAGACGCAGTCAACGCCCTGCAGCAGCGTCCAGAGCTTGGGGCGATTGGTGATGCTGCCGCGGTGAAACAGGACTCGGGGGTCAAGTCTTGCGGGGTCACCGGCGCTCAAGTCATCCAACACCATGACTTCGTGGTTGGCGCTCACGAGGGTGTTGGCGAGCGCGCTGCCCAGGAAGCCGGCCCCACCGGTGATCAGAATTCGCACAGTGCCTCCACGAGCAAGCTCAGATGATGAACACTCACATTGTAGCAGATCTTGGGGGGCTTGCCCAACACGGAGCCGGATTGGGCGAGGACATGGAGTGCGCCGCGCGGTCGATACCCTTGCTCAACGTCTGCTTTCGCGCTATGATCAGGGTAAGCAGGGGGCGGCGGTATTGGGTGAGCCCGCCCCCGTATTTCAAGGAGGACAATGGCGTCTCGAAAGATAATGAAGGAAACAACCGCTCCTGCCGAGAGGGCTTACCTGGTCGGGGTGGAATGGAAGACCATACCCGATGGCAAGTATGTTCCAGCCGATTGGCCTGTGGGAGAGTCGTTGGTTGAGCTTGATCGGCTCGCCATGACAGCGGGCCTGGAGGTCGTGGGGTCGACGGTGCAGAAGCTGGAGCGCCCAAACCCGGCGACATTCATCGGCTCCGGGAAAGCCGAAGAGATCGCTGCTGAGGTCCGCGATCGCGATGCTGACGTGGTCGTCTTTGACGACGAATTGGCGCCCCGGCATCAGCGCGAGCTCGAACGGGTTTTCGGTAGTGACGTCAAGGTTCTGGATCGCTCGGGCCTGATTCTGGACATCTTCGCCCAGCACGCTCACACGCGCGAGGGCGCCTTGCAGGTGGAGTTGGCGCAGTACGAGTACCGGTTACCTCGGCTCACGCAGACATGGACTAAGCGTGCCCTGACTCGGCAGGCAGGCGGGCGCGCCGGCGGCAGCACGGGCGGTGTGGGGCTGCGCGGGCCGGGCCAGACCAGGCTGGAGATGGATCGCTTTGTGATTCGGCAGCGCATCAGCCAGATCAAGCGTGAGTTGGAGACTGTTCGGTCGGCGCGTGCGCGCCAGCGCCAGCAGCGCCGGCGCGAGGGACTGCCAACGGTTGCGCTGGTCGGCTACACCAATGCCGGCAAGTCGACGCTGTTGAACGCGCTGACCGGATCTGACGTCTATGTTGCGGATCAGTTGTTCGCGACCCTGGATCCCACCACGCGCCGGGTGACGCTGCCAGAAGGAGCGGTTGTGCTCTTTACCGACACCGTGGGGTTCATCCAGAAGCTGCCCGCCGACCTCATCGCTGCCTTCCGTGCGACTCTGGAGGAAGTTCTGGAGGCCGACTTGCTGGTGCACGTGATCGACGTCAGCCATCCACACGCGGTGGATCAGGTCCGCGCGGTTTTTGCGACTTTGCGTGAAATAGGCGCGGAGGATCTGCCGGTGATCAACGCGCTGAACAAGATCGACCGCTTCCAGGACCCGGCGGCGGCGTGCGCGGCGCTGTGTGACCTTCCAGACAGCGTGGCTGTCTCGGCGCTCAGCGGCCAGGGCATCGAGGCACTTTTGGCGGAGATCGAGGTCGTTCTGGAATCCGAGATGCGACACATCCGTGTGCTCGTGCCCTTCAGCCGCGGCGATCTCGTGAGCATGATCCACGAGCGGGGCTTGATCGAAGAGGAGACGCACCAAGCTGAAGGGACCTACATCGTTGGCCAAGTGCCCGACTATCTGGCGATCCAGTTGGCCGACTATGTTGTCAAGCGGGTGAAGAGGTAGGGCCCGCGATGGGGCATTGGCGGAAGCGCCAGGGGCAAGACCGTTATTTTCGACAGGCGAAGGAAGAGGGCTATCGCGCTCGTTCGGCCTATAAGCTCCTGCAGATCCAGGAAAAGTTCCAAATCGTACGCCGCGGTGATGTCGTTGTAGATCTGGGGGCCGCGCCGGGATCTTGGTCGCAGGTGCTGGTGAAGCTGGTCGGTCCGCAGGGACGTGTGATCGCGCTGGATCTGCAGGCCATCGAACCCATCGCGGGCGTTACTACACTCCAGGGCGATATGACCGATCCGGAGATACAGTCGGCCATTGTGGAGGCAGCCGGAGGGCGCGCCGACGTGGTGTTGAGCGATGCGGCCCCGTCTACGACGGGTATCAAGTTGCGCGACCACGTGCTCTCGATCGAGCTGGCTCGTGCCGCGTTCGGTGTCGCGAGGCGGCTTCTGGTCCCTCGGGGCAATATGGTCCTCAAGGTCTTCGAGGGCGAAGATCTCCCACCTCTGATCCGGGACGTCAAGATGGCGTTCCACCCCGTGAAGGTCCACACGCCTGCCGCGACGCGCAACGAGAGCTGGGAGTCCTTTATCGTCGCGCGCGGCTACAAAGGGACGCCCTCGGGCTATGATTCCTGAGTCTCTACGGCTGCGCAATTTCCTCTCGCATCGCGAGACCGACCTCGATTTCCGTGGCGTGCACCTGGCCAGCCTTGTGGGTGAAAATGGCGCCGGGAAGTCGGCGTTGCTGGACGCGATCACGTGGGCGGTCTGGGGGCGGTCGCGGGTGCCCTACGGCCACGATGATGATCTCGTTCACCACGGTGAGTCTGACCTGGAAGTTGAGTTCGTCTTCCGCATCCCCTACCAGAGTGGCGATGAGCAGCGTTGCCGCATCATGCGCCGGCGCGAGCTTCGCGGGCGGCGCTCGGTCAGTTCGTTGCTCGACTTCGAGGTCGAAACGTCGGATGGCTGGCGCGTGCTCACGTCTGACACCATCCGCGATACCCAACAGCACATCATTGACTATCTGGGTCTGGATTACGATACCTTCATTAACTCTGCCTATCTCCGCCAGGGCCACGCCGATGAGTTCACGGTGCAGACTTCCTCGGATCGCAAGCGCGTTCTGGGCACCGTGTTGGGCCTGGACCGCTGGACGGTCTATCAGGATCGCGCCAGGGTGGCCCTTTCGGAGGTTCAGGGACAGTTGAGGGAAACCGACCGGCGCCTGGAGGAGATCGAGCGCGAGTTGGGGCGTCGTCCTGACTACGAGCTGGCCCTCGAAACCGCCGAGGTCCAGGCGCAGGCTGCCGAGGCAGACCTCGAGGCCGTTCAGGGGCAGATGGACGAGCTAACGCGCGTGCGCGAGCAGGTTGTGGCCCTGCAACGCCAGCTGGTCGATTTGGGGCACAGGCAGGAGGAGTCCGAGGCGGAGATCGCCAAACTGCAGGCCGAGATAGGTGCCCGGCAGGAGCGGCTCGCGTACTACCGGACGCTGATGGAGCAGGCCGAGGAGATCGAGGCGCGCCATACGGCCTATGAGGCAGCTCTGGCAGACGAGCGTATGCTTGGCCAGAAGCTGAGTCAGGCGGCCAAGCTGCAGGCGGATAAGTCGCGATGGGAGGCAGAGCTTGCGGCAGCGCGCCAAGCACTGACCGAGGAAATCAGGTCGCTGGAGCAGGAGGAGGCGCGTCTTGAGCGCCTGATGTCCGATGCCCGGCAGGCCCTGGAGCGCACCGGCAGCGAGTTGCGCAGCCAGCTGGCGCTGCTTGCCGAGCGCTTTGCGCCGGACAGGCTGCTGGCGGAGCGAGCCGCAGCCGCTGAGGCGTTGTCCGCCCTTGAGGAAGCAGCCCGCGAACAGGAGCGCGTCCGGACCGCATTACAGGAGTCTGAGGTCGAGCAGAGCCGGCTGCTGGAGCGCAACCGACAACTGCGCGATCTGATGAGCGAGACCAAGACTCGCCTGGATGCACTGGCCGAAGCCCAGGCCACCTGCCCATTGTGCGGGCAAAGCCTGTCAGCTCAGCACCGCCAGCAGGTCCTGGATGAGGTCGAGGCGCAGGGCAGGGCGATGGGCGATGAGTTTCGGGCCAATCGCGGCCACCTGGCCGAGATCGAGGCGGCTCAGCGGCATCTGCGGGCCGAGCTTCAGGATCTCGATCAGAGGCTGCGGGCTCGCCCGGCGCAGGAACAAGCACTGGCCCGGCTTCAGCAGCAGGTTGAGCAGAGCGAGCAGGCACGCGCCAGAGCGCGGGACCTGGAAGCACAGGCAGCGGCGATCGATGCCCGGGTTGCAGCGCAGGACTACGCTGTGGCGGAACGGGAGGCTGCGCGTCGCGTCGCGGACGATAGAGCGGCACGGCAGGCGCGGCTGGAGGCGCACGACTTTGCGACGGAGGCGCGCGCGTCGCTGGCGCAGGTGCTGAAGGAGATGGCGGCGTTGGGCTACGACGCCGCAGCTCACGAGCAGATCAAGGCGCGCGTCGAGGCGCTGGCCGGCGCAGAGAGTGACTATCGCGAGTTGGAGAAGGCGCGGGTGGGTGTTGAGGGCGAGTCTGAGGTGTTGGCGCGGCTGGACGGTCAGGTGACCGCCATTCGGGGGCGGCTCGACCAATTGTCGGAGGAGCGCGCACGCCTCGAGGCGCGGGTGTTGGAGATGGAGCCGCGACTGGCAGAGGCCCCCATACTGGCGCAACGCCTCAATGAAGCCCGGGTCCGGGCGACGACGGCGCGCCAACGCGTTGGCGCAGCCCGGCAGAATCTGGCGGCGTTGGAGACTTTGGAGCGACGTCTGGATGACACGCGGACCCAGCACGACTCGCTGGCGCAGCGGGTTGCCGTTTTCACCGAGCTGCGCGATGCCTTTGGCGTGAATGGGATCCCGGCGATGATCATCGAGCACACGCTCCCCGAGCTGGAACGAGATGCCAACCGCATCCTCCAGCAGCTAACGGGCGGGCGGATGCACGTCCGTTTCGAAACTCAACGCGAGACCAAGAGCGGCACACTGCGCGAGACCCTGGATATCATCATCAGCGACGAGAAGGGCACCCGCCCCTACGAGGGGTTCTCGGGGGGCGAGCAGTTCCGCATCAACTTCGCGATTCGCGTGGCGTTGTCGAGGATGCTGACCCAGCGATCGGGCGTGCGATTGCGGTCGTTGTTCGTTGACGCGGGGTTCGGCGCCCTGGACGCGGTGGGGCGCCAACGGCTGGTAGAGGCCGTAAAGGCTGTACAGGACGAGTTCGAGATGATCCTGCTGATCACACACATTGACGAGCTCCGCGAGGCCTTCCCCACCCAGATTCAGGTGACCAAGACCGATAGTGGCTCGCAGGTCGATATCATCTGACAGCCGCGGCAGTCTCTAACCCCGACGATCAGGTCAGGCGCCAGCGTCTACTGAGTCTGTGCAGGCCTCCTCGGGCAGCGTCAGGTGGCCCTCGAGCACCAGCGTCGCCTGGCCCACCAGCTCCACACGATCCTCTCCAAGCAGTCTCACCCGGAGTTCACCCCCGCGCGCGGAGGCCTGGAATGCGCGCAGCGCGGTCTTGCCCAGGCGCCCAGCCCAGTAGGACGTCAGGAGCGTGTGGGCCGAGCCCGTGACAGGGTCTTCGTCAATACCGATCCACGGCGCAAAGAACCGCGACACGAAGTCATAGGGTGGATGGCCTGCTGCGGTGACGATGAGGCCCCGGTACTCCCGCATACTCTCTGCGTCCTGGAGCGCTGGAAACGCGGGTCTCAGCGCGCGGACGAACGCCTCGTCTCCCAGATGGATGAGGAGCTTGCGCGTTGCGACGCCGAATGCTGTGTCGACAACGGCTGTTGGGGATAGCCCCAGCGCCTCAAGCACGTCTGCCGGCGGGGCGCAAGGCCGGGGAGCGTCCAAAGGGAAATCAAGGGCGATGCCCTGCGTGCCTCTGCGGGCAACCAAATCCCCGCTCAGCGTCTGGAACGTTACGGCATCTGCCTCCACGCCGATCACGTCGAAGAGCACGGCGGCAGTGGCAAGCGTCGCGTGACCGCACAGCGGCACCTCGGTCGTGGGTGTGAACCAGCGCAGCCTGAAGGTGTCTGCTGATTGCCACCGCCGGGTGCCGGCCCGCAGCAGGAACGCGGTTTCGGACAGCGCCATCTCAGCAGCAATCGCCTGCATCCAGGTGGCGTTCAGAGGCGAGTCGAGCAGGCATACGGCAGCCGGGTTGCCCGTGAACGCGGTGCCGGTGAAAGCATCGATCTGGTAGAGCGGTACGCGGCGGACCATGGGCGTGTGACCTCCTCTGCAATCCTCAGCGCGAAAGCAGGGCTACGTTTTCGATGTGATACGTCTGCGGGAAAAGATCGACAGGCTGTACCCATTCGAGCGCGTAGCCGTGGTTGACTAGGCGCCGGCAGTCGCGCGCCAGGGTGGCAGGGTCGCACGAGACGTAGACAAGGCGCTCTGGCTGGCGATCGATGAGAGCATCGATCACCTCGATACCCAGGCCGGCGCGGGGCGGATCGACGACGACGGCGTCCAGGCGGTCTGTGACGTCCGACAGGAGCTCCTCGACAGGCCCTTCCAGGATTGCCACATTGTCAACACCGGCCAGGTTGTGGCGCGCGTCGACAACGGCCGGGGGGTTGATCTCGATGCCGGTCACAGCAGCCGCTTCCTCGGCGATGAAGGCGGTGAAGAGGCCGACGCCGCAGTAGGCGTCCAGCACGTGTTCGTGTCCCTGCAGGTCCAGTGCCCCCATCACGATGTTGACGAGTTCCGCCGCCTGGCCCGAGTTCACCTGGAAGAAGCTGGTGGCCGAGATGCGGAACTCCCGCTCGTGAATCCGTTCCAGGATGTAGTCCAGGCCGATGAGTGGCGCCACAGCGTCGTCGTGTCGTAGCTGCACGATGGAGAGGGGGAAATCGACCTCCAGCGATGGCGATTCCTCTTCTTTGGCCTGCAGCAACAACATCAGATCCCCGGTGGCGGTACCCACGCGCATCTCCAACCACTCCAACTCGGGATAAGTCATATCGAGAGAGCGTAACAGGCTGCTCAACAGCGGATGGATGATGAGGCAGTCGTCAATGGGGTAGACCTCGTGGCTGCGTGCCGCCAGGAACCCCAGTCTCCCTTCCGGCGTCACTCGAAAGAGGGCGTGGTTGCGATACTCCCAGCCAACTTCGTCGGCAATGGGCTCAAACACGGCGGGTGCGGCGAACTTGCCGACACGTTCGAACTGGTCGACCGTCACCAGGCCCTTCATACGGGCCTGAACAGCGGTGTCAATGTGCTGCCACTGGCAGCCACCGCATTTGCCCTGACCGAAAAAGGGACACGGAGGATCGACGCGTGCGGGCGACGGGCTGAGGACCTCGACCAACCGGGCGCGCGCGTAACGGTCGTGGTCCTCAGTGATCTCAGCGCGCACGCGCTCGCCGGGGATCGCGTAGGGCACGAAGATCGCGCGACCGGCGTGTCGCCCGATGGCCTCGCCTCCGTGGGCCATCGCATCCAGTTCCAGCGTGATTGTTTCAGTCATAGGGTGTCCGCCTCGCGTCTTCCGGGTTAACAGGCTCGGTGCACAGCGTCTTCGTCTTCATCTATTATAGCGCATCGCAGGGCGGTCGCGATGGGACGGCGCGCCGCACGGTTGTCAAAAACACCTTACGTGGTATACTGCCTCGCAAGTTGACCACTGGCCGACACGTGATTGACGGTCGGCCGGTTCCCTAAAAGGAGTAATAAGTCGTGCTATCGAAGGAACGCAAGGGACAGATTATCGGTGATTATGCGACAGCGCCGAATGATACGGGCTCGCCGGAGGTCCAGATCGCTTTGTTGACGTACCGCATCACGGACCTGACCGAACATCTCAAGGTCCATAAGCATGACGAGCATTCGCGTCGCGGCTTGTTGAAGCTCGTGGGGCAGCGGCGGCGGCAACTCAACTACCTGCAGAAGAAGGACCTTCAACGGTATCGAGAGCTGATCCGCCGGCTCGGTCTGCGTAGGTAAGTTAGAACAGTTGAGGCGTACAAGGGCAGACGAGTAGAGCAGGAAGTCGCTTCCGTTCTACTCGTCTGTCGTGTCAGTAGGGTCTGTTGGTGCTGAAAGCACCTTAATAAGCTAACGGCGATCCTATCTCGGTTCGATCGATGGTGGGAATTGGGAAGTGGGGTGCACGGCCGTCGGGGTCGGATGCACAGCAGTTCCCAGTTTCTAACCTTCTATCGCCGCTAGGACGCCGGCCTTAGGAGGCTATGTGTGTTAGAAGAACATGTATTTGAGGCTCAGTTAGGCGATCAGAAGATCATTCTCAAGACGGGCAAGATCGCTCGGCTTGCGGGTGGCGCGATCATCGCCCAGTGCGGAGACACGGTGTTGCTGGCGACGGCGACGTTGTCCGGTTCCCCGCGGGAGGGGATCGACTTCTTCCCGTTGACTGTGGATTTCGAGGAGCGGCTCTACGCCGCCGGTCGCATCCCCGGTTCGTTCTTCCGTCGTGAAGGGCGCCCATCGGAGAAGGCCATCCTCACCAGCCGGTTGATCGACCGGCCTATACGTCCGCTCTTCCCCAGCGACATGCGTAACGACGTGCAGGTCATCGTCCAGACGCTGTCGCAGGGCGATCAAGAGCATTCGGACACGCTGGGCATCATCGCTGCCTCGGCGGCGCTGACGATCTCCGATGTCCCCTTCGACGGTCCGGTGGCTGGCGTTCGCATCGGCTACATCGATGGGAAGCTGGTCGTAAACCCCACGATCTCGCAGATGACCACCAGCACGCTCGACTTGCGCATCGCGGGCAGCGCTGACGCGATCATTATGGTTGAGGCCGGGTCGAACGAGATTCCCGAGTCGGTGATGCTCGATGCCATTGAGTTGGCGCACCAGTCGATCCAGGGCGTGATCAATCTGCAGAACGAGATGCGTGCAGCGGTCGGCAAACCAAAGGCGGACTACCCCTCCTTTGCCATGCCCCCGGCCCTGACGTCGCGGGTTCGCGACTTGATGCTGGAGCGCGTGAACCGTCTCGTCGAGACAACCGAGCTCAAGGGCGAACGCATCGATGCACTCAACGCCCTCGAGGAAGAACTCCTGGGCGTCATCGGCCCCGAGGCCGAGGCCAACGGCTGGTCGACGCGGCTGATCGTTGAAGCTTTCAGCGACGTGCTGAAGGAAGTGGTGCGTGAGCAGATCTTGGAGAAGGGTGTGCGACCCGATGGACGTGATCCGCGCACAATCCGGCCGCTGGAGGCCGAGGTGCACCTGGTGCCGCGCCCCCACGGGTCGGGCCTGTTCACCCGCGGCGAGACGCAGGTGATGAGCCTGGCGACCCTGGGCATGCCCGGCGAGGAACAGGAGCTCGACGATCTGTTCCCCGAGGAGACCAAGCGCTACATCCATCACTATAACTTCCCGCCCTTCTCCACCGGCGAGACGTGGCCTCTGCGGGGCCCACGCCGCCGCGAGATTGGCCATGGGGCGCTGGCAGAGCGCGCACTGGAGGCCGTACTGCCCCCTAAGGCTGTCTTCCCCTACACGATCCGCGTGGTAAGCGAGGTGATGTCGTCGAACGGGAGCACCTCGATGGCCTCGGCTTGTGCCAGCACCTTGGCGTTGATGGACGCGGGTGTGCCGATCAAGGCGCCGGTGGGCGGCATCGCGATGGGCCTGGTCTCGGATGGCAGCCGCTACCGCGTTTTGACCGATATCCAGGGCATCGAAGACCACCTGGGCGATATGGACTTCAAGGTCACCGGGACCCGCGAAGGGATCACGGCGCTGCAGATGGATATCAAGATCAAGGGTGTCAGCCGCGAGATCCTGACCGAGGCGTTGGAGCAGGCGCGGGTCGCCCGTGAACAGATCATCGCCGTGATCGAGGCCGCAATCTCGGCCCCACGCGCGACGCTCTCCGAGTTTGCGCCCAAGATGCTGACCACGCAGATCGACGTGGACAAGATTGGTGCGCTCATCGGCCCCGGCGGCAAGAACATCCGGGCCATCCAGTCGGACTACGGGGTCAAGGTGGATGTCGAGGAGGACGGCACCGTCTTCATTGCTGCTGCAGGGGGCGATGGCGCGCAACGGGCACTCGCCTATGTGGAATCGATGATGCAGACGGCGAAACTGGGACAGGTCTACACCGGGAAGGTCGTTCGCGTCACCGATTTCGGTGCGTTCGTCGAGATCCTGCCGGGAACGGACGGCATGGTCCATATCTCACAGCTCTCGGACACGCGTGTCGAGAAAGTCACAGATGTGGTCAACGTCGGCGATGAGATCGTGGTGATGGTTACGGACGTCTCGCCCGACGGCAAAGTGCGCCTCTCCCGACAGGCCGTGTTGGAAGGCTGGACCTTGGAGGAAGCTCAGGCCCAGGATTCGCCCCCCTCGGGTGGGCGCCGGGGCGGCGGTGGCGGCGGGCGTTCACGCCGGCGTGGTTAGCTCACGCTGCGCTATCTATTCGTGAGTGGTTGAAATGACGCAGGAGGATCCAGTGAACCAAGAGCCTGATGTAAAGACGCTGGGCGAGTCTGAGCACTACACGGTGTGGGTGTCCAAAGAGGAGGAGCTCAACGAGGTCATCTACCACGTTGAGCTCGAGAACCTCACGCTGCACTTGTTTTCGGACGAGTGGGAGGAATTCGTCGGCGTGATTCTGGAGTCGGTTCGGTAATCCAACCGGGGGCGCCGTCGACGATCTCTGATTCAGATCGGCGAAGACAGGGCATGAACTTCCCGTTCATGCCCTTTTTCGTCGCAAGTTGCGCTCCCTACTTCACCGCTTGTTTTGTGCTATAATGAGGTCAGCTAACGTGGTTGGCTTGTGGCGTGAGACGTGGAACGCACTGGGTGCCGCTCTCTGGATCGACGATTTTCGGGATGGGAGTGTAACAAGGAGGTTGTCGCGTCGGGGGCGGTGTCGTTAGGTCGGCGTGAGGGGTATATGCTCCGATGCCCTTGCATCGGCCTTCTAGGTCCGGTTCGTGGGCCTGGTAACGGATAATGCTTTCTGGGACGATATAGAGGTTACCGACATGGCGGACCCGCTAGAGAGATTTACACCATCAGCACAAGAGGTTTTGCGCTTTGCCCAGATCGAGGCGAAGCGCATGCATCATGCAACCATTGGCCCCGAACATATACTGTTGGGCCTTATGTTGGAAGGAGAGGGGATCGCAGGTCGAGTTCTCAGAGACATGGGCCTGCGCCCCCAGCAAGCACTCCAGACCGTGGCGCGATTGTCCAGCGCCAAACCCCTCACCACTCCCGAACCTGAACTGCGGCATTCTACCGAGATGCTGTTACAGATGTCGCTTGAGGAGGCCAAGCGCCATAACAGCTCCGTGGTCGACACCCAGCACCTGCTGTTGGCGCTGTTGCGGCAGCACGAGGGCGTGATCATTGCCGTTTTGACCCAGGCCGGGCTCTCGGCCGAGACGATTCGCCGGCGCATCGAGCGCTTCATGCCGATGCGTCCGACGAAAGGTCCGTCTTCCTCCTCGGTGCCCGCTCGTAGCCGGCCTTCGCCTGCAAGCTCTGAACCACGGTCCGGATCTTCAGATTCGCTTCTCCAACAGGTCGCCGTCGACCTCACAGAGATGGCCACCGAGAACCGGCTGGACCCCGTGATCGGGCGCCAGGCCGAGATTGAGCGTGTTATCCAGATCCTGGCGCGGCGCACGAAGAACAATCCTGCGCTGATCGGGGAGCCCGGCGTCGGCAAGACCGCCATCGTGGAGGGGTTGGCACAGCGGATCATCTCAGGCGGTGTGCCCGGTCCGATCCTTGGAAAGCGCCTCATCCAGTTGGATGTGGGTTCTTTGGTCGCCGGTACGATGTACCGGGGCCAGTTCGAGGAGCGCCTTAAGAAGGTGCTGCAGGAGCTGAAGGACAGCAACACGATCGTCTTCATTGACGAAGTGCACATGCTGGTTGGGGCTGGGGCGGCGGGTTCATCGATCGATGCGGCGAACATTCTGAAGCCCGCCTTGGCTCGTGGTGAGCTGCAGTGCATCGGCGCGACGACGCTGAACGAATATCGCAAGCACATCGAGTCGGATGCGGCGCTGGAGCGCCGGTTCCAGCCCGTGATGGTCAACGAGCCCACGTCCGATCAGACGATCGAGATTCTGCGTGGGATCAAGCATGCCTACGAAGAGCACCACGGCCTGGCAATCAGCGATGAAGCGCTGCAGGCGGCGACCCGCCTTTCGTCGCGATACGTGCCGGAGCGATTCCTGCCCGACAAGGCCATCGACGTGATGGACGAGGCCGCGTCGCGCGTCAAGATGTACAAGTCACCGCTGTCCATCCAGTTGCGCGAGGTCTTCGAGCAGTTGCAGGATCTGAGGCTCAAGCAGTCGCAGTTCAAGGTTGCTGGCAAGCGCCAGGAACTCGCCGACCTGAAGGCCGAAGAGGGAGCGCTCGAAAGCCAGATGGAGACGTTGCGGCAGATGCGCACTGAGCAGGACGAGGGGTTGGTGGTAGGCCCTGACGACATCGCTGAGATCATCGCGATGTGGACGGGCATTCCGATGACCCAGATCGCGGAGGAGGAATCGCGACGGCTGCTCGATATGGAAGCGGAGTTGCGCAAGCATATTGTCGGCCAAGATCAGGCAATCGAGTCTGTGGCGCAGGCCGTGCGCCGTGCGCGGGCGGGTCTCAAGGATCCACGGCGTCCGATCGGGTCGTTCATCTTCCTGGGCCCGACGGGGGTTGGCAAGACGGAGCTATCGAAGGCGCTGGCGCGCTTCATGTTCGGGACCGAGGACGCGTTGGTCCAGTTGGATATGTCGGAGTTTATGGAGAGGCATTCGGTGGCGCGGTTGGTTGGGGCGCCTCCCGGCTACGTGGGGTACGACGACGCTGGGCAGTTGACCGAGGCGATCCGCCGGCGCCCGTACTCGATCATCGTTTTTGACGAGATCGAGAAAGCCCATCCGGATACGTTCAACATGCTGCTTCAGATGATGGAAGAGGGCGTGTTGGCCGACGCGCGCGGGCGGAAGGTCGATTTCCGCAACACGCTGCTGATTATGACCTCTAACGTCGGCGCTGCAGATATTCTGCGGCAAGGGGCCTTGGGCTTCTCGGTGGAATCCGGCAGCGCGGACGAGGCGCACTCATACCAGGATATGCGCTCCAAGCTTCTGGGCCAGCTCCGCAAGCTCTTCCGCCCCGAGTTCCTGAACCGTGTGGATGCGGTAGTTGTCTTCCGCTCCCTGAACCACAGTGATATCCGCGAGATCGTGGGGTTGGAGATCGATAAACTGCGCGACCGTATGTTGGAGAATGGCTTTGATATCCGCTTGACCGACGAGGCACGTGACTGGTTGGCCGAGCGGGGCTACAGCACAGAGTACGGCGCGCGCCCGTTGCGGCGCCTGATCCAGCAAGAGGTGGAGACGCCGCTGTCCGATGGATTGCTGTCGGGCAGGTACCGGTTGGGGGACATCATCGTCCTGGACGTTGTCGACGATGCGATCGCGATCAAACCGGTCGAAGAACCGGAGCTGATGATTGAGCTGTAAGTCGTAACGCGTGAACCATCGAAAGGGCGGAGCCACTGGCTCCGCCCTTTTTCATGCCCACGGCTCAGTGCCGGTCGCCGGAAGCGCGTGGATGGGCTTTGAGGTAGATCTCGCGCGCCCGCCCTTGGGTCACGTTGGCGTAGATCTGTGTTGTGGCGATGTTCTCGTGCCCGAGTAGCTCCTGCACGACGCGCAGATCGGCGCCGCCGTCGAGCATATGGGTCGCGAAGGTGTGGCGCAGCAGGTGGGGAGTCACCGTCTGGTCGATGCCGGCGGCGTTTCCGGCCTTGCGCACCACCGTGTCCACCGAGCGTGACGAGAGACGGCCTCCCAGCCGGTTGATAAAGATCGCCGCTGCAGCTTTATCTCCCAGCAGTTCGGGCCGCCCGTGCTCGATGTAGGAGCGGAGTGCCGCTACGGCAGGTCGACCGATGAGCGCGATCCGTTCTTTGTCTCCTTTGCCGATAACGCGCAGCTCGCCGGCGATGAGGTCCGCGTCGCCCAAATCCAGTCTCACAAGTTCGCTAACACGGACCCCCGAAGCGTAGAGCACCTCCAGGATAGCGCGGTCCCGCAGCCCTTGGGGCTCTGAGACGTCGGGGATTGCCAGCAGGCGCTTGGCCTCCTCCAGTGTGAGATAGCGTGGAAGCCGCCGGGGGACGCGTGGCGCGTAGATGCGCCGGAATACATTATGTTGCCACGCCTTCTGGCGGACGAGGAAGTCACCGAAGGCTCGCAGCTCAAAGACACACCGAGCGATGCTGGCACGTACGATGCTGTCCTCGTCAAGCTTGGCCATGTACGCGCGCACCACGTCGCGGTCCAGGTCCTCCAGCGTGCCGACACCTTGCGCGATGCAGAAATCGAGAAACTGTGCGATGTCGGTGCCGTAGTTCTTGACGGTGTAAGGCGAGGCGTTGTCCTGCTGCAGAGAACGCAGATAGCGGTCTAGCCAGGCATGCAGCGCCGACATGACGTCCTGCCGAGCCTAGCCCGCCTCCTGCTCAGCCTTCAGCTTATCGTAGACGCTGAGGATGTTGGCGACGTGTAGCTGGTGGCTGGCAATACCGAGCGGCACCCGCTCCAGTCCACACTTCTCCAGGGGAATGTCCCAGATCTCCCTGCGGTCGCGCCCCTTCTTCAGGATGGTCTGTGCCTGGCGCTTAACGCATTGGAGGTAGCGGATGTACTGATCCATCATCGTCTTGACTTCGCCACGCAGGATCACCTCACCGTGTCCCTGAATGATGGTGTCGGGCTCCATTGCCTTGATGAGCTCCAGGGTCTGGACCTCCTGCTCCCAATTGCCGTTCGCGATGATCGGAATTGCCATAACGGCGTCACCAGTGATGAGCACCTCATCCTGCTCGATGTACACGCCAATGTTGTCGGCACTGTGTCCGGGGAGCGAGAAGAGCCTGAAGGTCTTGTTCCCGGCATCGACCAGCAATTCACCTGTCTCGAAGGTGACCGTGGGAATGCGCAAGGTGACCTCGGCGAACGCCGGATCGCTCTCGCGGGCCTCCTGTAAGGAGGACTCGCCAATCTCTAGGAGCCGCTGCCGGCAGAGCTCGTGTGCGATGACATCGAGGTGCTCGGGGAAAGCGTACAAACCGTAGACGTGATCCATGTGATGATGCGTGAGGATAAGAGAGAAGAAGTCCATTCCAGATCGAACTTCCAGGAAACGGGCAATCTGGCGGGCTTCATCGGGGAAAGGAAGGGCGTCGATGACAACGGTCCCGCGATCAGTTAGGACGGCGACGGAGTTGACCAATGCGTAGCGATCACTCGTGAAAAGGAAGATCTCTTCGGAAACTCGTTCCCAGTACATGGACCCCTCGGTTCAAGATGCTTGCAGTCTGCCTGGACGGGTGTCTAGCAGCGATTCACAGGCGCTGATCAGCTTTTTGAGCATAACATAGGCGAAGGGCAAAGTCAAGCCTACTTTACATAATGTTTGGCTGTGCTATTTTGCGTGCAGATAGGGGAGCGTTCGGGGCGACGCTGGTGCCACAGGCAACGAAAAGCCGCGCCGGGGAATCCGGACGCGGCTCTCGCATAAGTCAGTCCCGCCGTGCCGTGCACCGTTAGTTTTGACCCTGCTTGCGCAGGTGGGTACCTTGCCGGATGGTTGTGCCTTGCCCGAGGGCTACCGCAGCCTCATCCTGGACTTTAGGTTCCCGTTTTCTTAAGGTGTTGGCTCAAAACCCTGTACCGGTTCCACGTACACGGCAGGAGTGACGCTATAATACCACAACCGTCCCAGATGACAAGGGTCGGAACACAGCTGGAGAGTCTCGGCGCGGCTCAGAACGCCTCCAATACCCTGCGCATGACGCGCAGCCAGTTCCCACTGAGAATGGCAGCCGTGTCGGATGGTGAGTAGCCGCGCTCGCCTAGCAAGGCCCCAATCTTCGGGAGATCTGCAACCGAATCCAGCCCTTCCGGTACAGCTTCGCGCCCGAAGCCACCGTCGAGATCGGATCCCAGGCCTACCGCGCCTGCGTGGCCTGTAACCTGGCAAATGTGGTCGATCGCCTCGACGAGCTTGTTCAGGGGCACCCGTGGGTCGCCGGGACGCCACCCGGTTGAGAGCATCCGGTTGTAGGCGACCACGCCGACTACGCCTTCGCGCTCTCCAATCTGGCGGATCACATCGTCGGCAAGGGCACGCGGCATGTCGACGAAGGCTCGCGGGTTGGCGTGCGTCGCCACAATCGGCCCGGGATAGCGATCGAGCACCCGGTATAGAGCATCTTCCCATAGGTGGCTAACGTCCAACAGTAGGTTGTGGTCGGCCATCAGCCGGATCAGCACCTCGCCTTCGTCGGTAAGGGGCCCGGGATTGGCGTTTCCGCCGGCGTAGCGACTGCCCGAAGCCCAGGCAAGCGCTATGCCTCGAACGCCACGTTCGATCCACCAGCCGACTTCATCGGGCTCGCGGATGGGATCTGCACCTTCCATCACCACGAAGACCCCCACAGCGGGATCCTCTGTGTCCCAGCTTGCCAACGTCCTGTCTAGATCGCCCGTGTCAAGTACCAGCGCAACGTCGTCGCGCTCGTCGCTCATGCGGTGGTAGTAGTCCAGTTGTTGTGCGCCGAGGCTGTGCGCTTCCTCCGCCGTGCGATACGTGGCGGTCGGCACCGGTCGGGACTTCCGCGCCGGCTGCACGAAGAGGCTGCCCCCGATGATCGCGACACGCCCGTCGCGCAGCGCAGGCCAGCTCACCGTGCAGGTCCCGGCTCCGGGATCCGTTGTGGAATGGTGACGTTCGTGCTCACGGATCTCGTCTACGGGGCGTCCCAGGTCGCGCTGCAGAGTGACAGCGTTGTAGGCCACATCGAGGTGCGCATCTACGATTACGTTTGCAGGTGCATCCATATGGATTTCAGGCATCGTTGGATCTCCCTTTCTGTGGTGTCGCTGTCGAGCGCTGCGAAGGCATTGTACCACCTGGAATCGCTTAGCCAAAGAGGCCGCGGCGCCCTTGACGCCGGTTGCCTGACTTCCGCGTCAGAGTATACTGGTCCCAGCGTGCAGGTCCGTTCATCGATGGGAACAGGAGGACGGCATGGAGAGCCAGAGGCAGCACCGTTTGGTGGTCACAGAAGGTCCAGATACGGGGCGGACCTACCAACTCCAGGGCATGGTGTGCACGTTGGGGCGCGCCTCCGACAACACCATTATGCTCGATAGCTCGCGCATCTCCCGCCATCACGCACAGATCCGGCTGTTGCCTGCGGGCGCCGTGATCGAAGACATGGGGAGCACCAACGGCACCTTCGTGAACAACCGGCGTCTGGTCGAACCCCAGCGGCTTGCGTCGGGTGACGTCATCCGGCTTGCGGACTACGTGAGTATGGAGTACGTTGCCGAAGAGCTGATTCGAACGGAGGTGTTGGGGTCCGGTAGTGGCAGGGGAGGCACGCAGGTGATTCCCGAAGGGCCGGATTACCAGCCTCAGCCTACCGTGCCGGCGGGCGGTCGCGCGTTCGATGAACCTTATCAACCGCCGGTCTCCCAAGAGGTTGTCTACGAGCCGTATGCCCCTGCCGTACAGTATGAGACACCTGCCCCTGCCGCGGGTCCGGCTCCTGTCCGCAAACGACCGCGGGCTCTTTACGCCGTGATCGGCGTGTTGGTCGTCTTGCTCTGTCTCTGCATTGCAGCCGGTGTCTATCTGTGGTTTGCTCCGGCGACGTTCTGGGAGCGGGTCTTCGATCTGTTGGGGATTCCGATGCCGACGGGGATGCTGGTCAACCTGGCCAGTCTTCTCTGGCTCTAGTCTCACACAGGCGACTCTGTGTCGCCAACGGGCTCCAAACAGTAGCCGCTTCCCCAAGGGGAAGCGGCTTGTTGTGGGGTATTGTTGTACGCACAGAGAGGCGCCCTGCCGGTTGGCCAGCGTTGCTTCTCTGGCAGCGGCGCCGTGAGCCCATAGGCAGCTCTGTCAGATTTCGACCAGTTTCAGCGCCAGGTCGGCCGTTGATAGGGGCTTGACCTGCAACTCACCTTCAGCCAGACGCCCGTCGCTGTCGATTGCGAAGTGGCTGCGGATGATGCCCTCATACGTCTTGCCGAAGGTGTGTTTCTCGCCCCAAGCGCCATAGGCGGCGGCTACCTGATGGTCCGGATCTGAGAGCAGGATGAACGGTAAGTCATACTTGCGTCGGAATTTCTGCAACGCTTCGGGATCGTCTGGGCTGATGCCAATCACGACCGCGTCGCCAGCCTCGATCTGCGGGTAGGCATCGCGCAAGGCACAGGCCTGCTTGGTGCATCCGGGTGTATCAGCCTTGGGATAGAAGTACAGGAGCACCTTCTGACCGCGGAAGCTCGACAACTGAACCTGCTCCCCCGTGTCTGAGACCAACTCGAAATCCGGAGCTTGCATACCAATCTCAACCATTAGTTACCTCCTCGGGTTTGGATCTGGGACCGTGCCGAAACACGCTTTATAAAATTGATCCATATATATTTTACTATGGTTTCCGTGCAAAATCAATGCGCTCAGCCCCCGATTTCTCCTTTTGCGGCCGGTGCCACCTGTGCTACAATCTGGCGCGAAGGAGACCTGTCGACATGGTGACCAAGTTCCTCAGGCTAGCGGGTGACTTCCTGGCGCAACGCAAGGGCCTTCCCGTGCTGGTCGCTGTCGGCTTGGTCCTGCTGAACCTGATCCTCAGTCTGCTTCCGCCCTGGCCGGTGATTGAGTGGCTGGCGAAGACGGACCTCTTGCTTCAGTTGGGGGTGATCATCGGGCTGCTGGGTATCCTCCTCGGCGACGCACTCTAGCCTTCTCTGCCACGGGCAGTGCAGCAGTCGCCACGTGTGCCTGCGGGCCAGGCGGGTGCGCGTGCAATGGAGATGCTGGCCTTCCCCTCACTCGACCGGCTGCATGGCCAATCTGAGCTACCTCTGTGCTGGCCAGGCGCTCGGCCTACGCTGGGAAACCTGCGTGAGTCAGACTTGCTCCATAGGGTCGAAGAGCTTGGCGTACTCCTGCAGTGCGTAGCGGTCCGTCATTCCGGCGATGTAGTCACAGACCACCCGGTGTAGAGGCTGATCCTTGAGCTTGGCCTGTTCAGAATAGGGCAGTTGGCGTGGCTCCTCTGTGTAGGCCCTGAAGAGTGCCGTGATGATCCGCTCGGCCTTGATCTGCATGCGCATGACGCGGGGATGCCGGTAGAGTCGCTCCAGCAAGAACCGCTTGAGCTCCGCCAGCTTGTCCAGCATATCGGGCGTGAGGGTGACGACGTTCTGGGGCAGCGCTTGTAGCGCCTGCGATGAAACCGGGGCCGTCGCGAGAAGCCGGTCTGTGGTGGCAGCAATCGCGTCGTCGATGAGCAGCCCCAGAAGGCGCCGCACAATGCGGTGGCGCCACATCGTGTTGAACCCCGTTCCATCCCAACCCACGCTCTCCCTGACCTCCTCCCAGAGCGCAAGGCCCTGCAGATCCTCCGGCGCGATCATGCCGGCGTAGAGTCCATCATCGAGGTCGTGGGCGCTGTAGGCCAGCTCATCTGCCGGGTTCGCGAGCTGGGCCTCGAGCGTCCCGCGGAGGTTCGGAGAGAAGCGGGTGGCGTCGGCGACGTCGTAATCGGTCTCGTGTTTGACGATCCCTTCGAGCACTTCCCACGACAGATTCAGGCCGTCGAACTCGGGGTAGCGTCTCTCAAGCGTTTCGACAATGCGCAGTGACTGCTGATTGTGGTCGAAGCCGCCGTGGTCTGCCATCAACGCGTTGAGCGTGTGCTCGCCGGCATGCCCGAAGGTAGGATGGCCGAGGTCGTGCGCCAGGCAGATCGCTTCGACAAGCGCCTCGTTGGCACCGAGCGCAATGGCCAGCGACCGCCCGATTTGCGCGACCTCCAGCGTGTGCGTTAGCCGGGTGCGGTAGTAGTCGCCTTCCGAGTAGACGAACACCTGGGTCTTGTACTCCAGCCGGCGGAAGGCGTTGGTGTGCAGGATGCGGTCGCGGTCGCGCTGAAAGCACGTGCGGAAGTCCGCCTCCGCTTCGGGGTGGGCACGACCGCGGGAGTCGCGACTGTGGAACCCATAGGGCGCCAGTGTTGTCGCTTCAAGCGCTTCTAGATCCTCGCGTCTAAAGAGCATGACGTCCCTCTCCTCCGGCATCCAGCCGCGACGGGTGGGGCTCCGGCCTCAGTGGCTGAGCCTGATGGCAACCAAGCTGATGATCAGGGCAATGACGAGGATCAGGCCCACGAAGAGCGCCAGCTTGCGCTCCAGCCCCGTCGGCTTGATCAGCCTTCCTGAGATCCAGAGAAACACGCCTCCCGCCAATCCAAATCCCGCAATGACACCGATGGTGTAGACAATGGCGGTAGCCATGAGGCGCGGCAGGTCGATGGTGATGATGAGCCGGCCAAAGGCGGCGATGGAGAATCGGCTGCCCAGAAACGCGTAACCGGTGGCGATCAACAGCGCCGAGGCCATCATCAGGATTCCCAGCGAGCGACGGCGCTTGCTCTCGATCCACCACGTGAAGGCGCCCAGCCCCAGCAGCGCCAGGGCAAAGGTGAAGATCACGATGGAGATTAGCTCGATTGCCATTGGCTGCCTCCGGTTGGTTAGTCCACCTCAATGATAGGCGATATCACCGAATGATCAAAGCCTGTGGGACCAGGTCGCCCGAGGCGGACTCGCGAATCCGCCCCATGCGGGTATAATGGCGAAGATGGCAAGCGAACGCATACAGAAACTACTGGCTCGCGCGGGTTACGGCTCGCGCCGGGCGTGTGAAGAGATAATCGAGGCGGGACGGGTGACCGTCGACGGCCAGATCGCCCACCTCGGTGATCAGGCAGACCCCGAGACACAACGCATCCTTGTGGATGGTGTGCCGATGGCGCGGCCACAGCCGCACGTCTACATTATCGTGCACAAGCCACGGGGCTACGTTACTACGACGCGCGATCCTCAGGGCCGCAAGACGGTGTTGGATCTGGTTGAGCTACCGGGTGCACGCAAGCGCCAACCCTTGCGGCTCTATCCGGTAGGGCGTCTCGATATCGACAGCGAGGGCCTGCTCCTGTTGACCAATGATGGCGATCTCACGCAACGCCTGACGCACCCGCGCTATGAACATCCGCGGATCTACCGCGTGTTGATCGAAGGGGAGCCCGACGCCGAGGCGCTGGATCGCTGGCGGCGCGGGGTGACACTGGATGGCCGGCTCTCGCGTTTCGACCGCATCGTGGTCGAGGAGCGCTCACACGGGAAGACCTGGCTCCGTGTAACTGTCCACGAGGGGCGCAAGCACCTGGTCAAGCGTATTGTCGCGGCTCTGGGATACCCGAGCCAACGCCTGGTTCGGGTGACGATGGGCCCGCTTCAGTTGGGGACCCTCGCATTGGGGAAGTGGCGCCACCTCACCCAAGATGAGGTGAGCGCTCTGCGGCGCGAGGTGAAAGGCACGCCCCGCCCGCAACGCCGGGGGTCGCGGGGAGAGGGGCGCTCCGGTGACAAACGCGGCTCCGGACGCGGGACGCGCCCGACCTCCGGTGCGCCCCGGCGAGACTCGGGGGATAGCACCCCGTCGGGGGCTAACCCACGCTCGCGACGCGGGCCAGGGAGAACGCGTTCATGAAGCCCCTCACGATTGCCATCGACGGCCCTGCCGCGTCCGGCAAGAGCACCATTGGCTACTACCTGGCAGGCCATCTCGGCTATCTCTTCCTCGACACGGGTGTCCTATACCGGGCTGCCACCTGGGCGGTGCTCGATCGGGGCATTCGGGTCGAGGCCGAGGAACGTGTGGCCGCGCTGGCCGAGCAGGTCGATATCGAAGTGCTGCCGCCGACAGAAGATGATGGACGGCAGTGCACGGTGCGTGTCGATGGTCGCGACGTGACCTGGGAGATACGCTCGCCGCGGGTTGAGGCGTCTGTGTCGCCGGTATCGGCATATCCCGGCGTCCGTGAGGCGCTCACCCGGCGAATGCGCGCCATCGCCCGCCAGGGCCGGGTGGTAATGGTAGGGCGCGACATCGGCACGGTGGTGATCCCGGATGCCGACCTGAAGCTCTATGTGATCGCGTCGGCCGACGAGCGCGCGCGGCGGCGATATCTGGAGCTTCGCGAGAAGGGCAAGCGGGTCACTTACGATGAGGTCCTGGCCGGCATCCGGCAGCGGGACACGATCGACAGCGAGCGTGAGACGGCCCCCTTGCGGGCTGCACCTGACGCGATCCTGATTGATACGACCAACCTCGGTATCGAGACCATGTTTGCCGAGGTTGAGAAACTGGTGCACCCCTGTGAAGCGGGGCTGCACACAAGGAGCTTGTGAATGGCTGGTTCAGAATACGACGTTGTTGTTGTGGGCGCGGGGCCGGGGGGATACGTTGCCGCCATCCGCGCGGCGCAGTTGGGTATGCGCGTGGTGTTGGTGGAGCGGGAGAGCCTTGGGGGCGTGTGTCTCAACTGGGGGTGCATTCCCACAAAGGCATTGCTGCGTAACGCCGACGTGGCCAGGCTGGTTACAGCAGGCGGTAAGACGTTCGGTTTCAGTGTCGAGAACGTCCAGCTCGACTACGGTGAGGCGGTCGAGCGGAGCCGCCAGGTCTCGGCGCGCCTGGTGAAGGGTGTTGGCGCATTGATGAAGGGGAACAACATCGATGTGTTGATAGGGCACGGTCGCCTGAAGTCGCCCACGGAGGTCGAGGTCACGCTGGCGGATGGCGGCACACAGACGCTGAGCGCGGGCGCCATTATCCTGGCGACCGGGGCGCGCGCGCGCACGATTCCCGGCGTGGAGGTCGATGGCGAACGTGTGCTGACGTCGCGGGAGGCCCTGGAGCGCCGTACGCTGCCCAAGTCGGCCGTCATCATCGGCGCCGGGCCAATCGGGCTGGAGTTCGCCACGGTCTGGAGCTCGTATGGCGCGGACGTGCAGGTGGTCGAGATGCTCGATCACATCCTGCCGGCGGAGGATGAAGAGGCGGCAGCCGAGCTGGGGCGCTATCTGCGTCGCCAGAAGATCAAGGCCCTCACGTCAACACGGGTCCAGAGCGTGACCAGGACTGAGTCAGGCGTCGTTGTTCACGTGCAGGATTCGAAGGGTGAGAGCGACCTCGAGGCCGAGGTGGCGCTCATCGCAATCGGCGTGCGCCCGAACAGCGAGGATCTTGGGCTGGAAACGGTGGGTGTCGGGGTCGACCGTGGCTGGGTCAAGGTCGACGACATGATGCGCACCAACATCCCCACCATCTATGCGATCGGGGATCTCAATGGACGTCTGCCGTTGGCGCACGTGGCGTCGGCTCAGGGCATCCTGGCGGTCGAGGCGATCGCGGGCCACGCCCCTACGCCCTTCAATCGGCAGTTGATGCCGCGGGGCACTTACACCTCGCCCCAGGTTGCGTCGTTTGGTATGAGTGAGGCCGAGGCCCGGAGCCAGCTTTCCGAGGTGGTGGTGGGGAAGTTCCCCTTCTTGCCCAACGGTAAGGCGCTGGCCTTGGGCGAGAACGAGGGTTTCGTCAAGATTGTGTCCGATGCGCAGAGCCACGAGATCGTGGGTGCGGTGATCGTGGGCCCCGAGGCAACCGAGATCCTGCCGGAGCTGGTACTGGCGGCCCAGTGGGAGCTTACGCCTGAGGAGATCGCCAACGCAGTGCACGCGCATCCGACGCTGAACGAAGCCGTAATGGAAGCGGCGCACGGCGTCTTCGGCAAACCAATCCACACAATCTAGGCCCACTTCTCATTCGCCACCCGTGGTGGTCTGAGATAGATCTAGGCCCCGCACGAGTGGAAGGGCTGTTCAAGATGGACCGGGTCTCCGGGATTGAGCTGGATACCTCCAGGCCCGATCCCGGAGATCTGAGTTTTTCTGGGTGGATGGACTTCGATTATGGTCAAGCGTCAAACGGCGATCTTGCGTAGGGCGCGTCCGGCGCCGCCCTTCTGGGAGATCCACCTGGCTCTCGAGCAGCCTCCTGAGCCGGGGGCCTACGTGCTGGCGGATCTGGGAGGTCCGCTGCGAGAGCCGCTATTTCCGTCCGAGATCGACTCGGCGGGGTTTGTGGCGGCTGTTCCGCCTGGACATCCTGCGCTGCGGCTTCTCCCGGGCGCGGAGATCGACGTGATCGGCCCGCTGGGGCGTGGATTTCGTCTGAACCCTGATGGACATCCCCTGGCGCGATTGCTGCTGGTGGCCCAGGTGGGTTTCCTGCCGTTTCTTCAGCCCCTGTTCCAGGCTGCCCCTGCCGTGGCGCTGGTGGTGGAGGCAACGACGCGCGCGCAGTTGCCGGCCCCAACCCGTTTTCCTCCGACACTGGAGTTGACACTCGTGACCCTCGACGGTTCGGCTGGGTATCTTGGGCCGCTAGAGGCGGAGGGGGCCGTGCCCTCTGGCCTGGAACGCGCCGGGCCGCGGCTCCGCGAGTTGATCGCCTGGACCGAGCGCGCCTGCTTTGCCTTCGAGCTCGACCGTTACCCGGCGCTTGCCCAATGCGTCAGTGAGGTCCGGATCCAGCCCCAGGCCGATCTGGCACAGGCGCTGGTGCGGGTACCGATGCCCTGTGGTGTGGGCGCATGTGACGCGTGCCGGGTCGCGACCCAACGTGGAGAGCGGCAGGCCTGCGTGGACGGGCCGGTATTCGATTTGCTGGCCTTCCGCCGGGAGTAGCATCAGCGATGGTCGAACTTGCGCCGCGTCACAAATACGGTCTCACGCTGACCGTCCCGGTCATGCCGGCGAGCGGCACGTTCGGCTACGGTGATGCCTACCAAGACCTGGTCGACGTGGCCCTGCTGGGCGCCGTGGTTACCAATCCTGTAAGTCTGCGATCGCGACGGACAGCCCAAGGCCGGCGGATCGGTGTGCGGGGCGACGCTTTCGTCGTGCACACGGGGTGGCCCAATCCTGGGCTCAACCGTGTGATACGGACCTATAGCGAGACCTGGGAGCGGCTTCCGATTCCGGTGATTGTGCATCTGCTGGCCTCTCGTCCCGAGGAGGTAGCCCAGACCGCCGCGCGTCTTTCAGGCGTTGCGGGCGTTGCGGGCATCGAGTTGGGGTTCCCGGCGACTATCTCGGTGCGCGATGCCCGGGCGACCGTGGAGGCTGCTGCCAACGAGGGGGATCTGCCGGTCATCGCCAAGATCCCTTTTGGACGCGTCGAAAGACTTGCACCCATCCTGGCAGCACACGGTGCCGATGCGCTGACCTTGACTGCGCCCCCCAGAGCCGTGTTGCCGGTGCGCGATGAACGGGCCGGCGCCGTTGCGCGCTTTATGCGAGGACGTCTCTATGGCGCGGCGCTCTTTCCGCTATTGCTCGATACGCTATCCTACTGGGCACGCCGGTTGCCCGTGCCTGTGATCGCGTGCGGCGGCATCGCGTCGCCGGAGGATGCCCTGGCGTGTCTCACGCTGGGTGCTGCGGCGGTGCAGATCGACGCCTTGTTGTGGCGAGAGCCGGCGCTGCTCGACACTGTGGCCCGTGCGCTGGTGCAGCCGCAGAAGCCGGATTCTGTGTTGGCGGAGAGCTCTACGGAGCAGCCAGGAATGGAGGATGAGGAATGAATAAGCCGCAGCAGACTGCTACTACGCCGCAGCAGACTGCTACTACGCCGCAGCACGTTGCGTCTTCGTTGCAGGACGTGGCCCCTGCGCCAGGGCGGGCTGCAGGCGCGCTGCTCCGGGTCTGGCGCCTGGCCATATCGGCGCTGGTCGTCAGCTCGTTGCTCCTCAACGTCGTCCTGGCGGTTGTGTTGCTGGGGATGAGACAGGACCTGCGGGAGGCACTGCAGTCGGCGCGCGACGCCCTGGTCGCTACCGAGAGCGAGCCCCTGGTCCTGGATGTGGCGGTCGATGAGGACATCCCTATCCAGATGACCGTTCCGATCGATCAGGTCTTCGTGGTCCCTCTCGAGATGAACTATCCGCTCAAGACCGTGATCAATACGTATATCACACTGCCGGTGCTGGGCCGCCAGAACATCAGCGTACCTGTGGATACCGTCATTCCGGTCAGCACGACGGTTGAGGTTCCCATTCGAGCGAACGTGCCGATCTCGCTCACCTATCACCTGCAGACCGAAATCCCTGTAGAAATGCACTTCCCCTTCAGGTTATCGAGTACGTTGGACGCGCTGATCGAGGATCTACAATAGAGCGCTCGTTCGACTGCCGTCCCTTCCTATACGTAGGTGAGAGTCATCGTCGCGGGATGTGACACTTCCCACTACGGTTGACCCCATGCCCGGACTATAATGCCATTGCCAAGGTCCCCCGGCAGGCGTGCAGCATGCCGGCGTATGGTGGTGGTTGTCCGGGGACCGCTTGAGTTTGAATGTGGGGCAGGTGATCCAGTTTGCCAATTGAGGCTGAGCAGCATCAGAAGCAGGCGATCCGCGATCTTTTCACTCGCATTGCCAGGGCCTACGATCGGGCGAACCGGATCATGTCGTTGGGGCAAGATCAGCGGTGGCGCCGGGCCGCATTGGCGCAGCTGGCGCTACCGTCTGGCGGACGTTTACTCGATGTAGCCACCGGGACTGGGGATCTGGCCCTGTTGGCACAGGCGCACCCATCCCGTCCGCGGGTTATCGCGACCGATTTGACGCCGGCGATGCTCGACCGGGCGCGCGTCAAGGCGCAGGCACAGGCTCGGACAGAAGGGGGGGTATTTCCCCTGGTGGTAAGCGATGGGCTCGCGTTGGCGTTTGGCGATGACGCCTTCGACAGTGTTATGTCGGGGTTTATGATGCGCAACGTCCCCGACGTCGCGCAGGCGTTCCGCGAGCAGAGGCGGGTCGTCCGGCCAGGGGGGCGGGTGGTCTGCCTGGAGATGACATGGCCGCAGCGCTTTCCGCTGCGTTGGTTGTTCCACATCTACTTCTTCGGTTTGGCACCGCTCTTGGGGCTTCTCATCAGTGGCGATCGGGAGGCCTACTGCTATCTTCCGCGGTCGGTAAGGGAGTTCCGCAGCCCGGCAGCGCTGGCGGAGACAATGGTTCAGGCCGGCCTGCGCGAAGTGCGTTGGTCTTTGATGATGCTAGGAACGGTGGCGATACACGTGGGTGTGAAACCCGTGGCAGCCGAGGAGCCGGTGCCGTACGAGGCTGAAGCCAACAGGAGGAGAGCGTGAGCCAACCCGAAGATCCGCGCCTGGAAGCACTGCGCGCCCACAAAGCACAAGTCGAGCTTGGGGGCGGGCAGGAGCGCATCGATCGTCAACACGCTAAGAGCAAGATGACAGCGCGCGAACGGCTTGCGCGCCTCCTGGACGATGGCACATTCCGCGAGCTGCAGCCATTTGCCGTGGCGCATCCCGATGACGAGGAGGCCGTTTTGGGGGATGGTGTCGTCACCGGCTATGGCAAGATCGATGGGCGGACCGTGTTCGCCTATGCCCAGGACTTCACGGCCTATGGCGGGTCGGTATCGCTGGCCCACGCGCGCAAGATCGTCCAGGTGCAGGAGATGGCGGTCCAGAACGGCTCCCCGATCATTGGCCTGCTGGACTCCGGCGGCGCGCGGATTCAGGAGGGCGTGTTGTCGCTGCAGGGTTACGGTGAGGTCTTCAGGCAGAATGCCCTGGCCTCGGGCGTGGTCCCCCAGATCTCGGTTATCTTGGGGCCGTGCGCCGGTGGTGCTTCCTATAGCCCGGCCTTGACCGATTTTGTGATTATGACCGATAAGAGCTCGATGATGTTCATCACCGGGCCGGATGTTGTGAAGAGCGTAACGGGTGAGGAGATCGACCACGAGGGATTGGGAGGGGCGCGGGTGCACGCCTCACGCAGCGGCGTGGCGCATTTCGTCGCAGTCGACGAGGCGACATCACTGGATCTGGTGCGCACGCTGCTCTCCTATCTTCCCTCCAACAACGTCGCCTCGCCGCCGGCGGCGCCGCCGAGTGATGATCCACACCGTGCGGAGCCGGCGCTGAACGCCATCGTCCCCGAGTCGCCCAACGTGCCCTACGATATGCTGGAGGTTATCGGACACGTGATGGATCGCGGTAGCTGGTTCGAGGTTCAGTCGAGCTGGGCTCAGAACGCGATCGTTGGGTTTGCCCGCCTGGATGGGATGCCGGTAGGTGTGGTGGCGCAGCAACCGTTGGTGCTCGCGGGCTCGATCGATATTGACGCCTCGGACAAGATCTCGCGGTTCGTGCGCTTCTGTGATGCGTTCAACCTGCCCTTGATCACCTTTGCGGACTCGCCCGGCTTTCTGCCGGGCGTCAATCAAGAACATGGCGGCATCATTCGCCACGGCGCCAAGATCATCTACGCGTATGTGGAGGCGACCGTGCCCAAGATCTCGGTGGTGACGCGCAAGGGTTACGGCGGCGCGTACATCGTGATGGGCAGCAAGAGCCTGGGTGCCGACGTGCACCTGGCGTGGCCTTCAGCCGAGATCGCGGTGATGGGTCCGGAGGGCGCGGTGGCCGTCCTGAACCGGCGCGAGTTGAGCGCCGCCGAGGATCCCGAGGCACTGCGGGCCCAGTTGGTCGCGGACTATCGTGCGACCTATGCCAACCCCTACTACTCGGCCAAACGCGGCATCCTGGACAACGTCATCGAGCCGGCCCAGACGCGCTCCGAGTTGATCGCGGCTTTGCGGACGCTCCAGGAGCAGATCCGCCACGTGCCGCCCAAGAAGCATGGCATCATGCCGGTCTAGAGAGGTGCGATGAGTGAGGTCATGAGGCAGGCCCTGTTGCTCACGGCGTGGGGCATGGGGATGACGTTCAGTAGCATCGGTGCGCTGGCGCTGGGAATGTATCTGTTGACCTACCTGACCAGAGAGCGACAACCCGAAATCAGCCCCGCCCCAGCGCTGGACGAGGTAGGCCGCGTGGGTACGATGAGTCTGGGGGAAGCGTCATCTGACGCAGCCGAGGGCCGGCGACGTGCACTAGCAGCCGCTGTTGCCGTAGCCCAAGCGGTGGTGGCGTACGAGCAGCCCCCCTTGGCGCTGCACGGTGAAGCACGTCCGGGGGGCGACGAAGTGTGGAACAGCTACGCGCGGGGACTGCATCTGTCACGCCGTGCCCACTATGAGGCGCGGCGGGTACGGGGATAGCCCCCGGCTAATCAGCCAGAAGGTGAAAGTCTATGCCGATCTATCGGGTGACCGTTGAAGGGAAAGACTACCGCGTTGAGGTGCCTGACCCGAGCGAGCGACCTGTCCGCGCTATCATCGATGGCGAGCTGTTCGCAGTGGAGATCGAGCCCGCAGCCGCTGCGGCGGCTATGCCGGCGCCTGCTTCGGTACAGGTACAGCCGACTATGGCGGTGCCGCAGGTTGCGCCGGCTGTCAAATCGAGCTCGGCTGCCTCAGGTGCGGTGACGGCCCCACTCCCCGGAACCATCGTCGGCATTAGCGTCTCCACTGGAGACGCGGTGGTGAACGGGCAGGAGTTGTGCGTGCTCGAAGCTATGAAAATGAACAATCCCATCCGGGCCACTTATCCCGGTGTGGTCAAGGAGATCCTGATCACCGTGGGGCAGCAGGTGCAGCATGGAGCCCCCTTGATGGTGATCGCCGAGGCTTAAGATGGACTATCACGCTGCCGGGGATCGCTTCTCGCCGCTGGCGAGTGAGATCCAGGCTCGCACACGCGATATAGATTGGACGTTGGCACACTTCAGCTTTGTGGCCAACGTGACCACATTGGCGCCTGAATGTGACATTGCCGCTTCGCCCGTGATGTCGGTAGCCAGTTGTCGTAGCATGCCGAAGATGGCGTTGGCGTTTATCGGCGAGTCCGCAGAGCTGCTGTCGACCTACGCCACCTTCCTTGCCGACCCGGGCAGCGAGGTGGATCTGTTAGTCAATGAGGAACAGCGCGATGTGGTAGCTGCGGCCTTCGATGTGGTGTCCGTTCGCTCAAAGTGGCAGCTCGTCTATCGCGGCGACCGCGCTACGCTGAACAAGGGCCGCGCTTCCCAGTTGGCCGGCCACGATGTCGGTGCGCTTCAAGCGCTGGCGCGAACGGAGAAGGTCACGTTGAACGTGGTTTCCCCTGACCCGCTGCAATACGGTCCGGCATTTGGTATCTGGGAGCGGCGCAAGCTGGTCGCGATGGGGACGACGATGTTGTCCATTCCTGGTGCGGCACAGATCGACAATGTTGTCACACGCCACGACTATCCGCACGCGGTCCTGGGCGCTGAGGTGGTGTCGGCGCTTGTGCTCGCCCATCAGGCGGAAGGTCGTAGGGTGTTCACGGTGGTGAACCAGGATGACGCGAGCGCGCTCGCGTTGTTTGAGGCGCTGGAGTTCAGGTGTGAGCGACCGATGTACCTGATGACCTGTGTGCTTCGGCAGGCGGTGCAGACGCGCTAACCGGTGCTGGACTGTGCCGTCGTGCACCGGACGCCCGGAACGAACGATGGCCCTGAGAGTAAGTCAGTAGTCTAAGGAGACGCGGTGAACAGTGTCGATCTGGGCAGTCTCGTAGCAGGCCTCACAGCTCTGGTTGATAACTGGCCGAGCCTGATCATGATGGGCCTTGGTGGTCTGTTGATCTACCTGGCGATCGCCAAGGAGTACGAGCCGGTGCTGTTGTTGCCTATCGGCATGGGCTGCATCATTGGCAATCTGCCGCTCTCCGCAATGATCGACCTGCGCGAGCAAGGTATGCTCGCCGTCATCAAACAGGCTGGGGTCGACAACGAGCTCTTCCCGCTGCTGATCTTCGTGGGTGTTGGCGCGATGATGGACTTCCGTCCGTTGTTAGCCCAGCCGCTGTTTGCCCTGATGGGGGCCGCTGGACAATTCGGCATCTTCGGCACGCTGATGCTAGCGCTGCTGCTGAAATTCCCGATGGCTGAGGCCGCCAGTATCGGCATCATCGGTGCGATTGACGGTCCGACCAGTATCTATGTCGCCAACCAGCTCGCGCCCCATCTTCTGGGCGTGATCTCGGTCGTGGCCTACTCGTATATGAGCCTGGTGCCCATCATCCAACCGCCGATCATGCGGCTGATGACGACACGCGAGGAGCGGATGACCCGGATGGTCTACGCCCCCCGCCCGGTATCGCGGTTGGCGTTGGTCCTGTTTCCTATCATTGTCACTGTGGTGGTGGGTGTGCTTGTGCCCAAGGCCGCCCCGCTCATCGCCTCGCTGATGATCGGCAATCTGCTGAAAGAGGCGGGAGTGGTTCCTCGCTTGGCGCACGCCGCCGAGAACGAGATCATCAATATCGCGACGCTCTTCTTGGGGCTGGTCGTGGGCAGCATGATGACGGCCGATAGCTTCTTGCGCTGGGATACGCTCAAGATTCTGGCTCTGGGATTGGTGGCCTTTGGACTCGACACCGTCGCCGGGCTGTTGTTCGGGAAGCTGCTGTATTTGCTCTCGGGCAAGCGGATCAACCCCCTGATCGGGGCGGCGGGTATCAGCGCCTTCCCGATGGCAGGGCGGTTGGTGCAGCGGGTGGCTCAAGAGGAAGACTTCTCCAATTTCGTGTTGATGCACGCGATGGGGGCCAATACCTCGGGACAGTTGGGGTCCGTCATCGCGGGCGGCATCTTGCTTACCCTGGTCTTGCCCATGGTGGGTGGATGAACCATAGGTAGGGGCGCCCAGGGGCGCCCCTACTTGTTTATGAGGGACGTTGGATCGCTAACGTAGCGTGTTTCGTGCGCTAACCACGAGGAGGTTATATGGGCAGAGGAATGGTGGTGATCGATGTGGATCGCTGCAAGGGCTGCGGCCTCTGCACCCACGTGTGCCCGGTCAATATCCTGCAACTCGCCACGGACACATACAACGCCAAGGGGTATCACCCCGTTGTCGTGACCGATGCCGAGGCCTGTATCGGGTGTGCGTCCTGTGCAACGATCTGCCCTGACGTGGTGTTCACCGTCTACAGGCGCAAACGGCAGCCGCGCGTCGCTGCTGTAGGGGCGTAGAGGAGGTCGCGATGGTCAAGCAACTGCTCAAAGGCAACATCGCTTTTGCTGAGGCCGCAGTCCGTAACGGGCTGGAAGCCTACTTCGGCTACCCCATCACACCCCAGAGCGAGGCGCTGGAGCATCTCTCGGGCCGGATGATCGAGGAGGGGCGCGTCTTCTTGCAGGCCGAAAGCGAGGTCGCGGCGATTAACATGGTCTACGGCGCGGCGTGTGCGGGCGTGCGGACGATGACCTCGACCTCGGGTCCGGGGTTTTCGCTGATGGCTGAGGGGCTATCGTACATTGCCGGATCGGAGATTCCCGTGGTCGTCGTCAACATGATGCGTGGCGGTCCCGGACTCGGCAACATCCAACCTTCACAGGCGGATTACTTCTTGATGACCAAGACGGCGGGTCATGGTGACTTTCATCCTATCGTCCTGGCCCCATCCAACGTGCAGGAACTTATCGATGACGTGGCATTGGCGTTCGAGTTGGCCGAGAAGTATCGCACGCTGGTCCTCATCGCCGGCGATGGCAGCATTGGGCAGATTATGGAGGCTGCCGAATTGCCGCCCATGCAACCTGTGCGCAAGACACGACCGGCATGGGCCACCACCGGTGCCCAAGGGCGCGAGCGTAACGTAATCACCTCACTCTACCTGGGGGCAGCGAACCTGGAGGTGGTGAACAAGCGGCTGCAGGCCAAGCTGATGGAGATCAAACACCACGAGGCGCGCTTCTCCGAGGTTCAGACCGAGGACGCCGAGGTACTGCTCGTCGCCTACGGAACCTCCGGACGCATCTGCGTCTCGGTGCTGCGCGAAGCGCGGCGAGAGGGGCTGAAGGTGGGGCTGTTCAGACCCCGGACCCTGTGGCCCTTCCCGGAGGAACGGCTGGCGGAGCTCTCGCATCAGGTGCGCGGCATAATGGTGGTTGAGATGAGCGCCGGGCAGATGCTGGAGGATGTCGAACGTGTGGCCCAGGGCCGCGTGCCGATCCGCTTCCACGGGCGCATGGGTGGCGTGATTCCCATGGTGGACGAGATCAAGTTGGATCTCGACGCTCTGGCGGCTGACGTTGCTGTGCGGTAGTAGCCGCGTCACAGCGACAGAACCAGGAGGAGCAAATGGTAGAGCACTTAGAGACTGCAGAAGCCCAGATCCAGGATGAGATGGAGCTGGTGTATGGATACCCGGAGTCGCTGACCCGGGCCAGCACCCACTATTGTCCCGGCTGTGTCCACGGGATTGTGCACCGCCTGGTGGGCGAGGTGCTGGACGAGCTCGGGATCAGGGAGCGGACCATCGGCGTCGCGCCGGTGGGCTGCGCAGTGCTGGCCTACAACTACATAAACACGGACTTCGTCGAGGCGTCTCACGGGCGTGCGCCGGCTATGGCGACAGGGCTCAAACGCGTGAACCCCGACAAGATCGTCTTCACTTATCAAGGGGATGGCGATCTGGCGGCGATTGGGACCGCTGAGATCATTCATGCGGCGAACCGTGGCGAACTGATCACGACTGTTTTCATCAACAATGCGATCTACGGCATGACCGGTGGGCAGATGGCGCCCACAACGCTGTCGGGCATGGTCACGACGTCGACACCGACGGGACGGGACTGCCGCCTCGCAGGCTACCCGATGCGGATGTCGGAGATCTTGGCGCAGACGGCTGGTGCCGCATACATTGCGCGAGAGATGGCGGTAGATCTGGCCAGTATCCGCAAGACCAAGCAGGCGATCAAGCGGGCGTTCCTGACACAGATGAACGGGCTCGGGTTCGCGTGTATTGAGGTCCTTGCCACGTGTCCCACCAACTGGAACGTAGATCCATGGTCGGCGATGCAATGGGCCAAGGAGCACATGAGCGCTTACTACCCCGTACAGACATTCAAGATGACCGATGAGGTCAAGGCCCTGCGCGTATAGGAGGTGGTGCATATGCGGCACGAAGAGACGGTCTTCTCCGGGTTCGGCGGTCAGGGCGTGCTTTTTGCGGGGCAACTCCTCTCCTATGCGGGACTGGCTGAGGGCCTCTATGTCACCTGGTTTCCCTCGTATGGCCCCGAAATGCGCGGTGGTACGGCGAATTGCACCGTGATCCTGTCCGAGGAGGAAATCGGGGCGCCCGTGGTGCGGCATCCCACGGCAGCGATCGTCTTCAATGGTCCGTCGTTCACGAAGTACGAGCCGCTGGTCAAGCCGGGCGGGCTGCTCCTGGTCAACAGCTCGCTGATTACGGCGAGGAGCGCGCGAGAGGACGTGCGAGCGGTCTTCGTGCCCGCGACCGACGTCGCCACGGAGCTGGGCAACGTCCGGATGGCGAATATGGTGCTGCTGGGCGGTTTCGTCGAACTGACGGGGCTGGTATCACTCCAGACGATTGTGCAGCAGTTGGATGAGCATCTTTCCGAGCGTCAACGCAAGTGGCTCGAGCCCAATGAGCGGGCGCTGCACCGCGGAGCCGAGTTGGCGCGACAGAGTGGGTAATTGTCGGCTCCGGATGATGTGAGGCATAGCCGGGGCTCCGCAAGGGCCCCGGCTCTTTCGTACCCAAGGATGACCTCTCTATGAATCGCTTTCACTACCTTGTGCGTGGCATCTGCAAGATCGACGGACATGTGCTGCTGGCTCACGAAATCGGGGCCAACGACACATTCCTGCCCGGCGGCCATATCGAGCCTGGTGAGGGGGCGGTCGAATGCCTGCGGAGGGAGCTTGCGGAGGAGTTGGGGGTGCTTGAGGTGGTCGTCGAGCGCTTTGTTGGGGCTGTCGAAGCCACCTGGGAAGTGTCCGGGGCAAAGCAGTACGAGATCAACCTCATCTTCGAGGTACGGTTACCGGGCATCGCCCCGCCGGTGCCCCCTGAGTCGCAAGAGGCCCATCTCGAGTTCCTGTGGGCGAGGCTAGATGACCTGCAGCACCGCAACCTTCAGCCTGTGCCGCTTGTTGACTGCATCCGCCGGTCTCCGGGCGAGCGCGAGCCATTCTGGGGATCGACACTATAGGCATTGCGCGGGTAATGAAACACTAGGTTGCTTACGACGCCTGGCCTTGCGCAGGGGCCTCCTTGGGGGAGTGCGTGGCCACAGGAAGACGCAGGACGGCGAAGCCGGCCAGTCCCATCGCGATGCCGCCGACGAAGAACGGGACGCGCAAGCTCACGACATCGCCCAGCCAGCCGCCCACAATCGGTCCAATGGCACCGGCCACGGAGACAGCCATAGCATCCAGTCCGAAGGCAGTGCCGGCCCGCCCCTCCGGGGCCATGCGCCCAATATAGGCGCTGATCACGGCTAAGGTCCCGCCGATCCCGAGCCCCAGCAGCGCTTGGGCAAGGATGAGCAGCCAGTACGTTGACGCCAATCCTTGCGCGAGCATCGCAGCGGTGGCGATGAAGGCGCTTCCCATCAGCAGAGCCTTGCCGTTGCCCCGGTCGGCCCAACGTCCCACAACCGGTGCGGCGATCGCGCTGGTGACACCTGTGATGGTACTGAGCAGCCCCGATGCCGAGCCCAGCAGGCTGCTCCCCGGCATGATGTCCTGGACGAGGAGGGGAACGATCGGCGAGCTCATTCGCAGCCCCACCCGCAGCGCGAAGCGCAGCACGAGGACGTATCCCAGCAGCGAGCCCGCGAGAATTGTCGAGAAATCGGTCCCCATACGTTGCCAGAGGCTGCCCTTGAGCGCATCCGGGGAGGGGGTGAAGTCCTCTCGGACGAGGAAGAGGATCATGAGCCCCGAGACGATCAGAAAGGCTGAGGTGATCCAGAAGGCGGGACGATAGCCCAACGTGTCGGCGACGAATCCGCCCGCTGTGGGGCCGAATGCCTGGCCAAGGAAGATGGCCAATTGGAGTTTGCCCAATGTCTCGCCAAGCCGGTCGCGGGGCGTGTTGCTGGCGACCAAAGCCGTAGCCGCTGTCACCGTTCCGGTCAGTGCTCCCTGGATGAACCGCAGCAGCGCGAACTGTCCCACGTTCTGTGCAAACCCCATGAGTCCAATGATGACAGCGCCGCCGAACATCGCGCGCATCACCATCACTTTGCGCCCGTTGCGATCCCCAAGCGCGCCCCAGATTGGGCCCATGAAGCCCATCGTCAGGGAGGAGACCGAGATTGCGATGCCGCTCCAGCGTGCGACCAGGTCGTCTCTCACACCCAGATACTGGATGTAGTAGGGAAAGATGGGGTTGGTGGTTGAGAATCCCATGATTGCGAGGAATTCGGCCACCCAGACGACCCACAGATTACGCTTCCAGCTGCTTTTCACCGGGGTTCTCCTGTTCGTTCGAGATGTGTTGTCATGTCGATGGTGAACGAAGGCCCGCCCTTGCGGGCCGCACGGCGTTGCTCAGGTATGCGATTTCCAGGCCGTTCTTCGCTCATGGCCTTCTCGATCTTCGCTGCGGATGCGCCATCGTCGGGCCTATTGTACCATTCTGTCATGGCGAAGCCCTCACAGCCACGGTCGCCAGCAGCACGGCGTCGTTTTCGAGCGGTCCACCGGGGCCAGCGACCGCCATCCGCACGCCGTCGACCAGACCATAGAGCCCGACCTCAAGGGTATACGTACCCGGCGGCGCTGCCGGGTCGACCGGCAGGAGGTAGGCGTCCGCAATCACCGACCCTGGCGCCCACAGGGTAGTCGGCGCCTGCCCGCTCACCGGCTCGTTGTCCTGTTGTCCCCAGAGGAAGTTGCCGGTTCCGGCGTTGAAGGTCTCGCCCACCAGGTGGGTGAACACCTTGTAGCGGTCGACGACGGGGGCGTCAGCACGCCAGTAGAGGGTGAGGGGTACCACGCCGCCTGCTGCCACAACAGTCTCGGGTAGCGCATAGCCGACTAGGGTGATGCTTTCACCGAAGCGGTACTCAATGGGGTATGGGATGTCGCCCGTGGTCGTTGAGGTACCAGCCGCGGCGCGAAGGACCGTGAAGGTGCCTACGCGGAGCGGCGGGTCACCGGCAGCGTCGATGGTAACGGTGTACCGTCCGCCCGGCAGGTCGGGGGTCAGGGGGACGTCGATTTGACTGCGGGTTGTGGTGGCGCCAGCAACGGTGTCGAGATCCCCAACCATCACGCGGACCTCACGAGGACCAACGGCGACCCTGGCGCCTTCAGGCGGGGCTCCCGACCAGTAGAAGCCCAGGTGAAGGGTATCCCCGGTGCGGTACCGCGGCAGTGGGATCGACACGCCCCTGAGGCCAAGATGGGCACCCACTGTGATCGGCGGCGTGAAGCTCGGGACCACTCTGAACGCGGCCTGCGCGCGCTCCTCAGTTCGCGCGTAGAAAGTCAGCGTCGCTTCGCCTGTGACGACGGTATCCGTGAAAGCGGCGCGCGCCGACAGCCACCGAGGGACCGTGCGGTCGGGATCGGCCTGGAGCGATTCGGGCGTGGTCACCAGCCACACGGCGGTGGCCTGTTCCCAGATGGGCGCCAACCGGCCCTCCACAAAGCCATCGTCCCGGTAGTCGGCGCCGTAGGGAAGGTCCTGGCGCGCCCCGGCGTAGTGCGCCGTGAAGATCGGCCAGTCGCGATCGACGTAGAGCACAACGGCGTCTCCCGGCTGCCGCAGTGCCGTCAGAACCTCGGCAATCGTCGGATAGTCGTCGCGGCGGGCCCGCCCGGGATAGAAGGCCACGAGACCAGCTAGGGCTGCTACCAGGGTGACCCCTGCCATGCCCAAGGAGAGCGCCCTGCGGGTGCGTGACAGGGCCGCATTGCCCCAAGCCGCCACTGTTGTGTAGCAGGCCGCCAAGGGCAACAGATAGCGCGGCACCAGCGGGCGTGAGAAGTAGAAGCGGAGGCCCGGCAGTGAGACCATCATCACGACGAGCGGGGGCAGCAGCAATCCAGCGAGGAGCATGGCCAGTCCGCCCCGGCGGAGTGGCCCCGAGCGACGCCGGACGAGCGCCAGCAGGCCTGGCCCTAGAGCAACAAACGCCGCCGCCGTCACGGTCCTGTAGGACTGCAGGTCCAGCGGGCTTCCCACTGCGAGGATCGTGGCGTAGAGCTGTATGAAAAAGCCCGGGGTGAATGGCGCGTCGCTGGACCAACTGTGCATTCGTGGCAGGGCGATGATAAGCCATGGTAGGGTGAGCGCGGCGACCGCCAGTTGGGCCGTGATCCAGCGAATTGCGGTCCGCCGCCGGCATCCGCCGTGCCACCAGGCGATGAGGAACCCCAGGTTGGTCACGGCTCCCACGGTCACGGTGAGATAGAGCGTGTAGAAGCTGCCGAGCGTCGTCACGACGTAAGCGACCCAGGGCCGCCACCCCCTGCCCCGTGGCGGGTCGCGCCATAGCCGGACGGTCGACCACAACGAGCCTGCGGCGAATAGCGCCGCCAGGGCATACATGCGGATTTCCTGGGCCCACCAGACGGCGAAGCGCGAGACCGTCAGACAGAGCGCCGCGAGCAAGCCCGCGCGTATCCCCCCAAGCCGCCGGCCAAGTTGGTAGATCACGGGCACCGTGAGCAGGCTGAAGAGCACCGAAGGATAGCGCAGGACGAACTCCCCCTCGCCCGCCCACAGACGCCAGGCCCGCAGCACGACATAGTAGAGCGGGGGGTGGACGTCGCCCGCGGTCCAGTCGATAGCCTCGAGCACCGGCATCCGCGCGAGCCAGACGCCGATCCCCTCGTCCCACCAGATGTTGTGGTCGGCCAGGCCCCAGATCCGCAGCGCGAATGCGAGGAGCAGGATTGGGAGTGTACGTATGATCAGCTTGTGGCGTTTTGATTCCAAAAGTGGCCCTCAACTGGGTAGTATCGCCGGATTGGGGGATTCGGCAAGGTGGCAGGAGACTGGGGGTGCCGGCATCGGGATCTGCTTGTCCCGGAGCGGCGTGTGGCCCCTGCCAGTCTGTCTGCTTGTCTCCTGGGGACGTCATCGGAGCTTGCGCGCCAGGGAAGCCACCCTACAATGGTGGCGGTACTACGTTCTCCAGGAGCTGCACGGCCGATGAAAGGCATTTCGCACTTCCTCAGCGGGGTTGCCCTCGCCACCTTCTTTCCGGAGGTGGTTGCGTGGGCGCGGGAGGGAGCGCTGCTTCCGGCACTGGCAGGCATCGCTGCGCTGCTGCCCGACACGCTTGACTTCCGCTTCGTGCAGTTCTGGCAGCGATTCGACGTTGAGATCGATCCTGCAGGCTATTCCCTTGATGGTGCAGCCGAGGCGGTCGTTGAACGGCTTGCCGCGGCACTGCGTGATGCGTATGAGACGCAGCAGCCACGCCGGGTGATAGCCCACACGCTGCGCCTTGGCAGCGACCTCTGGCGCCGGTATACGTTGCGGCTCGAGCCGGAAGCCGGTACTGTGGCTGTGCGAATGGGCCCCCTGGTCAACACAGGCCAGCTCGCCTATCCCGGCACGACGCTACCGGATGCAGAGTGGGCCGTTCGGCACCTTGAGATTCCTCTGAGACATAGCTACAGCCGCGAGTACAACGTCGATATCTTCTCGGGTCCAACCTTTCTCCTGGTTCCCGAAGGCGACGGTCTGCGAATCGAGTTCCTGGATTGGCACCATCGCTGGACACATAGCCTGTTGTTGGCGCTGGCGCTTGGCGTCTGTGCTGGAGCGCTGTGTGGCGCCGTGTGGGGCCAATCTATGGGGCTGTGGTCGGGACTCATGACGTGGCTGGGATTCACGGTCCATGTCCTGGAGGATCAGCTAGGCCATATGGGCAGCAGCTTATGGTGGCCCCTGAGCCGCGCGCGCGTTCCCGGTGTGGGCGCTCTGCACGCGAACGATGCAGCTCCGAATTTCCTCGCGGTCTGGACGTCATTGGCGGTGATACTGCTGAACCTGGACCGGCTTGGCGGGCCGGGGCGCCTGCCGGTGCTGCCCTACTTGGCAGGCGTTTTGGGCCTGCCGTGGGGCGTGTTCTTGGTGGCGCGTCTATGGAGACGCGTCCGGAGGCGGGAGGCACCACAAGCTGTCAGGCTCCCTGAGGCCAGGACGAACGCTGCGGCCAGCGAAGTCCCGGTTCATGGGGAAGACGCCGTCCAAGCAGGGGGGAAGCGGCGGGATACGTTGGCCGAGGTGGAGCGGCTCGCCGAAGCTGCCGGTCCTGGCTTCTCCTAGCGTGGTATAATCCGTAATGTGAGTACCTTAGGGCAGCTTCGGACGCTGTGGCGGCGTGCGTGGGCCCCGGCGCTTCTGCTGCTGGGCCTGAGCGCATGCAAGGGTATCGTAACCCCGCTTCCTCCCACCCCTACGCCGACAGGAGCACCGGACGCGTTGACGGGCCTGGCTACCCCTACCATCGCGCCGGGGATCTATCTCACGCCCATTCCGCCGACGCCGACGTTTACGCCATCGCCGACACCCACCCCCGTCATCCATCTTGTGGAGCAAGGCGACACCCTCTTCGGCATCGCCATAGATTACGGCGTGACCGTCGATGGCTTGCTGCGTGTCAATGGGTTGAGCGCCGAGGACTATCTGCGCATCGGGCAATCGCTGATCATACCCATGGAGCTGGAGGAGTCTGATGGAGAGGCTGGACTTCAGGTGCCCGTGGGCAATGTCATCCTGCCGACGCCCACGCCGTTGCCGTTGGGTACAGCGGGCGTGGCGTTTTACGAGACACCCGTTGGCGGCATCTGGTGTATGGGCGAGGTCATCAATACGACCGGCGGTCCGGTGACCAACATGCAGGTAGAGGTAGTCCTGCTGGCGCCCGATGGTACGCCCTTGCTGACCGCTGTGACGCTTGCGGCCGCGGATTACCTGGCACCCGAGCAGCGGGCGCCTTTCTCAGTGCTCTTCCGCAACCCGCCCGCGGGCGCGTCTGACGTGAGCGTGAGCCTGCTGCGGGGTGAAGCGGTCAGCCCGATCACGGCAGCATTTGTGCCGCTCGCCGTCGTGAATCCCGAGGGGGCCGTTTCGGGCCCACAATACCGCGTCCGTGGCAGCGTGCTTAACGAAGGCGGCGTGGCGCTAACGCGGCTCTCCATCGTGGCGACAATCTATAACAAGGATGGTCGGGTGGTGGGGTATCGGCAGTTGCTGATACCTGAAGAGGTGAGCTTGGCCTCCGGACAGCAGCAATCCTTCGAGATCCTGCTCACACCTCACGAGGTCACCGCGCCAACGGGGTACAGTGTCATCGCGTGGGGCGTGGCTCAGTGAGCGCTTCATAACCCCTGTATCATCAGAACTGCTGTTGGCTGACCCCAGGTGGCTACCGTTCATCAATGAGGATTTGGGCATCAGAATCTGGAACCTGCAAGTGCGTTGACGGTTCGGGTCATCGTGGTATAATTACCTGTCGCATGTCAATAAGGATTTGCCGATCGACCCGAATCGACGCCGCCCACGCACGAAGCCCTCAACATGGATTCGCTCCCAGGGCGACTGCTGCAGGTCGACGTGGATAACTGTGATTGGCGTTTTTGGGCTCAAGCCCAGAGGGACTCTCAGGGATTGAGAGACGGTCCCAGGAGGGAAGGGTAAAGAATGGCATTGACAGACCTTGGCGTTAAATCATACGCTCGGATCGCTAGCGCTTTACCGCTACCGGGTCTGGTAGAGGTACAGCTCCAGTCCTATGAGTGGTTGCGCACCGATGGCCTGTATGAGCTCTTCGATGAGGTATCTCCCATCAACAGCTTCAATGGACTTCTGAGCCTGTATCTGCCGGGCAAGAAGGCCGAAGAGGCCGGCTTCGAGCTGGGTTACCGCTTTGGCGAGCCAAAGCACGATCAGCACGAGTGCCTGGACCGCGATCTGACGTACGCGGTTCCGCTGTCTGTGGATGTGGCTCTGGTCAACCGTGAGACCAGCGAGATCGTGCAACAGGAGATCTTCCTGGGCGATCTGCCGTTGATGACCGAGCACGCTACGTTCATCATCAACGGGACCGAGCGCGTGGTGGTCAGCCAGTTGATCCGCTCACCGGGCGTCTATTTCGGCCTGGAGGAAGAGGGGGGGCGCCGTCTGGCGAGCGCGAAGCTGATCCCCGATCGCGGAGCCTGGATGGAGTTCGAGACGCGCAAGTCGGGGTATCTGACATTGCGCTTCAACCGCAAGCGGACGATTCCCGTGACGATTTTCCTGCGGGCGTTGGCCGCGGTGGACGATCCCCTGCACAGCGATGTTCTCGTCAAAGGCGATGATGAGGAACTGATCGAGCTCTTCAGCGAAGCGGATAACGACCCGGATCATCCCTGGATCACCGATACCATCCGCCAGGAGCCGGCTTGGGACCTGCGCGCGGGCCGCACATTGGCCGAGGAGACGCTGGTGGAGTTCTACCGGCGCATGCGGCCTGGGGATCCCCCAACGCTGGAGAACGCCCAGGAGTACATGGTTTCACAGCTCTTCGACCCCCAGCGATACAACCTTCAGGAAGTCGGGCGCTACAAGCTAAACCAGCGCATGCAGATCAGCGTCCCCATGTCGGTGCGCACGATCACGAAGCCCGACTTTGTGGCGCTGGTGCGCCGGATGATTCACATAAACAACGGCGTCGCCGGCCCCGACGACATGGATCACCTTGGCAATCGCCGCGTCAAGACCGTTGGTGAGTTGGTCCAGGCGAAAATCCGCATTGGGCTGGTCCGTATGGAGCGCGTCGTGCGAGAGCGCATGAGCATCCGTGACGAGTCGCCCACGCCCGTCAGCCTGATCAACATCCGCCCCGTGGTCGCTTCGATCCGGGAGTTCTTCGGCTCCAGCCAGCTCTCGCAGTTCATGGAGCAGACGAACCCGCTGTCGAGCCTCACCCACAAGCGGACGCTCTCTGCGTTGGGCCCGGGGGGTCTACGCCGTGAGCGCGCTGGCTTTGATGTCCGCGACGTCCACCACAGCCACTACGGGCGCATTTGCCCTATTGAGACACCGGAAGGCCCGAACATCGGCCTCATCGGACGTCTGAGCACGTATGGACGTGTCAACGAGTTGGGGTTCATCGAGACTCCCTATCGCCGTGTGATCCGCGCGGTGCAGAACACCGTGGAGCAGCTCACGGGCGAGACCCTGCGCGAGGATCTGGAACACCCCGAGAATGGGGAGGTGGTGGCCGAGGCCGGCACGCTGATCACTTCAGAGCTTGCGGAGAAGATCGCCACGCTGCCGTTGCGCGACCCGGTCCGCATTGTGCCACGGGTGTCGGACGAGATCATCTATCTGTCTGCGGATCGTGAAGAACCTTACACCATTGCGCAAGCGAATGCCAGGATCGATGAGGGCGGGCACTTCGTGGGCACGCGTGTCGCTGCTCGCAAGGGCGATGGCTTCATCTTCGCTCCGCCCGAGCGCATCGATTTCATCGATGTGGCGCCCATCCAGATTGTAGGCGTTTCGGCGGCCCTGATTCCGTTCCTGGAGCACGACGATGCCAACCGCGCTTTGATGGGTTCGAACATGCAGCGTCAGGCCGTCCCGCTGATCGACCCGCAGGCGCCGATCGTGGCGACGGGCATCGAGTCCGCGGCCGCGCTGAACTCGGGGTTGGTGGTGACCGCACGCAAGCCGGGCACGGTCGTGAGCGTGACCGGTGAGAGCGTCGTCGTTGCCCAGGACGACGGGGAGACGGCAGTGTATCGCCTGCAGAAATACGCGCGCTCGAATCAGAGTACGTGTATTGACCAGCGCCCTGTGGTGTTGAAGGGGCAGCGTGTCGAGGTGGGCGCTGTCCTGGCCGACAGCTCTTCGACGGACAGCGGTGAATTGGCCCTGGGGCAGAATGTGTTGGTGGCGTTTATGTCCTGGGAGGGCGGCAACTTCGAGGACGCGATCCTGTTGAGCGAGGATCTGGTCCGCAAGGACAGCTTTACGTCGGTCCACGTGGAGAAGCACGAGCTGGCGGCTCGCGATACCAAGCTGGGGCCGGAGGAGGTCACGCGTGAGATACCGAATGTCTCGGAAGAGGCGCTGCGCGACCTTGACGAAGAGGGGATTGTCCGGGTAGGGGCTGAAGTCGGCCCGCTGGACATTCTGGTGGGCAAGATCACGCCCAAGGGTGAGAAGGAACTCACGCCCGAGGAGAAGCTGCTGCGCGCGATCTTCGGCGAGAAGCTGCGGGATGTGAAGGATACCAGCCTGCGGATGCCCCACGGCGCACACGGAAAGGTCGTTGACGTCAAGATCTTCGATCGCGAGGAGTACCGTGACTTGCCGGCGGGTGTGGAGAAGGTCGTGCGCGTCAACGTAGCGCAGCGGCGCAAGATCACCGAAGGCGACAAGATGGCAGGACGCCATGGGAACAAGGGTGTGATTTCGCAGATCGTGCCCATTGAGGATATGCCGTTCTTGAGCAACGGACGTGCCGTCGACATTATCCTCAACCCGTTGGGTGTGCCTGGCCGAATGAACATTGGTCAGGTGTTGGAGACGCATCTGGGTTGGGCCGCGGACCGGCTGGGCTTCACGACAGTGACCCCCGTCTTCGACGGCGCCGACGAGCAGGAGATTGCCGCCGAACTCGCGCGCGCGTGGCTGATCGATCAGGCCTGGGAAGATGTGATAGAGCGGGCCTGGACGTGGCTCAAGGCACAGGAGTATCCGCTGGAATCGCTGGTGGATGACGACGAGGCGCGGCTGATTTACGTGGCGGCGTGGTTGTCACCCAAGGGCTATGACATTGACCGGTTGCGCGAGGATCGGGTCTATGCCCGGCGAGCGGTGCTGCGTGAGTGGCTGCACGAATCTGGCTACGACCCCGATACAGTTCTGACGTTCGACACTGAGGGACGCGTGTTGCCGCACGACGAGGTTGTGGATGTGAAGGCGCAGGCCGTCTGCTTGCGCTTGTGGATGGAGACCCGCGGTGAAGATGTCGCCGATCTATCGGATGAGGACGTGGTCCTGGAGGCGACTAAGTATAGCCAGGAACACAGTGATCCGTTGCCGACCCTGGGTAAGATGGTCCTCTACAATGGAAAGACGGGTGAGCCGTTCGATCAACCTGTGACAGTGGGCATCATCTACATGCTCAAGCTGGCGCACCTGGTCGAGGACAAGGTGCACACGCGTTCGACCGGGCCGTACTCCTTGGTTACACAGCAGCCGCTGGGCGGGAAGGCGCAGTTCGGCGGTCAGCGATTCGGCGAGATGGAGGTGTGGGCGCTGGAAGCCTACGGGGCTGCCTACACGCTGCAGGAGATGCTGACCATCAAGTCCGATGATGTCCAGGGGCGGGTCAAGGCGTACGAGTCCATCGTGAAGGGGTTGCCGATCGAGGAGCCTGGCATCCCGGCCTCCTTCAAGGTCCTTGTCAAGGAGCTTCAGAGTCTGGCGCTTTCTGTAGAGGCTGTGACAGACTCGGGCGAGGTGCTGTACTTCGGTCGTGATGACCGTCGTGCGGCGCTTCCCAAGTTGGGGATGGGGTTGCTGGGACTGGCGCCGCAGGGCTAGAAGGTGAGCGCGGTCGGCTGGAAAGCGGTTGACCTTTCACCGCTTTGTGGTAGACTTTCCATTTGCGGAAGGGTGACAGCTACAACTCCTGTCATCCACAGGCGAACGTTAGTATCGACAACGGAGAGGCCATCGCAGTCATAGATGGCCTTCTTCGATGCGAAGATAGAGAATGGCGAAGGTAGCTAAGGCAACTTAGGAGGACACAGTGCCGACAATTAACCAGGTCCTGCGAAAGGGACGTAAGCCAATGCCTCGTAAGGAGAAGTCTCCTGCGTTGGCCTACAATGTGAATACGAAGAAGGGCGGTCGGCGCACGCGAGTCAAGGAAGGCAACCCGATGAAGCGTGGCGTATGCACCGTCGTGCGCACAACGACGCCGAAAAAGCCCAACTCGGCGCTGCGGAAGATCGCGCGCGTGCGGCTCTCGAATCGCATCGAGGTTACGGCTTATATCCCAGGTGAGGGGCACAACCTGCAGGAGCACTCAGTCGTGTTGGTGCGCGGTGGTCGTGTGAAGGATCTGTCCGGTGTGCGCTATCATATCGTGCGCGGCGCGTTGGACTGCGCTGGCGTTGAAGGTCGACAGCAGCAGCGGTCGAAGTACGGGACCAAGGCTAAGGCCAAGTAACCACGCGGCGAGGATGGAGTAAGAATGTCAAGACGAAATCGTCCAGCCCGGCGAGAGATCGAACCCGATATCCGCTATAACAGTGTCGCTATCCAGAAGTTCATCAACCGGATGATGCGGGGCGGCAAGAAGAGCGTCGCTCAGCGCATTATGTATGAGGCGCTGGATCAGGCAGAGGCGCGCGCAAATCGGCCTGCCGTTGAGGTCTTCAACGACGCCTTGCAGAACGTGATGCCGGCGGTCGAGGTAAAGCCGCGCCGCGTTGGTGGTGCGACTTATCAGATCCCGGTTGAGGTGCCTGAGTTCCGGCAGCTCTCCTTGGCGATCCGCTGGTTCCTCCAGGCGGCCAAGACCCGCCCCGGGCGGGGGATGGCGGCAAAGCTAGCTTCTGAGTTGGTGGATGCGGCAAACGGTGTCGGTTCGGCTGTCAAGAGGCGTGAGGATACTTTGAGGATGGCGGAAGCCAACCGTGCGTTCGCCCATCTGCGCTGGTAGGAGTCTCTTGCTGCTCTTCTGGTAGGCAGCGAGTTCTCCAGGGGCTGTCGCTGCGGGTTTACACTGAGGTAGGGCGATGGCCATAGCACATTCACTTGAGAATATTCGCAACATCGGGATCATTGCCCACATCGACGCGGGCAAGACGACCACGACGGAACGCATCCTGTTCTACACTGGGCGTACGCATCGCCTGGGGAACGTAGATGAAGGCACCACGATTACCGATTGGATGGCCCAGGAGCGGGAGCGCGGGATCACGATTTCGTCCGCGGCGGTCACCTGTTTCTGGCGCGACTGTCAGATCAACATCGTGGACACGCCCGGACACATCGACTTCACGGCGGAGGTTCAGCGGAGCCTGCGTGTGTTGGATGGCGGAATCGTGGTCTTTGACGGCACAGCCGGGGTAGAGCCTCAGTCCGAGACGGTCTGGCGCCAAGCACGGAGTTTTGGAGTGCCGCTGGTCGCGTTCGTGAACAAGATGGACAAGTTGGGCGCCGATTTCGCTCACGCCGTGGATAGTATGGTGGAGCGGCTGAAGGCTCACCCGGTACCGGTCCAGTGGCCCATCGGGGCTGAGTCGGGGTTCCGTGGTCTCGTCGATCTGATCGAGTGGCGCGCGATACTCTGGCCGGATGAGTTGGGGCAGACGGTGTCCTTCTCTGAGATTCCGCCGGAGGTGGAATCGGCGGCGTGGGAGGCTCGTGAGGCGATGATCGAGGCCGTCGTCGAGATGGATGACGGCTTGATGGAGCGATATTTGGAGGGAGAAGAGATCTCTCCCGAGGAGCTGCGGCGGGGATTACGTCGAGCTACGATCGCCGGCGCGCTCCAGCCTGTGTTGTGTGGTTCTTCACTGCGCAATAAAGGGGTGCAGCCCCTCTTGGACGCAGTGGTGGATTTCCTGCCTTCTCCGCTGGATATCCCTCCCGTGAAGGGAGAGAATCCCAAGAAGGACCAAATCGAGGAGCGACCGGCGGATCCAACGGCTCCGCTGGCGGCCCTGGTCTTTAAAATAGCGACTGATCCTTATGCGGGACGCTTGGCGTACTTCAGGATCTACTCGGGGACTATGACCCGAGGCAATGTATACCTGAACTCGGCAAAGCATACCCGTGAACGCGTTTCCAAGCTGCTCAGGATGTTTGCCGATCGGCGCGAAGAGGTTGAGGAGTTCTCGGCCGGCGACATCGGGGCGACCGTAGGTTTGAAGAACACGGTAACGGGAGACACGTTGTCGGCGATGCATGCGCCCATCGTGCTGGAGTCCATCCGGTTCCCCGAGCCTGTGATCTACATCGCGGTCGAGCCGAAAACCGTGGCCGATCAGGCCCGGTTGAGCGAGGCACTCGAGCGATTGGCAGAGGAAGACCCGACCTTCCGTATCCGTGTGGATGAGGGCACCGGGCAGACAATCCTCTCGGGGATGGGTGAGTTGCACCTGGATATCCTCGTGGACCGGATGCAGCGGGAGTTCGGAGTAGAGGCGAACGTAGGTAAGCCTCGCGTCGCGTATAAGGAGACTGTAACGCAGACCGGCCGGTCGGAGGTCGTCTTCGACCGTATGTTTGGCGGTAAGCCCCAGTTTGCCCGGGTGGTGTTGGAAGTCGGCCCGGCGGGCACTGGAGCAGCGTCCAGGTTCGAGAATCTTTTGCGTCCGCAGGACCTGACGGCCCAGTATGTTGAGGCTGTCAAAGCTGGGGCGCTTGAGTCATTGGATAGCGGCTTCCTGGCAGGCTATCCGATGGTCGGCCTTCTGGTTCGCCTGGTCGATGCACAAGCGGAATTGGCGCTCTCATCGGAGATCGCGTTCAAGGCGGCGGCAGCGCAGGCTTTCCGCCAGGCAGTCGAAGCGGCGCAACCGGTGTTGTTGGAGCCGGTGATGGACGTGGAAGTGGTGGTGCCGGAGGCCTTTGTCGGCGAGGTTCTTGGGGACCTGAATGCTCGGGGAGCCGAAATCAAGCTGATGTCGCCGCGTCCAGGAGGGGGACAGGGGGTTCGAGCGTTTGTCCCGCTGGCCAAGATGTTTGGGTACGCCACCGAACTGCGTAGTATGACGCAAGGTCGGGGTACATTCACAATGGAATTCCACCATCACGACCCGGTGGATTCCCGGCAGATGGAAGCCATCGTATACGGGACGTAGTTGCCTAAAGCACGCGAGATGTATGCGTGATCGACACAATGGGCAGCGGGTTATCGTAAGCGAATCGGCGTAGAAAGTGTCCGGTTGTTGGCCTTGAGCCAACATCGAGGCATACGCTTCATCACAGAGACTACCGTACTGATATCTGTAAGCAGAGTAAGGAGAGGCAAGCAATGGCAAAAGAGATGTTTGAGCGCACCAAGCCGCACGTGAACGTCGGCACGATTGGTCACATCGATCATGGTAAGACTACCTTGACCGCGGCGATCACGCGGACCCTGGCCACCAAAGGGTGGGCGGATTTCAAGGCTTACGATGAGGTTGCCAAAGCCGATGCGAAGATGTTCCGGCGTGATGCGACCAAGATCCTGACCGTGGCGATCTCGCACGTTGAGTACGAGACCGAGAACCGCCACTATGCGCACGTGGACTGCCCTGGCCACCGTGACTACATCAAGAACATGATCACCGGTGCCGCGCAGATGGACGGTGCCATCCTGGTGGTGTCGGCAGTCGACGGCCCGATGCCGCAGACCCGTGAGCACATCCTCCTGGCCCGCCAGGTCGAGGTGCCCGCGATCGTGGTGTTCCTCAACAAGGTCGACTTGATGGACGACCCCGAGCTGCTGGAGCTTGTTGAGCTCGAGATCCGCGAGCTGCTCAACACCTACGAGTTCCCCGGCGACGAGACGCCCATCGTACAGGGTTCTGCGCTGCAGGCACTGACCTGCCAGAGCGGTGATCCTGACGATCCCGCGTATGCTCCCATCTGGGAGCTGATGCGCGTTGTCGATGAATACATCCCCACGCCGCAGCGCGATGAGGACCGCCCGTTCTTGATGCCGATTGAGGACGTGTTCTCCATCAAGGGGCGCGGTACGGTGGTGACGGGGCGTGTCGAGCGCGGCACGCTCAAGCCCAACACCGAGGTCGAGCTGGTGGGTGATATGTACGAGAAGCCTCGCCGCACAGTGGTCACCTCTATGGAGATGTTCCACAAGGTGCTCGATGTTGTCCGCGCCGGTGACAACGCAGGACTGCTGCTGCGCGGTGTGGGTAAGGACGAGGTGGGGCGCGGTGTCGTTGTGGCTGCCCCGAATACCATCCTGGCTCGCCGGAAGTTCGAGGCCAACGTCTACATCCTCCGCAAGGATGAGGGTGGACGCCACAAGCCGTTCTTCACCGGCTACAAGCCGCAGTTCTACATGAACACGATGGATATCACCGGGACCGTTGCGCTGCCCGAGGGCGTCGAGATGGTGATGCCGGGTGACAGCACCACAATGAGCGTCGAGCTGATCAGCCCGGTCGCACTCGAGAACGGCTCCCGCTTCGCTATCCGCGAGGGCGGCCTGACCGTTGGCGCCGGCGTGATCACCAAGGTCCTGGAGTAGTCTGAGTCAACCCTGCATAAGGTGGTTTATGGCTAAACAGCGCATTCGCATTCGGTTGAAGGGATACGATCACCGCATTTTGGACGAGTCCGCTCGTCGAATTGTGGAAGCCGCTGAGCGCACGGGTGCTCGCGTTGCTGGTCCTGTGCCCCTGCCCACCAAGATCGAGCGGTTTACCGTTCGACGCTCGCCGTTCATTGACAAGGACACGCACGAGCACTTTGAGATTCGCACACACAAGCGTCTGATCGATATCCAAGATCCGGATTCGAAGACGATCGACACGTTGATGCGGCTCAATATGCCCGCAGGCGTTGACATCGAGATTAAACTGTAACTCGTTTAGTCTACTAATATCCTACTCGCTCGCCCCCTGGTCGTTGGCTCCCGCGCTGACGGAGCCGGCGGCCAGGGGGGCGATGTGAGAGACCGGGGATGATGTGGCGCGCGAAGTCGCAGAGGGTTGCCGGATGAAGCGGCTTTGACGGCATTCGGGCGCTGGCAGTCCCAAGGAGGCACTGGTGAAAGGTATTCTAGGACGTAAGGTGGGGATGACCCAGATCTTCAACGCTGACGGCACGGTTGAGCCGGTCACGGTTGTCGAGGCAGGGCCATGCTACGTGACGCAAGTGCGCACGCTCGAAAACGACGGGTACGCCGCCGTGCAGTTTGGTTTCGGCGCGACGAAGTCGAAGCATCTGACCAAGGGCCAGATGGGTCACTTGGAGAAGGCCGGGGTGCCTCAGTTGCGGCACCTGCGTGAGGTACGCACCCGCGCGGATGAAGTGTACACCTTGGGCGACAAGATCCTGGTGGACATCTTTGAGCCAGGGGAGCGTGTCGATGTGCAAGGGCGCTCTAAGGGACGTGGATTCGCCGGTGTCGTAAAGCGTTGGCATTTCGCCGGCGGTCCCCGGACACACGGTCAGTCTGATCGCGAGCGCGCGCCGGGTTCCATTGGAGCCTGCGCGACGCCGGGCAGGGTCTTTAAGGGGAAGAAGATGCCTGGACGGATGGGCAACAAGCGTACCACGGTTCAGAACGTGGAAGTGGTGCTGGTCGATCCCGAACGTAACCTCCTGGCGATTCGTGGTTCGGTGCCGGGGCCCAAGGGCGGCGTCGTGCTGGTCAAGGCCGCCCGAAAGCAACGGGTTCGCAAAGGAGGCAACTAGCCATGCTTACCGACGTTCTGAATATGCAGGGACAGAAGGTGGGCGAAGTCGAGCTTCGTTCCGAGATCTTTGAAGCGCCTATCAGCATTCCTTTGATGCATCAAGCGTTGGTGCGCCAGTTGGCCAACGCTCGGCTGGGAACACACAAGACGAAGACACGCAGCGAGAACAACCGCTCGAAGTCGAAGTGGTATCGTCAAAAGGGTACGGGGCGCGCGCGGCACGGAAGTCGCAATGCACCGATCTTTGTGGGAGGCGGCATCGCCCACGGGACCAAGCCGCGCAGCTATGCGAAGGCGATGCCCCGCAAGATGCGCCGTGCCGCACTACGTTCGGCGCTGTCGGCGAAGGCTGCCGAACAACAGGTCGTCGTCGTGGATGAGCTGGTGATGGCCGCTCCTAAAACCAAGGAGATGGTCAAGACCTTGAGCCAAGTTGGCGCTCACCAGGGCAAGGCCCTGATTCTGCTGCCGGAGCGGAACATGCCGGTCGAGCTCTCGGTGCGCAATCTGACCACGGCTAGGACGCTGCGGGCACACTATCTGAACGTGCGCGATCTTCTTGGCGCCGACACTGTCGTGGTGCCGTTGGCCTCGCTGGCTGTGATCGAGTCGATCTTGGGTACGACCGCGAGCGAGACCGAGGAGTAAGCCCTGATGAATATCTACGATATCATTGTGCGCCCGTTGGAGACGGAGAAGGGGTATCTGCTGCGCGAGCAGGGGAAGTACGTCTTCGTTGTCCATATGGATGCCAACAAGCTGCAGGTGAAGCAGGCAGTTGAGGAGATCTACAACGTCGACGTCAATCGCGTGCACGTGATGGTGATGCCGGGAAAGATCAACAAGATGCGAGGCCGCCGCCGGGTATCGCGCCGCCCGCCGTGGAAGAAGGCTGTCGTGACGTTGGCGCCGGGCACGCGTATCGAGGCACTGGAGGCTTAGGATGGCGATCAAGAAGTATAGACCGACGTCGCCCGGTCGTCGATGGATGACGGGACAGACGTTCGAAGAGATCACGCGCACCCAGCCGGAGAAGAGCCTGGTCGCGCCTTTGACGAAGCGCTCGGGGCGCAATGCCTATGGCCGCATCACGGTGCGGCATCGCGGGGGCGGTCACGCCCGGAAGTATCGCGTGATCGACTTTAGGCGCGACAAGTGGGACATTCCGGCTCGTGTTGACTCCATCGAGTACGATCCTAACCGTTCAGCGCGCATCGCGTTGCTGGTGTATGCCGATGGTGAGAAACGGTACATCGTGGCGCCGCTGGGGCTGAAGGTCGGCAACGCCGTCGTTAGCTCAGAGACGGACGCAGAGATTCGGGTGGGCAACGCCCTGCCCTTGGCCCGTATCCCGTTGGGCACCCTGGTTCACAATGTGGAGCTCTATCCCGGGCGTGGCGGACAGATGGTTCGCGCTGCCGGTGCTGCGGCGCAGCTCATGGCGCGTGAAGGTGACTACGTTTCATTGCGCCTGCCCAGTGGTGAGATCCGGACGGTCCGCGCCAATTGTATGGCCACGATCGGCCAGGTTGGCAATACCGATCACGCCAACGTCAAGTTGGGCAAGGCCGGTCGTAAGCGCTGGTTGGGTTGGCGTCCTAGCGTTCGCGGGACGGCGATGTCTCCCCGCGATCACCCGCACGGTGGTGGTGAGGGCCGCTCGCCCATCGGTATGCCGGGTCCGAAGTCGCCTTGGGGTTGGCGGACGTTGGGTAGGAAGACCCGCCGCAACAAGGACACCGATCAGTATATCGTTCGCCGGCGTCAGTCTGGTTCGCGCCGCCGCCGCTAGTCAGGGAGGGAGTTGGTATGTCACGTTCCTTAAAGAAGGGGCCGTTCGTAGACGCCAAGCTGCTGCAGAAGGTCGAGGAGATGAACCGGACCGGCAGCAAGCGTGTGATTAGGACCTGGTCGCGGGCGTCCGTGATCTTCCCACAGATGGTGGGACACACGATTGCTGTCCACGATGGACGCCGTCACGTGCCGATCTACGTTACAGAGAACATGGTCGGTCATCGTCTAGGTGAGTTTGCGCCCACCCGGACCTTCCGTGGGCACGTGGCTAGGGAGAAGAAGGTTAGGGTGATGGTGAGGTAGGCTTATGCTGGAGACTGTTGAAGCCAAAGCAAGACACATCCCGATCACACCACTCAAGGTGCGCCGGGTGATTGACGCCGTCCGCGGGCTGTCTGCACAGCAGGCTATGGACGCCCTGAGGGCGATGCCTCAGGCGGCTGCTGTCCCAGTGTATAAGCTGATCCGTTCCGCGGTCGCGAACGCCGATGAAATGGGACTGGACACGGGCAGTCTGTACATTGCCACGATCACCGCTGACGAGGGGCCCGGCGTCATGCCGGGCAAAGGTTGGCGGGCGCGCTGGGGAAGCCGCGGGCGTTATCGCCCGATCCGCAAGCGTTCGTCCCATATCAAAGTCGTTCTCGAGGAACGACCGGAAGCGTAGGTCAAGGAGGCTTATCTTGGGACGCAAAGTTCATCCCTATGGTTTTCGTCTGAAGGTCATCCGTGACTGGAAGTCGCGGTGGTTCGCCCAGGGCCGTGAGTATGCGGACCTGCTGAACGAGGATCGCGAGATTCGCGCCCTGATCTACAACCAGATGCGCGATCGCTCTCGTGACGGTCAGGCCGGCGTGTCTCGCGTGGAGATCGAGCGTTTCCCGCCGAATCAGGTCTCGGTGATCATCTGGACCTCACGTCCGGGTGTTGTGATCGGACGCAAGGGCGAGAACGTCAAGGCGCTGAGGCACGATGTTGAGGAGCTGACCGGCGGCAAGCGGGTTCATATCGACGTTCAGGAAGTGGAGCAGCCCGATCTGGACGCTCAGCTCGTTGCCGAGAATATCGTCTCCCAGCTCGAAAAGCGCATCTACCACAGCCGCGCTATGAAGCGCGCTGTGCGACAGGCGATGCGCGCGGGCGCAGAGGGGATCAAGGTGATGTGCAGCGGGCGGCTCTCGGGTTCGGAGATGGCCCGCGTGACCTGGATGCGTGAGGGACGGGTCCCCCTACAGACGCTGCGTGCCGATATCGACTATGCTCAGGATGAGGCCTTGACCTCCTACGGGCGAATCGGCGTCAAGGTATGGGTCTACAAAGGCGAAGTACTGCCCCGGCGATCGACGGCCACTGCCGCGGTTGTTGAGGAAGTAGAAGAGCAGGAGTAGCCCGGCAGTTTGGGCCCAGAGGCTTGGGTAAGGAGAACGAGTTATGTTGATGCCGAAGCGCGTCAAGTATCGAAAACAACATCGCGGGCGCATGACAGGCAAGGAGAGCCGGGGAGTGGCAATCTCCTTCGGTGAGTATGGGCTACAGGCCCTCGAACCTTCCTGGATTGCCGCTCGCCAGATCGAGGCGGCTCGCCGCGCTATCGTGCGCCATATGCGCCGCCGGGGCATGTATTGGGTCCGCATCTTTCCCGATAAGCCGATCACGTCCAAGCCTGCGGAGACGCGTATGGGCAAAGGGAAAGGCGACGTGGATTACTGGGCTGCCGTGGTCCGTCCGGGTCGCGTGCTCTTTGAGGTCGCCGGGGTCTCCGACGATGTCGCGCGTGAAGCGCTGGAACTCGCAGCGCGCAAGCTGCCCATTCGGACCCAGGTCATCACGCGCCACGAGTATGGCAGCGGGGCAGGAGGGTAGGCATGCGTGTAAGCGAGGTCCGCAGTATGACATCTGATGAACTACGCACTCGCCTGCAGGAGACCCGTCGTGAGTTGTTCAACCTGCGCCAGCAATGGTATGCTGGCAGCCTTCAGGACCACAACCGACTGCGCGCCGTCCGCAAGGATATTGCGCGGATTATGACGGTCTTGCACGAGCGAGAGCTGGCCGCGGATAAAGAAGGAGCGACGGCATGAAGGAAAGACGACGCCGGCTGGTTGGGACGGTAACCAGCGACAAAATGGACAAGACCGTGGTGGTGACGGTGGAGCGGCGCTATCGCCATCCGCTGTACCAGAAAGTAGTGCGGTCGGCGAAGAAGTACATGGCGCACGATGAGAATAACGACTGTCGCGTCGGTGACAAGGTCCAAATCGTGGAGTCGCGCCCCCTCAGCCGGCACAAGCGCTGGGCTGTTGCAGAGATCTTGGAGCGCGCCGCTTAGGCGGCCGGCGCGAGGAGGCGTGCAATGATCCAACGTGAGACGCGCTTAAATGTTGCCGACAACACGGGAGCCCAAGAGCTGCTGTGTATCCATATCCTTGGAGGATCCAAGCGCCGCTACGGATACGTGGGGGATACGATCGTGGCATCGGTGAAAGCGGCGTCCCCAACGTCCTCGGTCAAGAAGGGCGAGGTTGTCCGTGCGGTGATCGTGCGGGTCGTTAAGGAATACCGCCGTACGGATGGCTCGTACATCCGTTTCGATGAGAATGCAGCGGTGATCTTGGACGCCAGTGGGGTGAACCCACGGGGTACACGTATCTTTGGGCCCGTTGCCCGCGAGTTGCGCGAGAGGGGCTATATGAAGATCGTGTCGCTGGCACCCGAGGTGCTGTAGTACCGTGGTAATGAGGAAGTGATATGAATCGCATTAAGAAGGGTGACACTGTCGAGGTAATCACTGGAGATGACCTCGGGGCGCGGGGTGAGGTGCTGCGGGTGCTTCCCAAGGAGGACCGGGTTGTGGTCTCCGGGGTCAACATGGTGATCAAGCACCAGGATGCCCAGCGTGCCGGACGCTCGCGAATGCAGGGCGGTCGAATCCAGTTTGAGGCTGCGCTCCATCTCTCAAACGTTATGCTGGTTTGCCCGAGCTGCAGTCAGGCGACCCGCGTAGGCTACCAAGAGGTGGACGGGAGCAAGGTACGCGTCTGCCGCAAGTGCGGTAAGGCGATCGACTAGGGAGATGGGGACGATGCAACGGCTAGAAACGCAGTATCGTGAAGCAATCATGCCGGCGCTCCGAGAGGAGTTCGGTTATGACAATGTGATGCAGGTTCCCCGCATCCGCAAGGTCGTGATCAACATCGGTGTGGGCGAGGCCCTGGACAATCCCAAGGCTCTGGAGTACGCAGTGGCCGATCTGCGCACAATTACGGGTCAGCAGCCGGTGATTACCCGCGCGCGCAAGTCGATCGCTAACTTCAAGCTGCGCGAGGGGCGCGCCATTGGGGTGAAGGTAACGCTGCGCGGGGAGCGTATGTGGGCCTTTCTGGACCGTCTGGTGAGCATCGCGCTGCCGCGTACCCGCGACTTCCGCGGGATACCGGACAACTTCGATGGGCGGGGTAACTATACTCTTGGGATTCGGGAGCAGTTGTTATTCCCAGAGATCAACTACGACACGATTGACAAGATCCGGGGTTTTGAGATCTCGATCAACACGACGGCGGAGACGGACGAGGAGGCCCGACGGCTTCTCGAACTGCTGGGGATGCCTTTCCGGCATTGAGAGCGAGCGTGGCCACGGCGGCACATAGCCCGGGCTAGGAGCAGGGCTGTGGGCAGCCGAGAAGGTCACGAGTTGTGGAGTTCCAAACAAGGAGTTAAGTATGGCGAAAACGAGTATGCCGATTCGCGAAACCCGGCGCAAGTACGAGATCCGTGTGCGCAATCGTTGCTCTCGGTGCGGTCGTCCGCGCGGATATTACCGTCGCTTTGGCTTGTGCCGAATCTGTGTGCGCGAGCTGGCCCTGGAGGGGAAGATCCCCGGCTTGGTCAAGGCCAGTTGGTGATGAGGTGCTAGGATGACAACATCAGATCCGATTGCAGATATGCTGGCACGTGTACGGAATGCTTTGATGGTCAAGCAGGCGTCGGTTTCGATGCCCTCGTCCAAGGTAAAGGTCGCGATTGCCAAGATCCTGAAGGATGAGGGGTATATCGCTGACTATCATCTGACCAACGACGAGAGGCAGCACCCGGTCTTGGTGCTGGACCTGAAGTACGTGGGTGATGCCAAGGGCCAGCGTGCGGTGATTACGGACCTAAAGCGGGTTAGCAAGCCGGGGCGCCGCATTTACACGTCGGTCCACGAGATTCCCTGGGTACGGAGCGGTATGGGTATCGCCGTTCTCTCAACGCCCAAGGGCGTGATCACAGGGCAGCAGGCGCGCCGTCTGAACGTGGGTGGCGAGATCCTGTGCTACGTCTGGTAGGCGTAGCCCCTGGCTGGGACGTTGAGAGAGGGAGGTGAACGATGTCTCGAATAGGTAAGATGCCAGTCCCGATTCCGCCGCAGGCTGATGTGACCATCGAGGGCAGTATCGTGACGGTCAAGGGCCCCAAGGGGTCGATGACACGCGAGTTCCACCCGGAGATGGACATCGAATTGGCGGACGGAGCGATCAATGTCAAGCGCCCCAATGACGAGCGTTTCTTCAGGGCGCTCCACGGCCTGACGCGTGCGCTGATCAACAATATGGTGGTGGGTGTGACCGAAGGGTACAGCAAGACATTGGAGATTCACGGTACGGGTTATCGTGCAGAACTCCAGGGTCAGAACCTGGTGATGAACCTGGGGTTCTCACACTCGGTTGTGGTCGAACCGCCTGAGGGGATTCAGTTCGAGGCGAATCCCCGTGCGAGTACCGTGACCGTGCGAGGCTATGACAAGGAGTTGGTTGGGCGCATCGCCGCCGAGATCCGGGCGTGGCGTCCGGTTGAGCCTTACCTGGGCAAGGGAATCCGGTACCAGGGCGAGGTTGTGCGGCGCAAGGCCGGCAAGGCCGGGCAGGTCTAGGCTCGCCCTATGCCGTTCAAGGATAAGTACGTGGTACTGAGGGTGCGAAGATAAATGAAACCAGAAGTCAATCGTGAACGAGCCCGAGATCGGCGTCACACATACGTCCGCAAACGTGTGGAAGGGTCGCCAGAACGTCCACGTCTGAACGTCTTCCGTAGCCTGAGCCATATCTATGCTCAGGTGATCGATGACAGCGCCGGCGCGACGTTGGTATCCGCCTCCACGGTGGACCATGACGTGCGCGAGCGCCTGGCGGGGCTTTCGAAGACCGAGCAAGCGCGTGTCGTGGGGAAGGCCGTTGCCGAGCGCGCGTTGGCAGAGGGAATTACGCAGGTTGTGTTTGACCGTGGTGGCTACAAGTACCATGGTCGCGTCAAGGCACTTGCCGAGGCCGCGCGAGAGGCTGGCCTGGTATTCTAGTAATGGCGCGCCCAGCGTGGCGCTCCTGGCTGGAGGAAGTATGGCAGAACGAAGACAGAATACGACAGATTCTCGTACGCGGTCCGATTCACAGCGTCGTTCGCGCGGTCGCCGGGTCGAGGAAGAACGTGAAGAGCTGGATGAGCGCGTGATCGACATCACGCGGGTCGCCAAGGTTGTGAAAGGTGGGCGGACCTTTGGTTTCCGCGTCACCGCTGTGGTTGGCGACAACAATGGCCAGGTAGGCATTGGCATCGGGAAGGCGCGGACTGTGCCTGACGCGATTGCCAAGGCTACCCTCCGCGCTCGCCAGTCGATGCGCTCCATCCCGATGGAAGGCACCACGATCCCCCACGAAGTCTTGGGGGTCTGCAGCGGCGCGCGGGTGCTGTTGCGCCCGGCAACACATGGAACGGGCGTGATCGCCGGCGGTGGTGTGCGCGCGGTGCTGAGCGCCGCTGGCATCCACGACGTGTTGACCAAGTCGATGGGTAGCGCCACGGCAGTCAACGTGGTGCAGGCGACGATGGACGCGTTGAGCCAGTTGCGCCGTGTGGAACAGGTGGCTGAGGAGCGCAACAAGCCCGTGGCAGAGGTGATGCCGTTCTGGCGACGGGGGAGGTCGTGATGGCCAAAAAGCTCCGCATTACACTGGTTCGCAGCTCTATCGGGTACACGGAGCGACAAAAAGCAACCGTGAGGGCTCTGGGGCTGCGCAAGCTGAACCAGACCGTTGAGCATAACGATAATCCTGCCGTGCGTGGGATGGTACAGAGTGTCACTCACCTCCTCGAAGTCGAGGAAGTCGAGGCATAGGGGGAGGTTCGGATGAAGTTGCATGATCTGCAGCCCGCAGAGGGTGCCAAGAAGAGCCGCAAGCGGGTCGGGCGCGGTATCGCTGCCGGACAGGGCAAGACCGCGGGCAGGGGAACCAAAGGCCAGAAGTCACGCGCCGGTAGCAGCATCCCGGCTTACTTCGAAGGCGGTCAGTTGCCCCTGGTTCGCAAGCTGCCCTTCGTTCGCGGCTACAAGTTCTTCAACCCCTACAAGGTTGAGTTCGAGCCGGTGAATGTCGACGAGCTTGCTGCGCGCTTTGAGCCGGGTGACGAGGTCTCGCCGACAGCCCTGGTCGATGCGGGGCTTCTGGGAGACCCCGAGGATCTGGTTGCGGTGCTCGGTCGTGGAGAGCTGGATCGCGCGCTGCACGTGAAAGTTCATCGCGTGTCGAAATCGGCACAGGCGAAGATCGAAGCCGCCGGCGGTTCGGTGGAGTTGCTGCCCTGGACGCGGGGCGGTTACCGGACACGCTAGGGAGAACATCTGCCAGGTACCTATCTTGGGACCCAATCCCGGATTCTTGGGACCAGTCCCGGACTTAATGGAGGCAAGCGATGATTGAGGCCCTGCGCAATGCTTTCAAACTGCCGGATCTGCGCCGGCGGATGTTGTACACGATCCTGATTCTGGTTATCTTCAGGATGGCGTCGAACATCCCGGTGCCGGGCGTGGATCGCCAGGCGTTGAATGCATTCTTCAGCTCTGCGACGGCGACCAGCCAGTTGGCGGGGCTGCTGGACCTGCTGTCAGGCGGCGCCGTGTCGAACTTCTCGGTGCTGGCAGCAGGAGTCTATCCTTACGTCACGGCCCAGATCGTCCTACAGCTTTTGCTGCCGATCTTCCCGAAGCTGGAGCAGCGTATCCAGGAGGAGGGCGACCAGGGGCAGCGCAAGATGAACCAGTGGGTCTTCTATCTCACTGTGCCTCTGGCACTGTTGTCCGCCTTCGGGCAGGCCCAGTTGTTCCGCTCTGCCGCGGTTGGCACCCGGCCGATCCTGCCCAACTTTGGCTGGGGACCGGGTAGGACTCTGCCGACCATCGCGATGATGTTGACGATGACGGCCGGCACGATGTTTGCTGTCTGGTTGGGCGAGTTGATCACCGAGCAAGGGATCGGGAACGGCCTTTCGCTGATCATCTTCGGCGGCATCGTCTCGCGCGTACCGGCGAACTTGCGCAGCATCTGGGACACCGACCGGTTTCTGGGCGTGGTGATCTTCCTGATCATCACGGTCTTGACCGTCCTTTTCATCGTGTTTGTGCAAGATGGCGAGCGCCGCATCAGAGTGCAGTACGGCAAGCGGGTACGTGGCATGAAGGTCTACGGAGGCGGGAGTACGTATATCCCGCTCAAGATCAACACGGCTGGCATGATTCCGTTGATCTTCGCGCAGTCGATTCTGGCTTTCCCGGCCGTGATCGCGCAGTTCTTCTTGAACAGCACGAATCCGAGCGTGCGGAGAATCTCAGAAGGGTTTGTCGGTTTCTTCGGCGGCCAGAGTCCGTGGTATGCGCCGGTCTACTTTCTGGCAGTTGTGGGGTTCACCTACTTCTACACCTTCGTGATGGTGGAACAGCAGAAACTTCCGGAAATGCTTCAGAAGCAGGGCGGGTTCATCCCGGGTGTTCGGCCGGGGAAGAACACCGAATCGTTCATCCTGGGTATCTACAAGCGAATCACGCTGGTCGGAGCCTTGTTCCTGGGTATCGTCGCGGTGCTGCCCTATATCGTGGGGCTGTTCATGGAGTCCAATCAGATGCTCATCCAGAGCTCGGGCCTGCTGATTGTGGTTGGCACGGTGATGGATACGGTAAGGCAGCTCGAGTCTCAGCTACTGATGCGCAACTATGAGGGCTTCCTGCGCTAGAGCGGTAGGTGGGCGCCCGGACGGCGGGTCGCGAATGTGGTATAATGAACGACTGCGTTGCGTGCGGAGGGGCTTCCGCAAGCAGTTGAGGAAAGCCGAGTGGTAACCGGAGTCCTGCACCGGATGGTGCGGGTATCCGAGAGAAAAGGAGCTGTAGGCATGAAAGTGACACCATCGGTTAAGCGGCGTTGTCCGAAATGCAAGATCGTACGGCGCCGGGGCGTCGTGCGCGTGATCTGTGACAATCCAAGGCACAAGCAGCGCCAGGGGTAAGGTTGCTGTCAGTGACGGAGTTTAGAGGAGGTTGGTAAAGCATGGTTCGTATTGCGGGCGTAGACCTGCCGCGAAACAAGCGCATTGAAGTAGCCCTGACCTACATCTACGGCGTTGGCCGTAAGAGGAGCAACGATATCCTGGCCAGAGCTGGGGTCGATCCCGACAAGCGTGACGAGGACCTCACGGAGGCGGAGGTCAGCTCGATTCGCGACATCGTCGAACGACAGTACATGGTCGAGGGTGATCTGCGCCGTGAAGTCCAGATGAACATCAAGCGCCTCATCGAGATTGGGTCCTATCGTGGACTGCGCCACCGGCGGAACCTGCCGGTGCGGGGGCAGCGGACGCGAACGAACGCGCGCACCAAGCGTGGGCCAAAGAGGACGGTCCCCGGGCGCGGCCGGCGGCGTGGTTCCAAGAAGAAGTAATCGGGTTAGCCCAATTCGTGAGGGTATGAGGAGGTTCAATGGCTAAACGCACGACTCAACAGCCACGGCGCGGCGGACGAGGAAGCGCACCGCGTCGTGTACGGCGCAATGTGCCGCGCGGGTGCATTCACATCAACACTTCGTTCAATAACACCATCATCACGGTGACCGATCCGGATGGCAACGTCCTGCGGTGGATGACGCCGGCAGGAGTGGGGTTCCGTGGCACGCGCAAGAGCACGCCGTTTGCTGCTCGGATCGCAGCGGAGCGAGCGGCTCAGGACGCGATGAACAACGATGGGATGCGAGAAGTGGATGTCTTCGTAACAGGCGCCGGTCCCGGTCGTGAAGCGTCGCTCCGCGCGATTGCCGCGGTTGGCCTGCGGGTGCGGTCCATCGTCGATGCGACGCCCATTCCGCACAACGGCTGCCGCCCGCCCAAACGTCGGCGCATCTAGGTGTGGAGGAGTAGGAGAGAGTATGGCAAGATATACAGGTCCTGTGTGCAAGCTTTGTCGACGCGAGGGAATGAAGTTGTTCCTCAAGGGCGAGAAGTGCTACACGGACAAGTGTCCTTTCGAACGACGTTCTTATCCGCCGGGCGAGCACGGCAAGCAGGCTTCCTTTCAACGGCGTCGGGCTTCGGACTACACGCTGCAACTGCGTGCGAAGCAGCAGACGCGGCGAATCTATGGCGTGCTAGAGGCTCAGTTCCGTCGTTATATGGACAGCGCCGAGCGCCTTGAAGGCCTCACCGGCCAGAACTTGGTGATCCTTCTGGAGCGACGCCTGGACAACGTGGTGTACCGGCTGGGGCTGGCGGATTCCCGCGCCCAGGCACGACAACTCGTGCAGCACGGTCACTTCTTGGTCAACGGACGCATGACTAACGTGCCCTCCTACTTGGTCAAAGCCAACGATCTCATCAATGTCCGTCCGGAGAGCCTTCACAAACGCTATTTCCGCGATCGTCGCGAGTTGCTGGGGCAGCGTGAGGTGCCTGCGTGGCTAAGCCTCAATGAGGACAACCTGGCGGGGCGCATACTGGCATTGCCGACTCGTCAAGAGATTGACGTTCCCGTCGACGAGCAGATGATTGTGGAGTTCTACTCGCGCTAATGCTCACAGCCACTCCCCTGGGTGGCCCAGGGGAGTGGTTGACAGCCGGAGCAGACAGGAGGCAACGTGTTAGCAGCGCCAGTTCTACCCAAGGTAGAAGTCGATGTCAATGCCGAACAGTACGGCCGATACATCATCGGCCCGTTGGAGAGCGGCTATGGTGTGACGCTGGGGAATTCCCTGCGCCGAGTGCTGCTGTCCTCTCTGGAGGGGGCAGCGATTACAGCCGTGCGCATCACAGATATCGCGCACGAATTCACCACGATCCCTGGTGTTCGGGAGGATGTGGTTCAGGTTGTTCTGCGGCTCAAGCAAGTTCGGGTATCGATGGAAGGCGAGGGACCGCAGTATATGACGTTGCGCATCGAGGGTGAAGGGGTCGTCACCGCGGGGGATATCATCGCCCCGCCCGAGATCGAGGTCCTCAACCCGGAGCTGTACCTGTTCACTGTGGACTCCGACGACACGCATCTCGATCTGGAGTTCACCGTTGAGAGGGGCCGGGGGTACTTGCCTGCTGAAGAGCGGGGCCGGATGCCGATCGGTGTGTTGCCCGTCGACGCGATCTTCAGCCCAATCCGCAGGGCCAACTTTCGGGTCGATCAGGCCCGGGTTGGACAACTGACCAACTACGACCGCCTGACGATGGAGGTCTGGAGCGATGGGCGCATGGCGCCGCTGGACGCTCTGAAGGAATCGGCCCGCATCCTGGTGACGCATCTCCGGCTGATTGCCGGTGCAGAGCTGGAAGAGGAAGCGGAAGCTGTGGTGTCGGAGCAGGAAGACGAGATTCCGCATCAGGCCTACGCTACGCCGATCGAGGATCTCGGTCTTGGGGTGCGCGTCTACAATGCGCTCAAGCGGACCGGGATCTCCAACGTCGGAGAGGTGCTGGAGATGATCACGCGGGGCACTGATGCCCTGCTGGCGATTCGCAACTTCGGTGAGAAATCGCTTACAGAGTTGCTGGAGCAGCTCGAGGCCAAGGGCTTCTGGTCGCAGGAAGATCAGGAAGAGGAAGTCTAGGCGCGGCGGTCTTGCGGAAGCGGCGTCAGCGCGACGAACTTACCTTGGACTCATGTACACAGGAGGATGGGGATGCGACATAAGGTCGCGGGCAAGAAACTGAATCGATCAACAGGTCATCGGACGGCCCTGCGTCGCAACCTGGTTACCGAACTGATCCGCCATGGTCGGATCAGCACGACCCGGGCCAAGGCGCAGGCGATCCGTGGTCAGGCCGAGAAGTTGATCACAATGGCAAAGCGCGGCCTGGTGGCCGCAGAGACCGAGCCGTCGCGCGGCGTGTTTGCACGTCGTCTGGCTGCGGCTCGTTTGAACGACCCAAAGGTCGTCCAGAAGCTCTTTGATGAGGTTGCACCACGGTTCGCGGACCGCCCCGGAGGCTACACGCGTATGCTGCGGCTCGGGCCGCGCAAGGGGGACTCGGCCGAGATGGTGGTCTTGGAGTTGGTGGAGGAAGCGTAAGCTCTCGCACGGGATCCGCGGTCCATGGCCCGGTGAAAGTGGTTGGGGCGATCTAGCGTGCGGATCAGGGCGATCGTAGGGTATGACGGCACCGGATACGGGGGGTTCCAGATTCAGGAAAACGCACCCACGATCCAGGCCGAGATCGAACAGGTGTTGGAGCAGCTGACCGGGGATTTCACCCGGATTTTGGCGGCAGGGCGGACCGATGCCGGAGTTCACGCGGAAGGACAGGTCATCGCGTTTGAGACGCAGTGGCGGCATTCCATCCCCGAACTCCAGCGCGCGATGAACGCGCTGCTGCCGGAACAGATTGCGATCTTTGACTTGGCTGAAGTAGCGGGCGGTTTTCATCCGCGCTTTGACGCGGTGCGCCGTACCTACCGCTACACGATCTACCGGGGCGCGGTACAGCATCCTTTGTGGGTGCGTTACAGCCTACATGTGGGCGACCGGTTGGATCTGGAGGCGATGGCGAGGGCGACGCAGTGCCTGGTGGGAACGCACGACTTCCGGGCTTTTGGTTCGCCCCCTCAAGGTGAGAACGCAGTTCGCGAGGTATTCCGGGCGGAATGGACATCGCAAGAGCCGTGGCTGTATTTCGATATCGCGGCCAATGCCTTTCTGTATCGTATGGTGAGGATTCTGGTGGGCACGTTGCTCCGGGTGGGACGTGGAGCGTTGACGCCGGAGGAGTTCGCTGAGATCCTTGAAACGCGGAATCGCGAGACAGCCGGGCCGGCGGTGGTCGCACAGGGCCTTTGCCTGAAATCTGTTCTCTATGAGGTTTGACGACCGCGCTTATTCTCAGATAGGGAGTCTGTAAAAAGTGAAGAACATCAGAACGCACAAAACATACGTCGCCAAGCCCGGCGAGATCGAGCGGGCGTGGTACGTGGTAGATGCGACGGACCAGACCCTCGGCCGGTTGGCGACGCGAATTGCCAGCATCCTGAGGGGGAAGCACAAGCCGTCCTACACCCCGCACGAGGATGTCGGCGATTTCGTGGTCGTTATCAATGCCGAGAAGGTACGGGTGACCGGCCGCAAGCTGGATCAGAAGATGTACTACTGGCATACCGGGTATCCCGGGGGCATTCGGGGGATCCCGCTGCGTCGCCAGCTTGAGCTGCATCCGGATCGCGTGATCCAGCATGCCGTCAAGGGTATGCTGCCTCGCGGCCCGCTGGGACGTCGCCAGTTGAAGAAGCTGCGGATCTACGCGGGGCCTGAGCATCCCCATGGGGCACAGCAGCCCCAGCCGCTAGAGCTCTAAGGAGATGTGAATGTACTACGAAGGATTGGGACGTCGCAAGACATCGACAGCACGGGTTCGCTTGCATCCTGGCGGGAGCGGCCAGGTCGTGGTCAATGGGAAGCCTTATCGCGAGTACTTCGGGCGTGAGGACGACTGGCGGAACGTGTCGCAGCCGCTGGTGTTGACCCAGAACGAGAGCCGGTTCGACGTGACCGTCACGGTTAGCGGTGGGGGCATCACCGGGCAGTCAGAGGCGATCCAGATGGGGATCTCCCGCGCGTTGCTGGAGGTGAACCCAGATTTCCGCCCGGCTCTGCGTAAGGCCGGTATGCTGAGCCGTGATGCTCGCGAGAAGGAGCGGAAGAAGCCAGGTCTCAAGCGCGCTCGCAAGGCACCTCAGTACACCAAGCGTTAGGCGCCTGGTGGCGCGTCACACAGGCTGCTTCCGTGGCAGGTAATGGGTGACAGCGTTTCGAGCGCTTTGGTCAGTGTATCAGGGTAGGCAGGGATTGTACCTGCCTACCCTTTTCGTTGGTGAGGCCTGCCTTCGCGGCACGCCAGCCACGAAAGACCGGTGAAGGGGAGTTGATATGGCGAGTATCACGATCGTGGGCCTGGGGCCGGGCGCGGCGGATGATCTGACGCGTGCGGCATGGCAGGTTCTGTGCTCCGCAGAGGAGGTATGGCTGCGGACCCTCCGGCATCCTGTTGTGGCCGAGTTGCCCGGGGGCTTGAGCGTGCATTCCTTCGACGATGTGTACGAGCGAGCTGGCAGCTTTGCCGATGTCTACGCCGAGATTTCGGCGCAGGTGCTAACCCTGGGCCAGCGCGAACAGGGCGTCGTTTACGCAGTGCCCGGGCATCCGATGGTCGGAGAGGCCACGGTCTTGCAGATCGTGGAGCAGGCTCGGGTCCAGAGCGTGCCCGTACGCATCGTTGCAGGGCTCAGTTTCATCGAGCCGGTTCTGACACTCCTGGAACGCGACGCGCTCGATGGGCTGCAGGTGGTCGATGCCCTGGATGTGCTGGCGCTACATCATCCGCCGCTCAACCCAGATGCACCGGCACTGATCGCCCAGGTCTACAGTCGCGCGATCGCCTCAGATCTCAAGTTGGTCCTGATGAACCAATACGGAGACGAGCATCCGACGGCCCTGATCGACGCGGCGGGGACTGCGTCCGAGCGCATCATGCACATCCCGCTGTACGAGATCGACCGGCACGAAGCGACCCCGCTCACGTCACTCTACGTGGCACCTCTGCCGGCAGTCACCAGCTTTGAGGGTTTCCAGGAGACGGTCGCGCGCCTGCGTTCGCCGGAGGGATGCCCCTGGGACCGGGAGCAGACGCACCAGAGCCTGCGGACAAACCTGCTGGAAGAGGCCTATGAGGTATTGGAGGCCATCGATGCCGACGATCCGGATGGCCTCCGTGAAGAGCTTGGCGACTTGCTGCTGCAGGTTGTTCTCCACGCTCAGATCGCCGTTGAGGACGATGATTTCCGTATGACCGAGGTCATCGCCCAGATCGATTCCAAGCTGAAGCGCCGGCATCCCCACGTGTGGGGCGAAGTGGCGGTAGCCGGCGTGGGCGACGTAGTCACCAACTGGGAGGCGATCAAACGTCGCGAGCGTGCGGCAAAGGGCGCCGCCGATCGTTCGCTGCTGGATGGGATTCCGACGACGCTGCCTGCATTGGCACAGGCGGCCGCCTACGTCAGTCGCGCCGGTCGTATCGGGTTCAGCGGGGTCGAGACGCGCGGTGTGTGGGTCGACCTTCCCGATGACGTCGCGAGGCTGCTCGATAGGTTGATTGCGGCCCTGGGGGACGCCGTCGCTCGAACGGATGCGCCCGCTCCATCTGGGATGCATGACCCATCCGGGCCTCGCGAACCGGTCGGATCGCATGGCTTGCTGATGGAGACCCGGGAGGCCGTCGCGCGCCTGGGTGATCTGCTGCTGGTGCTTGCGGATTGGGCCCGGCAAAACGAAATCGACCCGGAGAGCGCCCTGCGTGAGGCGAATCAGAGGTTTGTAAGGCGGTTCCGCGTCATCGAACGGGCCATGGCAGATGGATCGCTATCGCTGGACACCTTGACGGTCGACGGTATCCGCCACCTGTGGGCTGAACACGAGGTGCCATAGGTAGGGCGCGATCGCCAGAACACACGACTCCCGAACGCGGTAGGTGTTCGGGAGTCGTGATGCAATCAGTAACGGTGCTGGGTGCTCTCAGAGATAGGGATCCAGGTCCTTAATCAGCGCCTGCTTGGACTTGTTCCCCACCATCCGCGCGACTTCCTGACCGTCCTTGAATAGAATCATCGTCGGTATGTTCATCACGCCGAACTGTGATGCCAGACTCGAGCTATCGACGTTGACCTTGACGATCGTGATGCGCCCGTCAAGCTCCTCGGCCACGGCTTCCAGTGTTGGCCCAAGCTTGCGGCATGGAGGACACCATTCGGCGAAGAAATCCACCAGCACCGGTATCTCGCTGCCGCCAAGGACTTCTTGAAAACTGTTTTCGTCGACTTGCTGAAGGCTTCCCATAATTCACACTCCTGTCTCCAATCGGCTTGGTAACTGGCCAAATGACGATAGATGCATAACCGGGGCCCAGAAGCAGAAGGTACCGGCGCAAGTATGAGTAGATAAGTGAGTGCGCATCATCGATGGCCCGATTATCGCACGACCAAGATCGTTGTCAAGAAGTGCGCTGCCTACCGATACTGTTATTCTATCGTCAGGTTGGGCGGTTGCAGTGTTGTCAGGGTATGCTATAATGGGGACAGTTGGACGGGCAGAACTGCCCGGGATTGGCCCTTGCCATACTGCTGGGTTCATCCGGACATCGGGCTTAGTGCCTGAAAGCCTGCCGACAGAACTATGACAACTGAAAACAACTGCGAAAACGCAGACTCCTCAGACTCGGTGGTGGGGCCTGACCCTGAAGCTTCCGCAACGAAGTTGCCACGATGGGGAAGGCTCCGCATTGCCGAGAAGGTTATTGCCCAAGCCTCAGCAGCAGTGTGGCGGTGGGGTGCTGACCGCCAAGCTGTTACTGCTCTCGTTGGGCGCTACAGTGCTCACTTCTCTATCCTCGTTCTAGCACTTCTAGTCGGCTTCGTCGGGCGTATTGCGATCAGCCCCGAGGATGTCGTAGGTTCGGCTGCGCCCCGGTCACTTTTAGCACCGGCGGCTGCGGAGCCGGTCGTTACCCCGACCACGGAAGGCGTCGGGGGTCCCCTCTACTATGAGCCTGAGCGGCCCAGAGGCGTCGTCAGGCAGGCGATGCCGCTGACGACAATCCCTGACCGCGAGCGCCTCGAGGTGATCACCTACACCGTGCAGGAAGGCGACTCGGTCTACCTCATCGCCGAGAAGTTTGAGCTCTCCCCTTACACCATCGTGTGGTCCAACATGGAAGCGCTACAGGGCGCGCCCTGGCTGATTCAGCCTGGCCTGACGCTTGCCATTCCCCCGACAGATGGCGCTTACCATACTGTGATGGCTGGCGAGACGGTGGAGTCCATCGCCGAGCTGTACGAGGTTTCAGCAGATGACCTCAACAACATCTGGAACGATATCATGGTGGGCGAGCCCTTGGCCGAGGGCACGCTGCTCGTGATCCCGGGTGGGATTGGCGAGGATGTCGAATGGAATCCGCCGCCGCCCGACCCCACAGCGCCTGGAGTGGGCGTCGCCTCGGCCAGTTGGGGATACTGTGGCGCTACGGCTGTGTCCGGCTACGGTGCGAACGGGTGGTTCATTCTCCCGACCGGGTCGTATGCCGTTTCGGGATGGGTCTTTGGAGATCCTCGCAATCCTCGACATATCGGCCTCGACTACCGTTGTCGTCTGGGCGATCCCATCTATGCTGCGGACTCTGGCGTGGTGGTCTGGGCAGGTTGGAATGGCGGCTATGGGAACCTGGTGCGCGTGAGCCACGGCAACGGCTACGAGACTTACTATGCACACTTCAGCGCCTACGCCGTCAGTTGTGGTGATCCGGTGGTTCAGGGACAGATCGTAGGCTATTGTGGGTCAACGGGTTGGTCGACGGGACCGCACTTGCACTATGAGATCCGCAAGAACGGGGTTCCGCAGAATCCGGCGCTCTTCGAGCCCTAGACTACGCCCTGCACGACGCTCATGCCCAATACGCATCAGAAGTCTCCAGACTGGTCCAGCCCGTTGTTCGTGCGCGTGACCGCCCGCGTGGCTGCCTGGGTTTGGCGCTGGAACGACGACCGTGTTGGACAGCGCCCCGCTCTGGGGCGGCTGACCGCGCACGTCGCTCTGGTTTTGATGTTGGCCCTCTTGGTCGTCCTCGGTAGCCTTCAACTGGACTCGGCTGCATCGATTGTGCGCGTTGCAGACAAGGCTTTCTTCAGCAGCCTGGTTCAGAACGTCGATGCTGCCGCAGGTGCGTCCACGATCGTGGAGCGCCCCTACTATCGCGTGGCTTCGCAAGCTCGTATCGTACGGCAGGCCCAGGCCCACACGGCGATTCCAGAACGCCCCCGGCTGGAGATCATCACGTACACGGTGCAGGCTGGAGACACAGCCGAGACGATCGCTGCGAGCTTTGGGCTGCAGCCGACGACGCTGCTCTGGTCCAACCCCGAGATGGAGAAGATGCCCGACCTGCTGCGAGTGGGGCAGGTGCTTACGATATTGCCCATTGATGGCGTCTACCATACGATCGGCGTGAGCGATACACTGGAGAGCCTGGCGCAGACCTATTCGGTTGATGTTGAGTCGATTCTCACGTGCCAGTTCAACACGTTGGGCGAGGGGGGTTTGCTGGTGGAGGGGGAGCAGTTGATCATCCCCGGCGGAACCAAGCCCTATGAAGCGCGGCAAGTGGTCACGTACGCTGGGCCGGCGCCGAGCGAAAGCCGTGCAGAGGGGACGTTCCAATGGCCTGCCGGTGGTAGCATTACGCAAGGATACTGGTACGGCCATCGGGCCATCGACATCGGCGCGCCTCTGGGAACGGCAATCTGGTCGTCGGACGGCGGTTATGTCAGTTTCACCGGCTGGACCGATATTGGCTATGGGTATCTCGTGGTCGTCGATCATAGCAACGGGTACGAGACTTTCTACGCGCACTTGAGTGACATCTACGTGCGCGAGGGTGAGGTCGTGAGATCCGGGCAGGTCATCGGTGCGATGGGGAGCACTGGCAACTCTACGGGTCCCCACCTGCACTTTGAGATTCGCTACAATGGGTTCCCGACCAATCCGTTGATCTATCTGCCGTAGCCCCGCACTTGGGACGACCGGCACGCTAGATCATGACTGATGCCACGCAGTGTCTGCGCGAGCCTTCGGGCTCGCGTTTTGTGTGACAGAAAGGGGGCGCAATGGAGCTCTCGGTCCACGAGACGCGCCAGCTCTACGATGATGCCGACAGCGTGCACGATTTCGATCACATCCTGCGTGTCCTGGCGCTGGCTGAGCGTATCGCACGCGCAGAGGGCGCAGACCCGGAAGTGGTGCGGGTGGCAGCGCTGCTCCACGACTGGGGGCGTCACGAGGCGCAGGATCAGGGCCGCAACCACGCGGACGTAGCTGCGGAGCGCGCCCGCGCCCTGCTGACGACGCGGGGCGAGCCCGTAGAGCGCGTGGAGGCGGTCGTACACGCAATCGCGGCGCACAGGTTTCGATCGATGCCCGAGCCCCAGACCCCTGAGGCGATGGCCTTGTTCGACGCTGACAAGCTCGATGCGATCGGCGCCATCGGGATAGCGCGAGCCTTCGCGTATGGCGGCGCGCATGGCCAGCGCCTGTGGGCGCCGTTGGAGGACGTCGACGCCGACCGGTGGGACCGCGCAGGCGATGAGCCCGATGTCCACACCCCGGTCCACGAGTTCGTGGTCAAGCTGTCGCGGATCAGGGACCGGCTCTATACGGCAACAGGGCGAGCGATCGCTGCGGAACGCCACCGCTACATGGAGGGCTTCTATCGCCGGCTGGACGCTGAGGTCGGCGGCGAGCTGTAGACACTATGCGCGGCGGCCCGCGCTACGATTCTGCGGGCCGCCGCCTGCCACAGATGTCCTGATCCCGCGTCCTAGTCGCGACTCCGCAGGTGGGGGTAGAGCAGCACCTCGCGAATGGACTGATGGTCGGTGAAGAGCATAGCAAGCCGATCGATGCCCAGGCCGAAGCCGCCGTTGGGCGGCATTCCATACTTCATCGCCTGCAGGTAGTCCTCATCCATGGGCTGAGCTTCCTCGTTCCCGGCCGCTGACTCGCGGCCTTGCTGCAAGAAGCGCCGCTCTTGCTCAAAGGGATCGTTCAACTCGGTAAACGCGTTGCCCATCTCCATCCCACCTACAAACAACTCGAACCGCTCTACGTGGGTAGGGTCATCCGGTTTCTGCTTGGCCAGCGGCGAGATGTCGATAGGGTAGTCATGCACGAAGGTCGGCTCGATGAGGTTGGGCTCGGCTTCGCCTAGCAGCGCATCCACCAGGCGACCCCAGGTTGCATCGGCGGCGGCGTGGAAGCCCCGACGACGCATCTCTGCGCGGAGGTCAGCGGCCTCGGAGAACGCCACGTAGTCGATGCCGGTCTCTTGCAGGATCACATCGCGCAGGGTACGACGTCGCCAGGGCGGCGTCAGGTCGACGTTGTGCCCCTTGTAGGTCAGTGACACGCCCCCCAGCGTCCGCTGGGCGGTGTACGACAAGAGCTCCTCGACCGTCTCCATGATGCCATACAGGTCAGTGTAGGCGCAGTAGAACTCCAGTTGGGTGAACTCTGGGTTGTGCTTGTAGGAAACGCCCTCGTTACGGAAGTCGCGCCCGATCTCGTAGACTCGCTCGTACATCCCCACTAGGAGGCGCTTGAGATAGAGCTCGAACGAGATCCGCAGATAGAGCTCTTGTCTGAGCTGGTTGTGATAGGTCGTAAAGGGCCGAGCAGCGGCACCACCGTAGATCGGCTGAAGCACCGGGGTCTCGACTTCCAGGTAGTCATGCGCATCCAACCAGGTACGCAATGCACCGATCATCCGCGAACGCGTGCGGAATATCTTGCGTACCTGAGGATTGACCGCCAGATCAGCGTATCGTTGGCGGTAGCGCTCTTCCACGTCGGAGAAGGCGCTGTAGCGGGTGACCTGTCCCTGCTCGTCCTCGTACTCCTTGGGGATCGGGAGGGGGGTGATGGCTTTCGCCAGCATACGCACCTTCTGAACGCGCACGCTGATCTCGCCGGTGCGGGTGCGCATCATAGGCCCCATCGCTTCGACGAAGTCCCCGAGGTCGACAGTCTTCCTGAAGAGGTCGAAGGCTTCTTCCCCAAGATCATCGCGCCTGAGAAAGAGCTGGAGCTTGCCGCTGCCGTCCTCGATGTGCGCGAAAGCGACCTTGCCCATCAACCGGATACTGACCACACGTCCGGCGACGGTTACGTGCAGCGGTTCTGTCACTGTGGCGTCCATTGCCTCGAACGCCTCGACGGCCTGATTGGTGGTATGGGTTCGCTCTGCACGGTGAGGGTATGCCGGGACGCCGGCATCCTCGAGCCGCAGGATCTTCTCCAGACGTTGTAGTTCCAGGTCGTTAAGCTCCATGTCCACTCCTCGACGCTTGGCTGCCCTTGCTGACATGTAGAAAGAGCGTATGCAGCATGGCTGCACACGCTCTCTGTAGCGCCATCACATTTCGAACCCGCGGATCAGCGGGACAGAGTTGCCCACTGAAGAACTCTCCCACGGAGGTCCGCGGGGTGAGATGCCTAAGCGATCTCGATGACGGTGAAGACCAGGTCGCCATCGGGCGCGCGCACAACTGCCTTCTCGCCGACACGCTTGCCCATCAGTGCCCGCCCTAGTGGTGACTCGTTCGAGATACGTCCCTTGCGGGGATCAGCCTCAGCAGAACCGACAAGGTAGTATTCCTCGTCGATGCTCTCGCCCTCCTCTCGCACGGTCACTGTGCTTCCAATCGTGACCAGGTCGGTGTCTTGGCCGTCCCTGTCGATGATTTGGGCCTTGCGGAGCTGCTCCTCCAGGTCGAGAATGCGGCCTTCGACAAACGACTGCTCTCGCCGAGCTTCTTCCAGCTCGGCGTTCTCGATCAGTTCCCCTTCACCTAGCGCGTTGTGCAACCGCTCCGCGACTTCCTGGCGGCGCGCGGTCTTCAGGTATTCGAGTTCTTCCTCCAGCGCCTGGTAACCTTCTGGGGTAAGGTATACGACACTGCGACTGCTATATGCCAACTTGTCCTCCGAGCTCGTGTCCTCTGGGGTCACGACAAATGAAAAAACCCGAGAGCTCAAGGGGGCTCACAGGTTGATGATATTCTACCACAGATCTACTTCTTGTAAAGCCGCAGTGGCTTCAAGACGGAGGCTACCGCCGGGATCGGGATGCCCCGCCAGTGGGTCACGCGGCGCGATAGAGGTGGGCAAGTGGCGCGGGTGTTTGCAGGGCCTCCTGTGCTCGCTCCTAGCTCTCAACGATGGCCTGGACCAGACGTCGAATCTGTTGGGTCCATAGGCTCTGCGGCTGCATTTCGACGATGGGACGTCCGTTGCTGACACTTTCATAGGCCAGATCGGGCACGGGGGGGATGGTCGTGAGCATCTTGCGGTGGAGAGTCTGCTCGATCATGTGGCGGCTGACGGCCCCTGCGACGGGTATGCGCTGTAGGAGAACGATGTGCGTCTTGTGTTGGCCCAGGCCCAACTCGTCGAGCGCTGCGAGCATCGCGCTGGCCAGTTCGAGGCTGATGCGATTCGGCTCCACGGTTACGATGATCCATCTGCAAAGGCGTAAGGCTTCCTTGTGGGCCTCCGACAGGCGCGCCGGCAGATCAAGCAGCACATAATCGTAGTCAGAGCTCAGGTAGCGCAGGATGGTGCGCACGTGCTCCTTGCTCATCTCGCCCGCCGCCCCTGCCGGCCTTGTGGTTCCGAGAAGTGCCCGGAGGCCCGAGGCGTGTCGCGTGATATGCCTTTCAAGGCTCTCCTTGGTGAGATACGACAGGGGATAATCAAGCAGATGGTGGAGGCCAGTGGAGTCCTCTCCGCCGCCGGCCTGGCCCAACTGGAGGGCCATGGTTGCGTTCCCTTCCTGAAGCTCTACGACGATGGTCCGGGCGTCGGCGTGCATGTGCTTGAGCTCCAGAGCCGTGTTGAGGGTGAGCGTGGTCGTCCCCAGCCCGCCCTTCGTCGGTAGGAACCCGATGATGCTGCCCCGATCTTCGGGGTCGCCGCCACTGACGGCTGGCTGCAACTGCAGCAGACTTTCGACACGCGCGACCAGCTCGCGAGGCTGAACTGGCTTCGTGAGGTAGTCGTTCGCGCCGGCCTGGATGCCCGCAACGCGGTCACTCACGCTGGCCTTAGCCGTGAACATCAGGATGGGAATGGTCTCCGTAGCGGGGTGGCTGCGCAGTCTGGCGGCGACCTCGTAGCCATCCATGTCCGGCATCATGACATCGAGGATGATGAGTGCGGGCTGAGCCTCGATGGCTTTCTGCACGGCTTGCTGTCCGCTCGCCGCGGCCAGGATGTCATAGCCCAGCCGTTCGAGCATGAGCCCTACCAGCTTGAGCGCGTCCACATCGTCGTCGACAATCAGAATGCTACGCGAGGTCATGGCTGTTGATCCTTTGCTCGGGGTGGCATGCACAGTTCTATTCTACTCTGTGGGCCCTGCTCCCACAATATCCTGCAGGCTATGCCGCGGGCATGAGCCGAGCGATGACGAAGCCCAGGACGGCGACGACAGCGACGATGGTGAGCCCGTAGCGCGAGGTTTGGCGCAGCGCGCCGCTTTCCTGGCCACTCAAGCCGACTGTGCTGCAGCCGACGATGATCTTGGCCGGCCCGAAGACAGAACCGACAGCGGCCCCGGCGTTGTGGAGCGCGATGACCAGGGGCACGTGAAGCGCCAGCGTGCGGGCTACCTGCAGCTGAAATGCGCCGAGGAGCACGTTCGAGTTGGTGTTGCTGCCGGTCATGAAGGCGCCCAATGCTCCGATGAACGGGCTGATGACGGGGAAAAAGCGACCAGCCAACGCGGCCATAGCCTCGGCCAGTTCGGACACCATCCCGGCCATTTGCATAGTCGTGGCCATCGCCATCATGGCCATGATCCCGAGGCTGGACTTTGTGCCGCTGCCTACTACGCCCTTGCGGATCTTGGCAGCGCTCCCCGGCGGCAGCGTGCCCCGAAGCCTGGCGATCAACAGCGCAGCCAGCGCAGCATAGATCAGCTGTGCCCCCGGATGTCCCAGCACCGAGATGCTCTTGGTGCGGTCTGCTGGGATCTGCGTCCCGTCGCGCAGGGTCAGGGCCGGCACGTCCACACTGAGTGTCCAGCGGTTCAGAAGGGTATCCAGAAGGGGGATGAAATTGACAGCCAGGATAATGCCTATGAGGATGGCGTAGGGTAACATTCGCACCGCGGTCTGCTTGATAGGGATCGGCGTGATTTCGTGCGTGGGGACCCGGCGACGCCGCCACACGGCCCAGACCCCGCCAGTGAGCAGCCCCGCGAGGGCACCGATGAGTGCACCGATATTGGCAAGATCGGCCGCGACCGCGGCGTATTGGGCTAGGCTCATCGCCAGCGCCATCGTCACAAGCGGCCATGCCTCGCTGCGCAGCGCTGTCTTACCTCCCGCAACCCATAACACTGCGAGCCCTGCCAGCAGGCAGACCACCGTCAGAATCGCCGCCATCCACGGCGCGATGAAGGACGCTTCGAGCCCGGTAGCAGATGTCAGCGCCTCGAACGAGGCCCCCAACGAACCAAACGATACAGCCCAGCTCTGCCCCATAGAGGGCATAACGACGGCTTCCAGTGGCGGGAAGCCCATTGTGACCATGATCGGGGCAACCACAGCCACCGGTACCCCATAGCCCCCGACACCCTGCAAGAACGAGGCAAACGCCCAGGCCAGCAGCAGGACCTGCAGCATTCGACCGGGTGATAGCTGCTGTAGCAGGTCGCTCATCGCTTTCAGGGTCCCGTCCGCTTCGGTAACCCTGAAGAAAAGCAGGGCGCCCCAGATGATATAGAGCACGTAGGCGGCTCTTGTGATGCCCTGGACCTGAGCCCACCAAAGCGCCTGGGGCGTTACGCCGAAGCGCAGCGCTGCAATCACTAGTGCCGCTAGCCATCCTGCTGCGCCTGCCTGTGCGCCACCCCAGCGCAGCCAGGCCATGAGAACCAGGATGATGATGAGCGGAAGAGCCGCGAGAAGTGTGTCCATGAACGCTACCTTGTGTTGAGTTAGGCCCATTGTAGCACAACGGGGAGCCTGGCAAGTACGAAAACAGGTGCTGCGTGAAGCAGCACCTGTAGCCGACTGTCGTGGCTGTGAGGTGACTCAGTTTTCGCCGTAGAGCTGGCTTTTCAGCGCCATCAGCTCGCGCTTGAATTGATCATCCTGCTCTAGCCTCGCCCGAACGCGTTCGTATCCATACAATACGGTGGTGTGGTCGCGTCCGCCCAGCTCTGCCCCAATCTGGGGGAGGGAAGCATCCGTCTCCTCACGCATCAGGTACATCACGATCTGCCGGGGCTGGGCAACGCGGCGTGTGCGACTCGGGCTGCGTATCTCCTCGACGCTCACGTTATAGAAGGAGGCAACCGTGCCGACGATGTCCTCCGCCGAGACCTCCGGGTGATTTGGCAGCAGGTCTGCCAACGCTTTCTCTGCGACCTGTTTGTCGAGCGGCATGTGCGTCAGACGGCTCATCGCCAGCACGCGATTGAGCGCTCCTTCGAGCTCGCGAATATTGCTCTCGATGTTGGTGGCGATGTAGCTCAAGAGCGCGTTGGGGACGTCCACGCCCAGGCGCTCTGCCTTGGTTTGCAGAATGGCCATGCGGGTCTCGTAGTCGGGGGTCTGAATGTCAACAATCAGTCCCCACTCAAACCGCGAGCGCAAGCGCTCTTCGAGCGTGACCATGGCCTTGGGCACACGATCGCTGGTGAGTACGATCTGACGACCGTTGTCACGCAGGGCGTTGAAGGTGTGGAAGAACTCCTCCTGTGTGCTCTCTTTGCCGGCGATGAACTGGATATCATCGACGAGCAAGACGTCCGCGGTGCGGTATTTCTCACGGAAGTGTTCAGTCGTGTGCGTGCGGATGGACTCGATCAGGCCGTTCGTGAAGGTCTCGGAGGTGACGTAGAGGACGTGCATTCCCCTACAGAAGCACAGGTGGCCGATGGCATGCAACAGGTGGGTCTTGCCCAGCCCCACACCCCCGTGGATGAACAACGGGTTGTATGCCTCGGCAGGGGACTCTGCCACCGCCTGTGACGCAGCTTGCGCAAGCCGGTTGCTGGGGCCTACGACAAAAGACTCGAAGGTATAGTCGCTGTTAAGACCCGGATCGCGCGGAGCTTCCCGTGCTGGCATACTCTCCTCTTCCCGAAACAGACCCGTCGCCGGTTTCTCTTCACGTTTGGCATCCCAGACCACAAAACGCGCCTCGACCTCCTCGCCGGTCAGCCGCGCCAGCGTGCGCCTGATCAATGGGTACAGCCGGTTTTCCAACCACTCGACCGCGTAGCCGTTCTTGACCCCTACCACCAGGGTATTCTCGTTCTCAACGCCGAGGCAGTGCGTGTCCCGCAACCACATATCGAAGGTGGTCCGGGCCATCTTGAGTTCCAACTCCCCCAGACCCGCCTGCCAAATTCTCTGAGGATTCATATTAGTCACGCAGATCCCCTTGTATCGCTATGGCACAAAGAGTTCCCAGTATGAGCCGTCACCCATGCGTGTTACGGACGGGTGGTTCCTGCAGAAGGATGGTCACCCCACCAAGGACCCGAGAGGTGATGGGAGCCTCGGCCACGTTTCGCGTGGCGTTGGGATTGAGTCCCCACCATCACTGACATTCTACCAAAAAGAAGACGTCCTTGCAACGGCCAAGCGGCATCGGAAGCTTAAAAAGTGATAAACTTTAATACTGCGCATCCGTCTGTGGAATGCAACTATTCTGATCCATACCTGTACGTATCGGCGATTGTGCATCCCCAAGTATCTGGGGTTCGGCTTGTGGACAGCGCTGTGGATAACGCGTTGTGATTTGTGGTAACACCGTATTTTGTCCTTCCCGCTGCCGCCGCGTGTGCTTTTTTCGCGCGCCGTAATGCGCTGCGCTGCACCATCCTTCTCGCTGAGCGGGGAGTGCCGTGATCGTTGGTTCAAGGATGCCGATGATGAGTCTGGCTGTCACACTCACGCCTCGCTTGCGGGTCTGACCTGCGTCTGGTAATAGTCGCACAGATCCGTAATGCAGCACAGGTGACACCGTGGCTTGCGAGCAACGCATATCGTGCGCCCGTGTTCGATGACGTTCAGGTGAAAGGTATAGTAGAGAGCCTCGGGGACCAGAGCCTCGAGCAACCCATGCGCCTTCTCTCGGGAGGTTCCCTTGGGGATCAGCCCCAAGCGCCCGGTTACCCGGTGGACGTGCGTATCGACGGGAAAGGCCGGCCTACCCATGGAGAAGAGCAGGACGATGGCAGCCGTCTTGGGACCCACGCCGTCCAGGCTCATGAGCCAACCGCGTGCCTCTTCCAGAGGCTTGTCGCGCAGGAAGTCTAGCGATAGCTCCCCGGCACGCTCGGTGACCGCCCGTAGCGCGTTCTTGATTCGGGGCGCCTTGGTCGGCGCGAGGCCTGCTGGGCGGATTGCTGTCATCAGCTCATTTTCGGGCGCGTCGCGTACCTGCTCCCATGTGGGATAGCGCGCCCGCAGCTGCTGGAACGCAATGTCGCGGTTGTGGTCGCTGGTGTTCTGGCTTAGGATCGTGTTGACCAGAGCCGCTATGGGGTCAGTGTCGCGATCTGGCTCGCGTTCGCGGTCACCGTAGGCCTCGATCAGTCTGTGATGGATCTGTAGTGCACGCTCGCGCAGGGCATAGTGAAGTTCGCCGGTATCCGGCGAGATCTGCTCCTTCACTGGGTGCTCCTTCAGCGCCTTCATGGCGCGCCGAATCCACTCTTGTTCGGCCTCAAAGGTGAGGTGTTGCGCTGCTTCTTCCCAGGGGACCCAGACCGTGAAGAACTGCTGCTGATCGCTCTTGGGTCGGTCGACTTCCTGAAGAGCCGACGTGCGCATGAGGTAATAGTGCTCGGTACGCCGGACGATGGTGTTTTTCCACAGGAAGGTGACCAGTTGCTCTCCCAGATCGGCGACGATCTCCAGATCGCCGTAACCGGCTTCTTCCCGCGCCTCGCGCATGGCGGTCTCTTCCGCGCCCTCGTGGGGCTCGATATGACCTTTGGGAAGGCGCACCTCGTCGCGGTCGGGACGGATCAGCAGCAGCACCCGGTCGCCGGTGGGATTGGCGATGACGCCCCCGGCGGCTCGATAGGTGGTGTTCCCTTCTGACAGCGGCATACCTTCCTCCTGCGGTTGCGCTCTCGGGGACGCCGACATGGCGTCCGGGAGGTACACGGCACACTATAGCCGCTTCCCGCCGGCTGGCAAAGCGGGCTACCCGAGGAGGCGGCGGTTCAACTCGCGTACCGACGTGGTGTGATGGTTAAGATCCTCGCGCAGGCGCGCGACATCGTTGCCATAGCGCAGACGGCGTGCCAGGAACGCAAAGGCTTCGCTGTCCACGGGCGGCACAGTCAGATCGCGGGCATTGCCTCGCACCATTCTGAGGCCATCGATGAGCCATCTCAGAAATGTGTGCGCCCGTCGCAACCGGATGTAGTCGGGTTCGGAGAGGATATGGGCCTCGGCCAGCGCCTGCATCGCCTCACGGATGTTGGTGCTGCGGAGGCCCGGAAGGGCGGCGCCGTGGGTGATCTGGAGCCCTTGAACCAAGTATTCCACATCGACCAGGCCACCGGGGCTGTACTTGGCGTTGAGGGTGCCTCCGGTCACAAGGTGGCGGATCTGGCGCTCGCGCATGGCGCGCATCGCCATCACGTCGAAGGCAGCGCCGTGGTAGACGTAGTGATCGCGTAGGCGGACCACCTCGCGCCCCAGCCCGGGGTTGCCGGCGATAGGCCGGAGCTTGACCAGCGCCTGTCGCTCGTAAGCCCAGGCGGGGCCGTCCGGTGCAAAGTAGCGGCGGAACGCCTCTAGAGAGACGGCCATGGCACCGGATTTCCCGTAGGGGCGCAGTTGCAGGTCGATCTCGAAGATGCCTTCACGCTTGGCCTGGATAGACTGGAGCAGCATTTGAACGAGCCGCTCGTAGAACTCGGCGGTGCTGATGACCTGGGGACCCGTGGTGGTTCCGTTCCCGCTGTAGATGGCCATGAGCTCGATATCCGAGGCGAAGCCAAGTTCGCGCCCGCCGCACTTCCCCAGGGCACAAATGCTCATCTCGCTGATGTCGCCGTTGTCCAGGCGTGGGTCGCCGTACTGTGCTCGCAGGTCCTCGTGACACAGGTGATAGGCCGCGTTCACTACCACCTCGGCCAACGCTGTGAGCTCTTCGGAGAAGTCCCAGAACTCCCGTGTGTGGCCCAGGATATGGCGCATGTCGATGCGGAACATCTCCCGATCCTTGAAGGCGTTGAGAGCTCTTCGCCACACGTCGAAAGCAGCCGGCATCTGAGGCCCGTTGTGGACTTCTGCCAGCACGACCTCCAGCTCCTGTTGCAGCTGTGAGCGGGTCTTCCGGGTCTGCAGCGCGTCTGTATCGCGCACGATCGGAAAGAGGTTTGCATATTGCATCCTGAGGAAGTCGTCCCACAGGAACTCGCTCACTCCCAGGAGCCGCGCGAGCGCGTTCAGCACGTCGGGGCTTTCGAGAGAGGCTAGCTCGTCGGGCCAGTTGGCCTGCCGAAAGAGATGGCTGATGAACTCGCGGAAGTGCAAGAGAGCCGTCTCCGGATCGGGTGTGAGCGGCAGCAAGTGGGTGAAGTGCTTGATCAGCACGGTCGCTGCGCGCAGTTCCCGCTCCTTGTCGCTGTTGGAGGCGATCTTTTGCCCGTTGGCGTCGGTTACAAAGAGGGTGTCGTGGGCACGGTCGCCGAAGGACTCGACATTGACCCGCGCGATGTAGATGCGGTTGTAGGCCAGCGCATTCGTGAACTCGTAGAGGAAGCCGGGCGTATCGGGCGCCGAAATGTAGAGGACCGTATACTGCTGGGACGTTGTGTTGTCGATCTCAATGTCGACTGGGTAGAGTGTGGTCTCTGTGCCGGTCGTGGGGCGAATCGCCGCTGCCACCTGCTTGGCCAGAGCGCCGTGCGCTTCCTCTCCCCGACCTGCAGCCAGCATCTGCAGCAACGTCGAGAGATCGTCCGCATAGGCACGCCACGTGTCCTCGGTGATCGTGTCGTGAACGGGGCTTACGGTGAACGCATCCACGATCTTGCGCCGTTCGCGCACAGCCGTTGTCCCGGCCCCGAGCGCGGGTTCGTAGGTAAAGACCTGGCCTTCCTCGATCGAGAAGCCGTGGACAAAGAGCAGGCCGCAGATCAGCGACAGTTCGCCAGGATAGTCGTAGCCAATGACAGTGACGCGCCAGCGGCCCTCATCCAGCGGCAGTGCCTCGACCTCGACTTGGTTGTCACGGTCAAGACGGGCCGCGATAGCCGCGTGGCGGCGGATCTCGGGCGCCGTGAACGCTGCCGTGTAGGATGGGTCCATGCGCGCGATGTGCGCGCTGCTGGCGTCGGGGGCCTGCAGTTCGGGCTGCGGTTCATCCATTGGCTGTTCTCCTAGGTATTTCAGGTAGACGGCACGGATGGCGGCGCGGTGTTGCTCGTAGCGTAGCGTGAACTGACCGCCGGCCGCGCCGCCCTCGAAGCCCAAACGCCGGGCCAGTTGAGCGAGCGCCTCGTCACCCTCGGGCAGGGCGTGAGTCTGCCGGTACTGCATCATCTGGAGGTAGTGCTCGATGGTGCGCAGGAAGACATAGCCGTCGGTCAGGATGCGGTGGTCGCGAGCAGCGATCAGGCCGCTCCCCAGCAGACGATCCAGCGCAGTGAGCGTGTTGGCACCGTGAACCGCAGGCCTGTCTGCCCCGTGCACGAGCTGCAGGTACTGGGTTACGAACTCCACGTCACGGATGGAGCCCTCACCCAGCTTGACCTCGCCCCACTCCCGGCCGCGCTGGCGCAAGTGGTCCTCAGTCAGTTGTTTCATCATGGCGACGCTCCGCCGTACCTCGGCGGGGCGGACGTCGAAAATCAGTGGTCCGGCGCGATCGAGAAACACCTGCCCCAGGGCATCGTCTCCGGCGACGACCCGCGCCTTGAGCAGGGCTTGCTTTTCCCAGATGCGCGCATGCTGTTTGAGGTATGCCAGATACCCATCGACTGACGTCACCAACGGGCCTGAATGCCCCCAGGGCCGCAGGCGCATGTCCACGCGGTAGAGGAAGCCCTCACCGGTTACCCGGGTCAGACCGTCAATCAGGCGCTCCCCTAACGTCTTCAGGCGCTCGGACGTCGTGTCGGCCAGGAAGAGCAGGTCGATATCGGAGCTGTAGTTCAACTCTCGCCCACCGAGTTTGCCTAGCGCCAGCACCACGAAATCGGCAGGCGCGATGCCAGTCTTCTCGGCTGCGATGGTGAGGCACGCACCGACGAGACTGTCGGCCAGGTTCGACAGCTGGGTCGTGATGATGGGTAGGTCGAAGAGATCCAACAGATCACAGGTGCCAATCCGCAAGAGCTCCCAGCGCTGGAACCGGCGCAGGACGTCCAGGCGATCGGCGGAGCAATTGGCCGCCTGCGCGGCAGCGAGATCGGTGCAGAACTGCTCGATCGTTTTAGGCTGGGCCAGCCGCCGGTGCTCTAGCAGCAGGTCGAAGTACTCCGGCGTGCGCAACAGGATCTCGGTCAGGAACTGGCTGCCGTCGAAGAGCCTGACCAGGATCTCGGTTGCGCGCAGATTGCCGGAGAGAAAACTGAGGGGGGTGCGTCTGGGCGTGCTTCCGTTGAGGAAGCGCTCCAAGTAGACGAGCACGCGATCGGGATTGCTGGTCTCGGCGAGCATCGGGAGCAGGTAGGGCAGCATATTCGCCAGGGCACGTTCGCCGCCCGATTCCGGGCTGTTCTGCGCGATGCGTAGCAGCCGCCGGTAGGTTGCCTGCCAATCGGCGAACCCCAAGGGGACGAGCCAATGGCGGATCTGCTCGGCGCTCAACTGCTCGAAGAGCAGTTCGTGGGCGTCTCGATAGATGTTGGTGACCATGGCGTCATTATAGCCGCCGGTGTTCGCAGTTCAACGGCCATCGGTAGCAGGCGGCCACCTGGAAAATGGCCCGTTTGGGTACTAGACGGCCGGCCTGCGACTGGCTATCATGTCCTGAGTAGCACAGGCCTCATGGCTCGATTAGCTCAGAAGGAGATGCCCGATGTTGAACTCAGTTGGAGACGTGGTGAAGATGGGGAAAGATGTGGACATGGTGGACCTGCGGTTCACCGACCTGCTGGGAATGTGGCATCACTTCACCCTCCCGGCGCGCGAACTCACGGAGGAGCTCTTTGAGGAGGGTATAGGGTTCGATGGATCCTCGATTCGGGCCTTCCGGGAGATCCACGAGTCCGATATGATCCTGATGCTGGATCCCGATACCGCGTTTGTCGATCATTTGTTTGAGGTACCGACACTGGTCATCATGTGCGACATCTACGATCCTATCACGCGCCAGCCTTATACGCGCGATCCGCGGTATGTCGCCAAGAAGGCCGAGGCTTATCTCAAGCAGACCGGGATTGCCGAGATCAGTTATTGGGGGCCCGAGGCGGAGTTCTTCCTGTTTGACAGCGTACGGTATGGTGGCGAGACCAACAGCGCGTTCTACCACATCGACAGCGCCGAGGGCTGGTGGAACAGCGGTGAGGTAGGTGGCAAGGGGGGTCAGATTCCCGCCAAGCGAGGGTATTTCCCGGTGCCCCCCACTGACACCAAGCAGGATGTGCGCAGCCGGATCGTGATGGCGCTGGAGGCTGCCGGCGTGCCCGTTGAAGTTCACCACCACGAGGTGGCGACCGCCGGGCAGTCCGAGATCGACATGCGCTATAGCACCCTGCTGCGGATGGCAGATAGCGTGCAGATCTACAAGTACTTGGTCAAGAGCGTGGCGCGCAAGCATGGGTTGACCGCTACTTTCATGCCCAAGCCCCTGTTCGGAGACAACGGCAGCGGGATGCACGTGCACATGAGCCTGTGGCGTGGTGAATCCAACGCGTTCTACGATGAAGCCGGCTACGCCCAGCTCTCCGATACGGCGAAGTACTACATCGGCGGACTTCTGGCGCACGCCCCCGCGCTTCTGGCAATCGCGGCGCCCACCACCAACTCGTACCGGCGCCTGGTGCCAGGGTTCGAAGCGCCTGTGAACCTGGCATACTCGCAGCGAAACCGATCGGCAGTGTGCCGCATTCCGGTGTATTCGAAGAGCCCCAAGGCCAAGCGAGTGGAGTTCAGGGCGCCTGATCCATCATGCAATCCGTATCTCTGCTTTGCGGCGCTGCTGATGGCAGGGTTGGATGGCGTACAAAACCAGATCGACCCTGGCGAACCGATGGATAAGGACCTCTACGACCTGCCGCCCGAAGAAGCAGGCAAGGTCAAGCAGGTGCCGGGGTCGCTGGCGGCCGTGCTCGATGCGCTAGAGGCAGATCACGAGTTTCTGCTTCGTGGCGACGTTTTTACGGCGGACTTGCTGGACGCCTACATCGCCTACAAGCGCACAGCCGAGGTCGACCCCATACGGATGCGTCCGCATCCCTATGAATTTACGATGTACTACGACATCTAGCCCGCCCAAGCCGGGGCGCGAGAAAGCCGAGGGGGGTCTTCGCTGAAGACTACGGCTTTCCCGACCCGGCTAAACCCGGACGATCCTCAGAGCGCTATGTGCTTGGCCATGAGGGAAGGATGAGGGATGCGTGTCTGTGGTGTGAGGGTCGTCCGGGTGTTGGGATAAGCTGGAGGAGAGAAGTCGGCATGCCCAGATGCCGACTTCGTGTTGAGGACAGCCCCTTGATTGACGATGCGTTCATGCTAGAATCCCCTTATCCCACTGGAGTGCCTGGTTTTGTCGATGGGGTAAGGCATGACAGAGACACCATCCCTTCCACAGATGCCCAAGCTCAGCGATGCTGACCTGGAACACGCTGATCCGCGCTTTCTGGAGGCGCTCAGCAGCCTCAACGAGATCGGCGCCGCGGTCAATCGTCTCACGCCCAGCGGCCATTCCGGAGTCGAGGACGCGCTGCGCCTGATCGTTGAGAGCGCTATGCGGATCGCCCCCGACGCAACCGCCGTCATCTACACGTACGACGTCGATACACAGGCGTTTGATCTCGCGTCGCGAGTGTCGGCGGGCGAACTGGCTAACTTAGGGCTCGAAGATCAGCCGCGCCCTGCAGGCATCGGTATGCAGGCGATTCACCAGCGGCGGCGTATGATTTCCTATGAGGAGCCCAGCATCGAGATGCACCCGGCTCGTGTAGCAGAGGGTGTTCGCACGATGGCCTGCTTTCCCCTCGTGGTCGCTGGCCAACCGGTGGGCGCGTTGTACGTCTACCTGCGCCGCGACCGCCATTTTAGCCGTTTCGAGCTGTTGCTGCTCGACGGCCTCGTCAACCAGGCGGCGATGGCGATCTACCAGGCCCGGCGGCTCTCCGACATGGAGCGCGATCTCGTCCGGACCGAGGACGCGCTGGACCGGCTGTGGCGCGCCGGCATGCTGATCTCGTCGCGTCTGGGGCTGGAAGAGACGTTAGGTGCGATCCTTCAGATGGCGTTGGACGTCACGCGTGCACACCACGGCATCTTCAGGCTGGTAGATGCGGCCGGCACCCGGCTGGTGACTCGCGCGATTGCCGGTGCCGCGGGGCGTCCCCAAGTCGGTGCGCTCTCGATCGACGGGAGCAGCATTATGGGTTGGGTGGCGGCACACCGGGAGCCGCTCTGCATTCACGACCTGTCCGCCGCGCCCTGGGTCCGGCTGTACCATCCCCTCGATGCCGACCTGCGCATGCGGTCCGAGTTGGCCGTGCCCTTGATTGGCTCCAGCGGGCGTCTGGAGGGCGTGCTGAATCTCGAGAGCCCGATCGTGGGCGCCTTTGGCGACAACGACCGGCACCTGCTACAATCGCTGGCAACCCAAGCAGTCATCGCGATCCAGGAGGCGCGACTCCTGGATGCGTTGCTAGAGGCGGCCCGCCTCGTGCTCATCGAACCCTACCACAAGGTGCTGCAATATCTGGTAACCCAGGCGGCCGACCTATTGAATGCCGCTGCCAGTGCAATCTGGATGCTGGAGGGCGACGAACTGGTGCTGCAGGCCACGACAGAGGGCTTGCAGCGCGGTGAGCGGCTGCCGTTAGAGGGCAGTCTCACGGGCCAGGCCGTATTCCGCCGACAACCCGTCACATCGCAGGATGTGCGTGAGGATGAACGGTTCTACCGTCTGGATCTGGCGCGCAGCCAGGCGTGGACGCGCGCACTCGTTGTCCCGCTTCTCTCGAGCGACGACGGTGTGGCGCTGGGAGCCTTCAGTGTCTACGGCGTGCAGGGCGATCCAGGGCAGTTCACCGAGTCGGAATGGGATAAGAAGGTACTGACCTGTCTCGCCCACTACGCGGCCCTCGCGCATCAGAACGCCAACCGTCAGCGCGCGTTGCGGCAGGCCCAGGAGCGCCACGCCGTGGCGGAGACGTTCGCCGCGGTCGGCGATGTGGCAGCCAACGTGCTGCATCACCTCAACAACAAGGTTGGAACCATCCCCGTTCGAATCCAGGGGATCCAGGACAAGTGCCAGTCGTCGCTGGCGGCAGATGATTACCTTAATGCGAACCTGGCCGAGATCGAGCGCAGCGCCCGAGAAGCGATGGCTGCCGTGCGTGATAGCCTCGTGCATCTCCGTCCGATCCATCTTGCGCCGGTGCACGTGGCTGCATGCGTCGAAACTGCCTTGGGAGAAGCTTCTCTCTCGCCCGACATACGGGTCGAGGTCACATCGCTGCAGGAACTGCCGCCGGTAGTCGCCAGCGAGAGGGGACTGGCTTTTGTCTTCGCCAACCTTGTGGATAACGCGGCAGCTGCGCTGGCAGGCCACGGCACCATCAACATCTGTGGATACGTTGATGGCCCGTGGGTCGAGGTCCGCGTCGCGGACGACGGGCCGGGCATTGCAGCGGAGTTGCACGGTCGCATCTTCGAGTTCGATCCATCAAGCACCGATGCCCGCCGGCACGGTAAGCTGGGCTTCGGTCTGTGGTGGGCCAAGACGCTCCTGGTGCGTCTTGGTGGCTCGATTTCAGTGCACAGCGACGGCTCCAGCGGCACGACCTTCCGGGTGCGGCTGCCACGCGCGGAGCTCGAACATGGATAAGGCCTCGGGCATGCGAGCGCTGGTGGTCGAGGATGATCCGGCGTGGCAGCAGTTGGTCGCGGAGGTCCTGACGGACATCGGCCTGGCGGTGGATGTCGCGGAGGGGCTGGAGGCGGCAACGCAGGCCTTGCGCGAGGCGCCTCACCGTCTCGCCGTCGTCGACCTGGCGCTTGGCGGGGACGCTGCGGCGAATGTGGATGGGCTGCGGGTTCTCGAGGCGGTCCGGCGCCAGGATCCGGGATGTGTGACCGTGCTGCTGACCGGCTATGCCACGGTCGAGCTAGCGGTCAGCGCGATCACCGACTATGGTGCATTGACCTGTCTGCGCAAAGCGACGTTCGATCGCGCGGAGTTCCGCCGGTTGGTGGCCAGGGCCCTGTCGAGCGCCCCGGTGATTGAACCCTCACCCCCATCATTGCCTGGCGTTCTCGCAGGCCCATCGCGTGAGGCGGAGGTCGCGAACTCCCTGGCGCCCGACACGGTGCTCGTCGTTGAGGACGACGCGAGCTGGCGCGGCATTCTCGCGGAGTTGCTGGTGGACGCGGGCTATCGGGTGCGGTTGTGCAATGGCTACGGGGAGGCTGCCGGGTGTTTGCGCCGCGAGACCTATCGCATGGCGATCGTTGATCTTGCGCTCCAACTGCAGCCATGGGCATTGACTGCCGACCAGGACTTGGATGGCTATCAGATCCTGGCGTTGGCCCGCGATCACAACGTCACGACGATCGTCGTGAGTGGCGTGGCGGCTGCGGAAGAGATCGAACGCGCATATCGCGATTACGGCGTGTTCGCCTATCTGGAGAAGCAGTCTTTCGATCGGCGGGCTTTCCTCCAGGCAGTGGCCGAGGCCCATACGACAGCCAGTGCCGGATGTGAACTGGAAGCGCTAACGGCGCGAGAGAGCGAGGTGCTGGCACTGCTGGCTCGCGGTGTGAGCAACAAAGAGATCGCCGAAACCCTGGTCATCTCGACCAACACCGTCAAGCGACATCTGAGGGCCATTTTCGATAAGCTGGGTGTTCATACGCGCGCGGCTGCCGTCTCCAAGGCGATTGGAGCAGGCCTTTCGCTGGAGAGCCCACCGTGAGAGGGGGCTGCTGCCCGCTTGCCCACCCTGCGAAGGCAGGTATACTTCCGTCCACGCTAGGTCCGCGTAGGCTCCTGTTCCGTAAGGAGAGGGAGCCTACGCTGGCGCTAGGCTCATGGGGTACAGTCCCTAATCAAGGTCGATACCGTGCCAATCTACGAGTACTACTGTGATCTGTGCCATGGCAAGTTCAGCCATCTGGCGCGCCGGCTTGACGACCCTGAGCCCCCGTGCCCGCGCTGCGGGAACGCTCAGGTCGTGCGGCTGATGTCGGCGGCCAACGTCGTGCATGCGGCGGCCCATCACGAATCTGAGTTGCGAAACGGGGCCGCGCAGATCGATGCTGATGATCCGCGAGCTGCTGCCCGGTTTCTCAAGGAGTCCGGGCGCCTTCAAGATGCGTCGGGGCTCTATGGCAGCACAGCCTACCGGGAGCTGATCGAACGACGCGTTGCCGGCGCCGCTGACGCCGACCTGGCCGACCTGGTTGACGACCTGGTCGCCCAAGTCGATGATTCCGAGGCCGCTGCAGCGGCGGGGGCCCTGGTGCTCTCACGGCAGGTGGAGAATCGGATGGGCGCAGATGGCCCGCCGGATGCTCACGACGAGACGACGAGCAGCGCATCCGAATCCAAAGAGCGTGTGGCGCGAACGCCGCGCTCGGCCGATGACCTCGGGTGGGGCTAACTCATCCCAGGACGGTGTCGGTGACATGGAGGCAATATGAGTCCTTTCTGGCAACATATGCGAGATCTTTTCTCGCGGGTCAGCGGGCGAACGCTGATCGTTGCGGGATCTGTGTGGGTGTTGCTGATGGCATTGGCGCTCTCGTGCGCCTTCGGTGTGATTGAGTTGCCCGGCGCTGGCAAGAGTCGAGAGACCCCCTCGCCGACGCAGGAGGCGCTGGACCCTGGCACGCCCTTCTCGCCAGAGGGCAGCGAGGGTGAGCAGACCCCGCTACCTGAGGCTACGGCGACGGTCGGAGGAGACCTTGTCTTGCCGACGCCGACGCCTACTTCGACTGCTGCGGAGGTGACGACCGATTTGCCGCCCCTCCCCTGGGGCGCCTTCGGATATGGGATCGCAGCTCATGGCATCGGTATGCCCGAGTACACGATGGGGCAGGTTCAGGATCACCTGGGGCTAGAGTGGGTCAAACAGCAGGTCCGCTGGGATCACTTCTCCCTTGAGCCGGGGCAGATGGACTGGAGCGGCTATGATGGGATGGTTCACTTTGCCTCTGAGCGGGGCTTGAAGGTGATGCTGAGTGTCGTTGGCGCACCGCAGTGGTCACGGACCTATACCGACACCAATCCCCAGGCCGCGCCCCCCGATGACCTGACGATCTATGTCGCCTTCTTGGGCGAGTTGGTCGACCGCTACAAGGGTCGGATCCACGCGATTGAAGTCTGGAACGAGCAGAATCTCGACCGTGAGTGGGATACCGAGGAGGGCGTTAAGGCCGAGGCTTATGTGGAGATGCTGCGCCTCAGTTATCAGGCGATCAAAGCGCGCGATCCCAACATCATTGTCATCAGTGGCGCGTTGTCTCCCACTGGCGTGGTCGCTACAGACCCGGATCGACCTGACCGCTACACCGCGATCGACGATTTCCTGTACTTCCAGCAGATGATTGACGCAGGGTTTCTCAACTATGCTGACTGCGTGGGCGCGCATCATAACGGGATCAATATGCCACCGGATGTGGACTGGGACGAGGGCTATGATGATCCTACGGCGAAGTTCCGGGGCCCGTTCGATTCGCCGCACCACTCGTGGTCATTCAAGAGCACGCTGTGGGGCTACCACGACATGATCCAGAAGGCTGAGCGCAACACCCCGCTCTGTGTCACCGAGTTCGGTTGGGCATCGAGCGAGGGGTTCGACGCTACCCCGCCAGGATTCGAGTTCGCCGACGACAATACCCTTGCCGAACAGGCCGAGTGGGATGTCCAGGCCTTTCAACTGATGCGGGAGTGGGGATTCGTGCACCTGGCCTTCCTCTGGAACCTGGACTACTCGTACAAGGGCGGGATAGGGGCGACCGACCCGAACGCGCCGTACAGCATCCTGGACCTTGTCGGAGCACCCCGACCCGCGTGGGACGCCATCGGGGCGATGCCCAAGATCCCTTAGCCGCCCTGGTGACGTGCCTGTCTCGCGGCGGCGATCGTCTCTGCGTATGACGAAACGTATGGCTGGCAGCGCCCCAGGGCGCCCGAGCCGCGTGCCTTCTCTGGTCCTTGTGCTGGTGGCGGCAGCGCTGCTGCTCCTTGTCGCTGCTGCCTACGGCATAGCGGGCCGCGCTGCGCGCCCGCAGTCGACACCCGCCCCAACGGCGACCTCGTGGCCTCGCCCGGCGTGTCTGAACTCGCCCGAGTATGGCGTCAACGTCCATATGTGGTGGGATCCCTGGGCAGCCGTGCGGCGCGATTGGCGCCTGATCGAGGAAGCCGGCTTCACCTGGGTGAAGCAGCGACTGGCGTGGCAGGATGTCGAGGGCGCCGGCCCGGGCCGCTACGAATGGGCCGCAGTCGATCGCATCGTTGATGAGGCGGAGCAGGCCGGGGTGTTCCTGCTGCTGCGCGTGGATTACCCCCCTGCCTGGGCCGTCCCCGATGCCGACACGCAGACTGACCCCGCAATGCCTGTCTCACTGGAAGCCTTTGGCGGCTTCTGTGCGACGTTGGCGTCGCGCTATCAGGGCCGAGTAAGGGCCTATCAGGTGTGGAACGAGCCGAACCTCGCCCGCGAATGGGGGGGCGGCACGCCTGAGCCCGCGGCCTATGTGGAATTGCTGAAGACCTGCTACGTGGCGATCAAAACCGCGGACCCTGAGGCGCTGGTCATTTCTGCTGGGCTGGCCCCCACCGGTTCGGGACCCCCAGAGGCCATGCCCGACACCGACTTCCTGACGGAGATGTATGAAGCCGGCGCGGCGCCGTACTTCGATTTGCTGGGCCTCAACGCGCCAGGCTACAAGGCGCCGCCGGAGATTGCACCGGAGGTCGTTGCCTTGCCAGAGAATAGCTATGGCGGGCATGCGTTCTTCTGCTTCCGGCACGTGGAAGTCATGCGTGCCATTATGGAGCGCTACGGTGACGGCGATAAACAGGTGGCCATCCTGGAGTTCGGCTGGCACACCAATGTGAGCCCGGACCATCCTGACTATGCGTGGTTTGCCGTGTCCCCTGAAGAGCAGGCAGCCTACCTGGTGCGGGCATACGACTACGCGCGCGAGCATTGGTCCCCCTGGATTGGGCCGATGTTCGTTTGGAACTTCCCGGACTCGAAGTGGACACCCGACGACGAGGAGTTCTGGTGGGCCATCGTCGAGCCGTTCTGGTGGGGGCAGGAGGGAGATTACCGGGAATGGGGTGGCAGCGGCGTGCGCCCGGCCTACGAGGCACTGCGCCAGATGCCGCGGCCCTGATTCCCAAACTCTTGCTGAATCGTCGATCGGGAGTATAATCGCTTCCGGCGGGGAAGTGTCGGAACAGGCAGACGAGCATGACTTAGGATCATGTGCCGCGAGGCGTGCGGGTTCAAGTCCCGCCTTCCCCATCGGAGGGGCGAGATCGAGCTTCTCGCCCCTCGACTTCATGCGTGCACATTTGTGAGGAGGCAGTCTCGTGAGAGACGATGGTGCGGAGGGCGGCGTTCCACCTCTCCCTGCGATCCCCCCGGAACTCCGGTCTTCGGTCAAACTGACCACATTGGACCAGATCTATGCGTGGGCCAGAAAGCGTTCGCTGTGGCCTATGCTGTTTGGACTGGCGTGCTGTGCGTTTGAGATGGTCGCTACGGCCGCGTCCCGCTACGACACGGCACGCTTTGGGATGGAGATCATGCGTGCCAGTCCGCGCCAGGCCGATCTTCTGATCGTGAACGGTACCGTGACCAAGAAGATGGCGCCTCTGCTGGTACGCCTCTACAACCAGATGGCCGAGCCGAAGTATGTGATCGCTATGGGAGCCTGCGCCATCTCGGGGGGGCCCTTCAAGGAAGGGTATAACGTGGTCTCGGGTGTCGATCGCTTGATACCCGTGGATGTCTACATTCCCGGATGTCCGCCACGGCCTGAAGCTCTGTTGCACGGCATTCTCACCCTTCACGCCCGCTTCGATCACGAGTCGATCGGCGACATCCGCGCCTTCCAGGCCGGTGAGGACGAAGGTGTGCCCGAGCCGTTCCTTGGCCCCGACCTGATGAACTGGAACTGGCGAGACCTAGAGGGGCTGGCCGGTCCAAAGCACGAGGAAGACTGACGTTCTATGGTCGGCACGCTAGGTATCCCGATCGATTTCCCGACGGAGGTGTGGGAGCGCCTACAGGAGCGCTTCCCCGGCATGCTACGCCCAGCTGAGCCCCCAGAGCTCGGCGACGTCGACAGCTATCCTGAGGCCCGCGAGCACCGTATGGTCCGCGCGGTGTCGCGCTCGCGCCTGATGAACCGCCCGCGCTATGAGGGCGTGCTGGTCCACGCGCGGCATCTTCTGCCGGTTCTCCGATTCCTGCGCGACGAACTCGGGTACCGCTACTTAGCGAACCTCACCGCAGTTGACTACCCCGAGCCGCTGGAGCAGTTCCCACCTCACATCGACGTTGTCTACCACCTCTTCAAACTTTCCGGGGGCGGGTATGTGACTCTGCACGTGCACACCACGCGCGAGGGCTCCATCTTGCCATCGATCACGCCGGAGTTTCCCGCCGCCAACTTCCAGGAGCGCGAGGTTTGGGATATGTTCGGGGTGCAGTTCGAAGGCCACCCCGATCTGCGCCGCTTGTTGATGTGGGAGGGATTCGACGGTTTCCCTCTCCGCAAGGATTGGCGAGAGGCCTACTATGAGGAGGAGCACAAACCCTACCGCAGCCGGTTTCCCCATGGCGGTAGTCCGCTCTACGCCGAGGACCGCACGCCCTACCATGCCAACATTCGAGTGAGCGGTGAGGTGCCGCAGGATGCTAGCTCGCTCAATGAAGAGGACTTCAGCCTTGCCGACCGTCTGCTCTATGAGCGGATGCTATCGGCGGATCGCGATCAGGACAAGCCTCTCAAGACTGAGGAGATGATCCTCAACATGGGGCCGCACCACCCGAGCACCCATGGCGTCTTCCGTATGGCTGTACGACTGGATGGGGAGACGGTTCGTCATCTCGAGCCTGTCTTCGGGTATCTCCATCGCAACCACGAGAAGATCGGTGAGCGCAACACCTGGCTTCAGAACATTCCCTATACCGATCGGCTCGACTACATCAACGGGATGACCAACAACCTCGCCTATTGCCTGGCGATGGAGAAGCTCCTCGGTTGGGAGATCCCTGAGCGCGCGGAGTACATCCGCGTGATCATGGCCGAGTTCTCGAGGATCGTGAACCATCTGCTGGCTGCAGGTTTCTTCAGCAACGAGTTGGGGATGTACTTCACCGGCGCGCTGTATGCGCTGGAAGAACGCGAACTCGTCCTGGACCTGTTCGAGGGCGCAAGTGGTGGACGCATGATGTTCAACTATATGCGGCCCGGAGGCGTGGCGCAGGACCTTCCCACGGGCTGGCTGGATCAGGCCAAGGCGTTGGTCCACGAGCGTCTGCCGCGGAAGGTCCGGCAGCTGGAGATCTTCCTGATGGACAATGAGATCGTGCAGGCCCGCAGCGTGGGCGTAGGCGTCATGACGGCAGATGAAGCGGTGGCGTATGGCGTATCAGGCCCGGTGCTGCGCGCGTGTGGTGTGCCCTATGATATCCGCCAAGCCGAACCGTATGGCATCTACGATCGCTTTCAGTTTGACGTGATCACCCGTCAGGGTGGGGACGTGTTCGCGCGCGTGGCGTTGCGCTTCGATGAGGTCTGGCAGAGTCTCCGTATTCTGGAGCAGGCGCTCGACCAAATCCCTGAGGGCCCGATCCAGTCTCATCGTCTCTCACCCAGCATGCGGATTCCACCCGGTGAGACTTATGGACACATAGAGGCGCCCAAGGGCGAGCTGGGGTTCTATTTGGTCTCCGATGGCGGCGCGAACCCATACCGTTACCATATCCGGTCCACCTCGCTGCTCAACCTGACCCCGCTCAGCCTTCTCACGCGGGGGGTGAAGATCGCCGATATCGTGGCGATCCTGGGCAGCATTGACTTGACGATGGGAGAGGTGGATCGCTGATGTACGGGTGGGGAATCCTGAAGACGCTTGGGATGACGCTGCACCACTTCATTATGACCTACGTGGGCGATATCCAGGCCTGGCTGCAGCGGCGACGCGGGCTGCCAGCCGCAACACCGGGTCGCGCCGGCATCTTCACAATCCAGTATCCCAGCGAGCGGCGAGAGCTCCCCGAGCGCTACCGGAACCTGCCCTTCTTCGTGATCGACGCACAGACCGAGCAACTGCGCTGTACCGCGTGCGGTATCTGCGCGCAGATCTGTCCAGTACAGTGCATCTGGATCGAGCGCGCCAGGGATCCGGAGACGGGCCGACCGCGGCGCTATCCGCTGAGCTACTACCTGGACGTTAGTCTGTGCATGAGTTGCGGGTACTGCGCGGAGTTCTGCCCGTTCGACGCCATCAAGATGGACCACGACTTCGAGATGGCCCGCTACAGACGCCCAGGCTTTATGAGTGCCAGGGATTTGGCAAAACCGGAGGCCTATCACGCCGCGATCCACCCCGCGGGATACGCCGAGGAGAAAAAAGGGCAAGCGAGCGAGCCCCCAGCCCAGGAAGACTGAGCGCGGGTTAGAGCCCACGCCGATTCGAGAAAGCCGCCGGGCCTCCCATCACGGGGAGGCCCGGTTTTGCTGCATGCTCACTGCCGAACGAGCGGGGCGAAGGGCCGGGCTACGGGTCGGGCGCAGCCAGCAAGTGAGCGAGGCGCTCCGTGAGTTCCATACAGGCACGCCCGTTGTGATAAGGGCACTTCCAGAAGCTGACCTTGGCTTCGGCTTGCCCTACGCCTTTGGGCCGCTCAAGATCGCGGGTGACGAAGCGCCGCCATTCGCCGTGCTCGTGGTCGATCAGATGCGCCTCGATGAAGTCCCAACTGCGCATGGCGGCCTCCAAGAAGTGGGGTTCGCCCGACAGCTGATAGGCGTTGACAAACCCGACCGCGGCTTCGGCCTGGGGCCACCACTGCTTGGTATCATCGACCAGGCCGTGGGGCCCGGCTTCATAGACGATCGCGCCGTCGGGGTCCAGTCCCTCTGAATACACGGCCTGCGCCATCTTGACCGCCAGCGCGCGCCCTTGTGCGTCGAGGTGCGGATCGCCCAGGACGCCGGTGGATTCCACGAGCAGCCAACTCGTCTCGATATCGTGGCCGAACGAGACGTTCTCGGATTGGGCGTTCCAGGCTTCGTCGAAGAAGAGAATCGTATGGTACGTGTTCGGGTCGATGATGTGCGACATCATCACCTGAACCAACTCGGAGTGCCTCGCTCGCAGGCGGGCATCAGGCCAGACCCGCAGCAAGTTGGTATAGGCTTCCATCACGTGGAGATGGGTATTCATGGACTTCTTCTCGTCCATGTCGGCAGCGCTCAGCCGCATATCGGCGGCTATCTGCCAGTCACGCGTGAAGGCCTCCAGGTAGCCGCAGTTCACGGGATCATAGCTGTGGGTCTCGACTGTATCGAACAGCATCTGGGCCCGCTCCAGGGCAGCCGTGTTCCCGGTCGCCGCGTAGTACTCCGCCAGGGCGTAGATCCCAAATGCCTGCCCATAGATCTGTTTGCGCATGCTGAGTGGAGAGCCGTCGGCGCTGACCATCCAGTAGAGGCCGCCGTACTCCGGATCCCAAAAGCGTGTGATGAGATCCTCAAAGGCCCGGTCGGCCATCATACGGTAGGCGCTATCGTGGTAACGGCGATAGGCCGCAGCGTAGGTCCACAGGATGCGCGAGGTGAGGAGCGCGCCCTTGGGCGCATCATCTACCACCACCAAGTCGTCGGTGATCTCGCCGAAGAACCCGCCGCGTTGATGATCGACGGTATGGGCAATCCAGAAGGGTAGGATATTCCCCAGTAGCTCGGCTTCCGCCCGTTCCATATAGGTGCGCACCCGGGTCTTGTCCATCATCGGTCTCTCCTCACTGACTGCACCACGGCGTGGCTCTCTCTCTGCGCGTGGCGCGGGCGGCGACGTCGCATCTGCCTCTTCGCGGCGTCGGGCAAGCACTCGCGCTACCGGCTCAGGGCCTCGACTGCATTAGTTACGATGGCCGTGAACGAGGCCACATCGAGGCTGGCGCCGCCAACCAGGGCGCCGTCGATTTCGGGCATCACGATGAAGCTGGCCATGTTGTTCGGCTTGACGCTGCCGCCATACTGGACGCGGATGCTCTCGGCGGTCGCGTTGTTGTAGAGCTCGCGCAGGACATCGCGGATGGCCTCGCGGATGATCCGATCGGCGTCCTCGGGCATCGCGGTCCGGCCCGTTCCGATGGCCCAGATGGGCTCATAGGCGAGGACCACCTTGCGGGCGTCTTCCTCGGAGATCCCGGCGAAGGCGCCGCGAATCTGCGCGCCGACAAAGGCAACGGTCTCACCGGCCTCGTTCTGCGCCAGGCTCTCGCCGATGCACACGATGGGGGTTAGCCCGTGTGCCAGCCCCGCTTTCAGCTTGCGATTGACCGTATCATCGGTCTCGCCGAAGAACTGCCGGCGCTCGGAGTGGCCGATAATGACGTAAGCAGCCAGCTCCTTGACCATCAGCGGCGAGATCTCGCCGGTGAAGGCGCCGTTTTCCTCCCAGTACATGTTCTGAACGCCGACGCCGATGTTGCTCTTGGCGAGCACGTTGGCGACCGCGCTGACAGCGGTCGAAGGCGGGCAGACAGCCAGGTCCATGGTGGATACCGCCGCCAGCGATTCCTTCAGCCCGGCAGCGAGATCGATGGCCTCGCCAACCGTCTTGTACATCTTCCAGTTCCCCGCGATAAAGGGCCTGCGCATTGTGACCTCCTCTTGTGTACCGGGCACTGGGGTCCTCCAGTGCCCGGCACGCTGCCCGCGTCGTGTCTGCGGGCCTTGTCCGATATGGCTAGGCCGGGCGAGCCCGGCACGATACCTTCAGGCTTCGTTCAGCGCGGCAACACCGGGGAGAACCTTGCCTTCCAGGAACTCCAGGCTTGCGCCACCACCGGTCGAGACGTGACTGACCATGTCGGCCACGCCTGCTTGGTTCACTGCCGCAGCGGAGTCGCCGCCACCGATGATCGTTACGGCGTCAAGGTCGGCCAACGCCCTCGCGATCGCGAAGGTGCCCTGAGCGAAGTTCGGCATCTCAAAGACGCCCATGGGACCGTTCCAGACCACGGTCTTGGCTGTGGCGAGCTTTCCCCTGAACAGGTCAACGGTCTTGGGGCCGATGTCGAGGATCCGCCAGCCGGGCTCGACCGCATCGACGGAGACGACTTTGCGGTCGGCTTCGTTGTCGAAGGCGCTGGCGACCATAGCGTCGACGGGCAGCACCAGCTTGTTGCCGGCCTGGGCCATCAGGGCCTTGGCGGTGTCCAGCGCGTCATCCTCGACGAGCGAGTCGCCCATCTCCAGACCCTTGGCCTTGAGGAACGTGTTAGCCATCCCGCCGCCGATGAGCACCAGATCGGCCTTGTTCAGCATGTTCTCGATCACGGCGATCTTGTCCGACACTTTGGCGCCCCCTAGGATCACAACGTAGGGACGTTCGGCGTCACCGGTAGCCTGTCCGAGGTACTGGATCTCCTTCTCGATCAGGAACCCCGCCACGGCGGGCATCTTCTCCGCCACGCCAACGGTGCTGGCGTGCGCGCGGTGGGCGCTGCCAAAGGCATCGTTGACGTAGATCTCGCCGAGGGCGGCCAGTTTCGCCACGAAGTCGGCGGCGTTCTTCGTCTCGCCCTCATAGAAGCGCGTGTTCTCCAGAAGCATGACGTCGCCAGGCTTCATTGCCTTGGCCATCGCTTCGACCTCGTCGCCGACTACGTCGGGCGCCATCTGGACCGGCTTGTCCAGCAGCTCGCCCAAGCGTTTGGCAACCGGTGCGAGGCTATACTTGGGATCCGGACCACCCTTGGGCCGACCGAAGTGCGACATCAGCACCAACGATGCACCCTGCTCGAGGACGTACTGGATCGTAGGCAGTGCCGCCTGGATGCGCGTATCGTCCGTGATCTCGCCTTTCTCCACGGGGACGTTGAAGTCCACCCGCATCAGCACGCGCTTTCCCTTCAGGTTGATGTCACGAACAGTCTTCTTGCTCATAGTCTCTCCTTGTGAACCGTTGATAACCCTCGTGGACTGACAAAAAAGGGATAAGGAGTTGCTCCTTATCCCTTCTTGTGCACAGTACCACGGCCCTCTTCTCTAGAGTTGGCCGGCGACGATCGCCGCCAGGTCCGCGACCCGGCAGGAATACCCCCACTCGTTGTCGTACCAGGAGACAACCTTGGCGAACCGCGAACCCATAACCGATGTCAGGGCGGCGTCCACGATGCTGGAGCGGCTGTCGCCCTTGAAGTCCATCGACACGCACGGCTCATCGCTCACGCCCAGGATCCCCGCCATTGGACCGTCCGCGGCTGCCTTGAGCGCGGCGTTGATCGACTCGGCGCTCGCATCCGCCTTCAGCGTTACGACCAGGTCGACGACCGATACTGTGGGGGTCGGGACGCGCATCGCGTAGCCGTCCACGACACCCTTGAGCGCCGGGAGCACCAGCGCGACAGCCTTGGCCGCACCGGTTGTGGTGGGGATGATGTTGAGGCTGGCGGCGCGAGCTCGGCGCAGGTCCTTGTGACCCTGGTCCAGCGTGACCTGGTCGTTGGTGAAGGAGTGGATCGTGGTCATCAGGCCGTACTCGATTCCGAACGAGTCCTGCAGGACCTTCGCGACGGGCGCCAGACAGTTGGTCGTGCAGGAGGCGTTGGAGATGATATGGTGCTTGGCGGAATCGTAGTCGCCGTCGTTGACGCCGATGACGATGGTGATGTCCTCGCCCTTGCTTGGGGCAGTGATGATGACTTTCTTGGCTCCAGCCTTCATGTGCTTGCTGGCCCCATCGCGATCGCGGAAGATACCTGTCGATTCGATGCAGATATCGACGCCCAGGTCGGCCCAGGGCAGCTCCTCCGGATTGCGGATGGCGAATGCCTTGACCTCGTTGCCGTTGACGGTGATGGTGTCCGCCGTGTAGGTCACATCGCCTTCGAACGGGCCATAGGTGGAGTCGTACTTGAATAGATGGGCATTGGTCTTGGTGTCGAAGAGGTCATTGACACCGACCACTTCGAGCTCGTCTGAGTGGCGCTCGAGGATGGCCCGCAACACTTGTCGCCCAATGCGTCCAAACCCGTTAATCCCGACCTTGGTAGTCATAGTCACTCCTTACTTGCTTGAATAGGTTTGCCGTTGAGTTGGAGACCCAGGATTGATGACCAGGAAGCCCCCTCGTCATCAATCGCGCATCTCCAATCGTCTACTTCACCAACGCCATCAGCGCGTGTGCCAGTTGATCGCAGTCGTGGCGCCCGGGCTCAGAATCGCTCGCCAGGTCCGCGTAGATTGTGCGCTCTGCCGTCGCCTCAGCGAGGTCCGCCCTCACCCACGCGACGCCTTCACCGGAGAGCTGACTCCGCGGGACGTGCGTGTTGACCAACATCACATCCACGATGTCTGCCCCCAAATGCTGCTCCAGCGCCTGTAGATGGGCTAACGCCGAATAGCCCTCGGTCTCGCCATACTGGGTCGCCACGTTGCACACATAGACCTTGAGTGCCGCCGTTGCCTGCAGGGCCTCGACGATCTCCGCCACCAGCAAGTTGGGCAGAATGCTCGTGTAGAGGCTGCCCGGCCCGATGACGACCAAGTCTGCGGCAAGAATGGCCTGGATCGCGCCCGGATAGGCGGGCGGTGTTCCCGGCTCGAGCATCACGCGCAGGACACGTCCCCGTGCCTCGGGGATGCCCGATTCGCCCTGCACCCGCACCACTGCGCCATCGGGCTTCTCGACATCGGCACACAGCGTGACAGCCACCAACGTGCTTGGCAGCACCCGTCCCTGGACCGCCAGAACCTGGCTCGATTCCCTCAGAGCGGACTCGAACGACCCGGTGATGCCGGCCATTGCGCCGATGAAAAGGTTGCCGAAGCTGTGACCCCCTAGATCCCGCCCGTCGGCAAAGCGGTACTGGAAGAGCCGGGTCACCAGCGATTCGTCGTTGGCCAGCGCCGCGATGCAGTTTCGGAAGTCGCCTGGGGGCAAGATGCCCATATCACGGCGCAGGCGCCCCGACGAACCCCCGTCATCGGCCACGGTGACGATGGCAGTGAGGTTGGAGGTGAACGCCTTGAGCCCCCGAAGACAGGCAGCCTGTCCGTGACCACCGCCAATCACCACCACTTTGGGTCCCCGTCCCCGCCGGCGGAAGTCGAACAACATCTCGGGAATAGAGGTAGCCGGCGTGCCGGTTACGAAAGGCGCCAGCATGGTATGGTTGAACCCCCACACACCATAGCTGATGATGCCGATCCCCAGGACGAGGAAGAGCCCCGCTCGAAAGGCACGCGGCAGGAACTGCAACGTCAGATAGTAAAAGTACTGAGGGAGGGGATAGAAGGCCCGTAGCGCCAGCGCGCCTCCAAGACTTAGCAACCCTACACCGAGGGCAAGGAAAAGCAGCCAACGCTTCACCCCCAGACCCGGTGTCAACCACTTGAGGTGGGTTAGCCAGCTCCGTGTCGCAGCTTGCGTTACCCTCCGCTTCATCATAGCGATTATACAGTGATTGTCATGCGTGTCAACAAACTACGAATAAAGAAGGCCCAGGGCTTTGTTAAGCCCCGGGCCCGTCTGCATTCCTGGAGCGCTGCCAGTCTGGCGCGCCGCGCTGTCGGAGGTGTACTGGCTATTGGATCCGGGCTACGATCCGCGCGTTTTTCCAGAGGTCCTCGAGCCTGTAGAACTGCCGCGTGTCTTCGTCGAACAGGTGCACGATGACGCTGTTGTAATCCATGAGAATCCAGCCCGAGTCCGGGTCGCCTTCGGAGTTCATCGTGAGTTGGTAATCATCGCTCTGTTTCAGCGCCTCACGAATCGCGTTCTGGAGCGCGTCCAGTTGGCGGCGGCTGTTCGCCGTACAGATGACGAAGTAGTCGGTGAACGTCGTCACTTCCCTCAGGTCCAGGATCAGGATATCTCCTCCCTGCCTGTCGACAATGACCTCTACGATTCGATTCGCTAGTTCTAAGCTATCCACCCAACCTCCTCTACTGGAGCAACTGCAACAGGACCTCGATTGACTGCTCGACATCTGATATGTCGACCATCTCCGCCGTCGAGTGTACGTAGCGGCACGGGATGCTGAGGCAGCCGCTGGGCACGCCCGCACGGACGAGCTGCATCGCTGCGGCATCGGTGCTGCCGCCACGGAGGATTTCCAGCTGATAGGGCACGCCCGCACGCTCCGCCGCATCGATCAGCATATCGCGTACGCGGGGATGGGCGATCATCCCGGCGTCCTTCACTTTGACCGCGGGGCCTTGCCCCAGGCCCACCGCCATCGGCAGCGACTTGGGCAGGTCTCCGGTTGCGGTCACGTCGAGCGAGATGGCGATGTCGGGGTCGATGCGAAACGCCGACGTGCGCGCGCCCGAGAGCGTGATCTCCTCTTGGGTGGTGAAGACGGCATAGACGTCATACGCTGGCTGCTCGAGCCGCCGCAGAACCTCGATCAGGAGGTAGCAGCCGATTCGGTCGTCCATAGCCTTGCTGATGAGGCGCGTGCCCTGTCGAACCAGGGGACCGACAAAGGTGCCGGTGTCGCCCACACGAACGGGACAATCATCGCGGCTGGTCGCGCCGACGTCGATGTAGAGGTGGTTCAGATCCGGCACGCGACTGGCGTCTTCGCGATACTCCACATAGATCGACCCTGTGGCCCCATTGGCGAAGCTGGCCCGCCCCCCCACGCAGTTCATAGCCCGCACGCCCCCAATCGACGTGAAGCGCAGGAATCCCTTCTCCTCGACGTGGGTCACCATAAGGCCAATTTCGTCCATGTGCGCTGCCAGGAGCAGCTTCTCATGGCCCCTTGCGCCGCGGCGGAGCGCTACCAGGCTCCCCAGGGGATCGACGCGAACCTCGTCGGCAAGCCCGACAATGGTCTCCTCGATGAGGACGCGGATGCCATCTTCATAGCCCGATGGGCCGAAGGTCTGCGTGAGCTTGTCCAGCAGTTCGAAGTCCAAGGGTGTCTCCTCCTCAGGTCTTGTGCGGCTTCTCAGCCTGCCATCAGGCGCTGCGATCCAGGATCGGGGACGCCAGCCGGCGGGCGGCGACGTCGACCAGGCTGACCAGCCCCGCCAGATCGCTCTCACGCAGCATCGAGACCGGGCTGTGAATGTAGCGGCAGGGCACGGCGACGGTGATCGCCGGGACGCCGGCGCGCGCCCGGTGTATCCCGCCCGAGTCGGTGCCCCCGATTCCGGGCTGCTTGAACTGGTAGGCGAGGCCCTCCGCCTCTGCGACCTGGACGAAATGGCTGAGCAATCGCGGCGGGGTGATGTACGAACGATCCATCACGGTGATAGCCGGACCTTTGCCCAGCTCCGTTGTCGGGCTGACGTCGGGTTCCTCTTTGGGCAGATCGTCGGCCAGCGTGCCCTCGAGCGCAAGCCCCACGTCGGGCGCAACGGTGTAGGCGGCTACCTGGGCGCCGCGCAGCCCGACTTCCTCTTGAACCGTAAAGACCCCGAAAAGGTCGAAGGGAAAACGCTCGCCACGCAGCAACGCGACGAGCGCGGTGCATCCGGCACGATCATCGAAGGCTTTGCCCATACAGCTTGCGCCCAGTTGGCGGAAGCGGGTCGCGAAGACGACGGGTGTGCCCAACGGGGCCAGACGCTCGGCTTCGTCTTTGTCTGTCGCGCCGATGTCGACGGCGAGCTTATCGATCCCCGGAGCCTTGTCCAGATCGCCCCGGTTGGCGCGGTGGATGGCTTGTACCCCGATCACGCCTGGCAGGGCGTCCTCGCCCACCAGCACCGACAGCCCCGGCAGGACCCGCGCGGCGATGGAGCCAACCGAATCGACGCGCAGCGCACCCTCTCCGGTGTGGCCCACCACCATCAGCCCCACTTCATCCATATGGGCCGTGATGAGGACCCGTAGGGGTGACGCGCCGGTCCCTGCCTTGTGGGCAAACAGGTTACCGACTCCGTCCACCCACAGCTTGTCGACATGCCCCTCGAGAAGCGGGCGAAGCGCGCGTCGCACGCCCGTCTCAGCACCCGAGATGCCTCTCGCGTTGGATAGAGTCTCAAGATGGTCTGTCAGCGTGCTCATACCTCATCCTCCCAACGCGCGCGGAAATCCTCTTCCAGGCCGCTGACGAACCCGGCGAGGATGCGGCCCGCCCGCTCGATATCGCGCAGCGCCACCGTCTCCACCGGCTGGTGCATATACCGCACCGGGATCGAGATGAGGCCGGTGGGGATGCCCTCGCGGGCGAGCTGGATGCCCCAGGCGTCGGTGCCGCTGGAGCCCGGCAGGGGCTCTTGCGCCATAGGAATCTCCTCGCCTTCGGCGGCCTCGATCAGGCGTTTGACGATCTGCGGATGGAAGTTGGGGCCAATGCCGATGGTGGGCCCCTTATCGAGCTCGAAGGTGCCGGAATCGCTGTCGTTGTATTGCTTCGCGAACGTGACGTCGAGCGCCACGGCCAGATCCGGTGCCACGCCGTAGGCGCTGGTGATCGCGCCCTTGATGCCCACTTCTTCCTGGACTGTGGCCACGGCGCAGAAATCCCAGGCATGGTGCCGGCGCCGCAGCGCTTCGAGGGCCAGCGTCAAGGCCGCGACCGAAGCGCGGTTGTCCAGTGCCTTGCCTGCGGCGCGGTTGCTCTTCAGCGCGATGAGCGGCTGTTCGATTGTGACCGTGTCGCCGACCCGCATCAGGGCCGCGACCTCGTCGGCCGGCAGGCCCACGTCGACGAAGAGCTCGTGCCACGGCAGCACATTCTGGCGCTCGGCCGCGGGGAGCACGTGGGGCGGGCGGCTGCCGATGACACCCGGTAGGTCCCGCCGTCCGTGGACGCGGACCTGTAACCCCAGGAGCACGCGCCGGTCGATGCCGCCGAGGTCTCCGACTCGCAGGAACGCTCCCTCGAGCCCGGTTACCAGTAGGCCGATCTCGTCCATATGGGCCGCGCCCATAATGGCGGGCCGGGGTTCGGGGCCGCTACCCCGCTGGAGCGCAATCAAGTTTCCCATACTGTCGACGCGGACTTCATCGGCGAGAGGACGCCAGAGGGGCTCCAAGGTTTCGCGGATGCCTTCCTCGCGGCCCGCCGCGCCGGGGGCATCGGCCAGGTCTTGCAGCAGCTTAAAGGTGTCCACACGTCTCCTTTACGGCGTGATGGTCACGGTCGCCGTCAACTCGGGTGTTGCGGTCAGCGTGGCCGTGGGCGACTCTTCAGTTACCGTGAGCTCCGGTGTGGGTGTGAAGGTTGCGGTGTCGGGTAGGGGTGTAGCCGTCGGCGTCACCGTCACCGTTGGCGTTGGCGTCTCTGTCGCGGTCGCCGTGGGGGTCGGGGTATCTGTCGGAGTGGACGTGGCCGTAGGCGCCTCCGTCTCCGTCGGCGTCATCGTCGGCGTCGCCGTATCGGTGGGAGTGGGGGTCGCTGTGCGGGTGGGCGGGATGAACTGGGTCGGCGTCGGCCCAAGTGTCCTGGCGGTGCTGGTCCCCGGGCCCACCTGGAAGAGAGTTGGACTTGGCGAGGGCGTCAGTGTAGCCGTCCCTGTGGCGGACGGTGTGGTCGTTGGGGGGGTAGGGCGTATGGCCAACGCCACGAACCCCAGGCAGTAGCAGGGGATCGTGGCGATGATGATCGCGATCAGCACGGTGAAGATGGGTTTCTGTGCGCGCAGCTTTTCCATAACTGTCGGCGAATCATAGCATCCTTCAGGGTGTTGTCAAAAGACTCGCTCAGTGCGCTCCCAACAACAGGCTGATCGCCATAGACGCCAGGCCGGCAATCACGGTCTTGAGCCCATAGCCAAGGATGTGTTCCCGGCTCGTGTAGCCCAGGAACAACCCCAGCCCGAACAGCGTCAGCAGGCCAAAGCCCAGCGCGCTGTAGTAGGCCCACTCGACAGCCGGGAAGATACCGCTGGCGAAGAAGGGGATGAGGACGACCAGAGCTGCCAAGAACGGTGAGAAACCATCGACCAGAGAGACGGTGATCGCCGCCGTGCGCGATGCACGCCCAATCCGTGTGTCGTTGAGGTCGGTTAGGGTCTGGCGGCTGAGCTCGGCCAGGTTGCGCTTCCGCTCTGCGGACTCTGTGAGGTAGGCGCCCCAAAGGCCTGAGACGCCCATAGCCACGCAGGTGGCCAGCCCGGTGGTTACAACGATCCTGACGTCCTTGACACCTGCCGTCAGGTTTCCCATCAATACGCCGATGATGGTGAGGACCCCATCAAAGGCATTCATCGCGAAATATCGCCGTGCGATTTCGCCTATGTCGGCGAGCTCGCTATACTCCTGGATGCGGTGCACCAGGGTTGTGAAGCTGCTGTTAAGGCTACGTTGGTCAGGCTCTGAAGTCTCCATTGCTAAGATATCTGGCTAGCTCCTTGTGCTGTTAATCCTGAAGCGTCTGTGCGTCGTCGATGATGTGCCTACCTGCCGCGACCTCGTCGATGGAGTGGATTGCGCCCCCCAACTCCTCGATCAGGCCGGCGACCACGGGATAGCTGATCGACTCGCCCTCGATCGTGATCTTGGCGTTTTCTACTTTCCGGTCCATCTCGTAGATGCTGATATTGACTGCTGAAATCCCCTCCAGATCACTGAGCTGGTCGGCCAAATCGATGATGTTGGGATCGTGGGGCTTCAACGTGTCCAGCACCAATCTTCGAATTCGTCCCATCGAACGTCTTCCTCCTTGACATAATGATAAAGGGCCCAGAAGCCTGGGAGCGCGTCACGTTGCCAGCGGCAGTCATACCGACAGTCCGCGAACGGCAAACATCGTCTCAATCGACAACCACAAATCCGAGAGACATGACGCGTTTCGAGCTTACTGAGCCCTTGGAGTTGATGTGTTCACTCTATGGATCATGATAGCGCAGAATATGGAAGATGCAAGCTCCGCGAGGGCAGGGGCGCCGCGCGCCGCGGCCCTTCTGTGCGGGTCAGGTAAACGGCTTGGCGATGCCGAACACCCGTCGCAGCGAGGCCCGCCCGGCGATGAAATCGCCGGGCAAGTGCACGACACCCGATCAATCGGGTTTCCTGACCGGAAAAGGCCGGCGGAGCCCCATTCCATGGGGCGTTCCCCATTCCATGGGGCGTTCCCCATTCCATGGGGCGTTGTCCTCTAGCCCGGGCTAGATTTTGAAGGTCATTCTCTCCCTTTTCCCCCCAAAGTGAAACTTATCCGAGGACAGGGCTATCGCATTGGGGCACGCCCAGAATCGTGGATGCCGCCAAGGCAGAGGCTCTCGCGGATCTGCCGGCCCGAGACGGCCAGGTATGAGAGGTTTTGCAACACATTATGCGCTTCACTGGTATACATCCACCTCACTAGTAGTTGACAGGTCGCGGTTCCGAGTGTATACTGTCGTTATAGTTTTGGACCCTCATAGTGTGGTGCGCGGTCGCCTCAGCATCCTTGTCCGTCAGCAAACAGGAGCCAGACCATGTCACTACCACTACCCGCCGTCTGTGGAGACGCAGCCTCTCGGTCATTGTTGTGTTCGTCATGCTATGCCCGCAAGGCGTAGCGGGCGTCGTGCCGCGCAGTGCGCCGACTGCGGTCGCCGCGGCAGCCCTCGCGCACCACGATGCGGATAACCCCGTACTCACTCCGGTGCCGACCGCGGATGCTACCTATTCTCCGCTAGCGACGCCGATACCGCCGGAGGTGGGAGCCACGCCAGGAGCAGCGGTGGTGCTGCCGGAGGACCTGCAACCGCTGTTCGCGCTACGCCCGCCGCCCTCGGCGACGGAGAACGTGCTGGGGCCGGCCGGGGGGCGACTCCAGAGCTCCGACGGCCTGGTACGCCTCGACTTCCCGGCGGAGGCGGTGAAGACAGACACGTCGTTGACGCTGCAGGTGGGGTTCCCGGCAGCGCCGCGAGTCACTTGGCCGGAGCTGGTGTGGCTGACCTTCGACCTGGCCCTCAGCGAGGGGGCAGGCGACGCGGCCGCCCACCTGGCATTCGACCGGCCGGTGAGCGTGACGGTGGACCTGGCGGGGTTTCCGCAGTGGCTACGCCCCTACCTGGCGCATCAGATCGATGGCGAGAGGGACATCTGGGAACGGGTGGACGCGACATACGATGCCCAGGCTCAGAGCCTGACGGCGCAAGTCGAGAGCTTCTCGACGTATGCCCTGGGCGGCGATTCGCACGTGTATGGGGGGTGGCAGCTGCAGTACAACGCGCCCAGCGTAGCGCTGTTCCGGGGTGCAGCCAGCTACAGCTATCCGCTCGAGCTACCGCGGGCGCGGGGACGGCTGAGCCCCGCGGTGAGCCTCTCGTACAACAACGCGCGGGTGGACGGGATACTGGCGTTGGTCGACAGTCCGCGAGTGGGTCTGGGGTGGACGCTCGACACGCTCGAGATCGTGCGAGATGACATCCGGCTCACGTGGCCGGAGAACAGCGAGTGGATCAGCGTGGGGCACAACTTCGTGCTCCTGATGAACGGCACCGCCTACCGTCTGGTGCCGGGCGACGCGGGGCTAGGGTCGGGGCGCTACTACGCGACCAACGGGCCGCAGTTGTACGTCGAACGCCGCAACGAGGCGGCGGGCAACGGCAGCGGGGAGAACTACACCAGCGAGTACTGGATCGTGCGAACGCCCGACGGGAGCGAGTACCGGCTGGGGTACCGGGCGGACGCGGAGCAGAAGCTGTACCGGGTGTATGGCACCAGCCAGGTGGCCGGGCCGACCTATACCGGGACGCAGGCCAACTACGCGGTCTACCGCTGGCGGCTGGACCAGGTCAAGGATGTCTTCGGCAACAAGCTGGAGCTGCTCTACACCGAGTACAGCGGTGGGTATGGCAATCGCCGCGACACGGCCAGCTTGCTCAACGAGATCAGGTACGACCAGTATGGCGCGAACCAGTGGGCGACGCGGGTGGTGTTCGTCACGGCCGCGCCGAGCCGTCCCCAACCGGGCGACGTGCCCTTCTTCGGACCCGAAGGGCAACTGAATCGGATCGAGGTGTGGCATCTGGGACAGCGGGTCAGCTACTACGATCTGGGTTACAGCGTCTACCCACCGCTGGCGAGCTACCCGTGGGAAGGGGAGACCCGCGAGCTGACGGCGATCCGCCAATACAGCGGCGACGGGAGCCAGTCGCTGCCGGCGACGACGTTCAGCTACGTGGCGCTGCCCAACAAGGACGCGGATCTGACATGCGACCCGTACAGCGACCCGCAGTGCTGGTACCGCCGGGTGCAGTTCCACTACCCGCGGCTGGCCGTGGTGGCCAACGGGTACGGGGGGCGCACGGAGTTCAGCTACGCGAGCGATGGGCGGAAAGACTCCGACCGGCTGTACCAGAACTACCGTGTGACGCAGCAGCGCGTGTACGATGGGATCCACCCGACCCCGGCGATACTGAACTATGCCTACGGGACACGCTGCTACGATCAGACGGGAAGCGCGGCGGGGGCGACGCTCTGCCCAAGCTGGACCACGGCGGAGCTGGTGGGGCCGCTGGCGGGGCATCAGCAGGTGACGGTGCGCAGCCTGGACTACGACGGGACGCTGTTGGGCAAGACGGTGCACGACTATCACGCCGACGCGGGTTACAGTCTGTGGTGGCGGCAGGGGCGGGAGTTGCGGAGGCGCAGCTATCGCGGGGAGAGCGAACTGCACGTGCAGCAGGACACCACCTGGAGCGTGAGTGACTTTCCGGTGGCAGCGCCGGTGGCGCGCTTCACGTACGCCAGCGAGGCGACGACCACGGTCTACGGCTACGTGGGCGACAGCGGGCGCAGCACGCGGCAGGTCGACCAGTACAGCGCCGGCGAGCAAGGGGGCGAGCAGTATGGGCTGCTGACGCGCAGCGAGATCTATGATGAGGGCAACGTCCGGCAACGCATCGCGGTGACGGCCTACGTGGTCAACCCCGCGCAGTGGGTGATCGTCCCGCGACTAGAGGCGACGTATAGCGGAGATGGGCAGTCACTGGGGTCGGCGACCTTCATGTTCTACGACGGGCAGAATGACAATGACAACCAGCAGATTGCCATCGGCAAACTGACGGCGACGCAGGTACACAACCGCACCATACAGGGCACATGTCCGGCGACAGAAGCGACCGTCGACACGCTCTACGGGTGGGATGACTACGGGAATCAGACCAGTGTGACGACCTTTGCGGGCTACGGTGTGGCGCGCTGTAGCAATGGCAACTGGTTGGCGGGGGCTATCACAGGTGGGGGGAGCACGGCCTATACGACGGACACCAGCTATGACACGACCTACCACCTCTATCCTATCCAGAGCTGCAGCCCCGTGATCGACGGGGATACGGGCTCACTGTGCACGTATACCAACTACTACGGCGTGAACCCGGTGACGATCGCGGGGAGCTACGGGCTGCCGGGGCAGGTGCAGCGGACGTACGACAGCAACGGGACGGACACGGCCACGGTGCAGGTGTATGACGCCTTAGGGCGGCTGGTGAAAGTCAAGGCGCCGGACGACGCGGGGCTGGGGGACACGCAGGTTTCGCAGCGCATCGTGTACACCGGGGAGGGCACACCGGGCCAGCAGCGGATCATCACGTACCAGGGGCGAAGCGCCACGTGGCAGGAGAGCTACTACGATGGGCTGGGGCGGACGCTGCAGGTGCACCAGAAGGCCGACAGCGGCCAGGAGATCCGCACGACGACCAGCTACAATGCGCTGGGGCAGGCGACCACCGCCTGGACCCCCTATTACGGCACCCACGGCGAGAATGGCGGGTACGGGACGTACGGCTACGTTCCGGCGGCGAGCTATCTTCCACAGACCGTGACGCAATTCGACGGGCTGGGGCAGACGGTGCGGACGGTGCAGCCGGACGGGACGAGCAGCAGCGCGGTCTACGGCACGGCGACACAGATCGCGGAGGACGGCAATCGGCACGTGCGGCTCTCGCATACCGACGCGCTGGGGCGGGTGGTCGGCGTGGATGAGGCCTTGGTGGATTATCGCGATACCTTTGGCGACGGCGCCTTGGGTACCGGGTGGGCCTCGGCCGGGACGGTGGCTGAGACTGGCGGCAACCTGCAGATCACGGGGACGGGGTCGTGGACAAGCCAGGTGAACCGCAGCTTGGTCGTGCGTGCGGGGGATGACCAGGGCGTCTTGCTGAGCTTCAAGTACGACCCTGGCACGGTGGAAGGGGCACTCTTCCTTCACGGCGGCACCTGGGGGCAATCGACCTATCGCCGGTTCGGGCTCTACATCGGCGGCGGCACCATCTCCGTAGATCGCTACTTCGGCACCACGAACAGCAGGACCAGCTTGATGTCGCTCACGACGGGCGTGTGGTACCGCCTCCTGCTGAAGATCGATAACGATGGCAGCGCCATCGCGGCTGTATGGGAGCGGGACAACCCGGCGGTGCGCGGTGTGCTGGAGGAGATCCGCACCGAGTACGCGGCGAGGAACTGGGCGTTCATGAGCCAGGTATGCACCGGTGTGGAGTATCTGGACGATTACAGCGAACTGACCTTCAATGGAACCCTCTACAGCTACAACGTGCGGGACCAGCTCACGGGGGTGACCGACGCGGCGGGCCACTCGACCACGATGGGGTACGACGGCCTGGGACGCAAGACGAGCATGATCGACCCGGATATGGGGGCGTGGAGCTATGCCTACGATCCCGCCGGGAACCTGACCCAGCAGACGGACGCCCGTAACTGCAGCATCAGCTTCACCTACGATCCGCTCAACCGGCTGACGGGGAAGACGTACAGCGGGAGCGGCTGCACCCAGAGTGCGGTCACCTACACCTACGACCAGGTGGGCGCAACCTACGGCGAGAGCCTGGGCCAACGCACGCGCATGAGCGACGCCAGCGGGTCGAGCCTGTGGACCTACGACGCCCGCGGGCGGGTGACGCACGCGCAGCAAGTGATCGCGGGCCAGACGTTCCATACCTACTACACGTACAACGCGATGGACCAAGTGGTCACGACGACCTACCCCGACGGCGAGGTGGTGACCGGCGGGTACAATGCGGCCGCGCAGCCGATCTCGCTCAGCGGGACGTACGCCTATGTCAGCAGCGCCGCCTACACCGCGGTGGGGCAGTTGGCGAAGGTGACGGCGGGCAACGGCGTGCCGACGAGCTACACCTACAACTCGGCCCACCAGCGGCTGATGGGGCTGCAGGTGGCGGACAAGCTGAGCTTCACGTACGGCTACGACCGGGCGGGGAACGTGCTGCGGATGGACGAGCAGCAGGCTGTCAGCTTCACGGATAGCTTCGACAGCAAGAACACCGGCGCGTGGGGGTATAACAGCTACCAGACGGTGCCGTATGCGGGGTGGGACAACAACGTGCTGAAGAACACGGGGACGGGGACTTCCTTTGACGCGTTCTTCTACCGCACGAGTTACAGCCTGAGCAGCGGGGAAGGCGTGCAGGTGCGGTACAAGGGGGATCGGTCGGACAACTACAGCATCGTCGCGATCGAGAGCAACGACGGGGGCGTGAACCGGCGCTTCGGCGTCATCGCCAACGAGGGGAAGCTGTACGTGCAGTACAACGATGGTTCGGGCTGGATGTATCCGCAGGACCTGATCACGGGGTTCGAACCGGGGACGTGGTACGTGATCCGCATCACGCTGAACGACACGGCGGGGTTCACGGTGGAGGCGTACGCGGAGCACGACGCATCGACGTACAACAGCTACACGCGGGCGATGGCGACGGGCAAGGCATGGCGGTTCCGCAACTGGGTGTACCGCGGGAACGTCTACTTCGACACTTATCT
>JAXDDO010000023.1:0-9606 GCA_034676805.1 Anaerolineae bacterium | reverse complement strand
CATACACTCGCATCGCTCACCCCCTTGTCCTGACGCCCTAAGCCCCAGGGTACCGGAAATCCGCAGGGGCGCAAAGTACGTCTATGTCAATGACGTCAGAGGGCACGCCTGGGTTCCATCCCAACGGGGAGACCCGTCAGGATTCTGCGTAGGGGCGACTGCGACCGAGGGGCGCCAGCGCGACAGAGGCCAGGCGCTTGCGCGCGCGGGCCAGCCGCACGGCCAGCGTGGACCTGGAGCAGCCCATGACCGCGGCGGCCTCTTCGTAGCTGAGACCAAGCAGATCGACGAGCAAGAGCGCCTGACGCGCGCGTCGCGGAAGCCGGCGTACGCGCCCGGCAAGGCCGTCAGCGCCATGGCCCAGGGGCCAGGGAGAAAGATGGATGATCTCGCGGAGCAGCGATGTCCGAATGGACGTCCCTGTATCCGGATGTGCCCGATAGACGTTCACCAACGCTGCCTGCAGGGCAGCGCTGGCAGCGTCCTCGTCGCCCGAGAGGTGCCACGCAAGGGTATAGGCCTCAGCCTGATACGCCACTGCCTGCCGGTTGAAGCTATCCAGATCGCGCATGTCTGCCGCTTCGATTGCCTCCTGTTCAGATCTCACCAGCCGGCCCGTTCTCCTAGCCCGTGCTTACCCTGATGATAGCCGCCTCGCAGCGCGGCAGCATCCGGCAAACGATGTACGCCGCGCTCCGTCGTTAGGCGGATGGGGGCATTCCGGCGGTCGTATCCGCTTGCTACAGCCAGGGCACACGCTAGAATGGCCAGCTGGATGAGTGCGCTCCCCGGATGCGACCCCCGGCCTTGAGGGGGGTCCTGTCCGAGGTCGCCTACGCGCAGCAAGGAGTCACCGAATGCACCATCGAGCTCTCATCGTCTGTCTGACCGTGACGTTCGTCGTGGTCAGTCTGCTGGCGGCGCCCGCCGTGCGTGCCGCGCCGGCCACGCAGAGTGAGCCAAACCCTATGGTAGGATAGCCATATGCACCACTCTTGGCTCTCGGCTCTAGCCAAAGATAAGGAACAGCACCGTGTCCATACTCCACATCTCCGGTAGCCCACGGAAGCATAGCAATACCGACTACCTGCTGCACCTGCTCCTGGAGCAGATCGGGGGCGAGTTTGTCAAGCTGACCGACTATGACGTCAAACCGTGCTGCAGTTGCTGGGCATGCCTGAAACGGGATGGCTGCGTCTTAGACGATGACATGACATCGCTACTGATTCCGAAGCTGCTTGCCGCCGATGCCGTTGTGTTGGGGTCTCCCGTCTATTTCAACAACGTCACCGCTCAAATGAAGATTTTCATCGACCGCACGTGGTCCCTCAGAGGCGCACTAAAGGACAAAATCGGAGGGGCCGTTGTGGTGGGGCGCAGGTACGGGGCCGAGGGCACCATGACCGCACTCAATGCGTTCTTCCTGAAGCACGAGATGGTCGTCGCGAATCGCGGCGTCTCCGGGATTGGTTTTGAAGCAGGTGAAGTGGCACACGACACGGAGAGTATCGCAGCTGTGACCAGACTGGCACAACGCATCCTTGAGCTATGCGCAGCGCGCGATCAGCTAGCTAAGGCACGAGCTGACACGACTGTCTCGCATCGGACACCCAGATCCCCCGTGAACCGCTAACTCCTGCCAGCGGAACTGGCTCTTGACAAGCTGGGTATGACGTGTATTATATTCATAGTTATGAATATGCGCGGCCATCTATAGGGGAACGATGGCAGCGGCCCCCGTGGACACAGCAGTAGCAGGGGACGATGCACGCATCATACGCCTGAATTCATCTTCCTTCCGCAAGGAGAGCTGATCTGTGAGTAGATTCGAGAAATACCTGGTCGTGTGGATTGCGTTGTGCATGAGCGCGGGCATCCTGCTTTCGCAGGCAGTTCCGGGCCTGGGTGAGATGATCGATACGTGGCAGATCCGCGGGATCTCAATCCCAATCGGCATCTGCCTGTTCTTGATGATGTACCCCGCCCTGCTCAACCTGCAGGTGTCGGAACTCAAGCGGCTCAAGGACAACCCCAAACCCATCTTGTTGAGCCTGTTTTCCAACTGGGTGGTGGCGCCGCTGGTCACAGTCATCCTGGCAAACATCTTCCTCAAGAGCAATCAGCAACTGATGGTCGCCGCGATTCTGCTCGGCTCGAGCCCGTGCACGGCCATGGTGTTGGTGTGGGGCAAGCTTGCCGACGGGAACCAAGAGCAGAACGTGATCAACACCAGCCTGAACACACTCACGATCATGGTTCTGTACGTACCATTGGTGTCGTTTCTGACCGGCATCCAGGGCATCCCTATCGATCGCGGCTTGCTGGCGATCTCGGCGCTGTTCTTCATTGGACTGCCGCTGGTCCTGGGCATCGTTACGAAACGTGTTCTGACGCAGGCCAAAGGGGTGGCCTGGTTCGAGCACACCTACCGGCCCGTGGTAGAGAAAGTGGCGATCGGGGCGCTGCTGATGACCCTGGTCGTGCTCTTCTCGCTAAACGGTGACGTGTTGCTGGGCAACTTCGACGCACTGCTGCTGATGTCGGCCCCGCTGCTGCTGGGCTTCGTCATCGTGGTCGGGTATAACCTCGTGGTCACCCGCGTGTTCAAACTACGGTATCGTGAGGCGATCACGACCGTGCTGATTGGCTCATCGAGCCACTTTGAGATTGCGATCGCCACCGCAGTGGCGCTCTACGGCGTCGGTTCCTATGCGGCGCTGGGCACCACGATGGGACTCTTCTGGGAGGTCCCGATCATGCTGGGGCTGGTCTATCTGGGCAAGGCGCTGGGGAAGCGTGGTTTCTGGCGCGCGCCTGCCGCGCAGAACGCAGTCGCAGACAATACGTCGCGACTCGAAGCCGTCCGTATCGAGGACGGCGACTAGGCAGGTAGATGACCGATTTCCGTGTTTTTTCCGGAGTGGGCGCGAGAACGTGCAGCCCAAGCCGTTTTTTTTTGGCCAAGTTACATTCATAGGTTTGAATATCCCTGACCCAGGGGGGCGTTTGTGAGCATCCTGCAGGCCATCGGCACACTGATTCAGACAGGGCTGGGCAGCCTGGCGGCATATCTGGCCGCGCACGTGCTGCTCTGCCTCCTCCCGGCATTCCTCATCGCCGGCGCGCTCAGCGCACTGGTGCCCAAAGAGGCGATCACGCGCTATCTGGGGCGGAGGACGCCCAAGTGGATCTCCTACCCCGCGGCGGCGATCGGCGGGTTCGTGCTGGCGGTCTGCTCGTGCACGATCATGCCGCTCTTCGCCAGCATCTACAAGAAAGGCGCCGGGCTGGGCCCGGCGATCACGTTCCTCTTCGTGGGGCCGGCGGTGAACATCCTGGCGATCTCTTTGACGGGCGTGGCAATTGGAATGGACATCGCGTTGGCGCGCGTGATCCTGTCCATCGTCTTCGGGATCGGCATCGGGCTGCTGATGGCCTGGTTCTTCCGCAAGGACGATGTGGCGCACGACGCGGCGACCAGCGCGGTGGATGCATTCGCCCAGCAAGCCAGTGTGCCCGCGCGGACCTGGGTCTTCTTCGCGTTGCTGCTGGGGATCCTCATCGCCGGGACGTTGCAGGTGGGTCTGCTGACCGACTCGTATGCGACGTTGACGCTCGGCAGGTCCTCGGCGGCGCTGGCAACTTCGGGGAATCCCGCAGTGCCGGTGCACTGGGCCGCGCGGTTCCAGACCTGGCTCGACACGGTGGTGCCGCCGAACGACGCGATGGGCATCGAGGGCGTCAGCGTCCAGGGCGTTTTCCTCATCGGGCTGCTGGCCACGATCGGCGTTGCCGCTTGGAAAGGGTTGAATCAGGTCGACGAGGGCTACAACACCTGGACCTACTGGGCGCTGGGGCTGATTACGCTGACGCTGATCGTGGCGTCCCTCAAGGTCACGGTGGGTGCCAACGGCCTTGACATCGGCATCACGGGCAAGTTCATCGCCGAGGTGCTCCTGATCGGCGCGGTGTGGTGGGCCGCCATCACACAGTTCGAGGCCTACGAGATCCAGGAATGGCTGTGGGAGATGTGGCGCTTCGTCAAGCAGATCATGCCCCTGCTCATCACGGGCGTCTTCGTCGCCGGGATGGCGCGTGCGCTCATTCCCGCCGCGTGGATCCAGGCGGTTGCCGGCAACAACACGGTGTGGGCCAACCTGGCAGGCGTGCTCTTTGGGGTCTTTATGTACTTCCCGACGTTGGTGGAGGTCCCGATCGCGCAGACCTTCCTATCGCTGGGGATGCAGCGCGGGCCGCTGCTGGCCTATCTACTGGCAGACCCGGAGCTGAGCTTGCAGTCAATCCTGATCACCAACACAGTCATTGGCAAGAAGAAGACGGCGGTCTACGTAGCGCTGGTGACCGTGTTCAGCACCCTGTCGGGGTTGATCTTCGGCTGGTTCGTGAGGTAGCCGGCAGGCGCCCGACCGGATGTGCTCGCCACACGCTGGAGCAAAACGGGGGTCACGAGTTTCAGACACCTGCGGGTGAAGGATGTCGGATTCGCCAAGGGACTGTCCCCGGTGACGCCGGAGGCGATCGAGTTGGTAGCGTAACGCGGTCGGGCACGGCTCGGCCACAAGATCATTCTTTCAGAGAAGGAGCAAGAACCGATGTTGGAGATCAAGATCCTGGGCACGGGATGCCCGAAGTGCAAGCGATTGGAGCAGGTCGCGCGCGAGGCGGCGGAACAAGCCGGTGTTGAGGCCACCTTCGTCAAGGTGACCGACATCAATGACATCATGAGCTATCCCATCGCCAGCACGCCCGCCCTGGTGGTCAACGGTGAGGTGAAGTGTTCGGGCCGGCTGCCGAACGCGACAGAGATCGCGAGGTGGCTACAGGGCACAGCGTAGCCCAGCGTGAGGCAAGCTCAGCGACCTGCCGCAGGGAAGGCCTCGGCGCGGCAGGTCGCGTGCATGCGGGCGCTATGGGCGGGCACGGCCGGTTCACGCCCGTGCGACGGGACCGTGCGCATCCCCGGGGGCCCGCGCAGGCCCGCGCGGTCCCAGAGGGGATCGCGCTGATCCCTTGACAAGAAGCGCCCATACGGGTGATCATGGGAGCATATCCACGCGGTCCGAGATGTCCGGATCGCGTTTTCCTGGCGCGCGATTGCACACTGTTGCAACGCCTCCATGGGCCGATCGCGCAGGAGCGAGGTTATGCCAGCACCGAACCGTGCCTTCATCGCCCTGTGCTTCGACCTGGGCGATACCCTGATGATCGAGGAGACCGAGGTCAAGGACGAGACCGCGACCACGCGCTCGGCCGAGCTCTTCCCGGGCACCGTCGAGATGCTGCGGACGCTCAAGGCGCGCGGGTATCTGCTGGCCCTGGTGGCCGACAGCCGCCCGCTGACGCCGCCCAACGTGCTGGCCCAGCACGGCGTGCTGGGGTTGTTCGACGCGCTGGCGATCTCGGAGGTGGTGGGCGTGAGCAAGCCCCACCCCGCCATCTTCCGCGCGGCGCTCGACGCGCTGGGCATCGCGCCGGCAAACTACAGGCGCGTGGCGATGGTGGGCAACCATCTGGAGCGCGACATCGCGGGCGCCAACCGCCTGGGCCTGGTGTCGATCTTCTACCACGCGAACGAGCGGCGACGCACGCGGCCCGAGGACGCCGACGAAACGCCCGACTACACAGTGCACTCAGCCGGTGAGCTCCTCGCGCTCATTGATCGAATCGAGCCTGAACCCCATCTCTGAAGGAGCGGCTATGACGATCGATCTGGCCCGCAGGGCGTTGGCGCCACCACCCAAGGCGGCGCAGCGGCGATGGCTATGGCACGGCGGAACGCGGTCGGGACGACCCCGCTACGGCGGAGGCGGGCGCGCGAGGAGGCACGGATGAACGATATGCCAGCATGCCGCGGGAGGAACGCCATCGAGGTCGTCTGCCATAAGGGTGCGAACGCCGTGGCGCCCGAGAATACCTACGCCGCGGCGCAGCAGGCGATCGACTGGGGCGCCGACACCGTCGAGGTCGATATCTGGACCAGCCGCGACGGCGAGATGGTGCTGATGCACGACGAGACCGTGGACCGGACCACCGACGGCAGCGGCTACGTCCTGGGGCTGAAGGCGAAGGAGATGGCGGCGCTGGACGCGGGGAGCTGGTTCGGCCCGGCCTTCGCCGGGGAGCGCATCCCGCTGCTGCGCGAGTTCCTGCCGTGGATCAAGGGGCGCGCGCGGGTCTTCCTGGACGTGAAGTTCGCCCATCCACAGCAGCTGCTGGATCTGCTCTATGCCACCGGAATGCAGCGCGAGTGCTTCATCTGGTCGGGGAGCGATGCGCTGATGGCGCTCCTCCACGGGCTCGACCCGACGATAGCGCTGAAGGTCAACGTGAAGACCCCGAAGGAGCTCATCGAGGCGCACAAGGCCCTTGGCGCGAAGATCGTGGAGGTCGGGCTGAACCGTATGCACGAGTCGCTGGTGGCGGCGTGTCGCGCGCGGGGGATCAAGGTCATGATCTACGAGAAGGAGCGCGACGCCGCAGCCTTCCGCCAGGCCATCGCCTGGCAGCCCGATATGATCAACCTGAACCACGCCGACCTCTTCCTGGCGACATTGGCGGAGGTGGCGCAGGAAGACAGAGGGGGTAGCGCGCGGTGAGCGACAATCGCGTGTCGATCAAGGACATTGACAGATCACGCATCCTGTGCCGGGCGGCTCGCGATGAGCAGCGTCCATGTGCCGCGCTGGACGGACGCACCGGCCTGATTGGTGACTGCGACATCGAGCTTGACGAGACCTCCGCCCAGGCGGGGGACCAGGCGCGTGCCGGTGACCGTCGCCGTGGCGCGGATCGTATCGCCGATGAAGATGGGCTGCCGGAACTTCCAGGTCAGCTCGCGGAAGGCGAGGATGGTCCCCTCGGTGAAGCCTAGTTGGGCCAGGAGGCCGCTGGCGGTCGAGAGGCCCAACAAGCCGTGAGCGATGCGCTCACCGGGGATGCCCTCCCGGGCAGCCTCGACGTTGGTGTGGAGCTGCGTGAAGTCGCCCGAGAGGCCCGCGAACGCGACGATATCCGCCTCGGTGACGGTCCGTCCGGCGGTGACGAAGGTATCGCCAACCGAGAACTCTTCGAAGGTCCAGCCCTTGCGGAGAAGCGTCTTGGGCATGGTGCGCAATCCTCACCCATCACGTTATGGTTGTGGCCGCCTCGAGGCCGGCGACTCGGCCATTTCGACAGTCCGATGTACCGCAACGCATCGGCTAAGCCCATAGTCTAGCCCGATATTCCCTACGGCCAAGGTGGTCGAGACAGGGGGCTATACCAGCTTGCCCCGTCGATCCAGGTTAGGAAGATTTAACCAATACGCTTGACTGGCCGCTTGTGCTGACCATGTTTTTGTGCTATTGTAGGAGGAGATAGTCGTTGTTCCTCGAATCGTCTGCGACTGCCCGCTGCGGTGCGCCTACGGGCGGCTTTGGCCAGGTAGTCCGCGGCATCCTGATTGATGGTCGCTCGCTGGGATGCCGGTCGCCGGACCGGATCCCTGCTGGTAAGAGGGCGTGGCTAGACCACTGACGATGTATGCCGGCGTTCGGTCAGGAAAGGGGAGTGATTCATGAAAGCGCGCAAGGTTGTGTTGTGGCTGGTGGGCGTGATCGCCGTAACGTTGTTGTCTGTGGGCGTCGTGATGGCATTGGGGGTGGGCAATGTCGACGGGGTGTGGGACGCTATCGAGGACGGGTCCGGTGCCTCGTGCGACGGCTGGGCAAGTATGACTGGCTCAGAGTTCCCCTGGAGCACGTCGGACCCCTCTATTCAGAGCTCGGGAGGGTTCCTCGCTGACGAGAATCAGGTGCGCTATGGGTTCCCTTCGGGCTATACAGTGTGCCCCGACACCAGGACCGGGTTTCTCGCTCAGAGCGGCTTTGGCTTCGACGGCGTGAACGGCGTGGTCGGCGTGAGCCTCGATGAGCCCTTCTACCTGGGCACCTTTACGCACTATAACAACCCGCTCGAGTCGGCGCCCGATCTCCTCGAGTGGGTCGATCTCGCGCTGACGGTGCCCATCGACTGCGATGACGACGGCGACACGGACACCACCTTCACCATCAACCCGCGATTCTACCTGGAGGAAACGATCAACAATGCCGATCCGTGCCCGTATCTCGAAGGCCCCAACGAGAACGGGTGCGCCGATCAGGTGCTCATCGAGCAACCAGAGATGCCGACTTTCATCTGTGACAACGTTGACTACACGGTCAATGTCTACGGCTTCCTACAGAACGCCGACTGCGAGACCGTGTTCGATGAGAACCAGGTAAGCACACGCTTCCTGACTCGGGAGCAATCACCCAACCCAGCCTGTCTGTGGGCCGAGATCGATCTGCCGCCTGCCGACGCCGCGGTGTCCAAGGAATGCATCCAGAGCACCGGCGGGGACCTTTACTACAGGATTGTGGTCGTCAACAACGGCCCCGGCACAGCGCTGGGCGCGCATCTCGAGGACACCTTGCCGGACGGCGTCACATACGACAGCTTTGTCTCGATGCGGACGGTTGGCGGCGTCGCAACGCCCATGGGCACCTGCACCGCAGATGGACAAGCCGTCAGCTGCGATCTCAATGCTGTCTTGCCAGAGCTGGCCGACGACCCGACCGCCAGGTGGGTCGTCGATATCATGGTCGAGGACGTGGGCGGCGACTATGTGAACACGGTGTCGCTCACTACCACGTCCGTAGATGAGGTCTTGACCAATAACATGGCCTCTGCCACCTGCTCGCCGACGTCGGTCACACTCGTCTCGTTCACGGCGCGGGGTAACCGGGCTGCGTGGCTCGAGCAATGGCTGCGGGTACTGAACCCGTTCAGGGGTCGCTAGCCGCTGTTTTCGGAATCGAATAGCTGCTGGATCGCGACGGGACGCTGACGGCGGGTGCCATCAGTGTCCCGTTGGCTTTCCTATGGTCCCCGCGAACCATCGCTCTGCACTGTCCGTGGAGACTGAGCGACGCGCCGGCTGCGCGCCTATCCGTGGGCGCGGCGCGCGTTGTCAGCAGCAGGCGAGTTCGGCTTCGGCGCGCTCCTTGAGCGCGCGCATATAGCCGATGGCGTAGGCGGTGCCGCCCCCTTTGGCGTAGTCACCGACGAAGCGGGGCGTGTGATCGAGCGTCATCGTGCCCGCGTAGCCCACCTCACAGAGCGTCTTCATGACCTGGTACATGTCCATGTACCCATCGTCGAGGAAGACCTCGTCGAAGACGGGCAGCGGGGCCGTGATGTTGCGGAAGTGCACGATGAAGATCTTGCCCGCAGCGTGGAAGTGGCGGATACCGTCGAGCACGTTGCCGAAGCGCGGGCCTCCCTCAAGCCAGCACCCAACACAGAACTCCATCCCCAGGTAGGGGCTGCCGGCGATGGCGAAGGCGCGGTCGTACGACGCCCAGTCGTGGATCAGACACGGGATGCCGCCCAGCTCGTCGACGGGCGGATCGTTGGGATGCAAGGCCAGGCGGACATTGGCCTCCTCGCACACGGGGAGCATGCGCTCGATGAAGTAGCTGAAGCTGTCCCAGATCTCCCCCGACGTATAGGCTCTGCCGTGGGTGAAGGGCCGCTGCCGCATTTCGGCCAGATCCACGTGGCGCG